>NZ_JAJCIA010000025.1 GCF_020554845.1 Blautia faecis | reverse complement strand
AATACCTACACTCCAAAATGAAATGTAGGTATTTTTGTCGCTTACCTTTAGATATTTCACCTGTCTACTTGACAAGGGGCATATCATTTTGTTCCTACAGCGGCTGTTTTTATTTATGAATCTTCTCCAACAAAAGACAGGATATTTTCATCAGTTTGTAATGTAATTGTTGCGCTTTCTGAATCATCAGAATAAACTCTTGTTCCATATACGCCTGTAACAGGCTCCTCTAAATTTTCAAAAGTTAATCCGAGTTTCGAAGAAGAATTGTCAATCTTTTCAAGCGAATATGTACCTGTCCATTCTTGTTTATGAGTGTTATCTGTTAAGATAAAACTTTTTTCTTCAAAACTCAATGTCAAATCCAATACTGGTATGTCATCATGCACTGAACCTGAGAATAACATATTACCATCTAAATCAGTAATAAATTCTAAAGACCAGTTATATGATGATACCGACCGAGTTTGGGAAGAATCACACGAACATAAGCCTACACACATAAAAAAACATACGCATATTGCCAATAACCGTTTCATTTTACCTATTACCAACCTTAATTCACAACTGTTTTGCATTTAATTAGGGAAGTGTCACAGGGTAAGAAATAGCGAAAGCTCCACCGCCTGCCAAGGCATTATTAGCGGTAGCAACACCAGAAACAGAAACCGTTCCCTTATCTCCGCTATTACCTGTTCTTCCAGTATCCACATCAGTTTCGATTGTTTCTTCACCGTCGGCTAATTCTGCAAATGCCGTATTGGTGGATTTTTTGTTCATAAGCACATTAACTGTACCAGTCATACCAGTGAACTCCGGTTTTGGAGATTCATACCACGGTACATACAACTTCACATGAACTTGAATCCCATCATCCTCATCATAAGTTGCATAAGAGTTAATACGAACATTAGCGACTGCTCTTTTGGTGACACCATCGGAAATCATAACATCGGTTAAGTATCCGTCATATTCTCCAATGACTACCGGCTGTTGAGTATCCGTTATTTCCGTTGTTGTTTCCGCTGCAAAAGCAGGAACCGCACTCACAGAAAAAAGCATACAAAACGCTACCAACGAGGTAAACAATCTTTTACTAAATTTTTTCATAAACAATGCTCCTCGTATTATAAAGTAGTAGTGTTTATAGACCCTCTCCAAGGTCTGTATGCTATACTATTGGAGATACTGTGGATTGTTTTGATTCTCCTACCACTTGATGGTTTCAGAAAGGCTACAACCACAGTCCCTTTGTATATTTGTTAATCAGTTAGATACCGCATGACGGTTTATTTAGAACGAGGTTACAATCGCAAGGAGTACCAGTGGTTCTATAAACAGTATCAAAATATTTACTCAAAGGAGATTTTTATGATTTACGTTGGAATTGATATTGCCAAAGACAAACACGATTGCTTTATTACTAACTCAGACGGTGAGGTATTATTTAAATCCTTTACCATCTCTAACAACCGGGATGGGTTTGAAACCTTATTTCAGAAAATACAATCCGTATCAGATGATTTAACCAAAGTAAAAGTAGGACTTGAAGCCACTGGACACTATAGTTACAATCTGCTTGGATATCTCTTAGATAAAGGTCTGCCAACCTACGTTATCAACCCGTTACATACTAATCTTTACAGAAAAAGTCTTAGCCTTAGAAAGACGAAAACGGATAAAGTAGATGCCCGCACGATTGCGTCTATGATTATGTCTGATGTGAACTTAAAGTCCTACTCAGACACATCTTACCACAATGAGGAATTAAAGTCACTCACTCGTTATCGTTTTGATAAAGTAAAGGAACGTGCAAAACTCAAAACATCTGTCTCACGGCTTATCTGTATCCTTTTCCCAGAATTAGAAAAGCTTGTTCCAACCCTTCATATGGCATCTGTTTACGCTTTGTTATCTGAATTTCCATCTGCTCACGCTGTTGCATCTGCACATCTTACTCGGCTTATCAATCTGCTCTCCCAAAGTTCAAAGAACAGATACGGAAAAGACACTGCTGTCATGTTTCGTGAAGCTGCCAGAAACTCAATCGGTTCGAATATGCCTACAAAATCCTTGGAACTGAAACACACCATTAAACTCATTCAAGAATTGACTTCTGAAATTGATGAAATCGAAGCCGCCATCAAACAGATCATGGATGAAGAAATCCAGTCACCGATTCTTACCATTCCTGGCATCAGTTACCGGATGGGTGCCATGATTATTGCTGAGATTGGAGATTTCTGCCGTTTTGATTCTGCAGATAAGATCCTCGCATACGCAGGAATGTCTCCCTCTACTTATCAATCAGGGCAGTTAGATAACTGTTATTCCCATATGGAGAAACGAGGTTCCAGATACCTCCGGTATGCCCTTTACAACGCCACAAAATACGTCTGTCACTGGGATAAATCCTTTGGTGAATATCTTGCAAAGAAACGCTCGGAAGGCAAGCATTATAATGTTGCCATATCCCATGCCGCTAAGAAGCTTGTGCGATTGATTTTTGCAATGGAGAAATCCAGAAAAGCATATCTGCCAACAGCTTAACTTTTTTTCTGTAAATATCTCCTTTTAGAGTGCCAGCAATGACACTCTGTTTGTCATGCAGTTTTCAAAGTACAACTATATCTGAAGTGCATTTCTGCAATTCATTCAAAAAAACTTCGTTTTAGACTTGACTTTTAATAGTTAGTCTTTCTAAAATGACCAGAACCTACATTTTTTGTATTCAGTTATTGGCAATATGCTACTAACCTGCAAGCACACTCTCAAATCATAAAATGTTTCAAATGTACTTGTTTTATTTTATGATAGCACTTATTTACATTGGGTACAATAGAAAATATACACCATTAAAATTTAATTTTTTGTGCAAATCGAATCAAATATAAAATTATATCGCTTTAGATATTGTCCTGTTCTAATTTAATCACATTCATAATACCACAATTCAAGGCTTCACAAATGCGAACCAGCGTTTCCATGCTGATATTCTTTCCCTTGCCCATGTTGGCAATCATATTTGTGGTAAGACCGGCGGCAAGCCGCAAATCCTCTTTCCTCATGCCACGCTCTTTCAGTGTGTTCCATAGTGGCTGATAACTAATGTGCATAGGCTTCCCGCCTTTCTTTCCATCGTCAAGTGTTTTATACCCATTATAGCAGAAATCTTGCGTTTCCACAATATTTCTTGACTACACCGCCGGTTCCGTCTGGATTGTGCTTTTCCTTTCTCCGCTTTTATTACATCTAATTAGCCATGAGCTGCTTTATGCCTGCGGGCTCATTTTTATAGTCCGGCATATACAGCAAGAGTGTATAGAGATATTGATAAATGTTCAGGTTGTTTGCCTTGGCTGTTTCAATCAGGCTCATGACGATTGCGCTTGCATTTGCACCGTCAACTGTATCATGAAACAGAAAGTTTTTCCTCGCTGTTGCGTAAGACTTTGCCCTCCGTTCCGCTGCGTTGTTTGAAATCTCACATCTTCCATCAAGAAGATAGTTCATCAGTGTTTCTTTGTGGTTGAAGGCATAGTTTACTGCTTTTTCAAGTTTGCTTCCGCCTGTCGGATTCAGGCTTCCCAGCCATGACCAGAATTCATTCCATATTTCCGGTTCCTTTTCCTGGCGTTTCTGTTTCCGTTCCTCTGCAGGCAGTTCCTTATAGCAGCGTTCCAGGAAAAACAGACGGTTGCAGAAAGCTACTCCTTTTTCTGCCGGAAGAAGGCCGTTATCATCTGACATTCCGGAAGAAGGCTCTTTTAGTTCCTCTTCTGAATTGATATCCAGAAGCTTCAGCTTTTTCCGACGTCCTGTCGGGACAGCTTCATAAAACTTCCTGCGGCAGTGTGCCAGGCAGCATACCAGAACCACATCTTCAATCCTTCCATATGCGGAATAACCGTCACAGTGCAGCAGCCCTTTGAATCCGGACAGGAATTCGATCGGGTTTTCCCCGCCTCTGCCGGGCCGGTAATCGTAAAGCACGATCCCCGGAAGCCCATCGCTTTCACTCAGATAGATCCACATATTATGTGACTAGTTACATAATATGTGGGTCTACCGGTCAGGCTTCATGTATCCGGAACGTCAGATCATCCTTTATGAATACCAGAAGACACGGAATGCTTCACATCCCCGGAACTTTCTGAAAAATTATACCGGGATCTGTGTTACGGATGGATATCAGGTATACCATACCCTGGAAAAGGAACGGGAAGACCTGAGGATTGCCGGCTGCTGGGTTCACTGCAGGCGGAGATTTCATGAGGCGTTGGAAGTCATACCAAAGGCACACAGGGAAGAATCCATCCTGTATTTATTCATGAAACAGATACAAGCCATCTACCGGGAAGAGGGAAAGTTGTCCGGTATTCCGGCAGAGGAACGGCTCACCCAGCGTCAGCTGGTGGTAAAACCACTGGTGGATGCTTTCTTTGCGTACCTGAAGCAGAACGAAGCAAAGGTTCCCAAAAGCGGAAAAACAAGGGAAGCATTTACTTATGCTTTAAATCAGGAATGGTATCTTCGGGTGTTCCTGGATGATGGTGATGTTCCGATAGACAACAATGCCAGTGAACGGGCAATCCGTGGTTTCTGTATTGGAAAAAAGAACTGGGAGATGATTGACACAGTCAATGGAGCTACAAGTTCCGCAATCCTTTACAGCATAGCGGAAACCGCAAAAGCGAATAACCTGAAACCATTTGACTATTTTGAATACCTGCTGGCTGAGATTCCAAAGCATACAGATGATCAGAATACAGACTTTCTTGAAGAACTTTTGCCCTGGTCCAAAACATTGCCAGAACATATCCGGAAACCTAAGAAGGCAGACGATTAACGGCCGCTAAAAGCGGCCTGATATTTGTCAAGGTACTTGGGTTCTACCGTTTACGCCTAACATAATGCCCGCAGCGCAGAGAATGTATTTGCGATCGTTTCCCTAGCTGCCCTGTTTGAGATATCAGGCTGGATTCCGTTCATCCGGATTGTGATGACAGTATCAGGATGAATCCCCTCTCCACCTGCTGTTTAGGTTGGCGGGATACAGAATTTCTGCTCTGCGAAAGAAACCGGAACAACTTCCTGTTTCTGGGGAAGCGTATCCTCCCGTTCCGTGATTTCACATGCCTTGGCCCGCAGGCGGCGTATATGATAATAAAACTTGCTTGGCTGGATATGATGCTCTTCGCACCAGATTTTATCCGAAAGACCGCTGGTACGGCACTCATGAATAATATTTAGCCATTCCTCATCAGATCGGCGCGGATGTCTTTTCAAAGTAAATCACTCCCTAATTATAAGAATTATTTGGAGTGTTTTTTTACACAGGACCTTAATGATGTGAAGTAAAATAGTCCGAATAGTAAAGTCACATAGAAGATGTATAGAAGTTCCACTCCATGAGAGAATTATCTTATGAAAAAAGAAAACTGTCTAAACGGTGGGTTATTCATCGCTTACGTTCTTTTTTCTTGCATTGTTTTGCTTCTCCTATGTGTATTTTTGTGTAAAGGAAAAAGGACAATAAATAAAAAATGTATAGTGCAGTGGAAACACTATACATTTCAAAAATTTCTTTTTCGCTAAACATACTTTGGGATTCTGGAAATATACTGTATGCAACACGTCCGGATAAATAAATTGAGATAATTTTGTCTTAAATCATGGTTGGAAGGTATTTTTTTATTTCTTCCAAAATAAAGCAAGCAGACTCATATTGTTTAGCAGCATCCTCTGCTGATGCGATGTAGAATTCACTGTAATCGCTATCTTCTCGGACTGTTTTAATCCTTCCCAGCCTTTTTCCTACTTCTCTTGATACCTTTCCTGATGCTACGTACGTTTTGTTAAAATATGCTACAGCATCTTTATGTCTTTTAAAGTCTACTCCTTCAATGGCCAGCACAGCCTTTACTGCATAAAAGGCAACATAATAAGAACGGTTAATACAGTCCTTATATAGATGATATTCCAGGCACATTTTAGCAGCTGTCAGAGTTTCTTCCGCTTGTTCCATGCGGTATACAGAAAGAGCTTGTCGTTTTTCATTATCCATTAACTACGATCCCCTCCTGTTCTACATTATAATAATAAGGAAGATCATTCTTCCAATAGTTAAAATGATCTATATTTTTTATAACTGGTGAAATATCTACCCTGTATTTCATAAGATATTCGAATGCGCAATCTGAAACCTGATCATAAAATGAGTTTATTTTATCCACAGGAGTATTTACCAAAACCATTACATCTATGTCTGAATTCTGGTTATAATCACCCCTTGCATAAGAGCCATATAAGCGAACCATACGAAAATCATCTTTAAAAATGTTTCTCATATCTCGCTCAAATTCTTTTAATATAGTTGAAAGTTCTCTTCTACGCATATAGTCACCTTCTCCCATTTTTTGGATACTTTAATTATAATCCTTCCCATATAGATTGCAAGACTATAATTTTTGTAAACAAGAAAAAAGGCTACTTAGAATTCAACCTAAATTTTTGCTTCACGTTCAGTGTAACCATATTTTTCTGCAATGTCTCTGTTTGATTCGAAATAAAAATATTTTAGAACGAATATTCTTTGGCTCACCTTTTGTTCCCGAAAAAAAGACTGACCAATTTTCTAATCTCTTCATCGTTTCTGTCAGAAGCATACTTTTCATTCGGCAATATGCCCGTAAATTCATCTAGTGCGATAATTACTTTAGCTGACCGCTTTTTTGCTTTTTAGATACCTTGAGGTATCTATAGAAATCATTTCTGGCAACTTTAGCAACATGAGCCCTAAAATTGACTGACTGTGTAGGTGGATTTTGTTCCATATTCCTAAATATGTGTCATTCAGTCATCGTCCCATTGGAAACTTCAATTATCGTTGTCTCACTCTGTCGAAAAACAACTTTTCCTATCGAAGCTAAGAGTTCGCTATTGATTTCTCCATATTTCTCATACTCACAGCTTCCGATGAATAAATAAGAAATCTTATACTTTTCTATCAAAGATTTTATTTGATCAGCGTTGCTTGAAGTGTATATGGTCTGTACGTCCTCTTTTCTCTGGTTTTCTTCTTCCAGATCATTTCTCCACAGCCATTCATGCACATACCAGCCTAAAACCGTTGGCAGTCCTGTCATTGCAGAAACACGGTTATCATAATCCTGGTAACTGTCACCGCTGGCTTCCAGAATGATAGGCTGGCCTTCGACGTTATCATTCAGCCAGCGGATCGCAGCGGCGTCATCGGAAATTGCAGTTTCCAGATAATTTGTTGCATTTAGTGTCTGATATGCATTTCTTTTCGGGAATCCGGTAAACCAATGGGTGATCGCATTTTCCAGGTAGCCGCAGGTTGAGATCAGAACAAGGATCGCAATGATCTCTGTCAGGGACTGAAGCCTTGGACACCTCAGAAGCCCTTTACACATGACAGTACTGTCAGCGCCATTGCATCTTTTTATCCTGTTTACTGTAAAGAATACCAATATATACGCCATCATAATCCCAAACATGATATACGCCTGATAAGTGAGCTTGAACATAGTGTTAGCTCTTGGGGCTGTTTTTTCATAAATGTCCCGTACATAAACAAACTCGGGAATAAAGATCAGCCCTATAGCACAAAGTACAAGAACCAGACCATACAGATCTGGATAGTTTATACCGTTAAAAAAGTTGCGAAATTTTTTCTCTGGAAACATCCCTATACTTCTTAGAATCCCGATAACAAATGGTACGCAGACCAAAAGCGGGAATGCCCATAATACACAGAACTGGTAAAAAGCAGTATGTATTTTTACAATTCCAATTCCCTGGACCATTACATTTTCAAAAGTCATATGAAATGGAAGGGATACAAGAAATGCAGCTACCAGCAGTTCAACCCATTGTACCACACTCCATTTCAGTGCCTGGCTTATAAAAGAACCAGCAGAATAACGTTTCAGATTTCCAAAGAGCAATGTTCCGCAGATCACAACGTAGTAGATCATAAAATCCCATGTATTGGAAAAAAGGAACATTCCCAGAAGCAGCCCAAGAAGTCCAATTTCTCTCTGACTCCAGCTTTTTCCTGAGTTTATCTTCATCCAGGAATAAAGGATCCCAAGTACCGTCAGGACCAGAAAGACATTGATCACATGGGCATGAAGATCTCCCAGTACAAAAGAATAGGATGGAAACTCATGGATCGTCTCATCCCCGGTCACAGCCGGATCAAAGCCGATATAGCGGGTAGAGCTTGGAAACCAGTAATCTGTTTTTATTTTCAGCAGCCGGAGGAGGATCCCATAAATAATATAGTGGAGATTTCCGCTCATGGATACTGCCATTCCTGCCAGGATGCCGCCAAAATATAAAGCCCATTTTCTCCCAGTCCTTAATTTATCCTTCAGCATCTGACGCACCAGACTAAAAGGAAGAAGAAAGGCAAAAGCTGCAACCATAGTCCTCATCAGATTATAAGTGATCTCTACATTTGTTCCGGTCAGTTTGGTAAGGAATACGGCAAGATACTGTCCGCCATAATAATAATTAAAAGGCTTTCCGGCATACCACATATCCTGGGCTGGTAAAGTGGTACTTCTCATCATGGCCTGCATGAAACCAAAATCCATATATTTTTCCGTCCCATGGGCTGCCGGATGGAAGCCCGCCAGATACGTCCAGAAAAAGAACACAATGAAAAACAGGATCTCTTCCCGGTAGACCAGGGTTGCCTGTTTCCAGGGAAGTGAATCCGGGAGCCTGTTCTTACATTTGATTCCATATAAAAGACTACCCAGGCAGCAGCTAATGGTGAGAATCACACAGGTGATTCCTGTAAATGGGGTGATTTTCAGACAAGCCAGCAACCATTGAACATATCCGCAAACCGCAACCGCCAGTACCTTGGAAAACATCCAGCCATTATCATCAAATCCCTGAAACATCCGAGATGTTACCGGCATAAATACCAGTCCTAACAGAAACAGCATCTCCCACCAGGTTAGAAATGTAAAAAAATCAGAACCCAGGAGCCAGTAAGCAGCGCCTGCCAATAAAACAACAGGGGCAATCTTTATCCAATAAATTCGTTTCGCATTCAAACCAGTACCCTTCCTTTTCCTGTTTTTATTATTCCTGAGTTAGAATATCATCTTCTTCAAGCGTTCCTGTAATATGGAATATGCTCCCGTTACCTCGCAGTTGCTGGAAATTTTCCCTTCATATTCAACCGCTACAAGATCTCCTGTCTTGATTTCCCCGCTTTCAATCCATCTTCTTACCCTTATATCATCTGTATATATCTTATATTTTTTTCCGGCTTTTGGTTTCCGGCATAAAACTGTATCATCAACTATCATATATCCATCTCCAATTTCCGTAACAGTTCCGGATATGGTTGGCACACTGCTGCTGGATTTTGTTTCCGTGGAATGCTTTTGTACATAACTGCTGATTTGTCCTGCTGCTTCTTTTCCAATGAAATAGCTGTATTCATAGTCTAAAATATTGGTTGCGAAATAGCCGTCTTCAGAAATGTAGATCACCCGGTTATAAACACCCAGCGTTTCCGAGGTTGCAGTGAAAGCGAGATAAATACGGTTCTCTCTTTCAAAGAAATCACTTGTATTATCAAGTTTTGCATCACTGCGGCCCGCAAGGATCTGCCAGATCTCATCATCATTATCCAGCAAAAGTTCCTCTTTTTCCTCATAATTTTCACATTTTGTCACGTAGTTTAACTCTATATTTTGAGAAAGACCATACAGTTCCAGCAACTTCCCTAAAGTATCTGGAGCAGTGCTTTCATCAGCTGCATAAACATAAAATCCGTCTTCATTCCCTGCAGCAATCATCAGTTCTTCTGATATTCCATGAATCTTCCGCACCTCAAATGTTTCCGTATATTTTTTTTCGGTATCAGGATCAAGGCCTTCTGCTATACAGGAGCCAATCTCATCCCCTAGTGCATCTGTGTGGATTGGATTCTGGCTTTTTACGGTAAACTGTTTTCCATTAAACTTAATAGCAGGATACTTTTCAGCTGCAGTCTTGTATTTCCATGGCCATTCTATGGCTCGTTCTGTTTTAGAAACATGATATTTATATTTGCTTTCAGCTGTTGCGTCATTCTTTAAAAGATGCGGAATCAAAATACCTGCGATTACAAATAGGGTAAGACAAGCCGCAGCCGTCATCCATTTCATTACAGGATTATGCCTTTTCTTTGGCGGTGCTTCCAGTGTAGCAGTGATAAGCTCATTATCAATATAACCAATGGCATCTGCAATTTTGGGTATGTTCATAGATAGATTTCCTCCTTGATCAGATATTCTTTTAATTGGGCTCTGGTGTGAGCCAGCATATGTGTTACTTTGCGTTCAGTAAAACCACATCTCTCTGCAATAGCTATGTTAGATTCAAAATAAAAATATTTTAGAAGAAACACTCTCCGGACCACTTCTTTTTGTTTATTAAGAAAAATACTGATTGATTTTCCAATCTCTTCGTCATTCCTGCTCGGAGCATACCTTTCATCTGGCAGTATATCTGCAAGTTCATCCAATGCCATAACCATATCAGCGGATCGTTTTTTAGCTTTTTGTTTTCTAAATTTATCTATGGAAATACTTCTGACAATTTTGGAAATATAAGCCTTAAAGTTATCCGGCCTTGTAGGTGGAATTTTGTTCCACACTCCTAAATATGTGTCATTCACACACTCTTCCGAATCCTGGAGGTTATTTAGGATATTATAGGCAATTTTATGACAAAGTTTTCCATATTTTATATCTGTTTCCTTAATTGCCTGCTCGTTTCTTTCAAAATAGAGTTCTATGATTTTTTTATCGTCTATGATATTCCCCTCCTCAAAAATGTTCTCAATTATAAAGTCGGCTTTTTTTGATGGGCGTCTCAAAAAATTTATATTTTTTTGAATTATAGCATAGAAAAAAGAGAACAGCTTTAGCCATTCTCTTTTTGTCATCTGAATCCAAATTTTTTTTATCAAGAATACCAATTTTCTACTGCTTTTCTTGATTTCGAATCTCCTTAATCAGCTCTACTGCATTTTCTGCATCATCAGTTTTTACGAATATATCCATTCCATATATTCCAAAGCCAGGTGCCCCATGCATCGCAACATTCGCACTTGCCTCCTGTGAAAAAGCCATTATTCCATTTTGTCTTAACATTTCCATGAGTTGTTCCGTTTCTATTATATTTTGTGCATTGTAAATCTTGATATATTCCATCTTAGATAATGGTGAAATTTCTTTTATATTTTGAGTATTTGTTGGATTTTGTTTCTTTTTCCGATTGATAAATGTCAGAATTCTAAGAATAATAAATGCGACAATAGTAATACCGATCCAAAATTCAAAAGCTAATCGTGTTATCTGTGTTTCTGTAGCTCCCATTCTTAACAAGCATACGCCATAGAGGAAAGCAAAAATTCCTGAACATAATACGCTGGTAAGAAAATCCCTCCATACAGTAGTATTTTGGGGCAAACATTTATCCCATATTCCATTGTATATCATAATAGTTGCATACAGGATTCCTCCGGCTAAAACACTTACTGTCTCTCCTAAAATAAAACGAATATTTATTGTCAATAACATTTGAATAATAATTGCCATTACACCAATCACAAACATTGATGCAAAGGCAAGATTTCCAGCCTGTAGTGCTTTTCGTTTTGTCCATTCTTCATACATTGCAACTTTGTCCAAAGTTTCTCTCATCTCTTTATTCATAGCCTGGCTCCTTTCTCCATCCAGGAGCTCTCTCATTTCAACATCGTAATATTCAGCAAGCTCAACAAGTATGCTAAGATCTGGCATATTTGTTCCTGTTTCCCATCTGGAAACTGTTCTTGCAGACACTCTGAATTTCTCAGCAAGCTGCTCTTGTGTCAGATTCTTTTCCTTACGACATTGCTTTAAAAAAGCTCCGATCTTTTTTGTGTCCATGTCTCTACCTCTCTTCCACTTACAGTTTACCAATATGTAACAAAATTACCACGACATAAAATGAGAATCCACGAATTTTCAACCAGACATTGTATGTCTACGATATTCAAAGTTACTTTCAACATCAAAAGTTGCTTTATGGTCATTCAAAATTATCAATCCTTCTTTTCAGCTTTAGGTTTATGATAGGCCATTTATATAAATTATCGTATTTTTTACTCTCCGGTCCAGCATTTTTTTCTGCAAACTGGAGGTATATCAGCCTTTCTTGTGAGTAGCAAAGTATTCTTTCAAAACAATCAGTGCTTCCTCTCTCAAAATGCCTGATTACAGTTTTATTATTCTGCTATGATTTTATGTAGTTTTATTAGTATGCAATACCACACTACAGTGCAGACAACCGTTCAAAAATATATTCCTTCTCTGATGACAAGTCTTCTCTAAACCTATAGCCCAGTCTGTTAAATTCTTGTATATCAGCTGGATTTTCAATCCCTCTTTCTGCCATAAATCTGACCATTTCGCCGCGGGCCATTTTTGCATAAGTACCTTTTGTTACCAGCTTTTCTCCGGATAATTCACAAAATGTAATCGTTATATACGTATCTTTTGGTGACAGATATTTTTCTATGCATTTCGAATATTCTTTTGATGCCAGATTAATAATGATCCGGCTGTCATCAATAACGGACTGATATAGCAGATCTCCCCAATAGTCATATAAATTTCGGGTATTTCCTATTGTAACCTTTGCCTGCATTTCCAGGCGATATGGTTTCACACCGTCCAGTGGCTTTAAGTTTCCATAAAATGCGGATAAAATTCTCAGATGCTTTTGGATATACTCAAACTGTCCGTCTTCAAACACTGCTGGTGCCATATACTGGAATGCAATTCCTTCATAAGACAAAATAGCTGGAGTAAGCATGTGATAAAGATCCATATTTTCTAATCTGTCAAAGTTCTGCCTGGCAATCTTGTCATTACATTTCCAGATTGCTTTCAGTTCCTCTTTTTCCAGGCTCTTCATCCAACTCAGTATCTTCGTTGTCTTATCAAGAAAATCCGGCATTCCTACGGGTGCTATGCTGTCCGTATCCGTAACCATCTTTTTTGCCGGTGATAATATAATCTTCATCACGCCAATTCCTTCAGCATATTTTCAGGATCATCTGCTGCTTTCACTTTATCATTTGCCTTTATGATAATTCCATGCTCATCAATCAGATAGGTCGTCCTTACTACTCCCATAGAGACTTTTCCATAATTCTTCTTTTCTTTCCAAACGTCATATGCCTCAATCACTTTGCGCTCCGGATCTGCCAATAAGGTAAATGCCAGTCCGTATTTTTCTTCAAATCTCTTATGAGAAGCTACTGAATCCTTACTAACACCAAGGATAACAGCTCCTTTTTCTGTAAACTGAGGATACCGATCTGAAAAGCCACATGCCTGTTTCGTACAGCCAGCTGTATTATCTTTCGGGTAAAAATATAAAATTACTTTCTTTCCGGCATAATCACTTAATTTATGCATGTTTCCGTTCTGATCCGGCAGTTCAAAATCAGGGGCTTTTGTTCCTGTTTCCAACATTTTTTAATCCTCCGTTTCTGTAGCTTCCGCTTTCTTTCTTGTTTTTTTACTGCCAGAAATCATTTTGTGTCCTGTATAGATAGACATTATCATACAAAGCAGAGAGCTTAGTGCAAAATATTTGTGACTTGATTTTAAGCCTTTATATCCTGTATAAACAGTTCCAATCATGGTAATAAATGCTCCTAACGACCAATATTTGTGTGCTTTCATGTGATTCCTCCATTTTTCAGTGTATTCAATTGTAATTATACTCTACCGCATTCCTATGTCAATTTTATAATAGATCCTTCCTATAAAATTTTTCAGAATATCTGATATGATACCCTCAAGTAGGGCATAAAAATATAAAAACCTACTTGAGGGTATCATATCAGAACTGGCGGTTATGTTTGAGGGAAGCACCGCCAGCGGTACAGAGCAGGCTTACCGGAAAGCGATGGATAAGCTGACAGAGCTTCTGATTGCCGAGGATGCCATCCATGCAGGCCGGCATATTTTTTCATTGCCATCCGATGTTCTTACAAAACATATACTTCTCCCCCCTTGATGCGTCATTCTTGTTCTGAAAACAGGAACAGAATTCTTACAGCGACTGTAAGTGTTATATATTGTGTTTCTGTGCTATCATTTACTTAAAAATGGATAGGAGGTATTCATATGAACCCAATTTTGAATATTGAAAATCTTACCAAAGTCTATGGGACTTTGCCAAACCAGACGAGAGCCCTGAACGGAATCACTTTTCAGGTCATGCCGGGAGAGTTTCTCGGTATTATGGGAAGCAGCGGTTCCGGTAAATCCACGCTTCTCAACTGTATTGCAACTGTGATTCAGCCCACAGGCGGACGCATTCAGGTGGATGGGGATACTTTGCAATCGCTCAAGGGAAAGACTCTTGCAGAGTACCGTAGCAAAAAAGTTGGTTATCTATTTCAGAACTTTGAATTGCTGGACAACCTGACTGGCAGAGAAAACATCCTGCTTCCGACTTCCTTGCATGGGGTATCCGAAGCAGAAAGCAGCCAGAGGCTGAAGCAGTTGACTAACTATCTGGAAATCACTGATGTTCTGGATAAGTTTCCGTCCAAGATGTCCGGCGGCCAGCGTCAGCGTGTTGCGGCAGCAAGGGCTCTGATCTTACATCCCCAAATGATCCTTGCCGATGAACCGACGGGTGCGCTGGATTCTAAGAACGCAAGAAGTCTTATGGAGAAGCTGTCCGGCCTGAATCGTGACGAACAAGCTACGATCCTGATGGTAACCCATGATTCCAATGCCGCCAGCTTCTGTAAGCGCATCCTGTTCATCCAGGATGGCGTGATCTTTCATGAGCTACGACGTGGAGACGAATCCCAGCAGGAGTTCTACGGGCGCATCCTAAAAGTGATGGCGCAAATGGGAGGGGGCGGCGCAAATGTTCTCTAATCTCATTCTTCGGAACAGCCGTCGCAGCCGAAAGGAAAACGGTCTGTTTTTCAGCTCCCTGGTGATTTCTATTGTTGCCTTTTACATGATTCTTTCCATCTCCACTCAAGATGTGATGCTCTTTTTGCAGAAAATGGAGAGTGACGCAGTTGACAAACTCCTGCTTCTGATTCCTGCGTTTTATGGGATGACCCTCGGTATTCTGTTCTTTTTGATCTATTTTGCCTGCAAGTATCAGTTCGAGCGCAGACGGCATGAGTTTGGTGTTTATCTAATGTTGGGGATGCGTAGAAATAAACTGTTTGGTATGCTTCTGGCGGAAGATTGCCTGACTAGTATTCTTGCCATGCTCATAGGTTTACCTGTGGCTGTGGTGCTTTCAGAAATTGTCAGTCTTGTCATCGCCAAGCTAGTAGGCATGGGAATCATCGGTCATCAGTTTTCTTTATCTTGGTCTGCGATTGAATGGACGTTGGCAGGATTTCTGGCAATTAAGCTGACGGCACTTCTGATTTTGAGTGGACGGATCAGCCGCCAGGAGATCGGTACTTTGCTATCCCAGCCAGCGAACCGTCCCAAAAAGCAAATGCCTTCTATTTTCTATGGGCTGGCTGCTGTATGTGCAAGTGTGATGTTGGCAACGGCTTATTACATGGCAATTCAAGGAATTGCATGGACAAAGGTAAGTATGATGGGACTGACTTTACTGTTAGGTTCGGCTGGTACGATGTTGCTGTTCTACGGAATGCGGGCACTGATTGCTCTGATTGTTAAAAAAGGCAAAGGAAAAAAGCAGCTTCATGTATTTACTTTCCGCCAGATTCAGGAGAATGTCATTCATCAGTCAAGCTCTATGGCTATCAGCTCTCTGCTGATTCTTGCAGCACTGTGTTGCTTTGGTGCAGGCTTAGGAATCGCAGGGACAAACAATCTATCCACCGACCATGTAATTGACTATACCTTTGAAGATTATACCGTTGAAGATTCGGCGCAGGTTCTTTTGAATATACAGAAAACCCTGAACGAAAACGGTTTGGAAAATCAGTTTTCTGAGCTTTTTGAAATGAAGGTTGGGCATATTCGCACCACAGAAGATTACGAGAATGCCTACAGCATGGATGCTGTTATGGAATCTCTTCGGAGCCTGCCCCAGTCGGAAGATCGGGATGTCCTTTTGAACACTCTTGGTTATGCCACAGATCCGTATCTAATTTGTCTGTCAGACTATAATCGTTTACTGGAATTGTCCGGCAAACCTGTCATTAAATTAAGTGAGGATGAAGCCGCTGTTTATATAGGTTCCGACTTCACTACTGTAAATCGCACCGCAATGCTGAACGGCATACTTACTGAACATCCTGAAACGGAACTGGTTGGCAGTCCGATTCATCTTACAGGAGAGGTTCAGTCTGTGAATTTGGTCGCGGACCGTTCTATTACTTTGTCCTTTGCATTGATTCTTCCAGATGAAGCCTTCCTCTATCATACCCAAGGAATGTATGATACGTATGTGAATGCGGTACTCAGTAAGCAGGCTATGGAAGGAAATAGCCTTATGACTGCATATTTAAATTTGAGCGAGAAGCTGAACGAAACTGGCCTTGAATATGAAAGCTATCTTCAGAATATGGGCCGCCAGCTTTTCTACACCGTAGCATCCATCTATATTACCCTCTATCTGGCGATTGTGTTCCTGGTGGTTGCCAACACCATTGTGGGTGTTCAGTTCCTGATGAGCCAGCAGAAAACCGGGCGTAGATACCAGACCCTGATCCGCTTGGGAGCCACTTACGAAAGCCTTTGCCAGTCCGCCAGAAAGCAGATTTCGTGGTTTATGGGACTTCCTGTATTGGTTGCAGCTGTCAGCAGTCTGTTTGGAGTCAGAGCGTTGTTTACAGGGATACTCTCGTCACGAACCCGTGGGACAGTGTCTGAAATGCTACCTGTATCTGCTGCTATGATTTTGCTACTTTGTGTGATAGAATGTGTTTATATGAGTGTGGTCAAGCGCTCCAGTGATCGGTATTTGCTGACACTGATGCAGCCACAGAGAGAAGAATAATTTGGAAGGAGGTGCTGTCGTGAAAAGAATTGCTGTTGTGGAAGATGAAGTCTATATGCGGGAAGAGCTCTGCAATATGCTCCAAAAGGACGGGTATCTTGTGGAGGCAATCACCGAGTTTGAAGATGCCGCTCGGCTCTTGGCAGCCCTCCGTCCTGACCTTGTGATCTTAGACCTGAATTTGCCGGAAATCAGTGGCTTTCAAATCTGCCAGGAGCTAAAGAATAAAACCGCTATCCCCGTCCTGGTGCTGACTTCCAGAGACCAGGTAAAGGATGAACTGCAAGCGTTCCAGTTGGGTGCAGATGAATATTTGACGAAGCCGTGCAGAAAAGACCGGCTTCTTGCCAGGGTATCCAATATTCTCAAAAGGTATGAAGGCCGTACCAACCTCATAGAGGGATTGGATTTCCTGTTGGACCAGCAGACTTACACACTTTATATTCATAACACCTCTGTGGTGCTTCCCAAAAATCAGGGAAAACTGTTGGTTGCTCTTTTGGCCAGTGGTGATGCTCTGGTCACGACGGAGCAGCTTTGCTTAGCACTATGGGGAACCACAGAATACATAGACGAAAATGCCTTGCAGGTTAACCTGACCCGGTTGAAAAAGACGATGTCCGGTCTGGAGATGAAGCAACGAATCGTTGCGGTTCGTGGGATGGGCTATCGTTTGGAAGCGGAGGTATCTCCATGAAGCAGTTTTGGCGCATAATAGAACGGTACTACCCTTGGCTGCTGTTGCTGCTGGGTGTGGATTGCTTTTGTTCTATCATTCTTTGGATTTCTGACATTCAGGCATTTCAGACCTTGATTGGGTTAGTGGTTCTGACAAGCATCCTTCTGTTTTCAGCGATCCTGTTTGTGCTAAACAAGCGGGAGACCACCCGCCGAGAGCTGTTCCGGGATTTCCTCAGTGATCCTACCATCTGCAACAGGGAACGGCTGCTCAGTGCCATCAGCCGGGAAGAAGGAGAATCTATCCAGCTTCTGGCATCCGTTTTACAGGAACACAAAACTGAGAGTAACAGTATGGCAGATGCCCTACAGGACTATGAAGAATATGTGGAGGGCTGGGCACATGAAGCGAAAACGCCCCTATCGCTGTTGACTATGCTCCTGGATAATCGGAGCGACGAAATATCTCCTCCCCTGCAAGCAAAGCTGGATTATGTCCGCAGTCAGCTTCAGGAGGATGTCACTCAAATGTTATACTATGCCCGGTTAAAGAGCAGTACAAAGGATTATCAGTTTGAGGATATCAATTTGAATGACTGCTTGGGGGAAGTTCTGGAGGACTATGCCCCACTTCTGGAAGAAAAGCAGTTTGTAATTCTCAATAAACTGCAATCTGAAACAGTCTATACAGACCGTAGAGGGCTTCAGTTTATGTTGGGACAGATCGTGAGCAATGCCATAAAATATAGCAGCGATAGTCCCATGCTAACGATCTCTATGATACATTCGGAGACCGCAGATGTCCTTTCAGTTGAGGATAACGGCATCGGTGTAAAAAAATATGATCTGCCGTATATTTTTCAGAAGGGCTTTACCGGGGATTTTACTGACAGCAGAAAGAAAGCCACCGGTATAGGGCTTTACCTGGTTAAGAAGATGGCTGACGATCTAAACCTTCGTCTGGAAGCTGCTTCCCAATGGGGAAAGGGCTTTAAGATAGTCATCTTCTTTCCAAAATTGAGATTTAATGGAAAATCATATAAATAGAAAAACGCCCGCAGATTTTCTCCTGCGGGCAGCGTGGTGTCAGCTATCCAAAGGCTTGTATTGTTATTCTTTAATCTTTCTTTAAAAAATATGATAAAAGGTTTGCCCACAGGAAATTCTTACTCAATCTCTTCTCCATCTATATATAGTTGAAATTTATCAGGATTATTGACAACGTCATAGTCCTTTCCGTATTCTATAGGCCTATATTCGGCTGTCATTACCGACTCTCCTTCTTCAATATCCTCTTTCCATAAATAAATGTACATATCAAGGCTCGTCGCATATCCATGGTCTGTTGAGAATTTTGTCGAATGAAAAGAATCATCCTTGTACATCTGCAATAGTTCTCTTGCAAACGCTTCTCTATCTTCAATATTTTCCCGGTTAGCGACCACAGTTATATTTTCATCACGATTTATGGAAAATGTTCCAACTACATCCGGTTCACCTTTCTTATGACCGGATTCAGATTTCATATAAATACTTTTTGCCGCAATTATCAAGATCACTGCTCCTGAGATCACTGCAATGATACTTCTCTTCATATTTCCATTCATTCCCTTCTAACTGTCCTACTGCATAATCTGTTACTTCTTTCAATACCGATTTGTCTCTTTTAAGTGTTACTTTCTTTCGTTCTTTCTGCACAGACAGATTAACATCTTCAAATCCTGCATTTTGCCTATATCTATTTTTAAGAATTATATATAGTTCTTTAGAACTATAATATCATGGTTTTGATTGCGAAAAAAGACATGTTTTACAAATGAATCCATAAAAAAAAGAAGAGCTTTATGCCCTTCAATTTTGCAGTTAATTCTATTAGCCTACAAAAGCTCTGACTGCATTTAAAATTCTTTTCTGTTCGTTCTTTGGTAATTTTTCTATCATTTCAGACAATTCATTGGTAACACCTGTGACAGAATGTGTCACGACATCAATCAGCAGTGCATCTGCCGATATATCAAGTGCATTGGCTATCGCTACAAAGGTATCAAATTTTGTTACTTTTAGTCCTCTCTCTATCACACTGACATGTGTTGTACTTAAATTTACCAGCGCTGCCAGTTCTTCCTGTGTAAGATTTTTTGCCTCTCTTGCAGCCTTGATTCGCTGACCAACCGCTTTTAAATCCATCGTAACACCTCCTTCAGAACGATAATTCGCTCTAAAATTAGTATACTGATGGATAATCAAAAGATACAGAATCTACAGAAGATGTGCTAGTTCTTTAGAACAAGTATTGATATTTTATATATCTTAACTTCCGGTTTTTTACGACTCTTTTTCTTGACCTCTTTATCTATTGTACTCTGATTTGTCATATGATTACCTCCGATAGCAGTCGTCTCCCCTTGTGATGATACCGTGTGCTTTTGCAGATGTGCGATACTCGTCTGTGGTGCTTAGCGGGACAAACTTTTCTTCGGTCAAATATTCAAGGGAGATTTCCCGTTTCCACCTTGCCACCAGCATACGGGCAGCGTCAAAGGACGCATGACGAATAACAATCCGGCAATAGGTATCATGCACTAAAATATCCGAATCCATATAGAAAGCACATATTGAACAACACTGCCAAAATCAGAGCTGACAGTATAAATGCCACTTTTCCTTTCCCCTTTGTATACCAGCAGATAAAAGCCAATAATGGAGAAACAGATGTAAATCCAAACCAAACCACCGCATAGCTTCTTGGAAAAAATCCTGCAATATAGTTTGAATACAAATAGTAACTTGCAACCATACCAACAAAGAATGCAAAAACATTAATGCTTTGCGTTCAGTAAAACCACATCTCTCTGCAATAGCTATGTTAGATTCAAAATAAAAATATTTTAGAAGAAACACTCTCCGGATCTCTTCTTTTTGTTTGTAAAGAAAAATACTGATCGATTTTCCAATCTCTTCATCATTCCTGCCCGGAGCATACCTTTCATCCGGCAGTACATCTGCAAGTTCATCCAATGCCATAACCATATTGGCTGATCGTTTTTGGGCTTTTAGTTTTCTAAATTTATCGATGGAAATATTTCTGACGATTGTGGAAATATAAGATTTAAAATTGCCTGGCCTTGCAGGTGGGATTCTGTTCCATACTCCTAAATAGGTGTCATTTACACACTCTTCCGAATCCTGGCGGTTATTCAGGACATTATAGGCAATTTTGTGACAGAGCTTTCCATATTCTATATCTGTTTTCTTAATTGCCTGTTGATTCCTTTCAAAGTAGAGTTCTATTATTTTTTTATCGTCTATGATGTTCACCTCCTCAAAAATGTTCTCAATTATAAAGTCGGCTTTTTTTGACGGACGTCTCAAAAAAATTATATTTTTTTGAGTCATAGCATAACAAAAAGAGAACAGCTCATTAGACATTCCCTTTTGTCAGCTGAAGTGTTCCCTTATGGTTATTCAAAATTATCAGTACTTGTAATCTTCTGGTTCAATACTCTATTTACTCTTTCAATGGGGAAGCTATCTTCCATATCAGTCACTTCAAACAAATTTAGCGGTAGCTCCCTTTCTCCAATCAGAGACAGATATTCATTAACAGCTCTGCGGTCGATCATGATTTTTCCATGTCCATCCCAATGACGATTACTCTCTTTCTTCTTCAACCCGGAAATCCAATATTCGTCGCCATTCTCAATATCTATATAATTGGAATAATTGCCATTATATTTTTGAAAGGCATGGTTATTAAAATAGATTGTTTTCTTACTCTTTGAAGTTTTCACATATCCGATCCATGCCGGACCATCATCTGAATATCCCGTTTTAAGTTCAATGTACATTAAATCATGAATCATTTTTAACATCTCCACCTAAAGGAACAGTTTTAGCCATTCTCATTTTTTAATGCTGCTTAATAAGCTCCCGGATTCCACAGATAAACGATAAAACAATTACTATAATGTAACAACTCCGGTTTACAACCGTATTCTCAGCCCAGTTGCTTACTGCGATCACAGTCCATAAAGCTCCCTGTACAACCATCAGCATTCCATTTGTTTTTGGATTACTTTTATTAGCAACCAGTAAGAAAATGTAAACGGCTAAAATAATGAGTGATATAATGATTGTTAATGTTGGCATAGGCTTGTTCTCCTTTGCTGTCCTGTTTTTTATTATTTCTGAGTCAGAATACCATTTTCTTCCAGTGCTTCTGTAAATACGAAATATATTCGTGTTACTGCGGGTTTATAGTAATGAAGCATATAGCAGATATCGCAATGCATTCTTTATTTTGCAATATACAAAACACCTAGCGTACCAGGTCCGCAATGACTTGATACAACACCGCCAGCCCTGGTTTCCAGTATCTCATCAAAAATGTCAAGTTCTTTCAGATAAGCCCTCACTTTTTCTACAGTTTCCTGTTCACAGCCAGAATGTGTTATAAATACGCGTTCAGGTCTCGCTTTTTTTAAATCTTTTTCCATATCTTTTACATAGTTCATGACAACAGAAGCAATTTTTCCACGGTATTTCTTAGATGCATTCATTGCACCATCCTCCACTACAATCCTGGGATGCAGTTTTAAAACACCTCCGGCCATAACCGCTACTGCATTGCAGCGTCCGCCACGGTATAAATAAGTAAGGGTATCTACCACAAAGCTTGCTCTCACATTTGGTTTTAACTTCTCTATCTCAGAAACAATCTGGGAAGCTGTCCGGTTATTCTTTGCCATAATTGCAGCTTCTACTACAAGAAGGCCGATACCGGTAGAAAGGTTTGCAGAATCGATTACTTTTATTCGGTCAGAAGCCCCCAGTTCTTCAGCAGCAAGGCGCATCACATTTCCAGAAGTGGACATACCTGCTGAAATAGAAAAGCAGACAATTTCCCTTCCAGCCTCTGCATAGGGGCGAAAAAGCTCCATGGCATCTGCCAGGGCAGGTGCAGAAGTTTTAGGTGTTGTCTTGTTTGCATCAGACCAGGCATAGATCTGATCCGGAGTAATGTTTTTTCCATCTTCATATTCTTTATCACCCAGAAGAATATGAAGCGGAAGAATGTCAATCTCATATTTTCGCAATAATTCCTGTGAAAGGTCGCAGGTACTGTCTGAAATAATTTTTACCATATATTCACACCCTTTTCCCGAACAAAGTCTGGGATATCTTCGGCTAAGGCAGGATAAAAGTTTCACTCTTACGCATAAATCCCGCCAGCTATTTCACTACTAATCAATATATTGTACCAAAAAACAATCGCAATTTCTACTCATTTACTATAAATTACATTCTTTCCCAAAACGGAAACCTGCCCAGACCTTTTTATTGGTGTTGCTCTTGCTATAATTCATAAATGAAGTATAGCATGAAAAAGTGGTTTTTTGTATTGGATTTCCATCATATAAAAAACTGCTAAATTGTATCTAAAAGATCACAATCTAACAGTTTTCCATTATATGGTACAATTTACAAAAATACCAATTTATTATGATTAATACGTTGGAAGAAGGCCTCCATTGCCTGTCATGCAGACAATGGAGCAAGCCTTAGGGGAATAAAATACTTTTATTTACAAGAATAAAGTATATACTTTTCTTTTAAATAAGTACATGGATAAAATTACATAAAACATGCACAAAATACAATAGTTAGTCAAATGAATACCAGAGATTGATACAAATTAATTTTGCAAGAATACCTTATTCAAATAATTTTTTTGCCTTCTCCAGATTCATTTTTCCATTCACTTTCAAATAAATTTTTGTAATTTTAAGCGGCTCACCCATCTCACTGCAAAGCTCCTGCGCCTGTGATAAAGGAATATAGATATCTTCATTTTCCGTTACGGCAGTTACTTTACATGGAAGATAAACAGTTTGCTGTTCATTTTCTTCGTGCCCAGTCAAGGATACCAGATGATCTGCCGCGCCAGAAAGCTCTTTTGTATTTCCAGCAAGTGCATAAGAAATGGTTAGATTTTCTCCCATTTGCAGGAATTTTTCCTGTTGTTTTTTTGAAATGGAATGATTATTTGAGTCTTTCATGTTTTGCAATGCTTTACTTCCAAGCAACAACACCGGTGTATTTCCTAAATCATTCTGCTCTGGATTTTCTCCAAACGCATTCAGATCTATTCCTAAAAAGGTGGCTGTTTCCGTATAATCTTCAATCTTGATGGTTACTGGAATTTCCACAACGGGCCATATCTCTTTTATCCCTTCTATTTTTTTTGCCTTTTTCAAAAAATCATCATCATAAGTAAGGTCTCCAAGGGAAACCAGTGCCAAGTATTGTTTTTTCCCATCCTGTATTCCTGCAAAAAGCTTTATAGAGAAAAATAATGCCAATATCAGAAGAAAACCTACAAAACAGGTAAAACTATCTATTCTATTCTTTTTCAATGGGCATCCACCTTTCTGGTTTCTTCCAGAAGTATGTTTTTCTTATGAAGCTTACCCAAAAGAAGTAGAATCACAGAAACAAGCAGTACTGCAATAACTGCAATAACGGAATACCACCAGTTGTTTGTTTCTTCCTGGTCATCCTCTATTTTTAAAGACTGGATTTTAGCTTCTTTAATCTCAGACTCAAACTCTGTACTTTCCTCATAGGAATTGCCGGCTGCATCCTCATAAGTAAGAATCAGTTTTCCGGTAATCCTGCCAGGAAAAGAACCGTCATCTTCTTCTGATTTTCCTTTTACATACACACGGAGACTTCCCTGTACTGCGGTTCCAGCTTCTAATGTTCCTAAAAAAGCGGACTCTTTTGGGTTCAATCCGTCTGCTTCCAGCCGGACACTTGCATTATATATCTTATCCCTTCCAAGATTCATTGCTTTCACCGGAATTTCTACCGTATCCATGGTATATAAAACGGAAGGAATATCAGAAGCTTCCAGTTTTGCACGCGCCGGCTGAGTGATCTGAAAGGACAGCGTTTCTGTACCTGTCGCTCCCGTCGCTTTTGAATCTTCGTAATCCAGAGAAAAAGAAACTGTTGCCTGACCTGGAGTACAGTCCTCTGCTATAGTGACCTTTTGCTTCAGGGTAATTGCTTCTCCTGGAGTCAGTCTCTGAACATAAAAAGAGTTTCTCTCAAATTCAATTCCCTTTGTATCCGCAGAAATAGAAATCTTTAGACCAAATACATTCTGGCTACGGCTTTTATTCCGGAATGTCAGTGACATTTCTGTGACAGAGCCTGCTTTTAGATTTTGTCCGGAAAGATTGTTATCCTCTAAAAGAACCTGCGGTTTATGTAGTATTTTCTCACCAGACAAGCTGGCAGAAGAACCGCCTCCACTATACTCTCCAGCAGAATAATCCCCACTATCTATAACAGGATCTGTAATCTGTGTTCCATTATCTGTATCAGTATTTCCATTTTCTATTATGACATGGATTGTCTTCTTTTCGTCCTCAGCAGAAGCGTCTCCTGATATAAATCCATCCAGGTCAGAATTTTGATTTTCCGAATCCGTTTTTTCAGGAGTCTGTTCCTCAGTTTCCGGAATCTTCTCATCTGTAGGATTGTTTTTTTCCTCTTCAAAAGGCAATGTACTGTCTGCATCACTATAAGAAGCTGACTGATCTGCTTCCAGAACAGACTCTCCCACAAAAGCAGCTTCCATATTCCCTGCATCTTCTGCAAAAACAGATGTCGGCAGAAGCATCATGAAACTTAATATTGCGAATGTGGTTTTCACAAATTTTTTTCCCATTTTCAGGCTGTCCTTTCTCTTAAAACTCCGCCATCCATCTCATATACGTGATCACATAAAATCCGGATATCCTCATCATTATGGCTTGCCAATAAAATGGTTTTTCCAGCTGCCTTTAAATCAAGCAAAAGTTCCCTGATCTCTGCCACGCCGTGTTTATCCAGACCGTTAAATGGTTCATCCAGAATCAGGAAGCGAGGATCTTCCATAATGGCCTGTGCAATTCCAAGGCGTTGCCGCATTCCAAGAGAGTACTTTCCAACCGGCTTTTTCATATCCGGATCCAGTCCTACTTTTTTTAGGATCAGGCGGATATCTGCCTTTGAAATCATTCTTTTCATATCTGCCAGTATTTCCAGGTTCTTTACACCTGTATACTGGGTAAGAAAGCCAGGCGTCTCAATGATGACACCAAGGCTTTCTGGAAAATCTACATCACGACCGATTTCTTTTCCGAAAACACGGATGGTGCCTGTGGTAACAGGAAGGAATCCGCAGATACATTTCATAAGTACTGTTTTGCCAGAGCCATTATTTCCTACAACGCCGTAAACCTGTCCCACCTTTAAGGTAAGATTTACTTCTTTTAATACCAGATCTTCCCCGAACCTTTTGGTTACGTGTTCTATTTTCACACAGGTATTTTGAAATTCAGATTTCTTCCACTTTTCCATTTAAAACACCTCCAAAAATTCCCATTAACACCAATAAAAATAATAGCAGAAATAACCACAGTCCCGCTTTATCCGTTCCCCAGTTTCCATCTGCCAGAATCCATTCCACTGGGTAAAACCAGATCTGGTCTTTGAAATAGCGTTCATGAAGTATAATTCCAAAATAATAGCTGACAAAAGGAATCCCATATGCCATATAAGCTGAATTCCATAAGGTACCACAGATTCCACCAAAAGTGCTTAGAATACTTCCGATCAGTCCCATCCTAAGAGCTTTCATAAGCAGCTCCAGAAACTGTTCCTTTGGAAAGCTGCCTTTTATTTCCATAGGATAAAATATAACAAAATTAACAAGAAGTATGGTGCTTATAGCAAATATCCAGACTAAAAATCCAGATGTCATAACAGAAAAGACTTTTCCTTCCACATATAGCCTGCGGTTTGTCCTGGGAAATGCAGCTTTTAAAAATCCACTTTTATACTCCTGTAAAAAAGAATCACTCCACGGCAGTACCGCAGCTACAGGGATGGCAAAAGATACCATCTGACTTTTCAATGAACCATCCAGCAGGCTGATAAAAGTTCCACATGTTAATGCTTTTTTCAAACTTGGATAAGTCTGACCTGCTGCGATAGAAAAGCAGGCAATCAGCCATGCCGCCAGGAAACTCCTGCCAAGAAGCATACGTTTTGTTTCTACCCGCATAGATATTTCCCCTTCTGATTATGTTTTTTCTCCCAGAAATTCAAAGGGATATTTTTTCATCCTGCGAAGTGCCAGAACCATAAGAACAAATAAAATACCTGCGAAGAACATACAGGACTGCCAGATGGTCGGAAGTAATAGATCATAGCCAAAGTTATGTTTTCCATATACAGCCTGGTTCAAAGGACTGATCCAGCAGATCAGTACATTCACTTGATACATTTCATATTTTTCCTTATGCAAAATTGCGGCTACCACACTGGGTTCCAGTAAAAATCCAAATACACTATAAAGTAGTCCAAACACCATGCCTTTTGTTTTTCCTTTATAAAGATTTCCAACAAGGATCACAAAACCAAGTGTCAGGGAATAGCAGAATAACAGGAGAAAAACCTGCAGCATACAGCCATACGGAGAGATACTCTCCATGACTCTTACTGTAGAGGGGACCTGCAAGTTTTTCCCCAGTTCAGAATATCCGAGCATGGCAGCAGTCTCGCTCCACAGGTTGCCCGGATAACTGTCCTTCATACACAGTACAGATGTAAATAGCAGCATCAATACTGTATAAAGAGCAGTCACAAGAATAATATAAATAAACTGTCCCAAAAGCCATTTTTTCTTTGTTGTTCGAATTAACTGATATGGAGTAACTGGTGTCATCTTTGGCAGGTCTGAGAACAGCAGAAGCAACAGAAGAGAAC
This sequence comes from Blautia faecis, assembly GCF_020554845.1. GTDB lineage: Bacteria > Bacillota > Clostridia > Lachnospirales > Lachnospiraceae > Blautia_A > Blautia_A faecis. The sequence goes on along the minus strand of NZ_JAJCIA010000025.1, from coordinate 29,469 downwards.
TGAGCAGTACTGCTGTTCCATCCCCAAAGGTCCAAAGAAATGGCTCTACGGCCTGTACCGGTGTATCATAGTTTTCCATAACAACCATGATTCTTCCAGTGAGAAGAAAGCTAAGTACAAATTCCAGAAGGAAGGTAAAAATGACTTTTGGATTTCGAAAATAGCCAAAGAAATTGTAATGTACAATTCCAAGTACCTGCTTCATATCAGTAGCCCAGATCCCTGTCTATAATACTGCCATCCACGGCGTTAATGGTAAGGAAGCTCCAGCTTGGATAGTCTGTGATGTCCGAGTAACTATTCCCATCATAGTCACCTTCCACTTTTCTGCTTCCAAAGAAATCCCAAACGGGAACCAGAAGACCTGTATGCGGATCTGTGGATGGTTCATAAATTCTGGCATAGCCCAGAACAATCCGGTCAATGTCATAAACTCTTGATTTTTCATATTCTATATTATCTGCATTGGTTACTACCATCATTTTTTCATATGTTTTCATAATCTCAGAAAATGGAAGAAGGTTTAAATTTTCTGTTTTTGTCTCTCCTATGGTATAAGGGTTTGAATAAGACATGCTTTCAATTCCATCTTTATCGACAAAGAAATAAAGACTTTCATAAGACCAGGTCTCCATAGTGCTGTCCATATCTTCCAAAGCACCGCCATCTGCCATTGTCTGAGTAATCGGAATACCGTTTATAGTACGTGTGTAATAAATCGCATATCCGCTTCCAAGATTACTTAAACTATTATCCTCTTCAAGACTATTGCACAATGCATAACTCCAGTCTGAAAACTGCAGATCTGTAATCCCCATTTTATCTACTTTTTCCTGTACCATTTTTTTTGCTTCATCTAATGAAATCCCAATGGACTCCTCAGTAGGTTTTTCTCCTTCACTGAAAGAAGTATACTCAAACCAGGTCGTGTCCGCAGGCAGCTTTTCCCCGCCAGATTTTGCCGTTTTTCGGATTTTGACAGATAAGGTATCGGATCCGTAGGAAGATGTCTTGTAAAAATATTCCGATCTATCCGGCATCTGTGCAACACCGGAGAAGTCATTTTCCGCAGTACCATTTTCTGTCTCATGGGAGCCTGCAACAGGTCTTCCTTCTACCAGAGTCTTCGTTTCCGGAGCAGACTCATATTCCTGCTCATACATCTCAATTTCTCCATAAATGTCATAAATATAATTTCCATCTTCATCTGTTCCATAGTTATAGGGATCCAGATTTCCGTTTGCTACATCTTCTTTTAGTTCATCCAACGTTTTTTTGATTTCATCCTTTGTCTGGGTATAATAGCTCTCCGATGTATACAGCTTTGCCTCTGAGAAAAAGGCATCTGTAATACGGTCAAGAAGATCCTGTGTAACTTCTGCAGGCGTGACAGAAATTGCGGATATCTTTTCTACATCCGGTATTTCTACGGTGGCATCCGTGTTCACTACAAGTTTTGCACTGTCATCTGTAGTCTGACTTTTATAGGTTTCCGGAGCATTGAGCAGGTCTCGAATAGTTGTTCTTACCGCTGTGTTCTTATCCTTTGTATTTTCAGAAGAGTCCTCCTTCACCATATCTACGCCTTCAGTTTCTGTATAAGCATTTTCTACCTTGCTCCCTTTTGGTTTTACAAGGGAAGATTCCGGGGTCTGGGCACATCCTGTGAGCATTCCTATACAAAGTGTTAATCCTACAATTTTATTTATGTTTTTTCTCATGTTGAATAAATTCTCCTTCCTGTTTATGTCCACAAGTATAGCATCTTTCATTGCACCAAATCTTCCGCAAGTTGTAACTGTTCTGTAAATTCCAATTATTTACCATAAAACAGATACGATTGTTCCTTTTCCCAGATGGCTTGTAATTTCCAGCTGAAATCCATGTATATCTGCAATTTTCTGGCATAGCGCAAGACCAAGCCCAACACTTCCCTTTACTCTGGAACGTGATTTATCGACCATATAAAAAGCTTCTGTTACTCTTTTCAGATCTTCTTCTGGAATTCCCTTCCCATAATCCTGAACGGATAAATGATTTTGGGTTGCCTCCAGTACGATTTTTGAATTCTCATCGGAAGCCTTGACTGCATTATCAATAAAATTTGTCACTGCACTCATCATAAGGTCCGGATCAAATGTTTTTCTAAGATTCTCTGGATTACAATGTATTTCAAGACAAATTTTTTTCTCCTGAAGCCTGTAAGTAACAAGTTTTTTTACAGCTTCCAGAAATTGATTCATCTGAACTTCCACTGGAACAAATTCTGTTTCACCTGTTTCATATAATCCGGTAAGTTCCAGCATTTTCACAGAAAGTCTGGAAAGCCTTCGGCATTCATTTCTAATATAATCAAGCGCTATCTCCTGCCTCTTGGGAGATAGGCGTACCGTTAGAAGTGTATCTGCATATCCTATGATTGCGGTCATTGGGGTCTTTAATTCATGGGCCAAACTTCCAAGCAGCTGTCTCTGTGCCTGGTTTACGGAAGAAAGCTTTTCAATCTGCTCCCTTACTTTACCTGTCATAAGATTAAAGCTTTTCCCAACCTGTGCCAGTTCCATTTTTCCTTCTGATGGCACTTTTATCTCATAATTTCCATTTGCCACAGAAACAGCCGCTTCTTTTAGCCTTGTGAGCGGTTCCATAATTTTCCGCAAAGTCAAAAACAGGAAAAAGCCAACAAACAGAACCAGAAACAGGGTAAACCCTCCTGCCTGATAAAACAGTGTCTGACTCTGTTTTTGTACACTGGTAATATCTTTGTAGGTGACAATCTGATAGTTCATGTCTGTAGAACTGTAGCTGGAAGAATAAAAGAGCAAAAATACGTTGCCATTTGTTTTGCTGAGCAGTGGTTTATCACAATAGATGTCATTTTCGAATCCATCATGTTTGTTTTTTGTTAGGTTTCTGATATTTTGCAGATCAAACTCATATTTTGTCCCATTATATTGTTCTTTTCCATCCTGATATAAAACGGCGCTGTCGTGGAATACCTGACGAAAAGCATAAATAATCATTTTTTCCCGGATTTTATCATCAGAGTCCTGTGTTTTGCTTTTAATCCGCATTAGCATGTTTTCAAACTTAGAAATATTTGTTTGAAACCTGCTATTTTCATAACTGTTGATATTCTGTATGCTCTGATTTTTCCACCTGTAAGTTGTATAGAAAAAAATTCCAGATGACAGCAGAAGCACCATGCAGATTACCTGTAAAAAAATTTTCGTAAATAGCTTCATAAATCCACCTCAAGTCGATAACCAATTCTGGGAATGGTTTTGATTTTATCCTGCCAGCTTAGTTTTTTTCTGATGCGTCCAACGTGTGCATCCACAGTTCTTGTTTCTCCGCAGAATTCCTCATTCCATAGTTCCTGCAAGATCTGGCTTCTGGTAAGTGCTTTATTTGGATTTTTTACGAACACCATGAGGCAGTTATATTCCATAGGTTTTAAATATATTTCTTCTCCATTTTTCGTAACTATGTGACTTACGGTATCAATTATGACATCGTCTATCTGAATCTGTTTCGGTGCCGTTCCATAACGATCTAACACTTTTTCCAAACGCACCATTACCTCCAGCATTTCAAAAGGCTTTACTATATAGTCCTCGGCTCCGTCTTTTAACCCTTTTACTTTACTTGTAACATCAGCCTTTGCCGTAAGAAATATAACCGGAATACCAAACTTTTTTAATTCCGGTAAAAGGGTATAACCATCCTTTCCCGGAAGCATAATATCCACAAGTGCGCACTGAAATTCATGGTCCTGTACGACGCCTTCACTTGCATCATTTCCATCCAGATAACCTACTGTTTCATAACCAGCAGCTTCCAGATTCATACAAAGCAGATCATTGATTGCCATTTCATCTTCTATCACCAGTATTCTTGCTTTCATAATAATGTTCCTTTCATTTTACACAAACCCGATTATTTCTTTATTGTGCGTGATTTTTACTATTACAATTATACACTAATTTCAGTACTGCGAACGTAACCGATTTGTAAAGAAAAAGGAATCAAGAACGATCCATCTGGAAGTCGTTTTGATTCCTCAAATCCCACTACATTTTTGATTTCATTTTGTTAATTGTGTTTATATGAGTCACACCCTCCCTCTCTTAGAACTGTCTATTTCCCGACAGCCTCTTCCTATAAAATCATATGTTACACAAGTGTCTGTCCCATTGCCGCTGCAATTTCCTTTAACTTGTCGATAGCATAGCCTGTATATTTTGAAATCTTATCGACAGGTTCCTTTTCCTCGATCATCATCTGGGCCAGGGACATTTTTTCTTTTTCAACTCCCTGTTTCATTCCTTGTTCAATTCCCTGGTCTACAAGAGCTCTACTTAGATTACACATGTCTCTCACCTCACTCTCGAATTCTTCTGTCATGGCAATATCAAAATCTTTATGTAACCGCTTCTTTTTTTCTTCTGGCGTGGCGCTCATATATTATTTTCCCTAGCGGTAATCAACATTTCAAGTAATCCCTTTGGCTTGTTGTGTCCACCTTATAGGGTACATTATAAAAATCTTCATTTTGTGAAAGATTAGTAAGTTCTTTGAAAAATGAGCAAGCCCGAAACAGACCTGCCCATCAACAATATTATCCTACTTATTTCATTATGCACAAATTCTCATCAATCCATTTCTGGACATCTTTTTCGCTGAGATTTACGGCTTTCGCAATTTTATCAACTGGGATTCCCATTTCAGCCAGCGAAAGGATGGTTTCTTTTTTGGCTTTTAACTCGCCCATTTCTATACCACGTTTCTCTCCGCTTTCCATTCCTTCACTATAAATTTTCTCCATTTCATGGCACATAAGTTCCACCCCTTTCTGCGTCTCCTTCAATTCATATACTCGTTTTGCAAGAATCGGACTGTGCATCTCATCTGCCTTTTTACAGTGTAGATCATGCATCAGTCTTCCAAGTTCTGTATCATCCTGCTTCCTGGAATTTACATATATGATATGTGCTTCATCTTGAAAAGCCTCGTTCAGTTCTTTAATCTGCCGGTCAATGTGGTAAATGGGAAGTCCATATCCAAGAATATCGTCCCGAGTAATAAAAATTACATAGCTTTCCGGCAGTTCCTCAAAATCCTGTCCGGGATTTAAGGTATTCATATCCATCAGTCCACTATGGTACCGGGCTCTTTTGGGGGAAGCTCCTTCATTATCCTGCTGGATTTCCACATCAAATTGTTTGCTTGTGGAATCCCTGGCAACGCAGTCCATTACTGCGGAGCGTCCCTGCAAATTTTTATAATCTTTTTGGATTACCTGATCAATCACGTATAAATCCTGTTTCTCCATAATGACCTGCAGAACATATTCCAGACATTCTCTTTTCTTGAACACGTTTCGCATAAATATATCACTCATGAGTGTAAAATTCTTAATAATGCCTTTGTATTTTTCGTAGCGTGACTCTAAATCACTGTTTAATAGGGTGTTTTCATCAGTCATTTACAGCAATCACCTCCTGGCATTTTCGATTGATGAATGTGAAAGTGCTTTTATCTGATTCTATCTTAACATTAATGGAATTCCTTTACAAGATACTTTTTATGATGAGTGAACAGATGCAATAGAAAATAAATTTTAGTAACACTTTCTCGTATAAATACTATTTTGCGTTATTTGCGCTCAAATAGCACTATGTAACACAGTATGTAATTCCATAACACTATAAGGAAAATACCAGCAATAGCCGTCTGGAAACCGAACTGTAACCATAAGAAGTATTATTAGATAACTGACAGATTGCATAAAAACCTGTTTTTTACAAAAAGATCAAATTTTGTCATATAAAAGGGCATGATCCGAAAGTATGAAACAGAAAATTGATTGCAAAAGGTGGTCAAAAATGGCCTTTTGTCAAAGGCTTATTTTGTGTTATTGAATCCCTTTTAAGCTTAAATAACACGAACTAACACAAAATAATACAGATAAAAAGGTAGGAAATAACGGCAAATAGCACTAAGTGATTTTAAAAGGGAGTAGGTAAAAAAATCGTGTCTTAGACATCCGGGAAGCAAAATGCGACCCGGGTGGTCACCTCTTTTTTATCCTTCATTATGGAGTTGACTTCACCGCCAATGTAGCGAGCTGCTTTGTCAACACTAAGTAATACTTCGTCACTAAGTGCTAATTTTCTCATAGTTTTCCTTTCGTATTTTGTATATATCTTACAATAAAGACGGCAGAGTTTGCAAAACATAGATTGCTGTCATAGAATATCTGCCTGATTTAGAGCTTATTGATAATCTGTAAAAATAAGCCCTATTTTTTAGCTCATTATGGGGCTAAAAAGTGGGTTTGGTCACTTTTTTAGTGAGAAACAGCTTCCTTATTTAGAAAATTGCAAAACTATTTCCCATATAATGATAGTAATGACCGTTAACAGTACCTTTTATTATATAACAGGAGGTAAGGGAAGCGCAAGCTTTGTTTGTGAAATCGGCTTGAATATAGAATCATGCTGGAAATATTATAGAAAAAGAGGCTTTTTTTAGCTTGCGATAGGATCAGAAGCCAGCCTTGGTCACTTAATATGGAAAAAATTCAAGTGTTTTTAGCTTGGGCATACAATTATAAACCAGTTTGGTCACAAAAATAGGGAAAGCCCTATTGAAAAACAGAGATTTTTTTGCCTGACATGGAAAGAAAAACAGGTATGATTTTGGTAAATATGGTCTGTTTTTGTAAGAAAACATTTAAAACTTGATAAAAGGACAATCTGACTGGAATTAACTGTTCATGGGATAAAAGAAAAGGCGCACAATGCAATAGCTACATTATGCGTCTCATGAGAATAATTTGTTTCAAAGGATGTGCCTATTTAATAAAGAACCATTTTTTATAGATAGAGTCATCCGGAAGAAAAAGTATTTTGGGGTCGTAATCTTCCGGATGAAGGTGATTGGCAGAAACATACAGAAGTAACGGTTTGATTTCATTACTCATTCGTATAAGCAATCCGTCTGCTTCGATTTCAATTGTATGTGAATTGTCAAGGTGCATAGGTCTGTTCCCATTATCTGGGATCAGTCCTGCCGGAGAAGACTCCGGTTCTATAGCAATCTGGACTACATCCTGTTTATGGGATGTAAGGTCAAGAGAGCTGTCTTTGGGGGCTGGATCCGGTATCTGACAGGCTTTTTGGCGGAGACGGGTAACTGCATTGTAAAAACAGCTGGGAGATATCCCATGCTCATTACACCATGCAGCATCTGTCAGGCCACTTTGTCTGCATTCGGTTACCAGTTCCATCCATTCGTCCAGGGAACGCCCTGGAGCACGTTTCTTACTCATAATGAAACCTCCAAATGTAGTAAATTTCTATCTCCTATCAAGCGGAGTGTAGTAAAAATCTATTTACTATCATTATGAGTTTTAAAACGTAGACAGTAAAGCTACCCAAGATCTAAGCGCTTACGGATATCGTGCTCAGATGAGCCGGAATTTGCACTCCAATTCATACTCTGTTGTTACAGAATTTTTTATGGATAAATTTTTACAGCAACTATCTGGTCAATATTTCATATGCAGTATACTTTTTTAGTTTGTAATACACAAATCCCCGGCATCTGTCATAATGATCGAATGCCAGGGATTATTAAAGTCAGCCTTTTACAGCACCCACCATAATTCCTTTTGAGAAATACTTCTGCATGAATGGATATAGCGCGAAGATTGGCAGAGAAGCAAGTACAGTAATAGTCATTCGGATTCCCTTCTGGGAAATGGCTGCCATAGCCTGCTCCGTTTAAGCTATCAGCTTCTTTATTCTGTATTATTTAATTATCATTTTAATTTCAAAATTGAACTGTTCTGCATCAAGACGATACCGTTCTGACAACTCAGGCCCGCAACTGTTAGAACCAATTCCGTTTTGGACATAATCCAAGCACACGACCGTACTTCCACAAGGCTGTAATTCATAGCTATGTCTTTTTGCTGTCAGTTCCTCTTGAGTATATGGTGATACGTTAAAAGAAAATGTCCTTTCTCCTACTGCTGCAAAAGTATTTTCCTTTCCTTTTAAGATAAGGTAGTCACAGTCGGTATGACTTCCATTTTCCTGTGGACGCAGGTAATCTTCATGCATTTCAAGTACATTAGCATCATATTTTCCATGACTGCCGGCTCTTCTCTTATCTACGTAACTTTCCTCAGGTCCTATTCCGTAATATTCTACGTTGTCAAAATCTCTGTTAAGGAATAAACGGATTCCAAATCTCGGAAGCATTGGAAATTCCAAATCCCTCTTTACATCCATTTTTACCTGAATTGCGCCATCCGAAGTAATAATCCATTCTGACTTCACATCAAGAATTTTTTGTACGGTAGGTGCAGAAACACTTAACGTTCCTAAGATGTGTAGTTTCCCATTTTGGGTAATGCAGGAAGTTTCATATGCTCTTGCATAGCTCTGGTCATAATGAGCATTCATCCATTCTAGTTTGATTTTCCGGTCGTTGTCAGTTGGTGCTCTCCAGATATTTAATTCCATAGGACGAATCAGAAGTTCTTTTCCCTTTACAGTAATGCTTTCAAATAATCCTGTCAGTCGGTTGAAGCGATAAGTATTTTCCTGCCCTACATGAATTGTAAAGTATCTGTCACACTCTTCCACAGTAAAACTATTATCAGTATTCATTTCAGCAAGAAGTTCAATGGCTTTCTGATTTCTTCCATCTATGTTCTTTAAAAGGATTTCATCAAATCCAAGAGACTCATTCGAATGTAAAATCTGAGTATTATTTTTCAAACAATAAGATACTTTTAGGTAACATTTTCCACTATCTGGTATTGAAACAGGAAGTTTGATTGTTTTTTCTTCATGAGCTGGTATACTTTCATCTAATTCAATTTGTCCTACACAGTCAACTTCTCCGTCAACGCTCACCTCATATATAAGATAAATATAATCTTTAAGATCAACATAATTCATATAGTTATGAAGAACCATATCTCCAGTTTCCTGATCATAGTGAAGAACCCTTGCCGGTCTATATATATTTTTGTATTCTTTTAACCCAGTATGTGGTGTTCTGTCAGGATAAACCAGTCCATCCATACAGAAGTTTCCATCGTGAATTTCTTCGCCATGATCTCCTCCATAATAATAGATTCCCTTGCCATTTTCAGCCTGGCCTTTGTAAATAGCATGATCACACCACTCCCATACGAAACCTCCACAAAGACTGTCGTACTTCTGGATCAATTCAAAGTAATCCTCCAGGTCTCCAGGTCCATTTCCCATGGCGTGGCAATATTCTACCAGAAGAAGAGGCTTATCCGGATTCTTTTCCATGTATTCATCAATCTCAGAAAAAGCTGGGTACATTCTTCCAACTACATCAATATTGGAATAGTCATACTCACGGTCTGTACTCTGATAGAATGCACTCTCATAAGTCGTAAGACGGGTTGGGTCAAATTCTTTGGTCCATTTTAGGGATTCCTCAAAGGTACATCCATACCCACATTCATTACCCATAGACCACATTACAATACATGGGCGGTTTTTTTCTCTTTCCACACAAAGTCTGGTACGGTCCATGGTTGCAGGAATGAAATCCGGGTTATTTGCAATTCTTTTATTCCACTGCTCAACTACATTTTCCCACTCTGAATTTTTTAAGTACTGTGTCTGGGTTCCATGGCTCTCATTATCAGCTTCTGCGATCACAAATAAGCCATACTCATCACAAAGCTGATAGAAATAAGGAGAATTCGGGTAATGGCTACTTCGGACTGCATTAAAGTTGTGCTGTTTCATCATGATCAGATCTTTTTTTATCTGCTCCATATTTACTGCGGAACCGGTTATCGGATCGGAGTCATGACGGTTTACACCTTTAAATTTTGCTTTTACATCATTAATATAGATTACGCTTCCCTCACAGTGGATTTCACGGATACCGATACGGTCTATGATCACCTCATTCTCGGAAAGGAAAAGCACCTGATACAGATATGGCTGTTCCGGATTCCAGAGTACAGGGGTTGTGATATCTAATACCGCTTTGTAAGCAAAATTTTCATCGTCACATTTCTTAAATGTACCTGTAGCCACCGTATTTCCCTCATGATTCCGGATTACAATTTTAGTATTTTCTGCTGCATTGCTCTCCCCAAGAAAATTCGCACGAATTTCAATTTCTGCACCATTTTCCCCTATAGATGTAGTGGTAAAATAATCATACAGTACACTTTCTGGTCGCTTTAACAGATATACATCACGGAAAATTCCTGTCATACGGAATTTGTCCTGGTCTTCTAAATAAGTTCCATCACACCATTTCAGGACAAGTACCGCTAAAGTGTTTGTTCCTTCTTTCAGATGATCGGTCACGTCAAATTCACTGGTTGCATGAGCCACCTGGCTGTAGCCTACATAGACACCATTGATCCATACATAGAAGCAGGAATCTACACCCTCAAAATTCAAGTATGCTTTTGGTGCTTTGGAATCTTTCTTATATTCAAACTGGTGTACGTACGCTCCGCAAGGATTCTCCTGTGGTACATATGGCGGATCAAGCGGAATTGGATAACGGACATTGGTATACTGATGGCTGTCATAGCCATAGTTCTGCCAGATTCCCGGAACTGGAATTTCGTCGAAGCCCTTAGTGTCATAACCTGCTTCGTAAAATTTTTCCTGAAGATCATAAATGCTCTTATAGAACTGGAATTTCCAGTTTCCATTTAAAAGCTCCATACGGTCAGATTTCTCTCTGTCATGTACAAGAGATCCCATATCCTTTGATGCAGGCATGTAGTATGCTCGATGGGGCATGGTGTTTTCATGTAACACATTCAGATTTTCGTAGTGTTTTGGTACGATCATATTTGCTCCTCCAATATTATATATTTTTCTGTTTTAACATCTGATATGATTATACCTGTTTTTTAAAAAAATTACATAAACTCTGTTCGACAAAACATGCACAAAATGATATAATTTAACAAGTAAAGACACAAAAATATACACTTTTTTATTAATTTTGAAATATGCACAATCTGTTCCAATAAAAATTGTGCATATTTACAAGGAGGTAATTTATATTGTACACAAACTCCGCTTACTGGCACCAGACACGCTTGGATTTTAAAGATAAAAAACATCCTATTTTTATAGGGAGCTGCGGTACTTACCGTCTGTACACAATAAAGAAGCTGCCAACGCACCGGCCGCGAGGTCGGCTTGATTACCAGCTTCTTTACGTTGCTTCTGGAAAAGCACATTTCTATTTTGATGGAAAAGAGGAAATTGTTTCTGCTGGAAACATGGTTTTGTACCGTCCAAAAGAAGAACAGCGCTACTACTATTATGGTGCCGACCATCCGGAAGTGTACTGGGTTCATTTTACTGGGAATAACGTCAAAAATATCCTCCGCAAATACGGCATTGCAGATGGCGTTCGTGTGATTTATTCCGGAGTCTCCATGGAATACAAGCATCTGTACATGAACATGATTGAAGAACTGCAGCTGCGGAAAGAAGACTATGAAGAGCTTCTTGTGTATTACTTTATGCAGCTTTTAATCCATCTTCACCGCCAGATTCTTGTAAAACCTCACAAGAAGAATCCGATGATCATGGATGACATGGCGCAGGCAGTTGATTATTTCCGAATGCATTACAATAAACAGATTAATATTGAAAAATATGCAGCTTCGAAAAATATTAGTGTTAGCTGGTTTATCCAGAACTTCAAACAATATACGAATACAACACCCGCCCAGTACATACAGAACCTGCGTCTTTCAAATGCGAAATCTCTGTTGGAAACCACAAACTACAATGTTACAGAAATTTCCAATCTGGTTGGATATGAAAATCCATTATATTTCAGCCGCTTTTTCCGGAAACAGTTTGGCGCTTCGCCGTCACAGTTTCGGAAACAACTGCGGCAAAATGAAGAGAATCAGATGACTGAACCAGAAAAGAAATGATCTGTATACGAAAGCCCAGGTTCAAAAACTGCCTGGGCTTTTAATTGATTTATTTTTATTACTAATATTCTACATACGCTCTCCCCTAGTCATATGTACTTCTTATTCTTCTATTTTAATATACTCCCACAAATGCCATCGCAGGTGCAACTCTGGAATCTTCAATTACGATTGCCAGACTATCTGTATGGATTCCCTTCAAATCGACGATTCTCTTATATCCGATAGTTGTTCCTTCATAGCATTTTTTTATGCTGCCGTTTTCTTCATAGCAGACATTAAATGCCTCAACTCTCTGGCTAAGCGGAATTGCTTCTTTCAGAACAAGATAATGTAGTTTTTTTCTTTCAATCCATTTAATCTTGATAACCAGTTTATTGGTTCCAGCCTCATTTAGGAAATAAGTCTCATAATCATCGGTTCTAAGAACTTCTGGGGACATCTCCCGGCAGTCAAGTGGTGGAATGGTTGTAATACCAGCTTCTTCCACTAAATTATTGGAAAAGCTTTCTTTGATAAAGTCACCTAACTGCTTCAGGTTCTGAATATCCGTTGGATGGATCTTTCCGTTTTTCATCGGAGGGATGTTTAACAGAAGTGTAGTATTTTCACCAACTGATTTTAAGTAAATATCCTTCAGATTCTCAAAAGAACGTACCTTATCATCCTCTTCTTCGTGATAGAACCAGCCCGGTCTGATGGAGACATCTGTCTCAGCCGGATACCAGGCAAGTCGTTCTTCCTTCGCAAGACGTTCCCTGCTTCCCAGATCAGACTGTGTTTCATCCAATGGTCTTTCACGGAACTCTTCATTATCCTCCTGCTGGCTTAACTCTGCGGTCAGAGCCGGATCTTTCATATCTGCTGCTACCACGCTCCATTCACTTGGGCGTACCTCACCAGCTTCATTTCCACACCAACGGATATCAGGACCAGAAATAGAGATCACAGCATTTGGCTGTAGCTTGCGAACTACCTGGTAGTATCTTTGCCAGTCATATTTCTGTACCTTTCCGTTTGCGCCTTCCCCACAGGCACCGTCCAACCATACTACAAAAATATCACCATACTCTGTCAGAAGCTCTGTAAGCTGATTCACATAATAGTCATCATACTCTTTTCCTTTTCCATAGGATTCATTGTTTCTGTCCCAAGGAGAAAGATAAACACCAAACTTCAGGCCATATTCTCTGCAAGCCTCCATTGTTTCTCTTACAATATCACCCTTTCCATTTTTATATGGAGAGTTTTTGATACTGTGTTCGGTATATTTTGATGGCCACAGGCAGAATCCGTCGTGATGTTTGCAGGTAAGGATCAGTCCCTTCATACCGCCCTCTGCGGCTGTTTTCGCCCACTGTTTTGCATCCAGCTCTGTCGGATTAAAAATAGATTCCGGCTCTGTTCCATCGCCCCATTCTCTTCCGGTAAAGGTATTTACTGTAAAATGAATGAAACAGAAAAATTCCATGCTTTCATATGCAATCTGTCTTGCGGTCGGTACTGCTTCAATTAATCTTTTGTCTTCTTTTAAGCCGCTATAGTTCATAATCATCCTCTAGACATTTTTATTGTTACATCCCATTGCTATATTTCGTTATCTTAATGCTTATTTTGTTTCCAGCATTTTACTGTTCTTTAATTCTTCATTTGCCTTTTCTACATTCATCTGTGACATAATAAAAGTAATGATTACACAAATCACAACTGGAATCCACAGATACATAGTATGAAGCATGCTAAGGCAGGAATCCGGCTGTACAGCAAGTGAACTGTTAAAGTGGCTGAATTCCAGAAGCCAGCCTGTAATCGCAGTTCCAAGTCCTCCTCCAAGTTTCACACCAAGGGAAGTACAGGAATACATGGTTCCGTCTACACGTTTATGCTTTGTCAGATAAGTATACTCTGAACAGTTAGCAATCACCGCATTCATATCACCCTGCCATGGTCCCATACCAAATGCAGCAACGGCTGTAAAGGCAATCATAAGCGGTACGCTTCCCATATAAGCAGCAACTACTACAAGGGCACGTCCAATGGTTCCAATGGTATATCCAACCAGATTCAGCTTATATAACCCTTTCCATTTTGCTACTAAAGATGGTGTAATAACCAGTGCAATGATTAACGGGATATTGATTGCCCAGGAAAATACCGGGAACAGATCCTCGTTTTTCAATACATACATCATGTAATAAATACCCATACTGAGCATTGCGGAATAAATCTGCTGCAGAATGTAGGTTACGCAGATCATAATATAAAATCTGTTGGAAAATAACAGTTTTGCAGCTTCAATAAGGCTATATTTTTCATCTACTGCGCTTGATGCATCTTCGTTTAAGACTTCTTCTGGAAGCTCTTTTACAGATAATGCAGAAACTGTATTTATAATAAGTCCAATGATGGCATAAATAATTGCTACAATTCTCCATCCAGCAGCTCCCCCTCCCATAATCTCAACAAACTTGATAGTAACAGACTGGATCAAAAGACTGGTAGAAAATGCAAAGATAAAACGGTAAGATCCCATTTCTACACGTTCTTTGCTGTTTTTGGTAATCAGAGCTGTAAGAGCTGAATATGCAATGTTATTTGCTGTATAGAACACTGCATTTAACAGGGAATATGCAATAAAGAACCATGCATACTGCGCTGTCTGTCCAAGACTTTCCGGAATTGCAAATACACCGATCAAAGTAACTGCACAGCCGATATAACCATACAGCATCCAAGGTTTTGCTTTTCCCATTTTTGTTTTTGTCTTATCAATCATAGAGCCGAAGAAAATATCGGTCACTCCATCAAACAGTTTTGATACTGCAATCAATGTTCCTACAATACCCGGGTTCAATCCAACAGTATTGGTCAGATAGAGCATTACAAAGGTGGAAAGGAATGCATATACCACATTTCCAGCCACATCTCCGGAACCGTATCCGACTTTGTTGTACCATTTCAAATATCTTTTTTCTTCCATGTTTTCCTTCTCTTTCTCCTGTTTTTTCAGGTTTATTTTCGTACTTCCTTAATCCGAATATAATTATATCTTTATCTTTCCCAAAATTACATAAACAACATTTAACAAAACATGCACAAAATTGTAGAATTTTAAAAAATAGAATATTTCAGGATAAAAAATGCGTTCATTTATAACATAAGGTCAATTATTCAAAAAAATAAGAGGGCTGCATCTTACAGCTCTCTTATTTTAAATATACATCCTATTCTTCATATCCCTGCGGATTATTAGACTGCCATCTCCAGGAATCTTCACACATCTCACGGATACCGTTTTCTGCTTTCCAGCCAAGCTCTTTTTCTGCCTTAGATGCATCACAATAACAAGTTGCAATATCTCCGGCTCGGCGAGGTTTAATCACATATGGAATTTTCACACCAGTTGCAGCTTCAAAATTCTTTACAATATCAAGAACACTATAGCCCTTTCCGGTTCCCAGATTGTAAATCGCAAGCCCAGGATTTTCTTCGATTTTCTTAAGCGCTTTTACATGCCCCTTCGCCAGATCCACAACATGAATATAGTCTCTTACACCAGTTCCATCCGGAGTATCATAATCATTTCCAAATACACCAAGTTCCTTCAGCTTACCAACTGCTACCTGTGTGATATAGGGCATAAGGTTATTGGGAATGCCATTTGGGTTCTCTCCAATTGTTCCACTCTTATGTGCGCCAATTGGATTAAAGTAACGAAGAAGCATAACATTCCATTCTGGATCTGCTTTCTGGATATCGGTAAGCACCTGTTCCAGCATGGATTTTGTCCAGCCATACGGGTTCGTACACTGTCCCTTTGGGCATTCTTCTGTAATCGGAATCTGTGCCGGATCTCCATATACAGTTGCTGAGGAAGAGAAAATAATATTTTTTACATTATGTTTTCTCATTACATCGACCAGAGTTAAAGTGCCTGCTATGTTATTTTCATAATACTCCCAGGGCTTAACCACAGATTCTCCAACTGCCTTCAAACCTGCAAAATGGATGCAGGACTCAATAGTTTCCTTATCAAAAATATCATTTAAAGCATCTCTGTCCAGAATATCTGCCTTATAAAACTTCACTGGTTTTCCTGTGATTTTTGATACTCTGTCCAGTGCTTTTTCACTTGCATTGCTCAAATTGTCCAGTACCACAACATCATATCCTGCATTCTGAAGCTCCACTACCGTGTGGCTTCCAATATAACCAGCACCACCTGTAACTAAAATTGCCATAATGATTCCTCCTGAACGGTTTTTTCTTTTATTATAGTCTGATTTTTGTAAAAACATATAGACAAAGTTTTAGAAAATATGGAGAAAATGCCACGATTTCTTGTCTGTTTTCTTAATTGCAAAAACTTATATTTTTATATATTTTTTTCTTGCTTTTTCCAATAATTTGCTATATACTGCCCCATGTAAAGTAATGCAGAGTAAATTCATGAGCGTAAAGTGCCTTCCGGATGGAGAGTTGCCGGAGGACGAAAAGAGAAATCTTGCGGTTCGCGAATTGCTTCTCGCTGCAACAGAAGATAAATATGAATCCATAAATTATCTCCTATTGTGAGCGAAAAAAGAAAAGGAGGTAATTTTTTTATGGAGAAAACAAAGAACATGTTTCTCACCTCAGCCAAAGAGCTGAAAACCACTTCTACACTGGCAGTCTGTGCAATGCTTGCTGCCCTGGCACTGATTTTAAATTCAGTTGCTTCTATCAATATCGGTCCCTATGTAAAAATTGGATTTTCCGGTATCCCAAACCAGATTGCTGATTATCTGTTTGGACCCATTACCGGATGTCTGTTTGCCGGTGTGCTGGATATTGTGAAATTCTTTATCCGCCCGGATGGTCCATTTTTCTTTGGGTTCACCTTTAACGCAATGCTCGCGGCATTTATTTATGGATGTTTTTACTACAAACATAAGCTCACCTTCCGCCGCGTGCTGATTGCAAAACTGGTTGTCGTTCTGATTGTAAATGTTCTGTTAAATACCTTATGGCTGGATATGCTCTACGGAAAAGGCTTCCTTGCAATCCTCCCAATGCGTACTGTAAAGAACTTGATCATGTGGCCAATTGATTCCTTTATCTTCTTTACCATCACAAGATTGATTGAGCAGACAGGAATTTTTAATCTTTTTAGAAAACCGGCTGCCAACTGATTACATATATTTGAAAATATAAAAACTTTGCGATATCAAATAAAAAACGCGAATATTCCAGTACTAAATAAGCCACTGATATTCGCGTTTCTTATTATCCTAACCACTTAAAAGAAGGATAGTATCTTACAACAGCTTTCCCCACAATCTGGTCAAATCGCACGAATTTGTTTTTCCATGAACGTGAATCTCTTTTCATTCTCCCAATTAGACACAGTCTGTCTGGTAACATGAAATATTTTTCCAAATTCCTCCTGAGTCAGCGCCTTTTCTTTTCGTATTTTTAATATCTGCGTTCCAATGTTCATATTTGCTCTGCTCCTGTTCTTCCAATCGGTTTTGCTTCTCACTTGGATTATATAAAAAATTCTGCCTAATGAAAAGCAATTTACCTTTTACAGTGGAAAAAACAGGTATGCAAAGCTTCTTTGACATGGTATTTTTTAAGAAGATTCACGTTTCTCTACTTAATCTGAATCCTTATTTTTTCACCGACAGGTGTCCAGTCAGATTCTGCAGTGATTTCACCTGTAGTTCCATCATATGCGCTTTCTTCGGTTCCATAATCTTCATCCGTTTTATTTGCTGCGTCGGTATTTTCTTTCTGGTCTGTATCGTCTTGAAGCCTTACTTCTGTGGGAGCTACTGCCCCTCCGATAATTTGAGTTTCAACCTGCTCTTCTGCATCTGACGGATTTTCTCCCTCCAAAGTATCCTCTGGAACTTCTTCCACTTCTTCTGTAGTCTCACCAATTTCTACAAAATCGTCATCAACCCAGATAGTGTCTGCAGCAGCCATATAAGGCTCTCTGGTATAAAGCTGTAATTCCAGATAATCGCTGTCAATATCCGGGAGTAAAAGAACCGGACCGTCAGAATCCAGCTGATACATGCCCCAGAAACTGGTTTTAAAACTCCATTGAGATTTACCATCTGCTGAATTACTGCGCAGTTCATACTGTACCTGATTTCCTTTACTGTCTGTCCCCATAAGCATCATCTCATTACCTTTATACAGCTTTTCCTCAAGTTCTTCCGGAATTTCTGCCGCAATTATACTTTGCAGTTTATTCATGGAAAAGTCTGTTAATTTCACGGTTCCTTCTTCTGTTTTAATAGAAATATCTTCTAGCTTTTTATGAACTGTCTGTTTCATAAGCTCCGCATGAGGAATAGAAAAATCAAACTCAAATTCTGCAAAATAATCTTCGCCAAGATTTTCATTTTGATAAGCACCAAGTACCAAATGTACTTCCGGATTTTCTCCCAAATCCTCATCAAGGGAAAAGCGGGATTCCAGAACAGCATCATAGACATTTTCATCCAGTCCGGTATTTAGTAAATCCTCATCCGAATACGGCAGATAGTGTCCGCTTTCGTATTCTTCAATTTTCTGTCTATTTATTGTAGTTTTCTGATAATCAATGTCAAGCTGTGTATTGGCAAAGGTCCAGGCATCTTGGACATCATCCGTGCCCTTTTGCCCGGAAGATGTTTTTTCTGCATGCACCTTTGTTAACAGAACCCCATTATCCAGAACAACTTCTTTTAATGTTACAGTAATTCCTTTGTCTTCCTTAGAGGTATTCAACACTTCCGTATAAGATTCAATGCTTTTGGGGAAACCAAGGGTTTCTCCTATGGACAATGTAATATTTTTTATTGAAGCCTGGATATGCGGATTAGAAAAGATAACAGAACCCAAGGTGACGATCACACAGGCAGCTGCTGCTTTGCTCCACCCTTTTGGTCTCCAGTTTTCCTTTTTGTCACTCCATTCCCGCTCTGCTTCCTCTATATATTTCGGATCAATATTACCAAATTCTTTTGAAAAATCAAATTTTTTCATATGCGTCCTACTTCTTTTTCCAACAGTTTCAACAGCTTTTTCCGGTTTCTGTATAAATTCATTTTCACGCTTCCCGCTGACATATGATGCTTTTTGGATATTGCAGAAACAGGATCTAAAAACCAGTATCTTCGTACAAAAATATTTCTGTCCTTTGGAGACATTTCTTCCAAAAAACGATTTATGGTTTCCATCAGTTCTTTTTCCGCCAGCTGTTCTTCCACGGTATAAGTTACATTTAGCTGATCCATTTCCTCTATAACATCTGCCATATGAACATCCGGGCGCTTGCCTGCAAACTTTTTCCTTAAACGGTCGATACTAAGATTTCTTGTAATCCGACCGCAAAAGTGTGCCAATACAGGAGGATGCGTAGGAGGAATCTGTGACCATACTGAAAACCAGGTATCATTCAGACATTCCTCGGCATCTTCTCTATTTGCCAATAAATTCCAGGCAATCTTGTAGCAATAGGGATGATACTTAGTACTTAATTCTATAATTCCATTCTCATCTCTTTTCAAAAACAGGTTTATAATTTCATCATCATTCATTTACAGGTTGTCCTCCGGGTTTCTTTAAGCTAAAAGTCACTGTCCATAATCTGACCAGCAACAGATAAGGCGCCTTTTTGAATAAAAATATTTCCATTCATATTATATATCGTAAAAAATAGTGGATGGTAACAGAAAAATATAACTTTTTTCAATTGAGAACCAAATTACAATTTTGGTTTTTAGTAGATTAACTTTTGGGGGTAAAAATAAATAATGAAAAGCAGCCGATATTCTCATTTTATATATCATGAGATACCGGCTGCAACTGCTGTTATAAAATATTTTCTTGTTCTGTAGTTTTGTACTTCATACTACAGCATTCATTATAATCACGATCAGAATACGTCCTATAAACTGTCCACAAAACGCATAAAATCTTCTCTTCCTTTTGGTGTGCATTTATAAACTCCGGCATCTTCCAGCACATGTACAAATACCAGTCCTACTTCTTTTTGAAGAATTGCTTGAATGTTCTCTGCATTAATATCCGGATATTTTTCCAGCAATTCTTTCACCCAGTCCTCATGCTTTGCTATTTTTTCATTTGAAGAAATATCTTTTCCAGATAAAATGTATTCCTCTAAAAGCTCCAACTCTTCTTTTAATCGGGTCGGAAGAACTGCAAGCCCCATTACCTCGATCAGCCCGATATTTTCCTTTTTAATATGATGGTACTGTGCATGTGGATGATATACACCAGGTGGATGTTCTTTCGTCGTAATATTATTGCGAAGTGTCAGATCCAGCTCGTATACATCTTCCACTTTACGGGCAATTGGGGTTATGGTATTATGTGGCTCTCCGTCCGTATTGGCAAATACAAAGGCTGCTTCATCTGTATAGCCTCTCCATGCCTGCAGCACATGTGTTGCAAGGTCAATCAACCGTTCTGGATTTTTATGACGGATACGGAGCACTGATAACGGCCACTTTACAATTCCCGCTTCCACATTCTCAAATCCAGGAATGGTCACATGCTTTTCAATCGGTGCCTTAGCCATTGCGAAGGTATAATGTCCTCCCTGGAAATGGTCATGGCTTAAAATAGAACCGCCTACAAGCTGCTTTTGGATTCTCCCCATATTTTTTCCAGAACGTTGTCTGTACTTCTGCAGGTCGTGGCATGAGGCAATTCATCAGTCTGGTATCAAACAGGTCTTTATAGACAACACTGTCTTCAATCAATCCCCGATCAATTGCCTCTTTTAACAGTTCATCCAGAACCTTCTCAAGTTCAATGTTCTGAAATTCCTGTTCCGGTGCAGTGTAATCATCCTCGTAAAATACATCCAGCAGAAGATTTGTTGTGTAATTTCTCTCACATTCTGGTATCAGTTCCGTCTCGACTCCATACTGTACCAGTTTTGCAATACTCTCACTCAGCATATTTTTATCCTCTCTTTTCTATATGATTTCATTTTGCAGAACAAACTTTTCTCTGTACAGATTCCGGTATTCTCTTGGTGTCATTTTGTAGCGTTCCCTGAAAACCCGGTTAAAAGTCCGCTGACTTTCAAATCCTGCATCCATGGAAATGTCCGTAATGCTTTTGTCAGTACACTCTAAATGAACACAGACATAGTTTAATCTCTGTTCATTTAAATATTGGTTAAAATTTCTATGAAAAGTTCCGGAAAAGACACGCGAAAGTGTAAATTTACTTACTCCCATATCTCTTGCCATCTTTTCCAGGGACATTTCTTCTTTAAAATGTTTTGCAATATAGGAGACCGTCTGATAAATGATATCATTGCTCTCCACACTGCTCTTTTCCTGTAAGTTAAATACCGGGATACTTCTGGCCAAAAGGATCTGCACATAAGCCTGTTCTACAACAAGGTTAGGATTTTGCTCCTTTTTATCGAGCTTCAGGCACCGAATTGCATTTACAATATCCCGGTGGACCTGCGGCTTTTTAATCACAGGATTTTTCGGACAGTATTTCTGCATAACAGAAGCAAATTGTCCGCAAAGTATGGGCTGCGCCCACAGATAGCATGCCTTATTATTCTCTCCTGAAAAGACCTGGCAGTGATGGATCACTTCCGGAAAAAGGACTGCAAAATCACCTTCCTCCATGTGAAAGAGTTCCTGGCCCATTCCAAGCTCCAAGCATCCTTCTGTAAGATAGATGAATTCAACTGAATTGTGCAGATGAGGGGATTCATGTCTGGCAATGCGGGAATGTAAATGCAGGTTTTCTTTTTTCTCTTCATAAACCGGAAACATAATTTCTCTCCTCTGCAAATTTTGTCTGTTTTTTCTTTTCATTTGGCACGTAATCCGCTTTCAGGTGATCTATAATGCACTTGTAAGTTAAGAAAAGAGGTGAACGAAATGAAAAATTTAAAAGCTTATATCTTATATGTGATGAATTTCTACGCAAACTATTATAAAGTTTGCCGCTAATGCCAGAAGAGAATTCCGGTATTCGGCCGGATTTTCTTCTGCATAAACTATCACATCCGCTTTTTATTAGTATAACCAACTAATGAACCCCTGTACATGAACAGGATTCTTTAAAATATAGACAAAATGATACAAAAAAAGATATGCTGCAAAAAATGACTGTATTTCCTGCCTCATATCTTTCCTTAATCCAATGACAGACAGCCCGAAAATATCGGGCTGTCTGCTTTTTAGATGGTATCAATCAGATCACTTCCACTAATGATCTGGCTCCAGCGGTTTTCACGTTTGTCCGCATTTTTCTCAAAGTATGGAAGTCGCGTTTCTTCCAATTCCTCCAGGCATGGGATGCTTCCATCCAGATACTTTTTGATTCTCCGTATGGTACTGTTAAGTCTGGTAATCACAGCTCCAAGTTTAATCTGTTTCTCAGCTTCTTCTACAGGTACAAATTTATTTTTCTTAAATTCTTCCAGACACCTAATTAGTGCATTATTATGAATATAAAAAAGAATATATTGAAGTTTTATTATTGCAGCCTTGTAACCAACTCTCCCTTCGAACATGTAGCAAAAAATCTATCGTACCAGATAAGGAATGTTAAAACTGTCCAGATTTTACGACTGTTATCTGCCTTTTTATTTTTATGGTCCTTCAGAAGCTGAAGCAGTTCCTCTGTACGAAAAAATTCTTCTGCCGCTTTTGAGGTAAATAAATCCGTTACCATCTGATACCAGTCATCCTGCCGCAGCCACACACGGATTGGAATGGGAAAACCAAGTTTCTTACGTTCATCGGTTTCCTGTGGAAGAAATTTTGAAACAGCTTTACGGAAAATATATTTGGTTGTACCTGCTGCAATCTTAGTTTCTTTCGGAAGCTTTGCTGCAAAGTCAAAAACTTCTTTATCCAGAAATGGTACCCTGACTTCCAGGGAATGTGCCATACTCATTTTATCTGCTTTCTGCAAAATATCGCCAGGAAGCCAGTAGTTCAAATCTACAGACTGCATTTTTTCCATGTCTTGAAGTGATCCTCTGTTTTCTGCCTCAAGCTTTTCATAAAATGGTCTTAAATATTCCTGCGTGGAAGGTCCTGTTACTTTATTTTTCAAAATCTGTGCTTTCTCTTTTTCACGGTAAATATATGCATTTCCGATGAAACGTTCTTCCACTTTCATTCCTGCGCGGATAAGGAAATCCCGTCCTTTCACATCTGGCAGCTTTGCGGCCAGTTTTCTAACAGCACGTCTGAGCCTGAATGGAATCCAGGCAACTTTCTTTAATGCTTCCGGTTCTCTGTAAATATTATATCCACCGAAAAGTTCATCTGCGCCTTCCCCGGAAAGGACTACCTTGACATGCCCTGCGGCCTCTTTGGAAAGAAAATAAAGTGCAACTGCAGAGGCATCCCCAAGGGGTTCATCCATATGATACATCACATCTGGAAGGGCATCCCAGAATTCCTGCTTGGATATGATTTTCACATGGTGTTTCAAACCTGCTTTTTCTGCCACTTTGGCAGCTTTGTTTACTTCACTATATCGATCTCCCTCATCAAATCCCACTGTAAATGCCTGATCTGCACCGGAGGAAGAAGCCAGATAACCGGAATCCACTCCACCTGATAAAAATGCGCCGACTTCCACATCACTTAACATATGATGCTTCACTGAATCCTTTAAAATCTCGGAAAGCTGGCTCCGCAGCTGCGCCATATTCGTCTTATGGTTCCACTGACCTGGTGTAAGCTTTGGTTTGAAATAAGTCTTTATTTCATAGCTTCCGTTTTTATATAAAAGCATATGTCCAGGCATCAGTTTATAAATTCCCTTAAAGAAGGTCTCTTCCAGAGGAGAATATTGAAATGACAAATACTGCTCCAGTGCCTTCTGATTTACTTTCCTTTCATAGCCTGGAAATGCAAGGATACTCTTAATTTCAGAAGCAAATACAAAGTGCCCATCTATTTCGGCATAGTACACAGGCTTAATTCCAAAGAAATCCCTTGCAAGCATCAAAGTCTGCTCTTTTTCATTCCATACTGCAAACCCAAACATTCCCCTGAGTTTATCCAGTGCCTTCTCCCCATACTGCTGAAGGGTATTTACCAGAACTTCCGTATCGGAATGGGTGCAAAAAGAAATGCCGAAAGTCTCAAGTTCTGCCCGCAGTTCTTTATAATCATAGATTTCTCCATTAAAAACAATATGCAGATTTCCATCCGCACTTTCCATAGGCTGCTGCCCATCTTCTAAATCAATAATACTAAGTCTTCGAAAGCCCAGCGTAATCTTCTCCCTGCAAAAGGAGCCCTCACTGTCCGGGCCTCTATGCTCAATGGCTTTCATCATCCTTTCAATTACTGTCTTCTGATCCTGTCTGTAACCTGTAAATCCACAGATCCCGCACATTTCTTCCTCCGTATCCATTTGATGTAGTTTAGACACTGCAACGACTTTTGTTACAGTCCAAAATTTTTTTCCGATATTTTATCATAAAAATATCTGTTTGTTGTAAAATAAAAATGTCTTTCTTATCAAATAATTATATTTCCAAATAGCTTTTATATCTCATATAACATTTTACAAGAAAAGAAACGTTTTCCAGTCTCTTATTTGCTTCCGGAAAACGTTTCTTTTCATTTACTCTTCATAAAGATTTCCGTTCTCATCGGTCCAGGTTCCGTCACCATTATCTGTGTATCCTACACCTTCTGAATCACAGTAATAATAATCTCCGTTTGTAGTCTCTTTTACATTAACGGTGCCGCTGCTGCCCTTGAGTTCATGCTTTTCCAGCTGTGTTCCGAAATTATAGTCTTCGTCATTCCAGGTACGATATGAATTTCCATTGGCATCTGCCCAGTTTCCATCTCCCTGATAACTGTATCGGCTCCCATAAGCATCAGAATAGGTCCCATCTCCGTTATCGTAAAGAACTCTGGATTCTTCATCTCCTCCACCCGGTGCTACAATTGATGCTACACCGGAAGCAGTAGTGAATCCACTGGTATATGGTACGCCTGCTGGCAGATTCTCATAAGATGAAACAGACTCGTTGTTGTCAGAGGTAATTCCATCATCGGTCGTTTCACTTACCTGTCCGCTGTTTTCCATGGCAGGTTCATCGTTTGTTTCCGCATCTGCTTTTTCCTCTTCGTCTACAGAATCCTCTGTATCTGCATTCTCTGTCACTCCTCCTTCGTCCTGTGTTTCAGCAGCTTTCTGCATAGTTACCATTTCAGAAAACGGTGCATAATCCGGTACATTATTTTTCTCTGGATCTGCATTTTTTTCAATACCAGACTTCTCCGTCTCTACTGAAACTGTATCTGTCCCGGCAGAGACATTAAATACCAGATTACCGCCTGCAAGCAGCAGCGTCACAAGAATTCCCGGAAGAATCCCTCTGCGGAGTTTCCGAATGTTCACCATATACAGAATCCGATCTTTAAACACCATTTCGCTGTCATTAAGACTTGCTGTCACATATGGAATCTGATTTTCCATGGCCACTGTCCTGAGAAGCAGCTGTCGATATAATTTATGTTCCTTTTTATTAACTCTGCGAACAACTGCTGTATCACACAGATTCTCAATATCCTTATCCGCTTCTTTCAGCATGATAAGAAGAAAGGGGTTGAACCAGTATATTGATGCACAGATTCGAAGGAGCATCTTATACCAGAGATCCCGATGGCAATAATGTGTGAGTTCATGGTAAAAAATAAGTTTTCTTTCTTCTGCTGAATACCCGGTTGCTGGTAGATACAATTTTGTATGTAAAAGTCCTGCAAGAAGCGGTGTGGTAAGACCTGCGTTTTGCCTGAGCTCCGGTATTCTGCGTACGTGCTTCTTTTGACACGCTGCACGGTACATCTGAATACTCACCGTATCACTTACCTGCAGACTCATCCGTTCCAGATTCCTTATAGAAAAATAATATGCCAGCAATTCTCCTGTCAGTTTAAGTACCGCTACGCTCGGCCAGACAACAACAAAAATCACAGCCACAATTCCCAGCCATTTATCTGATTCGTACCTGACAGTTCTCTTTTGTTCCGGAATTTCTGTCAGATTTTTCATGTCATTGCTCGCAGATGATACGGTTTCTGTTATCTTCTGACTTTCCTCTGGTCTGACTGCGTAATCCGTTATCTTCGGGTTTTGCGTATTCTGTTGACTGCTTCTAAGTACTTTGAAATCCACCAGTGCCAGATTCTCCGGAAGGCGCACCGGAACACAAAGGCTTATCGTAATCAACAGCCAGATAAAGTACTTCCATCTCGCTGATACACGTCCTTTAAACAGAGTCGCAAGCACTTTTACCAGTAAAATTACTATTGCTGCAATAATGTTCAGTTTCAGAATGTGCAGAATGAAAACCTCCATAATTAGCTATTCCTCCCTGTCCTCCAGGTTCTTAAGAAATTCACTGAGATCCTGGACTTCTTCTGAGCTGATCTTCTTTCCATGATAAAGTGAAGTTACAAACTTTTTTAGTGAATTCCCATAAAGTTTCTCAAGAACACTCTGGCTTTCATGTGCCTGATAATCTGACTGCGAAACCATGGGTGTATACAGATTCATTTTTCCCTGTTTCGTCACTTCCACGAAATTTTTGTTCTCCAATCTGGTCAGCAATGACAAAATTGTTGTTGATGCAAGCTTTTTCTTCATATTGATCACTTTCTCAATCTCCGGTCTGGTCATCGGCGGAGTATTATTCCAAAGAACGAGCATAATATCCAGCTCTGAGTCCGGAAGTCTCTGGTAAGTTTTTTTCACTTTTTCATACCTCCCCTGTTACATATTTTCTACAAATGTAGGAATGATTCTATTTTACCACGGTTCACGGAAATGGCAAGGGCTTTTGCACAATTTGCAAATGCCCTTGCCATTCCTGCAGCTACTGACCACTATCAGTCTATTTCTGTATAGCTGCTGCCATTTTCATCACTCCATGTCCCGTCTCCGTTGTCCGTAAATCCTGTACCATTTTCGTCCTGGAAATAATAATCACCATTTGTAGTTTCCGTAACCGTCACAGTATTACCGTTTGCATCCTGAAGGTCATGCTGTTCCAACGTATGTCCCAGATGATGAGTGTCATCATTCAGAGCTGAGTAGGTATTTCCATTTTCATCGGTATAAGTTTCATTCCCATTATCAGTATATTTCATTCCATCATCTCCACGGTATTCGCAAGAATAATCTTTGTGAAGAATGTAATTGATCTCAATTGTATTTCCATCACTGTCAACTAATGTCAGTGGTGAGGTGGAAATAATATCTGAACCATCACTGTTATCTGCGGAAGCATTCACTTCTGTATCGGAAGAATCTGAATCTCCCTTGCCTCCCGGATTGGAAGTATCGGTATCCTCCTGATCAGAATTCTCTGTTGAATCTTCATCTGCCTGTCTGGTAAGGGAGGGATTTCCTGGATAGGAAATATATTCTACGAATTTTCTGACATCACCGATATCATCTGCATCTTTTGCATATCCCACCGTCATATATAAACTGTTCCCCTCTGAATAAACTGTCTGATAGCAGGCTTCATACGTATCATTGCATTTTGCAATTGCTATATTGACATCATCAAGTGAATATTTGTAAATGTTTACATAATCACTTCCATTCGTGTAGCTGGCATAAGTACCTTCCGTATCTGCCTTTTCCCAGTCGGAATCTGCTGGCGGCTGTGTATAAAAGTCATTATTTTCTGCTGCCAGAACCGTTCCTGCTGAAAAAGTTCCCAATACCGCCGTAGTGATAAGTGTCATTAACTTTACTGTTCCTGTCTTCATAGTGCATTCTCCCTGTTTATTATTTTCTACTTTTGTAGAAGTTGTTTATATTCTACATCTGTAGAATATAAATGTCAACCATATTTTGAAGTAACTGGTTCTTGACACATAATATTCCTTGCATTATAATACGTTTAACAATTAGATTAAATGTTAAATGAAGGGATGTGATGAATTATTGGGTATACAGGATACATTAAAAGCACTAGCTGATCCAATACGACGTGAGATTTTGAACTTATTGAAAAATGGGCGGCTTTCAGCTGGAGAAATATGCGAACATTTTTCAGTGACGGGAGCATCCATATCAAGACATCTGGCAATATTGAAGGAAGCTGATTTGATCCGAAACCAAAGAGAAGGAAAGTTTATTTATTATGAATTAAATACTTCCGTATTGGAAGATGTCATGTTGTGGATCACAGATTTGAAAGGAGCATCGAACGATGAAGGAAATGATAAAAAAATATAGAGGTTCATTAATTAGCTCTATACTGGTAATTCTTGCAGGAGTCCTGGTGGGTTTTACGAGTACACACGGTAAATGGATAAATGTATTTTTTGTAGTAACGCACTGTATATTTGTAGCAATCATATTTTATGATAACAGAAGCCGACAACAGAGCCCTAAAGTTATAGGAATGGCTATATGGATGATACCTGTTATTACATTGCTCTATAATGGCATTGCCAGATTGGTAAATACCGGAGCAGGCATGGAGAACCTGTTCATGGCATTCATGTATTATGGAACAGGCTTACTATTCATGGTTATAGGAAATTATCTGCCAAAGGTAAAGCAGAATAATACGATAGGAATCCGGGTTATATGGACATTGCAGGATGAGGAAAACTGGAATGCAACTCATAGATTCAGTGGGAAACTATGGATGGCATCAGGTATTCTGTGTATGCTCTGTGGTCTTTTTGAGGAAAGTATGGCTGCTCTTGTTTTGTATATCGTAAGCATTATGGCAGCTGCAATCATCAGCATTCTCTATTCTTATCTATTTTATAAGAAAAAGATAGCGACCGGAGAAAAATTAAAAATTCAGTATAACAAAAAAACAATTGGAGTATCCGGAATCATAACCATTTTAACCATTATATTCGGTATATGGACGTTGTTTTTGGGAAGTATTGAGATTCGTTTCGAGGATAAAGATTTTACCATTGAGGCACAAGGCTGGAGCGATTATACAGTGGACTATGCGCAGATTGACAGTATCTCATATGAAGAAAATTCATCTCAGAACCGGAATGATTATAGAACCAACGGTTTAGGAAATCTTAGATATGCTATGGGAAATTTTAGAAATGATGTTTATGGAGATTATATCAGGTATACCCATTCATCCTGTCATTCATATGTAGTCATGAGTATAGATGGAAAAATATTGGTCGTAAATGGTGAAAATGATTCAGCGACAAAGGAAATCTATCATACAATTAGCGAAAAGGTGTCAAATGAATTAAAATAGCATCAGAAATGCTGGGAAAATGTTCCCGACTCATCAATTGACTTGTGTTTGGATAGGTGCCGCGTTTAATAAACCAAGTTCTTTCGCTTCTTTTATGTAATCAACAGAATTGTATTTTTTAATTCTCTTGCCGCAGCCCCTATAGGATGCTGGCTGTCATACACCAGGCAGATCTGGCGCTCCGGAATTTCATCTT
>NZ_JAJCIA010000024.1 GCF_020554845.1 Blautia faecis | reverse complement strand
CATGATTTCTGTGCATCGCGAAGCGCGTTACTGTGAACGGAGTGAACAGTAACCATTTGTGGTTATGAAGCTGTAGCATATGGGCAGACAGATTGTTTCTGAACCTGTGAGCAATAAGCGTTATGTCTGCAGCCTGAATCACAGATGCATAATATATCAAATTAAACAGGAGGTACTACTATGTTAGTAAACACAAAAGCAAAGGTTGGCGTATTTTCTATTGCTTTAGGCGCATATCTGCCTCAGTTCCCTTCACTGGTACCAGAGTTTGAGGCTCAGTACGAGGCATTTAAGAAAACAATTCCGGATACCGTAGAAATCATCGATGGAGGAATGGTAACAACAAAAGAACAGTCTATGGCTGCTGGGGATAAATTCCGTGCAGCAGACGTTGATCTCGTTTTCCTTCAGATGTTAACCTACGCTACATCCTACAACATGCTTCCTGCAATCCGTGACCTGAATGTTCCGGTTGTTCTGGTAAATGTTCAGAAGCTGAAAGCTCTGGATTACGATCACACAGACATTGCTACATGGCTCGGCGAAGGATATGCCTGCGGTGCTGTTGGAGAAGCTGTTGCTGACCTTGAGAGAGCTGGAAAGAGACATGCTGTTATCACTGGTGTTGTAGAAGGCGGAGATCCAGATGTTCAGGCTGAGATTGAAGACTGGTGTAAAGCAGCTCAGGTAAGAAGAAGATTCCGTGACACAAATATTGCCCAGATTGGAAGACCTTACCCAGGTATGATGGACCTTTACATTGATGAGACTAACCTGTATAACAGAATGTTCCTTTATACCAAACAGTTTGACTGGGAAAAAATGTGGGCAATTGCGGATGATATCACAGATGAGGATGCAATTCGTGCAAAAGCTCAGGATATTCTGGACACCTTTGATATTGAGGGCGGCGGAACAATTGAGAAAGTATGGGATATGGCAAAATATGTTGTAGCATTTGAGAAATGGGTAAAGGACGAGCATCTTGGAATGATCGCTTCCCATTATGACGGATTTGCACAGGGCAAGGCTGGTGTCCTTGACAGTATGCTGATTCCGGCATTCTCTATGCTGATCAAACAGGGTACTGCATGTGCTGTTGAGGGTGATATGAAGGTTGCCATGGCAATGAGTATTCTGAAGACAATTTCCGGCACAGGCCAGCTTTCCGAGATGTATTCCATTGACTTCAATGATGACATCTGCATTATCGGTCATTCTGGAAGTGGTGATGCCGATATTTCTGATAAGAAACCTACCATGAAGATCGTACCAGTGTTCCATGGCAAAACAGGCGGCGGATATCTGACACAGTTCTATCCATACACAGGTCCGGTTACCTATCTTGCAATCACACAGGATGGAGACGGACGATTCAAATTCGTTGTTGCTGAGGGAATCAATGAGGAAGGACCAATCCTTTCCTTTGGCGATACGAACATGAGAACTCGTTTTACATGTGGTGCAAGAGAGTTTGTAAACCGCTGGAGTGAAGCTGGCCCGACACATCATATGGCAGCTGCAACAGGCAGACATATTGATACCATCCTGAAGGTTGCAAAGATCTTCAATGTACCGGTTGATATTGTAACAAGATAATTTTCAAAGCTGTGCAAATAATAGCAAGAATAAGACCATCTATATGGTTTGTACACATATTCATATTCAGTAAAAGAGAGAGTCGTCAGACTCTCTCTTTTGCTGTAGATGATAAGATTAAACTGCTATTTGTTTTCTACATCCTTCTTTGCCGGAATTCGGATTTGCACTTCAGTTCCTTTTCCTACATCGCTGGAATAAGTCAATCCATAATCTGCGCCATAAAGCACTTGAAGCCGTCTGTGAGTATTATAGATCGCAATATTAGTTCCACCTGAAATACTGGTTCCTTCCCCGGAAAGAATCACGGGCAGTTTATCCGGCGCGATTCCAACTCCGTCATCAGAAATCAGAAGTACAATATCCCCATCCTCCATCCATCCGGTAAGTACAATAGTTCCAGACTTGGAAGTTTTTTCCAGAATGCCGTGAAGTATGGAATTTTCTATAACAGGCTGCAGGGTCAGCTTTGGAATCTGGTATTCCATCAGTTCATCCGGAATATCGGAAATGAAGAAAATGCTGTCATGATAGCGCATATTCTGCAGGTGAACATAGATGGAAACATGTTCTTCTTCCTTGGCGATAGTACTGATTCCCTTTTTGCGACTAAGTGTCAGCTTGTAGAATCTGGAAAGACTTTGCACTGCGTTACAGACCTCAGAGGTACGTCCCTGCTGGGCCATCCAGTTGATCATATCCATGGTATTATAAAGAAAATGGGGATTGATCTGAGCCTGCAGGGAATTAAACTCGGCAATTCGCAGATCCTCAGCAGCCTGGGCCTGTTTTTCCATAAGCTGGTTCATTTTGCGTGTCATATAGTTGTATGTATCAATAAGGTCACCAATTTCATCGTGCGCACTTGGGCTGTCCATAGGGACCGGAGGACCGTGACGGACTGTTCTCATCTGACTGATAACGGAGGAAATTCGCCCTGTAATGGATTTGGACAAGGTACTTGCAAGCAAAAAGGCAAGCACCAGTACCGCAATATAAATGGATAAAAACTGCAAAACCAGGATATTACTCTGATTGATCAGGGGCTGGGAGGGAAGTACCGTCACCATAAACCAGCCTGGCTGTTTGATCCGGTAGAAACCAACGTAAACGGTTTTCCCTAGAATATCCTGCTCCACGAAACTGTTGGAGGACATGTAGGACTCCATGATCTTGTCGTAATCCAGCCAGTAAATTCCGGCGAGAGAATCACTGGAAGCAGAAACCAGGTTGTTACGCTCATTCATAATATAAGATACACTGTCGTCCAGAGTAAGATTCTCAGACAGAATCTGCTGAAAATCATGACCGGAATAATAGACCGCCATATAAGCATCATAAGTTCTGTTGTTATAGATCACAGAAGCATGGGTGATATATGCCTGATTTCCATATGCCTTTTGCTCCTTTGTACCAAGATAGAAGGAGGGACAAAAAAGCTGGGAAACGCGGCTTCCGCGGAAAATACCATACCAGTAGGTTCCACGGATCTGATCGAGAGATAGAAAAGTATCTTTCAGGTCTTCCTTATTTAAAAGTGCATTTATGTCTGAAGGAGAGTCTTTTGGTACCTCCATATAAATTTTGACATTGGTAACAGGTGTACCAGTGATCAGCTGATCTACCTTTTGGGAAAAAGATGCCGCATCCGGGGAATCTGCCAGATCCGTGAAGGAGTCGGTTATGGCATTTTTAAAAAGTGTCTGGTAAAAATCAAGGGAAGAAATTTCTTCACTTACATCCAGGACTTTCTGAATGGATTCTTCTATCAACGGCGCCGTTTCTGCAGACCGGTCCTGTTCCTGGCGGATCGTATAGGAAACTACCATGTCGTAGGCTCTTCCATAAAAAAAGAAGATAATGGCGATCGCAGGAATTGACACGATCAAAAGAAGTACCAGGGTAAACTTGGACTGCAGGTTCAGATCCTGGTACCATTGCTTAAGCTTATGCAAATTATTTCACACTCCTTAAAACTATGCAGATATTTTGGGATACATAAAAGTTTTTTTGTGCGGCGCATGAAACTAACTCATCTTCTCTCGATATTCAGAAGGAGAAAAACCTGTATACTTCTTAAAACTTTTACCGAAATAATTCCCGTCACTGTACCCCACCCGCGAGGAAATATCCGTAATTTTATACCTGGGGTCAGACAGCAGCTGCTTGGCCTTTTCCATTCTGTATTCTGTGAGGTACTGATTTAAAGTCTGACCGGTCTCATTTTTGAAGAAGGTACACACATACGAGGTTGATAAAAATACATGATCACTGATATCCTTCACAGATAAGGTCTCGTTCATATATTTCTGTCCGATGTAATCTTTGATTAGAAAAATAGTAGAATTTTCTTCTTCTGTGCTGACTGCTGTCTGGAAAAAAAATTCTGTCTTTTTCACCAGCTTCTGGTGCATCTCATTATAGGAAAAAATCTTCTCCAATGTGTCTATTAAATTTTCCTGGGTATCGGACAAAGTTAGCTTCAGCTGACGCGCAGCATTATCCAAAGCACGGAATAATTTGTAATAGAGATCCTTGGCCTGGTTAGGCAGAACATTCTGATTCTGGTTATAATACAGGAACAGATTATCAAGGAAAGCTTTTGCTTTTTCCTTATTTTTTTCAGTGAGAAGAGTGAGAAATTCATTCTCCGGACTGGCAGAAAGCTCTGCGGCTGTTTCGGAAACAGGTGCCTGATAAAAAGGAGACAGAAAGGTACCTGTGGGGAAAAAGAAGCTGCTCTGCAGGGAAATAACAGCAGAAGTATAGGACTGATAAGCTCTGGAAATACCTGTAACAGTGTCTCCGGCTGCGATGCAGAATCTGGTGCAGCGGGAATACAGATTACAGAAAAATTCTTCAATACTTTTTCGAACGGCAGCTCCGGGAGTGGAACCAAACAAAAAGTAAACCATATACTGCACACGCTTTTCTGCAAAAATACAATCTATATGGAAGGTTTTTAAAAATTCCCGGACTGACAGAAACATGGCGTTTGCCTCTGAAAGAGGAAGCTCCTCCTCTGTATCGGTTTTAAGCACAATTGCAGTAAAAGGAGTGGTATTGCTGATAGACAGAGACAGCTCCGCTATGAGCTGATCAATACTTTCCTTCGCATGTGCGAAAGGCTGGGTGAGAAGAAGTGCCAGGCGGGAAGCGCTTTCCATGGAATGGATGGACGCATTTTGCCGGGTGCGTTTTTTCTCCAGGCAAAGATCACGGGCTTCCATAATGGCATCCCGGATTTCCACTGGGTTCAGAGGTTTCTCTATATAATTGACGGCTTTTAGCTTGATGGCAGCCTTTAGATATTCCTTATCCGAATATCCGCTCATAAAAACAGGAACAATATCAGGAAGAATTTCTTCCAGCTGTTCCAGCATTGCGATTCCATCCAGACGGGGCATACGCACATCGCATAGTACAATGTCCGGTCTGTGTACCCTGGCCATTTCAATTCCGTTTATTCCATCATCTGCCTGAAGCACTTCCTGGATTCCGATGGATTGCCAGTCAATGGAAGAAATCACACCGGTACGGGTGAGCTCTTCATCGTCTACGATCAGTAATTTCATAATGAATCTCCGTTATATCCCTCCGGAAATCACCGGAGCTCCTGATTAGTGAAATGACAGTAACTGCGAAAGAAATGAACAGTTATCTGTAAGGTTATAAAAACGTATTAATAAAAAATGCCACACCTATCATACCACAATTATATCCAAAATACGAGACTAAAAGTACCTTGCTTTGTGGAATATTTTTAAGATCAGTGGAAAATTTTACCCATTAAGTGGAAAATATTTTACCCTGTTTCAAAATATTTTCCCATTTTCAAACAAAGTGCACAGGTGGTAGAATAATAACAGATCAAGAAAGGGAGGAGAAAAAGCCGTGTCTGAATATGTTCTTGAATTAAAAGGCATTACGAAAATTTTCCCCGGCGTTAAAGCACTGAACAATGTACAGTTCCAGTTAAAGCCTGGCGAAGTTCACGCACTGATGGGCGAAAACGGTGCAGGTAAATCTACCTTCATTAAAGTAATTACCGGTGTACATAAAGCAGAAGAAGGCGAAATGTACCTGTTTGGAGAAAAAGTGGATTTCAAAGGTCCGAAGGATGCACAGGAAGCAGGAATTGCAGCTGTTTATCAGCACCCCACATCCTATCCACATTTAACAGTAGCTGAAAATATTTTTATGGGACATGAGATCAAGAAGAATCACATAATCCAGTGGAAAGCTATGAATGAGGAGGCAAATAAGCTTCTGAAGCAGCTGAATGCAGATTTCGATTCCACAGCAGAAATGGGAACCTTAAGTGTGGCCCAGCAGCAGATGGTTGAGATCGCAAAGGCATTGTCCACAAATGCAAAGATTGTTATCCTGGATGAGCCTACCGCTTCTCTTACAAAGAGAGAATCCGAGGAGCTTTACAGAATCGTAGATCAGTTGAAAGAAAAAGGCGTTTCCATTATCTTCATTTCCCATCGTTTTGAGGATATGTACCGCCTGGCAAGCAGAGTTACTGTTTTCCGTGACTCTCAGTATATTGGTACCTATGATGTAGAC
Organism: Blautia faecis; assembly: GCF_020554845.1. GTDB lineage: Bacteria > Bacillota > Clostridia > Lachnospirales > Lachnospiraceae > Blautia_A > Blautia_A faecis. Next base: position 55,242 of record NZ_JAJCIA010000024.1, on the reverse strand, counting down.
GGAATCACCAATGCAGACCTGATTAAAGCCATGGTTGGCCGTGAGATCAAGGATCTGTTCCCGAAACCGGAGGTTAAGATTGGTGATGAGATGCTTCGTATCGAGCACTTATCCCGTACCGGATATTTCAAAGATGTTTCCTTCAATGTACGCGCTGGCGAGATCGTAGGTCTTACAGGTCTGGTTGGTGCAGGACGTACAGAAGTTGTAGAGAGCGTCTGTGGAATCACAAATCCAGATGAAGGTAAGGTTTATCTGGAGGGAAAAGAAGTACATATCAAACAGCCATCTGACGCAATGAAAGAAGGAATTATCCTTCTTCCGGAGGATCGTCAGAAGGAAGGTCTGATCATGAGCTGGGGACTTGGAAGAAACGTAACACTTCCGACTATCAGCAAATATGCGAAGAACGGCTTCAATGACGAGAAGACAGAAAGAGATCTTTCCAAGAGACTTCTGGAAGAGGTTGATACAAAGGCTGTTGATATTTTCCAGCCTGCAAGCTCTCTGTCCGGTGGTAACCAGCAGAAGGTTGTAGTTGCCAAGGCTCTTAGCCAGGAGATGAAGGTGGTCATCATGGATGAGCCTACAAAAGGTGTTGACGTTGGTGCCAAGGCTGAGATTTATGCGATCATGGGTGATCTTGCAAAGAAGGGTTACGCAATTATCCTGATTTCCTCTGAAATGCCTGAAATCCTGGGAATGTCTGACCGAATCGTTGTAATGTGTAACGGACGTAAGACTGGTGAGCTGGGAAGAGGCGAAGCAACTCAGGAGATGATCCTTGAGCTGGCTATGGAGAAAGGTACAACCGGAAAGGGGGCAGCTAAATAATGGAAAAGAAATCTTTCATGAAAAAGCTGACAGGTTCCCGTGAAGCACTGCTTGCAGTGATCCTGGTTCTGCTTTTCGTAGTAATCACAATCATCAGCCCGTCATTCCTTACATTCAAGTCTCTGACGGATATGTTGAAAAACAATGCTGTAACAATGGTAATGTCACTTGGTATGCTGTGTGTTATGCTGGTAGGTGGAATTGATATTTCCATCATGTCTACTCTGGCATTGACTGGTATGTCAATTGGTATGCTTCTGAAATATGAACACATTTCCAGTACTTTCCTGGCATTTGTGATCGCACTGGCAATCGGAATCGCATGTGGTTTCCTGGTAGGTCTTGTGATCTCCAGAGCGGATGTTCCTCCGATCATTGCCACAATGGGCTTCATGTACATCTACCGTGCAATGGGATATCTGGTTTCCCACAATGGTGAGTGGGCAAGTGCAGCAGCCCTTGGTGAATTTAAAAATTTTGCAACAACAAAATTCCTGGGAATGAGCCTTGTAATCTGGGTGATCATCCTTTGCTATGTGATCTTCTTCGTATTCATGAAATGGACTACCATCGGAAGAAGAATCTATGCAGTAGGAAGTAACCCGAGCGCAGCTGAAGTTTCCGGTATTAATGTAAAGAATATTAAGCTTCTTGTTTACACTATCATGGGCCTTCTTGCAGGTCTTGGCGGAGCCCTTCAGGTTTCCATTTACGCTTCTGCAATGCCTGATATGCAGCAGGGCGGTGAGATGGATGTTATCGCAGCCTGCGTTATCGGTGGTGTAAGCATGAGTGGTGGACGTGGTACAGTACTTGGTGCTCTTCTTGGATCTCTGATCCTTGCAACCATCGCAAAAGCACTTCCGCTGATCCCATTCTTCGATCAGCTGTGGCTGAATACCATCAAGGGTGTTATCATTCTTGTAGTAGTTGTTGTAAACATTGTTTTACAGCGTACAGCTGACAAAAATGCATTAAAGGGAAGGGAGATGTAATCATGGCTGGAAAATCTGGAAGAAGTATTAACAACGTGCCGAAAAGCCCTGTGAAACAGATGATCTTCAGCTGGGAAGGCATTCTGGTACTCCTGTTTATTGCAGTAAATATTTTCTGCGCAAACTTTTCTGAGTTCTATAATCTGAAGAGTCTGCTCCGCCAGATGCCTGTTTATCTGGCAGAAATCTTCTTGATGCTGCCGATGGCATACATTCTGGTACTTGGCGAGATCGATATTTCCGTTGGATCTATCGTGTGTCTCTCCGCAACAATGGCTTGTATTGTGGCAAACACAGGAGCTCCATTCATCGTGGTAATCCTTGCCACACTTCTGGTTGGATCCCTTTGCGGTGCTGTAAACGCATTTGTCCTTACCAGATTTGAAGAACTGCCTCCAATGATCGTAACACTTGCAACCCAGATCATTTTCAGAGGTATTGCAGAGATCGTTCTTGGAAGTGGTGGAAGTATTTCCGTAACAAACACAGAAGGTTTTGCTGCACTTGGCGGAAAAGTAGGACGTGTTCCTTACATTCTTTTCCTGGTTCTGATCCTTGGAATCATTGCAGCAGTTATCCTTGGAAAATGTACCTTCGGACGCAGAGTATATGCAATCGGTACCAACCGTCTTGCAGCTTACTACTCCGGAATCCATGTACAGAAGATCCGTTTCGTGATCTACACTCTGATGGGAACCATCTCCGGACTGTGTGCACTGTTCCTGATGTCTTCCTCATTCGGTGCAAATACCACAACTGGTAACGGATTTGAGATGGATGCCATTGCAATGGCAGTATTCGGAGGAATCTCCTCCACAGGTGGTAAAGGTAATATCGCAGGCGGTCTGATTTCCGCATTTATCATCGTCTGCCTTCGTGTTGGACTTGGACAGAGAAATATCCATCCGCAGGTTATCCTGCTGATCATTGGTGTTCTTCTGATCGGTGCAGTTGCACTTCCAAATATCATTAAAGAAATTCAGAAAAAAGCAAAAACAGCAAAATAAAATTCCTTAACAACTAACTCATATTTTTTATAAGCTTGTAAACTGCTTCGCAGAAGGCGGAGCAGTTGCAAATAAAAACTGTAACTGTCGGCTGTTTCACTGATGGTGGAATGCTGAACCGTTACCAAAAACTATATTATTCCATGGGAGGAAAAAAACATGAACAAAAAAATCGTAAGCGCACTTCTTTGTGGAGCAATGATCCTTGGATCCGCAGTTCCGGCTATGGCTGGTTCCGCTGACGGAAAGAAAATCGCACTGGTTGGTAAATCCGCTGGTAACGCATTCTTCGAAATCGCTGCAAAATCTTTCGTAGAGACAGCTGAGGCAGAGGGCGCTACCGTTGATACTGTTTACCCAGAGGCAGCTACAGCAGATGCTCAGATCAAAGTTCTTGACAACCTGATCTCTCAGGACTACGATGCAATTTGCATCTCCGCAAACGACGTAAACGCTCTTCAGGCTAAATTACAGGAAGCTATGGATGAAGGAATCAAGATCTCCTGCTTCGACTCTGCTACAAACCCAGACAGCCGTCAGATCTTCGTCAACCAGGCTGGTACTGTTGCTGTAGGACAGGCTCTTCTTGATGCTTGCCTTGATATCTCCGGTGGAGAGGGACAGTTCGCAATTCTTTCCGCTACTTCTCAGGCTGCAAACCAGAACGCATGGATCGACGCTATGAAGAAGATTATGGAAGAGGATGACAAATATTCCAAGCTTGAGCTTGTAGAAGTTGCATATGGCGATGACGAGCCACAGAAATCCACAGACCAGACAGCAGCTCTTCTTGAGAAATATCCGGATCTGAAAGTTATCTGCGCACCTACAACAGTTGGTATCGCTGCAGCTGCTAAATACCTTCAGGACAACGGATCTGCTTGCAAACTGACAGGTCTTGGACTTCCATCTGAGATGCTTGAGTACACAGGTGCTGATGATGAGCATTCCTGCCCATACTTCTATCTGTGGGATATGCAGGGTCTTGGAAAGCTTTCCGCTCTGACAACAATCGCTCTGATCAACGACGAGATCACAGGTGCTGTTGATGAAACCTTCACAGCTGGTGACCTTGGTGACTACACAATCACAGCAGCTGATGACGGTGGTACAGAAGTAGTTCTTGGCGCTCCGCTTGAGTTCAACCCAGACAACATCGAAGAGATGGCTAAACTGTACTAATCAGACCGTTTAAGATTAGATGGTAATAAAGAAAAGGCCCTGCCGAGTGCAGGGCCTTTTCGCGTCCTGGATTTTCAGATACGCTCTAAAGTGTGTCTGAAAAATTATTTCCGCAATCTGCACGCACACTTTGCGGTACATTTTGCCCGAATTCGGTTGCCGTAGCCCGCTGCGGCGCCTTCATCCAGACAAGAAAGCAGATCTTGATTTGGCTTATTTGTGTGAATACATCTCCGTATGTTCTTTCATAAGCTCATCATGCAGCTTCAAAGAATCCCAGTGAACCGTAACCGGTGTAAGCATAGCTTTTAAGTTCACTGGCAGCAGGCCATTTTCCTTAAAGAAAGCCAGAAATTCATCCAGCTGCTCACTGGAAAAATCCTTCAGCACCATCATTTCTTCCTGAAAATTTTTTCCAAGGTTAAATACCGGATTCTTAGAAAACCCAGGAATCTCGAAGAGAAATCCGAGACTTTCCAGGTACTCTGGCTGCTGTACCATGCGGACAGAGATTCTGTGTCGGTTCAAATATCTACGGATCTGGCGAAGACGATCCTCATCTTTAAAATTATATAATAAAATCTGGGTTTGGGACATAAGTATCCTCCTTTTTGCGTTTATCTAAAAAGAGAATAGCAGAAAAATTCCCTTTTTACAAGGAAAGTGTGGTATGATAAAAAAAACTATATTTTTAATTTTGTTATAGGAGACTACATGGCGAAAAAACGAAAAATGAAAATGGAATTCCGCTATTACCAGATGCAGGATGGAATCCCCATTCTGGCACTTCTTGGTGAAAAGTGGGTGCAGAATTATGGAAGGGATGTGGATTACCTTCACTTTCATAACTATCTGGAGATCGGTTTCTGCTACAGTGGCGAAGGAGAGCTGGTGTTAGGAGAAGAGCCTGTACGCTTTGCAGGGCGGGAATTTACCATTATTCCACCAAACTTTCCCCATACGACCACCAGCGATGTGGGAAATATCAGCAAATGGGAATATCTGTTTATCGATGTGGAAGGTTTTCTCCAGGTGGCAGCAGGAACGCCCCTCAGGGCAGAAAAAATGATCCAGCGTATTTATTCAAAAGCACTTTGCCTGAAAGAATCAGAATATAAAAGCCTTTCCAACAAAATAATCAAGATACTGGAAATCATGCGTGCCAGTGATGAGTTTTACCTGGAAGAAGCAAATGGGATATTATTGGCACTGCTTGCGGAAGTGGCAAGAATGAACCGTTCCTCTGCTGAAGAAAATATTGAGGAAAAAGGAAAAATCACCAATATGATCTCCAGGGCCATCGACTATATTTCACAATGTTATATGGAGGATATCCGAATTGGTGATCTGGCAAAAGCCTGTCATATCAGTGAGACTCATTTTCGCAGGGTGTTTACCTCCTATATGCACATGAGCCCTCTGGAATATATTAACAAAGTAAGGATTCAGACTGCCTGCGAGATCCTGAAAAAGACAGATGAGTCTATCGCAGATATTGCCTACAAATGCGGTTTTACAACCAATTCCACATTTAACCGGAACTTTCGCCAGCTGATGGGAATGTCGCCGGCAGAGTGGCGGAAACGCCCGGAAAATTACGAACAGCAGCTCTTGAAATTTGATATTCATTCAGAGGAGGGATGGTAGAATGTACGATTATAAAATAGTAGAACAGGTGACCAGAAAGAAAAAAAAGCTTTCCGGAGCATTAAAAAAGACCATGGTATTTTTTGCCGTAGTGTTTGTGGTTATGGGAATTACCATATCCCAGGCCTTTATGCTGGCTGGTTTTTGCCTGGCAGGTCTTTATTTTATTTACGGGATCTTTTGCCAGCGGGATTATGAATACATAATGGAAAATGAACAGCTTACCATAGATGTGATTTATGGAAACAAATACCGTAAGACAGCCCATGAGCTGGATCTCCGGCAGCTGGAGGTGGTAGCCCCTCACTGGCATGATTCAGTGGCCAAGTACAAAAAGAACGGTGGAACAGAGCACTTAAAGAAGTACGATTATACTTCCTATGAAGAAGATACTCCCTATTACACAATGATCATTAAGGAAGACGGACGTAAGATCAAATTACTTCTGGATCTTACAGAAGAAATGCTACATACCCTGAAAACCAGGTATCCTCAGAAAGTCTTTTTTGCATAGAAGTAAAATAAAAGAATGTGAATAGTTCACAAAATATACATATAAAGTTTGTGAAAAAGTACAGAAAATCAAATAAAACATGTGTACATTAGTGAAAAAAAACCACACGCTTCGTGAACATGACGAAAAATTGTGAAAAAATGAACGAAACATGAAAAAGAAAAAAACGAGCATAATGGTTGAAAATGCACATTATATGGGCGGTATTGCATACATCACCCCATATGCGTATGGTATAATACATTCATAAGAAATACAGAGAAACAATTTTAAGGGAGGATATTTCTATGAAGAAAAAAGTACTTACCGTATTACTTACAGGTGCAATGGTAGCTTCCATGGCAGCAGGAGCAACAGTTGTATCTGCAGAGGACAACGACAACACATTAACCGTATGGGCATGGGACCAGAACTTCAATATCAAGTCCATGCAGATCGCAGCTGACCAGTATGCAGCAGATCATGAAGGCTTTTCAGTAGATATCATCGAGACATCTTCTGATGACTGCCAGACCAAGCTTACTACAGCAGCTAACGCTGGTGACTACAGCACACTTCCGGATATCGTTCTCATGCAGGATAACAGCTATCAGAAATTCCTGAAAGCTTATCCGGATGCTTTCACAGATTTGAAAGATATGAATATTAACTGGGATGATTTCGGAGCTCTGAAACAGTCCTATTCTATGGTAGATGATACACATTACGGTGTTCCGTTTGATAACGGTGCTGTTATCGCCTGCTACCGTACCGATATCCTTGAAGAAGCAGGATATACACTGGATGACCTTACAGACATCACATGGTCCAAATTCGAAGAAATCGGTAAAGATATTCACGAGAAGACCGGCAAATACCTTCTTACAAGCGAAGCAACAGGCGGAGATACCCTTATGATGATGATCCAGTCCTGTGGTGCGAACTTCGTTAACGAAGACGGCGAAGCTTACATTGTTGGCAATGAGACCGCTGAGAAATGTATCGATCTTTACACAGAGCTGGTTCAGAACGACGTTGTGAAGCTTGTAAACAACTGGGATGAGTACATTGCAACCATCACAAGCGGTGAGGCTGCTGGTGTTGTAAATGGTAACTGGATCACAGCTACTCTGATGTCCACTGAGGATCAGAAAGGCTTATGGGGAATCACCACAATGCCTAAGGTTGACGGTGTTGACACAGCTACAAATTATGCAAACAACGGTGGATCTTCCTGGTATATTACCTCTAACTGCAAGAACGTAGAGCTTGCTGAGGACTTCCTTGCAAGCACATTTGGCTCCAGCACAGACTTCTATGATGCAATCCTTCCTGAGACAGGTGCTATCTCCTGCTATCTGCCAGCTGGTGAGTCTGATGTTTACAACGAGCCAAACGAGTTCTTTGGCGGACAGCCGATTTTCTCAACAATCGTAGAGTACTCTTCTCATATTCCGGAGTTCACAAAGACTCCATATCACTATGAGGCAAGAGAGTGCGTAAACACAGCTGTTGTTAATATCGTAAACGGAACAGCTAAGGAAGACGCTCTTCAGGAAGCACAGGATACACTGGCATTCAAGATGACTGAGTAATCCTGTCCGGGACAAGTAATTGAAATTAAATAGGAATTAATTATTAGGAGGCGGGGGACTGCTAAGTAGTCCTCCGTTTTCTGTTCAAAGAAAATGCCTGTTACTCCATACAGGCGCCTATCTAACAGTTGTACGGCTGAGCAAAAGGAAGTCACATAAAAACATTTTGCTCACTGGTACAGCTGTTAGATGGAAAAGTTGCAGTATATATAGGCTTGAAAGGAGGAGTTCCTGTGAATTCCAAGAAAAAAGGTATGACACTGGCTGCGAAGCAGAAAGCTGCCGGATGGATATTCCTGGCACCAGCTTCTATCATGATCGCCATCATGAGCTTTTATCCAATGATCCGGGCATTTATCATTTCCCTGCAGACAGGTGCCGGCGCAAATATGCGTTTTGCAGATCCAATCTTCAGTAACTACAAACGTATCCTTGCAGATAAAGTGTTCCAGCAGTCCATTGGCAACACATTCCTGTATCTGATCATTCAGGTTCCGATCATGCTGATTCTTGCGATTCTGCTTGCACAGCTTCTGAACAACAAAGACCTGAAGTTCAAAGGTTTTTTCCGTACATGTGTATTTCTTCCATGTGCAACTTCCCTGGTTTCCTATTCACTGATCTTCCGTTCCATGTTTGCAACAGACGGTCTGATCAACAGTGTTCTGATGAAAATGGGAATTCTCTCCACAGGATATAATTTCCTTGGAAACTCCACCAGTGCGAAGATTGTTATTATCATCGCCTTGATCTGGAGATGGACCGGATACAACATGGTATTCTATCTGGCAGGACTTCAGAATATCGAATATTCTGTTTATGAGGCAGCGAAGATCGATGGTGCAAACGGATGGAAAACCTTCTGGAAGATTACAGTACCGCTTCTGAAGCCCACTATTATCATGACCTTCATCATGTCCATCAACGGTACCTTACAGCTGTTTGATGAGTCCATGAACCTGACAAAGGGTGGCCCTGCAAACTCAACCATCACAATGTCACATTATGTTTATAATACCTGTTTTGTCAACGTGCCGAACTTCGGATATGCAGCAGCAATGTCCTTTATCATCTTTGTTATGGTAGCGGTTCTGGCATTTATCAACTTGAAAGTAGGTGATACTCGTGACTAAGAAAAACAAATCCGCAATCCAGAGAAGATTGATTCCTACATACATTTTTCTGATCATTGTATCATTTTTCTCCGTTTTCCCGCTATACTGGATGATTTCAGCAGCTACGAATACTTCCACGGATGTATCACGCGGACGTATTATTCCGGGAAGCTATTTCATGGAGAACTTTAAGAACCTGACATCCCAGCAGCCACTTTGGAGAGCACTTGGAAACTCCTTCTTCTATGCAATCCTGACTACAGTGATCTGCCTTCTGATCTGTTCCATCGCCGGATACGGATTCGAAGTATATCATGACAAAGGAAAAGACAAATTGTTTTCCATTCTCCTTCTTGCCATGATGGTTCCTCAGGTTGCTACTATGGTTCCGTTGTTTAAGATGTTCTCAAAAGCGAAGCTTCTGAATACATCCATCGGATTTATCCTTCCGATCATTTCCACACCATTTATGATCATGATGTTCCGACAGAATGCAAGAGCTTTTCCAGTAGATATTATCGAAGCAGCACGAATTGACGGCTTAAGCGAAGTGAGAATCTTTTTCCAGATGTTTATTCCAACCATGAAATCCACCTACGCGGCAGCCGCTGTTATTACCTTTATGAATGCCTGGAATGCATACCTGTGGCCGAAGGTAATTATGACAGATAACAAAGCCATCACAATGCCAATGCTGATCGCCAACCTGATCACAGGCTATGTAACCGATTACGGTATGCTGATGTGCGGCGTATTATTCTGTTCCATTCCGACCATGGTTGTATTCTTCGTTCTGCAGAAGCAGTTTGCAGAAGGTATCACCGGTGCGGTGAAATAAGTTTGAAAATCTAAGGGTGCTGCGATTTATTTGCGGCGCCCTTTTTTCTGAACATGGATACGCAATCTATGGACGATTTTTATATATTGTTCTGTAAAAATTCCATGGAAATAGAAAGTTTATATTACTATAATAAAACCAGTACAGGGCATCTGGAAAATATTGCCCGCAACGTTTAGAGAGAGGGTTACTGTTGTTACCAGTGAACAGTATCGAGAAAGGATTATATATGAAGGAATTTGATTATTCATTAGTTAAGAATCCCGAGTATTTTAAAGACGGAAGAATGGAGGCGCACTCCGATCATATCACTTATGCAAACGTGGAAGAGGCTTCCACAGGTGAGACTTCTTACCGCCACAGCTTAAATGGAATCTGGAAATTCCATTATGCCCGCAATTACGGAAATACCATAAAAGGCTTCGAGAGAGAAGATTATTCCTGCAAAGACTGGGATGACATCCGTGTGCCGGCCCATATCCAGATGGAGGGCTACGATGCACCTCAGTATGCCAATGTGCAGTATCCATGGGAAGGACACGAGGATATTCACCCAGGGAAGATTCCGGAGCATTTCAATCCTGTGGCAAGCTATGTGAAATATTTCACAGTGCCGGAACAGATGAAAGGAAAACGTCTTTTTATTTCCTTCCAGGGTGCAGAAAGTGGAATCGCTCTCTGGCTGAATGGCCAGTTTGTAGGATATAGTGAAGATTCTTTTACCCCGTCAGAATTTGAACTCACCGATTATGTGAAAGAAGGGGAAAATAAGCTGGCAGCTCAGGTGTTCAAGTGGACAGCCAGCAGCTGGTGCGAGGATCAGGATTTCTATCGCTTCTCCGGAATTTACCGGGAGGTTTATCTTTATACAGTACCGGGTGTGCATGTGTATGATCTCCAGATCCGTGCAATCCCGGATGAGAGCCTTAAGAAAGCCCGGTTTGAAGTCAAGACCAGCACCTGGGGAAAGGGAAACGTACATATTGTTCTGTCAAAAAAAGGACAGACCATATTGGAGGAAAATAAGAGCTTAGGCGAAAATGCAGCAAATACAGGAAGTGACAGGAACGGAAAAGATGCAGCCGCTGAAGCTACTGGCAGAACCGTTCAGAAAGGTGTTGCTGATACTTTTAGCTGGACGGTGGAGAATCCGATTCTCTGGAGTGCAGAAGATCCCCAGCTCTACGATTTGGTCATGGAGGTTTTCGATGAGAATGGTATTCTTCAGGAAGTGATCCCTCAGAAAGTCGGTTTCCGCCGATTTGAAATGAAAGATGGAATTATGACTTTAAATGGAAAACGAATTGTATTTAAAGGTGTGAACCGTCATGAATTCAGTTCCATAACAGGAAGATGTGTATCCGAAGCAGAGCTCCGCAAGGATCTGACCATCATGAAGCAGAATAACATCAATGCCATCCGAACCTGTCATTATCCGGATGCTTCTCTGATCTACCAGCTTTGTGATGAGTTTGGAATTTACATGATCGATGAGACCAACCTGGAAAGTCACGGCTCCTGGGATACAGCGGAATTTACGAAAGACTATACTTACGTGGTTCCACATGATAAGCCGGAATGGCAGTCTATGATGTTAGACCGCGCCAATTCCATGTATCAGAGAGATAAGAACCATCCTGCAATCCTGATCTGGTCCTGTGGAAATGAGTCCTTCGGTGGTAAGGATATTTTTGAAATGTCCCAGCTCTTTAGAAATGCAGATCCTACCCGTCTGGTACATTATGAAGGTGTCTGCCATGACCGCAGATATAACGCTACCAGCGATATGGAAAGCCAGATGTATCCATCTGTGGAAGCAATTAAAGAGTTTCTTGCAAAAGATGATTCCAAGCCCTTTATCTGCTGTGAGTATACCCATGCCATGGGAAATTCCTGCGGTGCCATGCATAAATATACAGATCTGACAGATACAGAGCCGAAATATCAGGGTGGCTTTATCTGGGATTATATCGATCAGTCTATTTACAAAAAAGACCGTTATGGAAAAGAGTTCCAGGCATATGGCGGAGATTTTGGCGAGCGTCCTACTGATTATAATTTCAGTGGAAATGGTATTGCATATGGTGGAAATCGTGATGCGTCTCCGAAGATGCAGGAAGTGAAATTTAATTATCAGAATATTACCGCACAGGTAAGTGCTGATTCAGTGAATGTGATCAACAAAAATCTGTTTGTAAATACGGACACATTTGAATGCAGAGTAACCCTTCAGAAGGATGGAAACATAATTCATACAGAAGTACTGGATACAGCAGTGGCTCCTTTGAGCCAGATGGAATATGCTCTTCCATTTAAGAAGGAGGAGAAAGCAGGTGAGTACACGGTAACGGTTTCTTTCCATTTGAAAGAGGATATGCCATGGGCGAAAGCAGGTCATGAGGTTGCCTTTGGACAGTATGTTTACCAGGTGGAAACAGCTGTGAAGCCTTGCACAGAGCATCTGGAGGTAATTCATAGTACCCATAATATTGGCGTGCGCGGAGCGGAATTTGAGGTGCTTTTCTCCGTATTGAACGGTGGTCTTGTTTCCTATAAATATGCAGGAAAAGAAATGATCGAGGCAATTCCGAAGCCTAATTTCTGGCGTGCACCAACAGACAATGACTGTGGAAATCTGATGGCAATGCGATATGGACAGTGGAAGCTTGCCAGCATGTATGTAAACCATAAGGATTACCGCGGAGCGGCATATGGACCTGGAAATGTACCAAAGGTAGAGGAAAAAGAGCATTCCGTAAAGGTATCCTATACCTATTTTCTTCCAACTGTTCCGGCGGCTGAGTGTACACTTGCTTATGAAGTTTTCGGAGATGGAAGAATTCGTACCACACTTTCCTATGATCCGGTGAAGGAGCTTGGCGATATGCCGGAATTTGGTGTGATTTTCAAGTTTAATGCAGATTATGACCATGTATCCTGGTATGGACTTGGAGAAGCTGAGACCTATGCAGACCGTAAGAAAGGTGCAAAGCTTGGAATCTACGACAATATGGTAAAAGATAATGTGGCAAGATATATGGTTCCACAGGAATGCGGTGCCAAGGAAGAGGTCAGATGGGCGAAAATCACAGACCGGAAAGGCAGAGGAATGCTTTTTGAGATGGATAAAGAAAATGGCCCGATGATGTTCTCTGCCCTGCCATACACACCTCACGAGATGGAAAATGCAATGCATCCATATGAGCTGCCCCAGATTCATTATACAGTAGTGCGCGTGGCAAAAGGCCAGATGGGAATTGCCGGAGACGACAGCTGGGGAGCAAGAACCCAGGAAGAATATCTGCTGGATACAAGTAAGCCTATGGAGTTTTCATTTGTATTTAAGGGAATCTGAGAAAAAATACGTTACTGCTCACTCCGTGGCCAGTAACAAAAATACTCTTATCATGGCAACAAAAAGGAGATTGAGATGGCAAAAAAAATAGAATATGGCCGTATGCTGCATGGTGGTGACTACAATCCGGAGCAGTGGCTTGACCGCCCGGACATTCTGAAAAAAGACATTGAATATTTCAAAAAAGCCCATATTAATACAGTATCTGTAGGAATCTTTTCCTGGGCAGTACTGGAACCAGAAGAAGGAAAGTACAATTTGGGCTGGCTGGAAGAGATTATTGACAATTTATATAAAGAGGGAATTTCCACGATTCTGGCAACACCGTCAGGCGCAAGGCCAAAGTGGATGGCCGATAAGTATCCGGAGGTCCTTCGCATGGATCCGGACCGCACCAGAAGATTTTTCGGAGGCAGACATAATCACTGCTATACCTCTCCGGTATATCGTCAGAAGGTCCATGATTTGGACAAGCTGCTTTCCCAGAGACTGGGCAGTCATCCTGGTGTGATTCTGTGGCACATTTCCAATGAGTTTGGCGGAGAATGCTATTGCCCTCTTTGCCAGCAGAAATTCCGGGAATGGCTGAAGGAGAAATATGGAACCATTGAGAAGCTGAATTCCAGCTGGTGCACCACATTCTGGAGCCACATTTACAATAGCTTCGATCAGATTGAAGCCCCATCCCCAAAGGGGGAGAACGAGCTTCATGCATTGAAGCTTGACTGGAACCGGTTCGTTACTGACCGCACCATTGATTTTATCAAAGGAGAGGTTGCTGCAATCCGTGAAGGCGGTTCTGAACTGCCGGTAACAGCCAATCTGATGTATGATTACAATGGTCTTGATTACAAGAAGTTTCGCGATGTTCTGGATGTGGTATCCTGGGACAACTATCCAAGCTGGCATAAGAAAGAGGAATTTTTTACTGCCATTGACGCAGGTATGCAGCATGATCTGATGAGGAGCATTAAGAATCAGCCATTCCTTCTCATGGAGTCCTGCCCATCTGCCACAAACTGGAAGCCCATCAATAAGCTGAAAAAGCCGGGAATGATGCTGGCTTCCTCTCTTCAGGCAGTGGCTCACGGCTCCGACAGCGTTTTATACTTTCAGCTGCATCAGAGCCAGGGGGCTTCTGAGAAATTCCACGGTGCAGTGATCGACCACTATGGCGGAGAGGATACCCGTGTGTTTAAAGAAGTGACAGAGGTTGGAGAGGCACTGGAGGCACTGAAGGAAGTCTGCGGCAGCCAGATGAAGTCTCCGGCAGCAGTCCTTTATGACAGAGAAAATAACTGGGCAATCCAGGATGCACAGGGACCGCGGAATGAGAACATGTTCTACACAGAAGCGGTGCAGAAGCAGTACCGCGCCCTGCGTGAACAGGGACTGAATGTGGATGTGATCTCCATGGAGCATGAGCTTTCCGGCTATAAGATTGTGGCAGCGCCAATGGCTTATATGTTCAAAGATGGATACGAAGAAAAATTAAGAGCATATGCAGAAAATGGCGGAACCCTGGTGATCACTTACTGGACCGGTCTTGTGGATGGCACAGACAAGTGCTTCCTTGGAGGTACACCATACGGGCTTATGGAGGCAGCCGGTCTTCGTACTACGGAGATTGATGCTCTTTATGACTGGGAAGAGAACCATGGAATTTCGGAACCAGGCAATCATCTGGAAATCAGCGGCATCTATACTTGCAAGAACCTGTGTGAGCTGGTAAAGGTTTCTGACGCAGAAGTGCTTATGCGCTATGGCGATGACTTCTATGCAGGAACTCCTGTAGTGACACATAAATCATATGGAAAAGGTCACGTATATTACGTTGGCGCAGATATGGAACAGGCTTTCTACAGTGATTTCTACGGAAAGGCAGCAAAGGAAGCTGGCATTCAGGCACCGCTGGGATTCGTACCGGCAGAGGTTTCTGTCACCTTACGTGAAAATCAGGAAAATGAATATCTGTTTATCCAGAACTATGCAAGAGAAACCAAGGCAGTTCCGGTTCCGGCAGAATATGAAGTGATCTACGGCGCAGCGGATGAGATTATGCAGCCGCTGGCAACAAGGGTCCTGAAAAAGAAAAAATAGAGATTAAAAATAGAGGAAGAAGTTAGTGTGAAAAGAGCTTTTGACACTAACTTCTTTTTGTGTATATAATTAGAAAAACAGAAATCATGCAGCAGGGGGTATGTGTAGTGCAGAGAGAACTCTTGGAGCAGCTTCGTGAAATTACAGAAGAAGAGAGAAGGATCCTGAACGGAGAAGCAGAAGTGGACAGGGATCTTTACACGTCTGGAAGCGATTTTACAATTGACAGCAATAAGATGCTGGAGGAAGGGAAGCTGATCGCAATCCGCACCCATACCAGGTTTGTTCATTTCCCCCTTCACCGCCATAATTATGTGGAAGTACTCTACGTATGCGAGGGAACTCTTACTAATGTTATAGATGGCAAACAGGTTATTGTGCGAAAAGGGGAACTGCTTTTTCTGAATCAGTTTACCCATCATGAGATTCTTGCAGCTGGCAGGAATGACATTGCCATAAATTTTATGGTATTGCCGGAGTTTTTTGATGTGGCATATTCAATGGCAGGAAATAATAATGTTCTGGCAGATTTTCTGGTGAATGTACTGCGCCGGGATAACCAGCAGGGAGAATATCTTCATTTTAAGGTATCTGAGGTGCTGCAGATCCAGAATCTTCTGGAAAATATTATTTATTCCCTTGTAACAGGAAGAGGCAACCAGAACAAAATCAATCAGACTACCATGGGACTTATTTTTCTTTACCTTATGGACTCTGTACAGTATGTGGAAATGCGCCTTCCAAATCAGTACGAGAACATGATATCCATGACTACTCTGGATTATATTGAGCAGAAATACCGCACGGCCACCTTGACTGAGCTATGCGATATGCTTCACCTTCCCATGCATGTATTAAGCAAAATGATAAAAAAAACAACAGGCTTTAATTTTAAGGAGCTACTTCAGCGGAAACGTCTTAGTAAAGCTGTGGAACTGATGTGTGATACAGACCTTCCCATCAGCGATATCATTGCAGCAGTGGGCTATGAAAACAACAGTTATTTTCACCGTGTATTCAAGGAAAGATATGGGGTAACGCCAAGAGCTTTCCGCGTGGCTAATAAGAAAAATGATAAAGTAAGATTATGAAGAACGCGTAAAAATATGTTTACAAAAAAATTATCATTTGTTCAAAAATATTTTTTGAATTATATATAAATGGTTGACATTTAATTAGAAAAAAAATAAAATAATTGTAATGTTTAAGATTTTTCTTACATAGAGGGGAAAAGTCTCAGGCAAATAAAATATCAAGGAGGAAGTAAAATGAAAAAAATGTGTAAAAAAGTAGTCAGCCTTCTTCTTGCAGCAGTGATGGTGCTTACAATGACCGCCTTCGCTTCTGTTGTTTATGCCGCTGACGAGGACAGCGTTGAAGCTGATCCGAACTTCAAGATGGGAGTTATTCTTGTAGGTGATGAGACAGAAGGATATTCTGCAGCTCATATCGCCGGTGTCAAGGAAGCTGCTGCAGAGCTTGGTCTTGACGAGAGCCAGATCATCTGGAAATACAAAGTTCCGGAAGACTCCAGTTGCTATGATGCAGCAATCGACCTTGTTGGACAGGGATGCTCTCTGGTAATCGGTAACAGCTATGGACATCAGACCTATCTGGTACAGGCTGCTCAGGAATACCCGGATGTAACATTCGTTTCCATGACAGGCGATTTTGCAGCAATCAGTGGATGCGAGAATTTCAAGAATGCATTCACTAACATCTATGAATCCCGCTATGTATCCGGTGTTGTAGCTGGTCTGAAGCTGAAAGAGATTCTTGAAGATGGCACTCTTACCACCGAGACACAGCCAGACAGCTTTGATGCAGACGGTAATGTAAAGGTTGGCTATGTTGGAGCATTCAGCTACGCTGAGGTTGTTTCTGGTTATACTGCATTCTACCTTGGTATTAAGAGCGTTGTTCCGAACGCTGTAATGGAAGTTAAGTACACAAACTCCTGGTTCGATATTGACAAAGAGGGTGCAGCAGCTGAGGCACTTATTGCAAACGGCTGTGTGATCATCGGACAGCATGCAGACTCTACAGGTGCTCCTGCAGCTACACAGAAGCTTCACGATGATGGCAAGATCTGCTACTCTGTAGGCTACAATATTGATATGCTTGAGACTGCTCCTACAGCAGCACTTACCTCTGCTACCAATAACTGGGCAGTATACTACAAACATGCAATTGCAACCGTAATGGGCGGTGGTGACCTTGAGCAGGACTGGTCCGCAGGATATAATGACGATGCAGTAGGAATCACAGAACTTGGTGAGTCCTGTGCAGAAGGAACTGCAGACTACGTTGCTGACATCGAGGGCAAACTGAAAGACGGTTCTCTTCAGGTATTTGATACCTCTACATTTACTGTAGGCGGTGAGGAAGTTACCTCTGCACCGGTTGACCTTTCCTTCATGGATTACACAACTGATCCAGCAACTGTTGTATATCAGGGCGAGACTGTTGAGGCAATCGTGGATGGACATTTTGCAGAGTCCACATTCAGAAGCGCTCCATACTTTACACTTCGTATTGATGGAATCACAGAGGACGCAGACGCTGTTGAATAAGCAGTAATGCGAAATCCTGCGAAGCATGATTTCTGTGCATCGCGGAGCAGGTAGCTGGGAAGAAACCTGAACAGTTATCGAATTACATGAAATCCAAAAGGGGAGCTGTAAAAAGGCTTCCCTTTTGTTTCGTAAGCGGGAAAGTTAAAATCCACGCGGATGTGGGATTTTGGCGAACGCTTCAAAGATAGGCAAAACCAGAAGAGCTTGTTTTGCCTTGATTATAAAACGGGAAGGGAGGCACAACACTTTGGAATATGCCATTCAGTTAAAAAATGTTACCAAAACATTTGGAAAAGTTGTTGCCAACAAAAATGTAAACCTTAATGTAAGAAAAGGTGAGATCCTCTCCCTCCTGGGAGAAAACGGAAGTGGAAAAACCACTTTGATGAATATGATCTCCGGCATTTACTTTCCAGATTCCGGTGAGATTCTGGTAGATGGAAAGCATGTGGAGATCCGTTCCCCAAAAGATGCCTATGATCTGGGAATCGGTATGATTCACCAGCACTTTAAACTGATCGACGTCTTTAGTGCCACTGAGAATATTGCACTTGGTCTTGATAAAAAGCAGAAATTTGATTTGAAAGAGGTTCGTAAAAAAGCACAGGCTATCTGTGACAGGTATCACTTTGATCTGGACCTGAATCAGAAGGTTTACGAGATGAGCGTATCTCAGAAACAGACTCTGGAAATTGTAAAGGTTCTTTACAGAGGTGCAAACATTCTGATTCTGGATGAGCCGACAGCGGTACTGACACCTCAGGAGACAGCCCGTCTGTTTGAGGTTATCCGAAATATGAAGGCAGATAATAAATCAGTTATCATTATTACCCATAAGCTTCACGAGGTTCTGGAGATTTCCGACCGCGTTGCCATTCTGAGAAAAGGAGAGTACATAGGTACCGTAGATACCTGTGAGGCCACTGAAAATTCTCTCACAGAGATGATGGTAGGCAAGAAGGTGGAACTGAATATTGCCCGTTCCGCACCTGTAAATCCGGTGAAGCGGCTTTCTGTTTCCCATCTGACCGTTTATAACCGGGAGGACATTAAGGTACTGGATGATGTAAGCTTTGACGTTTATGGCGGTGAGATCCTGGGAATTGCCGGAATTTCCGGAAATGGACAGAAAGAGCTTCTGGAAGCCATTGCCGGACTTCAGATTACAGGCCAGGGCAGCAGTATTGAGTTTTACGAAAGAGGAAAAGAAAATCAGCCCCTTCAGCTGGTTGGAAAAACACCGAAGAAAATCCGTGATGCAGGTGTTCACCTTGCATTTGTGCCAGAAGACCGTCTGGGTATGGGACTTGTAGGTTCTATGGGTATGACCGGAAATATGCTTCTGAAAAGCTATGGAAAGGGCGCATCCCCGCTTACAGATATGCGTACCCCGAAGAAAATGGCAGAGAAGGTTAAGGAAGAGCTTGAAGTTGTGACTCCAAGCCTGAATACTCCGGTATCCCGTCTTTCCGGAGGAAATGTACAGAAGGTTCTTGTTGGCCGTGAGATTGCAGAAGCACCTACTGTACTGATGACTGCCTATGCAGTGCGAGGCCTTGATATCAATACCTCTTATACCATCTATAATCTTCTGGATGAAGAGAAGAAAGAGGGAGTTGCCGTAGTCTATGTAGGTGAGGATCTGGACGTTCTCATTGATCTGTGTGACCGTATTCTGGTACTTTGCGGCGGTAAAGAGAATGGTATTCTGGATGCCAGAACGACTACGAAAGAAGAAGTTGGACTTCTTATGACAAATCTTCGGAAGGAGGGAAAATAAATGAGTGACGCAAAAACTAAAGAACCCTTGATCCGAATTATTAAGCGTGACAGAAGCAGCTTCGGGTACAAGGTATGGGTTCGTGCGGCTGCCATTATTCTGGCGCTTGTAGTAGATGCGATTTTTATTTATAGTGTAACAGGCCTGAATCCATTATCTGTATATGGTGTTATGTTAAATGGTACCTTTATGACAAGCATCCGTTTTTCCTGGGCAATGCGAGATCTGGTAACCCTTCTCTGCATTGGTATTGCCCTTGCTCCTGCGTTTAAAATGCGCTTCTGGAACATTGGCGCAGAGGGACAGGTGCTGATGGGAGGTCTTGCCACAGCTATGGTTATGGTAAAATGTGGTGCCAGCCTTCCGACTCCGGTTCTTTTTCTTGTGATGTTTCTTACAAGTGTGATCGCCGGAGGCCTCTGGGGCTTTATTCCGGCAGTATTCAAAGCATACTGGAATACAAATGAGACACTTTTTACCCTGATGATGAACTATGTGGCAACCAGTATTGTTGCATGCATGACCAATATCCTTCGAGGAAAGGCTTCCAGCCTTGGTAAGCTGAACATGTCTACACAGGTTGGATGGTTCCCGCAGTTTATGGGACAGAGATATAATATTAACATTCTCATTGTAATGATTCTCATGTTTGTAATGTTCTTTTATCTGAAATATTCCAAACAGGGCTATGAGATTACCGTAGTAGGTGAGTCTGAGAACACAGCAAGATATGCCGGAATTAATGTTAAATGGGTAACAATCCGTACCATGATCATCTCCGGAGCTATCTGTGGTCTGGTAGGTTTCCTGATCGTTGCAGGAAGAGACCAGACTATTTCCACCACATCTGCAGGCGGAAATGGATTTACTGCCATCATTGTTGCATGGCTTGCAAAATTCAATACTTTTTACATGGCACTGATTTCCTTCCTGCTGATCTTTCTGTCAAAGGGAGCAGCTGAAATTGCTTCCGCATACAGCCTGAATGACTATGCGGCAAGTATTATTGAAGGTGTGATTCTGTTCTTTATTCTTGGAAGTGAATTCTTCATCAACTATAAAATGATTTTCCGTGGTTCCAAAAAGGAGGTGCACTAAATGAGTAATCTGATTGCGTGGATCATCAGGGCAATTCCATTTGGAACAATTATCATGTTTGGTTCCATGGGTGAGATCACTACTGAGAAATCAGGAAACCTGAATCTTGGTGTTCCTGGAATTATGTATCTTGGCGGCTTTGCTGGCTTCGCCAGTTCCTATTTTTATGAGAAAAATTCAGCAGATCCAAAGGGGTGGATATGCGTGATCCTGGCGCTTGTGGCAGCAATTGCAGCCTCCATGCTGGGAGGGCTGATTTTCAGCTTCCTTACCATTACCCTTCGTGCAAACCAGAATGTAACCGGTCTTGCACTTACCACATTTGGTATGGGTGTTGCCAATTTCTTTGGTGTATTTATTTTAAATGGTGCAAGCTACACTGCAGCACCGCTGGCATACGCTTCTTTTTCAAAGAAGATTCCATTCCTGTCCAGTAAGCTGGGAATTCTAAGTAAAACTGTTTTTGCCTATGGTTTTCTGGTGTATGCGGCAATCATTATTGCTGTTGTTCTGCATTATGTGCTGAACAAAACAAGAGTAGGTCTGAATCTTCGGGCTGTAGGTGAAAATCCGGGAACTGCAGACGCAGCCGGAATCAATGTAACCAAATATAAATATCTGGCAACCTGTATTGGTGCCGGTCTTTCCGGAATCGGCGGATTATATTACGTTCTGGATTATAATCAGGGCATCTGGGCGACAACGGGACAGATAGAGGCTCTTGGCTGGCTGGCTGTTGCACTGGTTATATTTACCACATGGAAACCTCTGAACTGTATCTGGGGTGCGTATCTTTTTGGTATGCTCTACTGGTTGTATCAGTTCCTTCCAAGTATTCTTGGAATCAAGGTTGCAAGTTATGTCACAGACCTGATCCAGATGGTTCCTTATGTGGTTACCATTATCGTACTGGTTGTAGTAAGCTTTCGAAAGAAAAAAGAGAATCAGCCTCCGGAAAGCCTGGGACTTTCCTACTTCCGAGAGGAAAGATAACAGGGATTGGCTTGATAGAATATTGAAATTTCAGAATCCTCTGCTTATGCTGTATGGTGCAGCATGCAGAGGATTTTTTTCATTCTTCAGACGGCAATACGATTTGTGAAAAATAAGTGTCCATAGGAAAAGAAAGTTTACAAGATATTTCGAAAATGTTATATTATTATTAAATAACATGCGAAACATATAGAATGGATAGTTGGCTCTTATCTATACAGTTATCAGAAAGGAATAAAAATATGAAAAAAAGATATGTTCTTGCTGCACTGGCAGCTATGACAGTACTTGCAGGCTGTGGAGATAATGCTTCTCAGCAGAAAAACACGGACAATACTACCCAGGAGAGCACAGCAGAGGAGAATCTGACAGCTGCTGATCCGGATGAAGATGGAGAAGAACTGGATCCTGAATTTTCACAGGATGTAGAGAATAATGAAGTGATCGATGCAGATGACGCAGAGGAAGAAGTGGCGCTTGATCCCATTACTCCTTCTGAATATCTGGTTCAGAATGCTTCCGATTATGTGACTCTTGGAGATTATAATGGTGTAGAGGTTACCAGGTATACCTATGAGATCACAGACGATATGGTACAGGATGAGATCCAGGAAGAACTGGCAGATGCCAGTGATGAGCAGTCTACCAATGCACCTTCCGAGGATGGAAATATTGTATATATGAATCTTACTGCCAATGTGGAGGGTGAGGAAGCTGCTGATCCTGACGAGACTTTTATCACTTTGGGACAGGAAGAATTTGGTGCAGAATTTGACCAGAAGCTGACAGGCGTTTCTACAGGAGACAAACTGGATTTCAGCATCACATACGGAGATGACACCTGGCAGGAGGACTGGCAGGGAAAAACCGTTGACTTTTCTGTGGAGGTAACAGATGTTACAGCTTCCAATACTCCGGAATATGATGAAGATTATGTAAAGAATTATACCGGGTATGACACGAAGGAAGAATATGAGGCTTCTGTAAAAGAATATCTGGAGCAGTCCTATGAGGAACAGAGTACTTATGACGAGACAGAAGATCTGATTTCTGCCTGCCTGGCACGTACAGAGTTTACCGGAGAATATCCGGACGACCTGTTTGAGGCATGCAAGGAAGAGGCACTCTCCGGTTATTCCATGTTTACAGGGGAAGACGGAGATGTAAGTGATGTGCTGGATATGTTCGGGGTTACAGAGGATGATATTGCGGAAGAAGCCAAAAATCTTGTAAACCGCCGCCTCTTCATCAGTGCATATGCCGAAGCCAATAATATTGAGGTAACAGAAGATGAATACGTGAATTATGTGAATGAGTATGCTGACTACTATGGCGAGAGTCCTGCTGATTTTGAGACTCTTTATACACGGGAAACGCTTGTAAATGCCCTTTATGAGAGCAAGGTAACAGAGCTTCTTCTGGAAAAGGCAAACGTGACAGAAACTCCATATACACCAGAAGAGTATGATGAAGAGGAATCCAAAGAAGATGACACGCTTGATGATCTGGAAATCGTAGAAGAAGGAGAAGAAGGCGTAGCTGAATAAAATCTGAAGATTTGGCAAAACACACTTTCAACGTCATAATGTTCTTTTATTAACATTTTTTATAAATTTAAGCCTTTTAATTTAGATGTGATTATGATATAGTAAATAATACGCGACAATGGACGGACAGCATTCTGAAGATAAGCTTTAGGAAGTTTGTCCGCCCATTTGTGTCTATAAAGGAGGAACGAGATGAAATTTTCAGAAATGCCTTACACTCGTGTGGATTTTCCGGCTGTGATCGCACAGGCACAAGAGATTATCCAGCGCGCATCTTCTGCGAAGAGCGGAGAAGAGCAGTTCGAGATTCATCAGGAATTTAACAAGCTGATGGATCACGTGAGAACTCTTTACACCATCGCCCATATCCGCAGGGATGGAGATGTGACAAATGAGTTTTATGACGGCGAGAAGAGCTACTATGATGAGAAGCTCCCGGAACTGAACGCAGTGACAAATGAGTACAAGAAAGTACTTTTTGCCACCCCATATCGTCAGTATATGGAAGAGAAAATCGGACCGGTTGCATTTAAGTCCATGGAACTGGAGATGAAATCTTTCGATGACAGTCTGATTCCGCTGATGCAGGAGGAGAATGCCCTTGCTTCCCGTTACAGCAAGCTGATCGCTTCTGCCAAGATCATGTGGGAAGGAGAAGAACTGAACCTTTCCCTTATGCGCAAGTATATGCGCTCCCAGGATCGGAATACCCGTAAGAAAGCATGGGATGCTTTTTCAGGCTTCTTTGAGGAGAACCAGGCTGAGCTTGATGAAATCTACGATCTGATGGTGAAGAACCGTACCAGACAGGCACAGATGCTGGGCTTTGAGAATTACATTGATATGGGCTACTTCCGCATGAACCGTAATTCTTATACCAAGGAAGATGTACAGAAGCTTCGCGAGCAGATTAAGACTGTATTTGTACCGTTAGCTTCCAGAATGCACAAGAACCGTCAGGCACGCCTTGGGGTAGATGCACTTCGTTATTATGATATGGGTGTTTATTTCCCACAGGGAGATCCGGCGCCGATCGGTACTCCTGAGGAGATTCTTGAGAGCGGCCGCAAAATGTACACGGAGATGTCTGATGAGACAAGGGATTTCTTCAACATGATGATGGAGAATGAGCTTTTTGATGTATTCGGACGTAAGAATAAGGCTACCGGTGGTTACATGACGGAGCTTCCGGATTATGGTGTACCGTTTATTTTTGCAAACTTTAACGGAACCAGTGGTGACGTGGATGTAATCACACATGAGTGTGGACATGCATTTCAGAGTTATGTATCCTGCAAGGATCCGATCGCCGATCACTCCAGGTATCTGACCATGGAGACAGCAGAAATCCATTCCATGTCCATGGAATTCTTTGCGGAACCATGGATCGAGCTTTTCTTCGGGGAAAGAGGCGATGATTACCGCAAGATGCATCTTGAGGATGCCATCGACTTTATTCCTTATGGAACAATGGTGGATGAATTCCAGCACATTGTATACGGCAATCCGGAGCTTACACCTAAGGAGCGACGTGATGCATGGAACAGGCTGGAGCAGGAGTACCGCCCATATATGGATTCCACTGGCTGCAGGTTTATGGAAGAAGGCGGCTACTGGCAGAGACAGCACCACATTTTTGAGATGCCTTTCTACTATATTGATTATGTACTTGCACAGCTTTGTGCATTCCAGTTTAAGATTCGCATGGAGAAAGATCATGACGCTGCATGGGCTGATTATATGAAGCTCTGCCGGCTTTCTGCAAGTGATTTCTATCCGTCCATGCTGAAACAGGTGGGACTTACAGTTCCATTTACAGATGGCTGCATTCAGAAGATTGTGGATGAACTGGATAAGAAGCTGGGTTGAGTCATCAGACAAAGACTGTGAGAGGAAAAGCAATTTCGGGCAAGAGATTGGGAATTCACAGGAAAGTTGAGGCAGAATTGTGAAAAAATATGGGAATGATTACCGTCAGAGAGGGAAACAATTTGAATATACCGGAAAATGGTATGGCAGCAGCCTGTCCGTGAAGGAGCTGAAAAGACATGCCCTTAACAATACAGGCCTTATGGCAGCCGCCCTTGTGATTTATTTTGCCAGTTTAATGCTGAACAATGAAGGCAGCAGGATCTTCTGGATATTGCTTCCCTATATGGTGGTAGTCTTCCCTGTTTCCTATGGAATCATGGGAGGTGCTTCCTTATTCCTTTTTTGCAGACAGCAGGAGGGAAAAGCAGATCACTCACAGGTGGTAATCCCGGAAGAGCATATAGGGCATATGACCTGTGCACAGTATGAAAAAGGGGTGCGGCGTCCGGTAAGGTGCAGCATTGCCATCACGGTACTGGGACTTTTTACAAGCGTGGCAAACCTGATTTTTTTGTTAAAAGATTTCGAAAATCTTATTTTTACAAGGGAACTATTATTCGAGGCAGCCGCTGTGATGATTTTAGCACTGGGAAGTGTTAGCACTGCGCAAAACTGGCGGATTAAAGCGAAATTTACAAATTTTGAGTGAAAATCTTTCAGTTTTTGACAATTATGGACAAAATTCCAGACATATTTCGCCATATAGCTATTGCACATGTAATAAAACATGGTAAAATAGAGAGGTATAAGACAACAAATTTTCAGGTTGTCTGTAGTAGCTGGCCTCAAGAGTCCCCAACAGGCTCTGATGAATAGTTACAATAAAATATCTTAAAAAAGGAGGATAAGATATGAACAAGAAGAAGTTGATGGCCCTGTTATTAACAGGTGTCATGGCAGCATCAACAGTGAGCGTACCTGTTTTTGCTGAAGAAGCTGAGGGAGGTTCTTCTGATACACCACTTGTTATTGGACAGACTAACTTCTCCGAGAAATTCAGTGGATTATTCCACGAGGCAGTTCCGGATCAGCAGATCGCAGAGAATGTAGGTGAGTATCTGTTTGGAAGTGACCGTACAGGTGCTATTATTTACAATGGTATCGAGGGTGAGACACATGAGTATAACGGAACGGATTATACTTATACAGGACTTTCCGACGTAACTGTTACAGAGGGCGAGGATGAGACTGTATACAATTTCAAGCTTCGTGAGGGTGTAACATTTTCTGACGGTGAGCCTCTTACCGCAGATGACCTGATTTTCACATATTATGTACTTTCTGATACAGATTATGATGGAAATGCAACATTCTACTCCACCAATATCAAAGGTATGAAGAATTACCGTCTGAATTCCACAGCAGCAGATTCCATCACAGATGAGGATGTTGCAAATACACTTGCAGACATGCCGGATGAAGTTGCTGCAAGAGTGAAAGATGAGCTGATTGTTCCGCTTCTTACATCTGAGTATGAGTGGGCGCAGACTGCATGGGAAGATTATGCAGATGCTTATGGTGTTACAAACGGAGATGAGTTCTTTGGAATGCTTTACGCAGCAGATGAGAACTATTCTGTAGATGGCAAAGATCAGGATACGATCATTAATGAGATCGCAGACCAGTATGGCAAGGACTATCTTGCACTTGCAGCTGCCTACGGCGACGAAGCATACTTCGATGAAGATGCAGCAACAATCGCTTCCGAATACCTGGTAGAGCAGAAAACTGCAGCAGGTGAAGGTGAAGAGGTTGCGAACATTGAGGGAATCAAGAAGCTTGGTGATTACGAAGTTGAGGTTACCACAGATGGTTTCGAGGCAACTACAATCTATCAGCTTGGGGTAATCGTTGAGCCAATGCATTATTATGGAGATGCTTCTCTCTATGACTATGATAACAACCAGTTCGGTTTCACAAGAGGAGATCTCTCCGCTGTACGTGATAAATCCAACCAGCCACTTGGCGCAGGTCCGTACAAATTTGTGAAATATGAGAACAAGACTGTATACATGGAAGCAAACGAGAACTACTACAAGGGTGCTCCTAAGACAAAGTACCTCCAGTGGCGTGAGACTTCCGACGCAGATAAGATTGCCGGTGTTGAGCAGGGTACAATCGACCTTTCCGATCCATCCGGAAGCAAATCTGCATTTGACCAGATTAAGAGCATCAACGGAAACGACGAGCTCAGCGGTGATAAGATCATCGTTAACGCAACAGACAACCTTGGATACGGATACATCGGTCTTAACGCAAACACAATCAATGTTGGCGGAGAGCCAGGATCTGATGCTTCCAAGAACTTAAGAAAAGCTCTTACAACTGTACTTGCTGTATATCGTGATGTAGCAATCGATTCCTATTATGGAGATGCTGCTTCCGTAATCAACTACCCGATCTCCAATACATCCTGGGCAGCTCCTCAGAAATCTGATGCAGATTATCAGGTAGCTTACTCTGTGGATGTTGATGGAAATCCGCTTTACACAGATGATATGACGGATGATGAGAAGTTTGCAGCAGCAACACAGGCAGCTCTTGGCTTCTTCGAAGCAGCCGGATACACTGTAGAGAATGGCAAGGTAACAGCAGCTCCGGAAGGTGCTAAGATGACTTATGAGATCATCATCGGCGCTGACGGAAGTGGAGACCACCCAAGCTTTGCAATCCTTACAGATGCGAAGGCAGCTCTTGAGTCCATCGGATTTACACTTGAGATCAATGATGTTACAGACTCCAACATTATGTGGGATGCTTTAAATGCAGGTACCGCAGAAATGTGGGCAGCTGCATGGCAGGCAACAGTGGATCCTGATATGTATCAGGTTTACCACAGCGCAAGTGTAAAGAGCAATTACTACCACATCAATGATGAAACACTGGATCAGGATATTATTGATGCCCGTTCCACAGCTGATCAGGAATACAGAAAATCTGTTTACAAACAGTGTCTGGACATTATTCTTGACTGGGCAGTAGAGATTCCGATCTATCAGAGACAGAACTGCGTTATTTACAGCCCTGAGCGTATCAATGCAGATACCTTTACGAAAGATGTTACCACATTCTATCCATGGTATGGAGATATCATTAATATCGAAATGAACTAAAGGTATAAAAGAAGAATGACTTGTTAGCGCAGTGGGTCCACCATAACCAGTGGACCCACTGCCTTACTGGCAGTATGCCTTGGGCTAGAGCGTGTCTGAAAAAGCATTCCCGCAATCTCCCACAAATTGTGACGCACATCTTGCAGAAAGCCTTTTTCAAACATGCTCTGGAACCCGGCCCGGTAAAACGGACAGAACCGGCAGGACACACTGCCAGTAAGAACAAGGTAAGTCAGTCTTCCCGCCCGATACTGAAAGGATAATTTATATAATGAAAAAATTTATTGTACGTCGTGTACTTCTTGGAGCGATGATCCTGTTCTTCGTTTCCATGATCATTTATTCAATTGAGAGAGCCCTTCCGACTTCTTATGTAGAGGGAAGAGCCCGTGATATGTCAATGAAACAGGGCGCGAAGCCCTATGATGAGCTGGTTGCTGAGTTAAATGCCGCTTATGGACTGGATAAGCCGGTCCTGGAAGGTTATTTCATCTGGCTTGGAAAAGCTGTTCATGGTGAATTCGGAGAATCCTGGATTTTCCATCAGCCAGTAAAACAGAAATTTGCCAGTGTCATCTGGTATTCTTTTGCTCTGGCACTGGCCTCCTTCCTGTTGGAAATTATCATTGCCATACCTTTGGGTATTATATCGGCAACGAAGCAGTACAGCAGGATTGATTATGCAGTTACCGTTTTTGCATTGATCGGTATTTCGCTGCCGTCCTTTTTCTTTGCTACCATTTTGAAATGGATTTTCTCTATTAATCTGAAATGGGTTGACCTGTATGGTATCGTAAGCCGTATGCATGAGTCCTATGGAAGTGTAGGTAAGGTACTGGATATGGCACAGCATATGATCCTTCCGGTTATTACGCTGACTATCGTAAGTGTTGGTTCCCTTATGCGTTATACCAGAACCAATATGCTGGAGGTTCTGAATGCAGATTATATCCGTACTGCCAGAGCGAAAGGTGTTCCGGAGAAAAAGGTGGTTTCTCATCATGCATTCCGCAATACTCTGATTCCGATCATCACCATCCTTGGAAGTACACTTCCGAACCTGTTCGGTGGAGCGATGATCACAGAGACTTTGTTCCAGATTCCGGGAATTGGATATACCTCCTACCAGGCATTAACTCAGGGAGATATTCCGTTTACCATGTTCTATATGGTATTTCTGGCATTTCTGACATTAACCGGCAATCTGATCGCAGATATCCTGTACGCTGTGGCAGATCCAAGGGTACGAGTAAATTAGGAGGAAAAACATGAGTACAGATCCAACAAAGAAAAAAGACGATCATGTCAGTACCTCCAAGGCACTGGATGATGAACAGCGTGTAAAAGTCCTTTCACCAGGAATGCTTGTTGCAAAGCGTTTCTTCCGCAATAAACTGGCTGTGGCAGGACTTGTAATTCTGGTAGCGATGTTTTTGTTTTCATTTATAGGTGGTATGGTAAGCCCTTACAATGAAAGCCAGGTATTCCGTAAAACAGATCATGTATGGAAAGACTATGCGGGAGCTACCTATAATAAATCTTATATTTTTACAACAGCAAATGGTGCAGAATTTCCTGCGCAGGGACAGCAGAAATTTATTCTTGCTACAAACAAGGGAAATGATTCCTTTGAAGCAAATGATGTAACCTACGGATTGGAACAAAAAGGTGAAGATTACTGGGCAATTTATTCTTCAGAATCAGTAGCAACCGTTCTTACACTGAAAGGAAAATCTACTTATAAACAGGTTGGAAATACAGAAATAACAGATGAAATCAAAGAAGGCTATGAAGAGGCTGTGGCAAATGATGCCAATACCTTTGAAGTAGATGGAACTACCTATACAATTGAGAAGGCCGGACGTGAGAATCAGATCACAATTTCCGGCGAAGTTGCATTTGCAACCAAGAAAGTATTCAGCGCAGCAACGAATGATGCAGAGATGGGATTTGATTTCCAGCAGGCAGCACTTGATGCAATTGAAGCAGGAGATGCTTTTTTTGAATACGATGGCGCAACCTATGAGCTGACTACAACAGAGAAAGAGACATCCACAGAGGTTGTAAAGGATGGCGAAGTTTATGCTACTGTTTCCAATCTTCTGGTATCTCCTCAGGCAAAAGGTGTGTTCCTTTCTCTTTCCTTTAAAGAAGCAGTAGAACAGGCAATTGCTGACAAAGCTTCTACATTTACAGCTGTTAATGAGGCTGGCGAAGAAGAAACCTATCAGCTTCAGACCAAGAATACACAGTATGTTGTAAGAAGCCAGAAAGCAACTACTGTAAATGATACTTATTCCGGACCAAGCAAAAAGCACTGGTTAGGAACAGACGGAAACGGTATGGACATGCTGACCAGACTGATGTATGGCGGACGTATTTCCCTGATGATCGGTTTCGTTGTTATCATTATTGAAGGTATTATTGGTATTCTGATCGGTGGTGTGTCCGGTTATTTTGGAGGATGGGTAGATACCATTCTCATGCGTGTGGTTGATGTTGTAATCTGTATTCCGGCAATGCCGCTGTACATTATCATCGGTTCTGTCATGGATTATTACAAAATTGACCCGCGAATCCGAATTTATGCACTTTGTGCAATTCTTGGTATCGTAGGATGGCCGGGAATTGCCCGTATGGTTCGAGGTCAGATCCTGTCTCTTCGTGAGCAGGAATTTATGGTTGCTACAGAAGCTACCGGTGTTCGTATTTCAAGACGTATTTTCCGTCACCTGATTCCGAACGTTATTCCACAGCTGATCGTTATTGCAACAATGGGACTTGGTGATGTTATCCTGATGGAAGCAACTCTTAGCTTCCTTGGAATCGGTGTTAAATTCCCATACGCTTCCTGGGGTAATATTGTAAATGCGGTAAATGATGTATACGTATTGACCAACTTCTGGTTCGTATGGATCCCGGCCGGATTCTTAATCCTGCTGACCGTTCTTGGATTTAACTTTGTGGGTGATGGTCTTCGTGATGCATTTGACCCGAAAATGAAACGGTAGGTGCGAATATGGCATTATTTGGTAAGAAAAACGCAAACTATATCTCAGCTAAGGAAACCAAAAGAATCTCCAAAGAGAATCGAAAGATCACCAATGAGATAGAGAAGAAAAGAAACAGAAAGAATATTCCGGAGTCAGAGTATATCACTACCATGAAGAATCCGGAAAACGTAGTTGAGTTTGACAATGTTCATACTTATTTCTTTACAGATATTGGAACTGTTAAAGCCGTTGATGGTGTAAGCTTTGAAATTCCTCAGGGAAAAACAGTTGGTGTTGTTGGAGAATCCGGTTGTGGAAAGTCTGTAACTAGCCTTTCCCTTATGCAGCTGGTACAGCGTCCTCAGGGACAGACTGTAGAAGGAGAAATCCGTTTTAATACCGGAGACAAGGTTTACAATATTGTAAATACTCCTACAAGTGAAATGCAGAAGCTTCGCGGAAATGAGCTTTCCATGATTTTCCAGGAGCCTATGACTGCACTGAACCCGGTATTCCGCATTGGAGAGCAGGTTGATGAGATCACCAAGCTTCACAATCCGGATATGAGCAAAGAGCAGGTAAAGGCCAGAACCATCGAAATGCTGAAGCTGGTTGGAATTGCCAACAGTGAGGGCGTTTATAAGATGTATCCTCATGAGCTTTCCGGTGGTATGCGTCAGCGTGTATGTATCGCAATCGGTCTTGCTTGTAATCCAAGACTGATCATTGCTGATGAGCCTACCACAGCTCTTGACGTTACCATTCAGGCGCAGATCCTGGATCTGATGCGTAACCTGAAGGATAAGATCAATTCTTCCATTATGCTGATCACTCATGACCTGGGTGTTATTGCAGAGATGGCAGATTATGTAGTTGTTATGTATGCCGGTCGTGTAGTTGAAAAAGGTACTGCAAGTGAGATTTTTAAGAACCCGTCTCATCCATACACCATTGGACTTATGCGTTCAAAACCGGTTGTAGGCAAAAAGGTTGACAAGCTTTACAGTATTCCAGGTAAGGTTCCGAACCCTATTGATATGCCGGATTACTGTTATTTCCGTGACCGTTGTGAGCTTAGCTGTGACAAGTGTCAGGGAAGCTATCCAGGCGTGATCAAATTAAGTCCTACACATGAAGTAAGCTGTTACCGCTATGCAGACCGTCCGGAAGCAGGATGGCTGGCAAATGTTCATCCAGGGGAAGGGGGAAAAACTCATGAGTGAGAATAAGACAGCAGAAAATACAAAGAATCAGCAGTCCGATAACATTCTGGAGGTATCCCATCTTAAGAAATATTTCCCGATCAAGGGTGGAATGTTCGGTAAGCAGGTTGGAGCTGTAAAAGCAGTTGATGACGTTTCTTTCACATTAAAGAGAGGAACCACGATGGGTCTGGTTGGAGAGTCCGGATGTGGTAAATCTACCACAGGAAGAACCATCTTAAGGCTGATTGAGAAAACAGACGGACAGGTTCTCTTCAACGGAAAAGATGTTTACGGTCTTTCCAATAGAGAAATGCGCGATATGCGTACCAAGATGCAGATCATTTTCCAGGATCCATATTCTTCCCTTTCCCCAAGACTGCCGGTTGGCGAGATCATCGGGGAAGCTGTAAGAGAGCATAACCTGGTTCCTAAGTCTGAATATGCAGATTATGTGACCAAGATCATGGATGACTGTGGACTTCAGTCTTATCATAAGGACCGTTATCCCCATGAGTTCTCTGGTGGACAGAGACAGCGTATCTGTATTGCGAGAGCACTTGCATTGAATCCGGAGTTCGTTGTGTGTGACGAGCCGGTTTCTGCGCTTGATGTTTCGGTACAGGCTCAGATCATCAACCTGTTAAAGGAACTTCAGGAGAAGAGAAATCTGACTTATCTGTTTATCTCTCATGACCTTTCCGTTGTAGAGCATATTTCCGATACTATCGGTGTTATGTATCTGGGTGGTCTTGTGGAGACTGGTACCACATCAGATATTTTTGCAAATCCTCTTCATCCGTATACAGAGGCTCTGTTCTCTGCAATTCCTATGCCGGATCCGGATCTGAAGAGAAACCGTATCATTCTGGAGGGAAATATTCCATCCCCGGCGAATCCGCCTAAGGGATGTAAGTTCCATACCAGATGCCGGAAGTGCATGGAGATTTGTAAGAATCAGGTGCCTGAGGTAAAAGATATGGGAAATGGGCATAAGGTGCGCTGCCATCTGTATGACTAAGAATAAAGCAGGCCAGGGATTACCTGGTCTGTTGCTATTTAGTGTGTTGAAAGTTGTTCAAGGCGGACGCATTCGGACAATGGTGATTGCTCACTCGCCGGCGCAACGCTCCAGCGAACTAACTGCTAACTGCGACTAAATCGTTCAGGAGAGCCTTCACGATTAAGTCTCCGTAAGCAGTGGATTTCGCCTACGCTAAAACCGCGCCTGAAATGGCTCGCTAGAGCAATCACCATTGCCCGAATGCTGTGTACTGTCTGGGACTTATTTGTTCATAGGAACTTTCGACAGAGGGGGAGTGATTGGTTTCCCGATACTTTCTTGGCAATGATAGATTGGCAAAAAACAATAAAGTTGCGGGATACCAACTACTTCACCCCACCCTCGTTGTTGTCGTTACTGTTTCTTTCTTCCCTTTCCAGTAACCAGCGATTTTGCAATGTATATTCGCAAGCCGCGCATTTTAGGAGCGGTTTTAGTGGAGGCGAGATCCATGACTTACGGAGACTTAGGCGCGAAGGCTCTCCTGAGCGTCTTAGTCGTAGTTAGTCATTAGCTTGCCGGAACGTTGCGACGCGCGGCGGTGAATATACATTGTGAAATCGCGTCCGGAATAACGACCAACACATTAAATAGCAAAACAGGAGGTTCTACATGGGAAAAAGAAAAAAAGAAGAATTGCCCGATTACACAGTAGCCAATATGGATGTGGATGGTATGCCCTGGAATTCCAGAAGACCATGGCAGATATTTCCTGGAGATCCATCCAGACGCAGAAAAGAATTTGATGTAAAAGTGCCGGAACCGGGAATGGAAAATGAAGTGACGGATAATCTGAGCGCTTTTCAGAATCCGCCGATGACGAAGGAAGAAAGAAGAGGAATCATCTGGCTTTCGCTAAAGGCGTCACTGACTGTGGGACTGATCTTTGGCGGTGCGGCATTTTTGTTTATTTTATTCTGTGTATTCGTGTGGCTTAAATAAAAAAAGAGAACAGCGGTTTTACCTGTGAAAGTGAGCATTTCACAGGTAGAGCCGCTGTTTTTTATTAGATATCATGAAACATTCCGATTTTATTCTTAATTTTTTGCATTTCGTTATCCGTTTCGATTACTGCCTGAGCCGAGCGGAGCAGTTCTTCACTGATCTCTGCATATCCTGGCAGGTCCTCGATTCCCTTCTTGTAGCGGAGCTGATGCTCCAATGTAGCCCAGAAGTCCATGCCGTTGGTACGGATCTGAAGTTCTACTCTCATAGGTGTTTTCCCCTTGGAGAAGAATACAGGAATCTCTACTATCATATGATAACTACGATAACCATTTGGCTTCGGATTCTTGATATAATCCTTGATTTTAATAACTTTAATATCATCCTGTCCGGCAATCAGATTGGCCACTGTATAAATATCGTCAATGAAAGCACAGACCACCCGGACACCAGCCACGTCATTTAATTGTTCCTGAATATTCTCCGCTGTAAAATCATATCCCAGCTTCTGCAGTTTCCGGTAAATGCTCTCCGGTTTCTTTATCCTTGTCTTAATAAAAGAAATAGGATTTCTCTTATACTCCACGGAAAATTCATCATCCAGAACCTCCAGCTTGGTCTGTACCTCCCGGATGGCACATCTATACATCATCATCAGATCATTAAACTTTGCTGCATTTTTGATAAAACGCTGCGGATCTGGCGTATCCAGCCAGGGCGCATTCTTTTCTACTTCGTTCATGGCAAATCCTTTCATTTTTAACATACAGATTATTCTGCATGAAGAATTTTATATAGTCTTATTATATAAGAAAAACGCTGTGGAAGCAACGGATAAACCCTTAGAAATATCCAGTGAAGGAAAAGAAAATATTGTTAAAAAACATATAAAATACCGCTGCCATATTTTACTGCGATTTTACTTTTAAAAGCTAGTGCATTTTACATCCAAACATTAAGATACAACTGTAATCGCGAGAGAGATAAAAACATTAGGACCGCGAAGAAAAGGAGAATTTAAAACTATGAAAAAAGGTTTAGCAGTAGCAATGGCGGCATTATTAGGAGTAGCAACAATGGGAACAACAGTTATGGCAGCAGCTTCCGGAGATATTACAATCTGTTCAAGAGAAGACGGATCCGGTACAAGAGGCGCATTTATCGAACTGTTTGGAATTGAAGAAAAAGATGCAGATGGAAATAAAGTAGACAATACAACTGAGGCAGCAAAGATCACAAACAGCACATCCGTTATGTTAAGCACAGTAGCTCAGGATGAGAACGCAATCGGATATGTATCCCTTGGCTCCCTGGATGACAGCGTAACAGCAGTAAAGATCGATGGTGCAGAGGCAACAGCAGAGAGCATCGAGTCTGGTGATTACAAGGTGGTTCGTCCATTCAATATTGCAACAAAAGATGATGTCAGCGAAGCAGCACAGGATTTCATCACATACATCATGAGCGCAGACGGACAGCAGATCATTGAAGACAACGGATACATCTCAGTAGGCGACAAACCTGCATATGAAGCAGCTGACGTAGAAGGAAAAGTTGTAGTAGCTGGATCCTCTTCTGTAACACCAGTTATGGAGAAACTTGCTGAAGGCTACAAGGCAGTAAATAACAAAGTTGATATTGAGGTTCAGCAGAGCGATTCTACAACTGGTATGACATCTGCAATCGACGGACTCTGCGATATCGGTATGGCATCCCGTGATTTGAAAGACAGCGAGCTTGAGGCTGGTCTTACCGCAACTGTTATCGCAAAAGATGGTATCGCTGTAATCGTAAACAACGACAGCGGTGTTGAGGAACTTACCAGTGAGCAGGTAAAAGATGTTTACACAGGCAACATCACAACCTGGGAAGACCTTACAAAATAATAAGAAATAAAGTTACTGTTCACAAAAAAACACCTTGCGGAACGCTATCAGTGAATAGTAAAGAAATAAAGTACCTTTACAGTTACGAAACATGAAACAGAAATAAGGAATCCTGCAAAGCCGGTCAAAAGCTTTGCAGGATCCAAATTTTCCGAATAAAAAAGGAACTTACTTTATATGAAATCGATCAATGAAACTGTAATGAAATTTGTATTCCTTGCAGCGGCCTGTACCTCCGTATTAGCCGTTGCATTAATCTGCATTTTCCTGTTTGCAAACGGAATACCGGCAATGGCGAAGATTGGTCTGCCAGATTTTCTGTTTGGAATGAAGTGGAAGCCATCCAATGGACTGTATGGAATTTTTCCATTCATTCTGGGAAGTATTTATGTAACAGCAGGGGCAATTGTGGTGGGAGTTCCAACAGCCCTTCTGCTTGCAATCTTCCTTGCATTTTATTGTCCGAAAAAGCTGTATGCACCATTAAAGGCAATGGTAAACCTCCTTGCAGGAATCCCATCTGTTGTTTATGGATTTTTCGGTTTGACAGTGTTTGTCCCGCTGCTTCGACAGCTTACCGGTCATGATGGAAGTACCATGCTGACAGCTTCTGTACTTCTTGGAATTATGATCCTTCCAACGGTAACCGGCGTTGCAGAACCAGCCTTAAAAAGTGTTCCCACAAGTTATTATGAAGGGGCACTGGCACTTGGAGCAACCCACGAAAAAAGTGTATTTGGCACTGTTTTTCCGGCTGCAAAATCAGGTGTATTAGCTGGTGTGGTTCTTGGAATCGGACGAGCCATTGGTGAGACGATGGCAGTGATCATGGTAGCTGGAAACCAGACCTGGATGCCACAGGGGCTTTTCAAAGGACTTCGAACCATGACCGCAAATATTGTAATTGAAATGGGCTATGCAACCGATCTTCACAGGGAAGCGCTGATTGCTACAGGTGTTGTACTTTTCGTATTCATCCTGATTATCAACCTGTGTGTATCAGCCCTGAAAAGGAGAGCAGAAGATGAGTAAAAATAAATTATCTTATTGGAAAAATCATCCTGGTTCTGCCATCCTGAGGCTCCTGGTATGGTTATCTGCAATTATTACAGTGGCAGTTATGGCGTTTCTTGTTGGTTTTATTCTGATAAAAGGTGTTGGAAATCTGACACCAGACTTGTTTGCACTGGAATATAATTCTGACAATGCATCTTTAATGCCGGCACTGATCAACACCTTGATCATCACCCTGTTATCTCTGGTGATCGCAGTGCCATTTGGAATTTTTGCAGCAATTTATCTGGTTGAATATGCGAAAAAAGGAAGTAAGTTGGTTAAGATCATCCGTATTACAACAGAGACTCTTCAGGGAATTCCATCCATTATCTTCGGTCTGTTCGGTCTTCTGTTTTTCAGTACTGCTCTCCATTGGGGATATTCCCTTCTGGCGGGAGCTATGACATTGGTGATTATGATCCTTCCGCTGATCATCCGTACTACAGAGGAGGCACTTATGGGTGTCCCGGATGCGTACAGAGAAGCTTCCTTTGGCCTTGGGGCAGGAAAGCTCCGCACCGTGTTTAAAGTGGTGCTTCCAAGTGCAATTCCTGGAATCCTTTCCGGTGTGGTACTTGCGACAGGACGTATTGTTGGTGAGACTGCAGCCCTGATTTATACTGCCGGTGCTGTGGCGAAGGTTCCATCCAGTCTGATGGGATCCGGACGTACCCTGGCAGTTCATATGTATGTGCTTTCCAGTGAGGGACTTTACATGGAGCAGGCTTATGCCACAGCGGTTATTCTGCTGATCTTCGTACTTGTGCTGAACTGGGTATCCGGTTTCTGTGCAAAGCATTTAAGCAAAGCCACAAACGGACAGTAAGTGCCACAGGTGTTGCTAATGTATGCAGTTGTGGCAGCGCAATAGGCGAGAAACAACTAACTTTCATATATGATAATATTGCCAGCAGGCGATACGTCAGCTTGATAAAAATTCACACTCAGCAGAGTTGTTTAGAAAATGCAATAGAACTAAAAATTTCTGCAGCAAGGAGAATTATGGGTAAAATAGATGTAAAAAACATGGATCTGTACTACAGCAGCTTCCATGCCTTGAAAAATATTAATCTGGAGATTCCGGAAAAGAAGATTACCGCGTTCATTGGTCCAAGCGGCTGCGGAAAATCCACATTGCTGAAATCCTTAAACCGTATGAACGATCTTGTGGAAGGCTGCAAGATCACAGGCGATATTTGTCTGGACGGTGAGGATATTTATGGTGATATTGATGTAAACCTTCTTAGAAAACGTGTTGGGATGGTTTTCCAGAAACCAAATCCTTTTCCAATGAGCATTTATGATAACATTGCATATGGACCTCGTACTCATGGAATTCATTCCAAGGAAAAACTGGACGATATCGTAGAGCGTGCTCTTCGAAATGCTTCTATCTGGGATGAGGTAAAAGACAGGTTGAAAAAGAGCGCCCTGGGTATGTCTGGCGGACAGCAGCAGAGACTTTGCATTGCAAGAGCTCTTGCAGTAGAGCCGGAGGTACTTCTTATGGATGAGCCTACCTCTGCACTTGATCCAATTTCCACATCTCACATTGAGGATCTGGCGTTGGAATTAAAAGACCGTTACACCATCGTGATCGTAACTCACAATATGCAGCAGGCAGCCCGTATTTCTGACAAGACTGCATTTTTTCTGCTGGGTGAGATTATTGAATACAACGATACTACAGAACTGTTTTCCAGACCACAGAACAAGAAAACAGAAGAATATATTACAGGGAGGTTTGGTTGATATGAGAGATGTGTATACCGCAAAGCTCTCCAGGCTTTCAGATGAGATCCTGGAAATGGGAAATCTGTACGGTCAGGCTATCATGAAGACCTGTCAGCTTCTGGCAAGCGTGGAGGTCCGTGAGGCTGCCACAAAGGAGATTGGAAGAATTGAGAAGGAGATTGACGACAAAGAGCATAATATTGAGGCTCTGTGCATGCAGCTTCTTCTGAAACAGCAGCCGGTTGGTACTGATCTTCGTAAAATTTCCGCAGCACTTAAGATGGTAACAGATATGGAGCGAATCGGCGACCAGGCTACTGATATTGCGGAGATTCTGAACACAGGCAGCGTTCATGTGCCGGTAACAGCTATCCCACTTCAGGAAATGGCAGATTATGCCATGCATATGGTAAATGACAGCGTTACCGCTTATGTAGAGGGAAAAAGTGACCTGGCAAAAAAGGTGATCAGCAGTGATGATATTCTGGATAATCTTTTCGATAAAGTAAGAAATGCGTTGGACCAGAACACCATGGACTTTTCCAGTGACGAGGTTCTTGATCTTCTGATGATCTCCAAATACTATGAGCGAATCGGCGACCACGCCACCAACATCGGAGAGTGGGCAGAGTTTTCTGTAGACGGAATCCACAGAAACGGAGACAGCATCAGCGATCTGTTTAATCCGGATTCCTTATAATAAGATTAGAGCGTGTTTGAAAAATCATTCCCACAAATTGTGACGCACATCTTGCAGAAAGCCTTTTTCAAATACGCTCTGGAACAAAGACAGGGGCAAACATGTTTTGCCTCTTTTTAGCAGGAAAGTTACATATAAAAGAACCTTGTCTGACTGGCTA
This sequence comes from Blautia faecis, assembly GCF_020554845.1. Taxonomy (GTDB): domain Bacteria; phylum Bacillota; class Clostridia; order Lachnospirales; family Lachnospiraceae; genus Blautia_A; species Blautia_A faecis. The sequence goes on along the minus strand of NZ_JAJCIA010000024.1, from coordinate 15,363 downwards.
AAAGCATCGTATCAGACAAGGCTCTATGTTTTTCAGGAGAGGAATTCTTTCTTTACTTTTATTTTATTCGTAATTTTTATGTTTTTTAAAGAAATCCTTTGTTTCCTTTACGACTACACCGCTTAAAGCAAGCAGCGCGATCAGGTTCGGGAAGGCCATCAGGGCATTGAAGATATCTGCAATGTTCCAGACAGCAGCAACAGTCATGTACGGTCCGAAGAAGACGCAGATGATATATAACCAACGGTAAGTCTTTACTGCAGTCATGTTGCGGTTGAAAAGGTATTCCAGGCAGCGCTCACCGTAATAATCCCATCCAAGGATGGTTGTGAATGCGAAGAATACCAGGCACAGCATAAGAGCAAAGGAAGCAAACTGTGCAGGGAATGGAAGTCCCTTCTGGAAAGCAGCAGTAGTAATCGCAACACCCTCAAGTCCTGTATTCCAGGTCTCAGTAATGACAATGGAAAGACCTGTCATGGTACAAATTACAATGGTATCAATAAAAGTACCGGTCATGGAAACAAGTCCCTGACGAACCGGTTCCTTTGTCTGAGCGGCAGCAGCAGCAATAGGAGCGCTACCAAGACCAGATTCGTTTGAGAAAATACCGCGGGCAATACCTTTCTGCATTGCCACAACCATGGTTCCCATGGCACCGCCTGCAAGGGCACTTCCGTTGAAGGCTGTTTTTACAATTGTAGCGATGGCACCAGGAACTGCAGTAATATTTGTGATCACAATGATCAGTGCAAGTGCAACATAAAGAACCGCCATAAATGGAACGATGATCTGGGAAACCTTTGCAATACGCTGAATACCGCCAAGAACTACAAGTCCTACACATAAGGTAAGAATCAGGCAGGCAATTACAGTTGCCCAGGAGTATGTATTTCCAAAAAGGGAAACGGTGTGTACAGTATCCGGGTCAAAGAAGTTCTTTACTGCAGAAGCAATACCGTTTACCTGAGTAAAGGTACCAATTCCGAAAAGTCCGACCCCGGCTCCGAAGAATGCAAAAATCTTTGCAAGCCATCTCCACTGTTTTCCCATACCATTCTCAATATAATAAAATGGTCCGCCAAGAACGTGTCCGTCCTTGTCGATGGTACGGTATTTGATGGCCAGAAGGCCTTCTGCGTATTTGGTTGCCATTCCGAAGAATGCAGCAACGATCATCCAGAACAAGGCTCCAGGTCCGCCTGCTGCGATAGCTGTGGCAACACCTACAATATTACCAGTTCCGATGGTTGCGGACAAAGCTGTGCAGAGCGCACCAAAGCTTGTGACTTCACCTTCGCCGCCTTCTTCATTTTTTACCATGAATTTCAGTGCTTTTCCAAGATGTCTTACCTGTAAAAAGCCTAACCGAACGGTTAAAAGGAATCCTGTGACCAGGATCAGAATGATTAACGGAAGTCCCCAGACTACTCCGTCAAACCAGGTGATAAAGTTGTTGATTTGTGTAAACATGTTCTCTTTCCTCCATCCTTTTGCCTGAGAGATTAACAGCATTACAAATGCTGCGTACACCTTCGGCGCTCTTCCATAAATTTTTTTGAAGAGACTCTCCTGAGTTACGAAAAACCTGCCTATACATTTTTTATAAAATGTACGAGCATGACGGTCATTCGTACTGTGTAGAAACACACTAACACACAGAATATCATATACGATCATAAATTTCAATGAAAATGTTAGAAAAATATTTTGTTTTGACAAGAAAAATATTTGCCTTTACTTCATTGCAGTACAGGAGCGTGTTTGGAAAATCATTTCTGCAATCTGCTGGTATTATAAAATGAAACAGTTGACATGCATTTTCATATGTGCTATGCTTATGAAGATTTTGAAAGACAAAGAAAGAGTCTTTTCAAAGCAATTATTTTGGATCACTCCATTTGGGGTTAAGGCCATACGGACAGCCGGGTCCACTGCCGCTGATGGTAACTTTGGTTGCCTTATTGATTGAGTTAGAAGCTCAAATTTTATAAGTTGGTTCCTTTGATAACCACTATGCGCCTGATGCGCAGACTTGTGAAACGGTCAATAAGAGTAGTAAAAGTATGATTGCTATATAGACTCTGACATATATCATCCGGATTTCTATTTTATGTAAATACGAGGATTTCTATATTTATTATAAGTCAATGGAGATAGAATCGGGAAGAATGATCCAAGCAGGTTTGCGGTTTTAAGGCAGCCTGCTTTTTTTATGTAATAGAAAATTACGTTGGAATTTCCTATTATATAAAAAGCTCTGCCGGGTAGAATTCCACTGCAGCGGAAGAGCAGATGGCGCTGGAGACGCCCATTTGCAGGCGGAGAATCCTGCAAACAGGATTCTTTATACAGACAAAGGAACTGGAAATGGAGACGCAATGAACAGAACTCGTTTTAAACTGGACCAGAATCGTGCACCAATTCACGAGGCTCTGGAAAATTTCCGGCGCATGAGGGTGGTACCCTTCGATGTGCCAGGACATAAAAGAGGAAGAGGAAATCCGGAGCTTACTGAGTTTTTGGGGCAGAAATGTGTAGGCGTGGATGTAAACAGCATGAAGCCGCTTGATAATCTCTGTCATCCTGTATCTGTGATCCGGGAGGCAGAAGAACTGGCAGCAGATGCTTTTGGAGCAGCTCACGCCTTTCTCATGGTTGGCGGAACTACAAGCTCCGTACAGACCATGGTGTTAACAGCCTGTAAGAGGGGAGACGAGATCATTCTTCCCCGCAATGTTCACAGAAGTGTGCTGAATGCGCTGGTTCTGTGCGGAGCAATTCCGGTTTATGTGAATCCGGAAGTAGATCAGAGACTTGGAATCTCTCTTGGAATGCGCCGTGAACAGGTGGCAAAGGCAATTAAGGAGCATCCCAATGCAGTGGCTGTGCTGGTAAACAATCCCACCTATTATGGAATTTGCAGTGATCTTCGTGCAATTGTGCGGATGGCTCATGAAGCAGGAATGCTGTGTCTGGCAGATGAAGCCCATGGGACTCATTTTTATTTTGGAGGAGGTCTGCCGGTTTCGGCAATGGCAGCTGGTGCAGATATGGCATCTGTATCTATGCATAAAAGCGGTGGAAGCCTGACCCAGTCCAGCCTTCTTCTGACTGGACCTGACGTCCATGCCGGCTATGTCCGTCAGATTATCAACCTGACCCAGACTACCTCCGGAAGCTATCTTCTGATGTCAAGTCTTGACATTTCCCGGCGAAATCTTGCACAGCGCGGACGTCAGATTTTCCACCAGGTAGCAGATATGGCAGAATATGCAAGGGAAGAGATTAACGCCATTGGCGGCTATTACGCATTTGGAAAAGAACTGGTGAATGGAGATTCGGTTTTTGATTTTGACATTACGAAATTAAGTGTACATACCCTGGATATCGGACTTGCAGGAATTGAGGTTTACGACATTCTGAGAGATGAATATGATATTCAGATCGAATTTGGTGATATCGGAAATATTCTGGCTTATCTGTCAATTGGAGACCGTGCCCAGGAAGTAGAGCGGCTGGTAAGTGCCCTTGCGGAAATCCGCAGGCGTTTCCAGAAGGATAAATCAGGATTGCTGGATCAGGAATATATTGATCCCCAGGTAGTAACAAGCCCTCAGGAAGCGTTTTATGCAGAAAAATGTAGCCTTCCTCTCCGGGAAACGGAAGGAAAGGTATGCAGTGAATTTGTAATGTGTTATCCCCCGGGAATTCCAATTCTGGCTCCAGGAGAGCGGATCACCCCGGAAATCCTGGATTACATTGAATATGCCAAGGCAAAAGGATGCAACATGACAGGTCCGGAAGATCCGGATATATTACGGTTAAATGTGCTGGAGCATGTTTGAAGTTACTGTGAACGGAGTGAACAGTAACTGTTTGAAAAAGGCTGTCTGCAAATTGTGACACACATCTTGCAGGAATAATTTTAAAACAAACTCTGGCAGGGAGGTAAAGAAAATGGAAATGTGGTTTTCGGAATTTCATACACCGGATGTGAAGCATAGTATCCGGGTAAACCGTCAGCTCTACTCAAGGCAGAGCGACTATCAGCGAATTGATATTTTTGAGACACCGGAATTTGGCAGGGTTCTTACACTGGATGGCAATGTAATGCTCACGGAACGTGACGAATTTATTTATGACGAAATGATTACCCATGTACCTATGGCTGTTCACAAAGAAGCCAGGGATATTCTTGTAATCGGAGCAGGAGACGGCGGAGTTGTACGTGAACTGACAAGATATGACCGTGTCCGTCATATTGATCTGGTAGAGATGGATCCCATGGTAGTGGAAGCCTGCCGTGCCTATCTTCCGGGAAATGCCTGCAGGCTTGATGACAGGAGAGTGCATCTTCATTACGAAAATGCATTGAAATTTATCCGACGCTGTGAAAATAAATATGACCTTATCATCGTGGATTCTTCCGATCCTTTTGGTCCTTCGGAAGGCTTGTTTACCCGAGAATTTTATGGAAACTGTTATAATGCGCTGAAAGAGGATGGAATCATGGTCAATCAGCAGGGAAGTCCTTTTTATTCTGAGGACGCCCATGCCATGCAGCGCAGTCACAAAAGAATTGCCAGTACGTTCCAGATCAGTCGTGTTTATCAGGCACATATTCCTACCTTTGCTGCCGGCTACTGGCTGTTTGGTTTTGCAAGCAAAAAGTACCATCCGGTGGATGATCTGGATCCGGAGGCATGGAACGCCCTGAATCTTCGCACCCGTTACTATACCACAAGGCTTCACAGAGGCGCCTTTTATCTTCCGGCTTTTCTGGAGGAAATGCTTCAGGAGGTGGAGGACTGATTTATGATTTTACCAAATATTGAGAATTTTATCGGCTGTGACAGCAACTTTGAGGAAGCAGGAATTGTTCTTTACGGAGCGCCCTTTGATTCTACCACAAGCTTTCGACCTGGAGCCAGGTTCGGTCCTTCTGCTATTCGTCATGAAAGCTTTGGACTGGAAACCTACAGCCCTTATCAGGACCGCGACCTTACAGATATTCAGGTATTTGACAGTGGAGATCTGGAGCTTTGCTTCGGCAGCAGTGAAATGGCACTTGCGGATATACAGAATCGTGCCTGGGAAATTCTGGAAGCAGGAAAGATACCCTTGCTTTTAGGCGGCGAGCATCTGGTGACACTGGCGGCTGTAAAAGCCGCAGTCAGAAAATATCCAGGGCTTCATATTATTCATTTTGATGCCCACGCAGATTTAAGGGATGATTATCTTGGTGCTCGTTTAAGCCATGCGTGTGTCATTCGCAGATGCCATGATATTCTGGGAGATGGACGGATCCATCAGTTTTGCATCCGAAGTGGGGAAAGAGAAGAATTCCGGTTTGCAAAGGAACATACAGATTTTCATCCCTTTACCTTTGAAGGCTTGGAAGAGACCATACAGGAATTGGACAGAGAGCAGGTTCCAGTATATTTTACCATTGATCTGGATTGCCTGGATCCATCCGTATTTCCGGGAACCGGTACACCGGAGGCGGGAGGTGTAAGCTTCCTTGAGCTTCTTGCGGCTATCCGGAAGGTATCAGGATTAAATATTGTGGGAGCGGATGTCAATGAGCTGGCACCTATGCTGGATCCAAGCGGTGTTTCCACAGCCACAGCATGCAAGGTGGTCAGGGAACTGCTGCTGGCAGTGGCGAAATAAAAACAGCGCGATAGTGAATTATAAAAAAGGAGATAAAAAATATGAGCAGAGTACTTGTAATCGGCTGCGGCGGAGTAGCCAGTGTAGCAATCCAGAAATGCTGTCAGGCAGATGAGGTATTTACAGAACTGTGTATTGCAAGCAGGACAAAAGAAAAATGTGATGCCCTTGCCCGGAAGCTGGAGGGAAAAACAAAAACAGTTGTTACCACAGCAAAGGTAGATGCAGATGATGTAAACCAGCTGATCCAGCTGATCAACAGTTACAAACCGGATCTGGTAATGAACATTGCACTTCCATACCAGGATCTGACAATTATGGATGCCTGTCTGGCATGTGGCGTAAACTATATGGATACGGCAAATTATGAGCCGGAAGATACCGATGATCCGGAATGGCGTGCTATTTACGAAAAACGCTGTAAGGAAGCTGGATTTTCCGCATATTTTGATTATTCCTGGCAGTGGGCATACCGGAAGAAATTTGAAGAGGCAGGACTTACTGCACTTCTTGGCTGCGGCTTTGACCCGGGCGTTACACAGGCATACTGTGCATATGCATTAAAGCATGAGTTTGACCAGATTGATACCATTGATATTCTGGACTGCAACGGAGGAGACCATGGATATGCATTTGCAACCAACTTTAACCCGGAGATCAACCTTCGTGAGGTAAGCGCTCCTGGAAGCTACTGGGAGAATGGACATTGGGTGGAAATTCCTCCGATGGCCATTAAGCGGGAATATGATTTTGACCAGGTTGGCGATAAGGATATGTATCTTCTTCATCACGAGGAAATCGAGTCCCTTGCCCAGACAATTCCGGGAGTAAAGAGAATTCGTTTCTTTATGACTTTTGGACAGAGCTATCTGGATCACATGCGCTGTCTGGAGGATGTGGGAATGCTTTCTACTACTCCGATCAACTATAACGGACAGGAAATTGTTCCCATCCAGTTTTTGAAGGCTCTTCTTCCGGATCCGGCAAGCCTTGGTCCCCGTACCAAAGGTAAAACCAATATTGGCTGTATTTTCACCGGAGTAAAGGATGGACAGGAGAAAACCTACTATATCTATAATGTTTGTGACCATCAGGAATGCTATAAGGAGGTTGGAAGCCAGGCAATCAGCTACACGACAGGCGTTCCAGCCATGTGTGGGGCATTAATGATGCTTACCGGAAAATGGATTCGTCCAGGAGTGTATACAGTAGAAGAATTTGACCCGGATCCATTCCTGGAGGCACTTGACAAATACGGACTTCCACGCAGTGAAAATCATAATCCGGAGCTGGTTGATTAATGGAAAAAACAGATACAAGACCACCCTTTGCAGCATCCGGCGGAATTATTCCGCTGGAATTCCGGAAAATCAAGACGCCTTGTTATGTTCTTGACGAAACAGCGCTTATAAAAAATGCAGAATTAATGGGAAAGATCGCCGAAAGAACTGGATGTAAAATGCTCCTGGCGCAGAAGGCTTTCAGCAATTATGACTGCTATCACCTTTTGGAGCCATATCTGGCTGGAACAGAAGCAAGTGGACTGTACGAAGCAAGGCTTGGCGCCCAGGAGATGCCAGGAAAAGAGGTACATGTTTTTTGTGCCGGATACCGTGAGGATGAATTTGAGGAGCTGCTTTGCTTTGCAGATCATATAGTGTTTAACTCACCCTCCCAGCTTCTTCGATTTGGAAAAAGAGCGAAGCAGGCCGGGAAAAGTGTAGGGCTCAGGATCAATCCGGAATGCTCTACCCAGGAAGGACATGCAATTTATGATCCCTGTGCCCCAGGCAGTCGTATGGGTACTACAAGAGCACAGTGGGAGGCTGCTGTGAAAATGCATCCGGATCTGACCGGATTATTGGATGGTATTCACTTTCACACCCTTTGCGAGCAGGATTCCTCTGATCTGGAAACTACTCTTGCAGCGGTAAAGGTGAAATTCGGAGATCTGATTTCTAAGGTAAAATGGCTGAACCTGGGAGGAGGACATCATATTACAAGACCAGGTTATGATATTGCACGGCTTGAAAAGTGCATTGAGGCGGCAAAGGAAGAATGGAAGGTGGATATTTACCTGGAGCCTGGAGAGGCATGGGCTTTAAATGCCGGTTTCTTTCTGACAACTGTGCTGGATGTGCTGCAAAATGGTGATACCCGGCTTGCAATTTTGGACGGAAGTGCTGCATGTCATATGCCAGACGTTCTGGAAATGCCTTACCGTCCGCCCCTTCTTGGAGCAGGGGAGTCAGGAGAGAATGCTGTTACAGTCCGTCTTGGAGGACCAACCTGTCTGTCCGGGGATGTTATAGGAGATTACAGCTTCCAAAAGCCTTTGACATACGGAAATCTTCTCATGTTTGGTGATATGGCCATATATACAACCTGCAAAAACAATACCTTTAACGGAATGCCCCTGCCTGATATCTGGCTGCGGCATGGTGATAAAACCATGGAACGTCTGACTGATTTCGGTTACGAGGATTTTAAAGGCAGACTTGGACATCGCAGGTGATCATAAAAAATCTGTTTGACTTTTTGAAAAACAGGCAATATAATTAAATCAAACGAGTAGCAGGTAAGCGTAAATCCAGTTTACAAGCTACTCGTTTTTTATTTTACCAAAATTGAATATCGCCATGAAAAAGTGTGTAGCCTGTCAGCGTAAGTCCAGCTTATATGACAGGGTGCGCGCTTTTTTTGTGCAGAAAAAGAGAGGAGTTAAAACAAAATGGCGAAAAGCAACAAGATGAAGGAGATGCCGGTGAATAAGCTGATGGTCCAGATGGGAATTCCGATGATCTTATCCATGGCATTGCAGGCAGTCTATAACATTGTAGACAGCGCATTTGTAGGAAATATGAGAGTGGGCAGTGAATCAGCACTAAATGCACTGACTTTGGTATTCCCGGTTCAGATGCTTATGGTGGCAGTAGGAATTGGAACAGGTGTAGGAACCAATGCACTTCTTGCAAGGACACTGGGACAGGGAAACCGTAAAAAAGCTGCAAAGGTAGCAGGAAACAGTCTGTTCCTGGGTGTGATCATTTATGTGGTTTGTTTATTATTTGGCATCTTTGGAGTGAGAGCATATATTTCATCTCAGACAGTAGATGCAGAAGTACTTGAGATGGGAGTCAGTTATCTGCGGATATGTTGTGTGATTTCTTTTGGAATCATCTTCTTTTCTTTGTTTGAAAAGCTGTTACAGGCCACAGGACGCTCTCTTTATTCTACAATCGGTCAGGTGGTTGGAGCAGTTATAAATATCATCCTTGATCCGATCATGATCTATGGGATTGGACCTTGCCCGGAAATGGGAGTGAAAGGTGCAGCCTACGCAACTGTAATTGGACAGGTAGCATCCGCAGTATTACTGCTTATCTTTCATATCAAATTAGATAAGGAATTTGAGCATGGGGCAAAATACATGAAGCCGGATGGCAGAATTATCAAGGAAATCTATGCGATCGGACTTCCGGCGATTATCGCTCAGGCGCTGATGTCTATTATGGTTTATGTGATGAATCTGATCCTGAAGTTCAATCCGTCAGCACAGACAGCTTATGGATTGTTCTATAAAGTTCAGCAGTTTGTTCTCTTCCTTGCATTTGGTCTGCGAGATGCAATCACTCCGATCATTGCATTTGCTTATGGAATGAGAAGCAAAAAGAGAATCCAGGATGGAATCAAATATGGTCTGATCTACACTATTGCATTAATGATTATTGGAATTGCAATTACGGAGATTTTCCCTGGAGCATTTGCAACGCTGTTTAATGCAGGACAGTCAAGAGAATATTTTATCGGCGCGATGAGAGTGATCTCGGTAAGTTTCCTGTTTGCCGGAATCAATGTTGCTTATCAGGGCATTTACCAGGCACTGGACGGTGGTGTGGAATCATTGGTTATTTCACTTTTGAGACAGCTTATTATCATCCTGCCGTTGGCGGGAATCTTTTCCCTGTTTGTAAGAAATGGTCAGGTGGGCGTTTCACTGATCTGGTGGGCATTTCCGATTACAGAAGTAATTGCATGCCTGGTAGGCTATGTATTTTTAAAGAGGATTAGAAAAAACAAAGTTGATACTTTGCGTTAAGGATGAACTGAAAATGGTAAAAAGAATCATTACAATCAGCAGAGAATTTGGAAGTGGTGTACGTTTTATCGGAGAAGAAGTCGCGAAGAAGCTGGGAATTGCCTATTATGATAAAAATGTTATTAATGAAATTGCAGAAAAGTCCGGATTATCGCCAGAATACATTCAGGAAAATGCAGAATTATCTCCGAAAAAAGGGATGTTTGCATATGCACTTGCTGGACGTGACATCACAGGAAGATCTGTGGAGGATATGGTACATGAGGCGCAGAGAAAAGTTATTTTAGAACTAGCCGAGAAGGCCCCTTGCGTGATCATTGGAAGAAATGCAGACTATATCCTGAAAGACCGTGATGATGTGCTAAATGTATTTATTCATGGAAATATGCCTGAGAAAACACAGAGGATCATTCGCTTATATAATGTAGATGAGAAGAAAGCTGTGAAAATGATGGCCGATACAGATAAAAGACGTATGACAAATTATAACTTTTACACGGAGCATAAATGGGGAAAGGCCAGTAATTATACGTTGTGTCTGAACAGTTCACAGCTTGGATATGACAGATGTGAGAAGATCATTATGGAATGCATTAAATAACAGGAGGTTTATACTGTTTACTACAAATTGCTGTTGGTTCCAGGGCAGGAATATTAGACGAAATAGTCAGTGAGGTTTCTATGGCGATTTCCATTTTTCGCTATGGATGGAAAAATATGGATTCTTCTGAAACTGAGACATAATAACAAAAACTGGTTGATAAACCAGATAAAAGTGATATACTGAATGCAGAAAAGAAACCGTGTGGGATTCCAATTTTGTTTTCACACGGTTTTTTAGAAAACATGAGTTAGATACAACTAATATGCATGATAACAATTTATTGGGAAATGTAAAAGAGTACAGATTTCTATGAGAATATTGATTTATGGTGCAGGTGTGATTGGAGAAAAAAGCATGAAAAACGAAGAATACAAAAAATTATCAATCAACGAGTTTACAAAAGCAGCAGGAAGATATGAAAGTAACCATGCTGGTATTTACGAAATGTGCAAGAAGGATTATCCGGATATTCTGGAAGAATTAGAGAAGGAGCCATTTAGAGATTTATTGGATGCAGGCTGCGGACCTGCTCCGATGATTTCTTTATTATCAGAAAAATATCCAGACCGGCATTATACAGGACTGGATCTGACTCCTGCGATGATTGAACAGGCAAAAAAGAAAGATATTCCAAATGCAATATTTGTTGTGGGAGACTGTGAGAATTTTCCTTTTGAAAACGATTCATTTGATGCAATTATTTGTTCTATGAGCTTCCATCACTATCCAAATCCACAGGCATTTTTTGACAGTGTGAAAAGATGTCTTCGCCCAAATGGAAGATTGATTCTGAGAGATGTGACCAGTGACAATAAAGTATTGGTATGGCTGATGAATACACTGGAAATGCCTCTGGCAAATATATGCGGACACGGAGATGTCCAGGTACCAACAAGAGATATGGTCATGAAGTGCTGCAGAAAAGCAGGGTTAAAAGTAGAAAAATTTGAAATCCGTAAAGGTATGAGGATGCATTGTGTTGTGAGAAAGCCTAAGGGAGAAGGCGACAGGCAATGAAAGAAAAAGTGAATGTGACAGGTGTGCCGGAAACGATGGTACAGACTTTGTATGCAAGAGCAAAAGAAACAAAAAAGCAAAATGCCAAAATCAAGGATGAGATTGCAGTAGAACTTGTGGAGAAGCTGGACTATAACTTTTCCAAAGCAGATAAGGATAAAGCCATGAATTATGGCGTAATTGCGAGAACAATCGTATTAGACCGGATGGTTAAGCAATATCTGGAGAAGCATGCAAATACAGTTGTTATAAATATTGCATGTGGACTGGATACCAGATGTTATCGGATGGAGAGAAAATATCTGCACTGGTACAATGTGGATCTGCCAGAAACGATGAAGATAAGGAGTCAGTTCCTTACCGAAACTGGTCCGGTATATCAGATTGCAAAGTCTGCAATGGATGAATCCTATGTAGATGATATCGATTATCATGGTGAGAATGTTCTGGTAATAATCGAAGGTCTTACAATGTATTTGTGTGAAAAGGATATTAGAAAAATGTTTTCTATTATTGAGAAATCATTCCAGAAAGTAACCGTAATGGTTGAAACCATGTCCCCTTTTGTTGTGAAACATGTGAAAGAAAAATCTATAGAGGGGAGCAATGCAAAATTCACATGGGGAGTTAAGAATGGAAAGGAACTGCAAAGAATCATACCGGCATTTTCTGTTCGACAGGAAGTCAGTCTGATTGAAGGAATGAAAGAGCTTATGCCAATTTATCATGTGATAGGAAAGTTTCCAATCGTTCGGAACATCTCAAATAAAATAATAGTTATGGAGAAACGTGGCTGATATTATACAAGCAGGAGATGATATAGATGATGAAAAGACATTTTAATGTGAAATCAGATGGATTTTATGGTGCATACTGGAAATGCAAAACAGGTTCAGACTGTGCAATGATTGCAATGATCGGGGATGATCCGGAGGATTATCTGGCGCGTACATCCGTGAAATGGTTACATAAACTCGGTGTGAATGTGATGACAATGTCACCTGGAAAAAAGGATTATGGACATTTGGTACAGGGCGGAACAAAACGAAAATCAAATTGGAAAATTATAAGGTAGGAGGACAGCGTGGATACAGACAAAATAATACAAGATTTAAACCGCTATTTTGCATGGCTCGTAGCGTTCACACAATCTCCACAAAATAATTAGCACTCACCTCTTGACAGTGCTAACAATCGGTGCTATATTAATAACCGTAATAAGGAAATCATTATAAATGTTTATAAATGCGCAGCCCCTGCGAGTTACTTTTTTAAAGAGCCGCGGAAGCTGCGCTTTATATTAATATCAGCTGAAGGAGGAGAGCCTATGAACATCAGCAAATTTACGCAGAAATCCGTACAGGCTGTTCAGGATCTGGAGAAGGTTGCTTACGAATATGGCAACCAGGAAATCGAACAGGAGCATCTGTTATATACCCTCCTAACACAGGAAGACAGCCTGATTCTCAAACTGATTGAGAAGATGGAAATAAATAAAGAATATTTTCTGAACACAGTGAAGAACGCTCTGGATGCAAAAGTCAAAGTATCTGGCGGCGAACTCCGGTTTGGACAATATCTGAATAAGGCACTTGTAAATGCAGAAGACGAAGCTAAGGCAATGGGAGATGAATACGTATCCGTAGAGCATCTTTTCCTGGCCCTGCTGAAATATCCAAGCCCTAGTATGAAGAAAATCTGGAGCGAATTTGGCATTACAAAAGAGCGCTTCCTGCAGGCACTTTCCACAGTACGTGGAAACCAGCGTGTAGTAAGCGACAATCCGGAAGCCACTTATGATACTTTAAATAAATATGGCGAAGATCTTGTGGAAAAGGCAAGAAGCCAGAAGCTGGATCCGGTCATCGGACGTGACAGTGAGATCCGGAATGTGATCCGTATTCTTTCCCGTAAGACCAAGAACAACCCGGTTCTCATCGGTGAACCTGGTGTTGGTAAAACAGCCGCTGTGGAAGGTCTTGCACAGCGAATTGTAGCAGGAGATGTTCCAGAAACACTGAAGGATAAGAAAATTTTTGCCCTGGATATGGGTGCACTGGTAGCAGGTGCCAAATACCGTGGTGAATTTGAGGAACGTCTGAAAGCGGTTCTTGAAGAGGTAAAAAAGAGCGAAGGTCAGATCATCCTGTTTATTGATGAGCTTCATCTGATCGTAGGTGCAGGTAAGACGGATGGCGCAATGGATGCCAGCAATATGCTGAAACCAATGCTTGCCCGTGGTGAGCTTCACTGCATCGGTGCTACCACACTGGATGAGTATCGTCAGTATATTGAGAAAGACGCTGCCCTGGAACGTCGTTTCCAGCCGGTTATGGTGGATGAGCCAACTGTGGAAGATACCATTTCTATCCTTCGTGGTCTGAGAGAACGTTACGAAGTATTCCATGGTGTTAAAATCACAGACAGCGCCCTTGTTGCAGCTGCAACACTTTCACATCGTTATATTACAGACCGTTTTCTTCCGGATAAGGCAATTGACCTGGTAGATGAGGCCTGTGCCCTGATCAAGACAGAGCTGGATTCCATGCCGACAGAGCTGGATGAGCAGCGCCGTAAAATCGATCAGATGAAAATGGAAGAGTTGTCTCTGAAGAAGGAGACCGATAATTTAAGTAAAGAGCGTCTGGAAGAACTTCAGAAGGAACTTGCGGAAATGCAGGATTCCTTTAACACCCAGAAGGCTCAGTGGGAGAACGAGAAACATTCTGTAGAGAAGCTTCAGAAGCTTCGTGAACAGATTGAGGATATGAACAAACAGATTCAGATCGCAAGACAGAACTATGATCTGGAGAAAGCTTCCGAACTGCAGTATGGCGAGCTGCCGAAATTACAGCAGCAGCTGGAAATCGAAGAACGCAACACAAAAGAGAGTGACAGAAGCCTTGTCCATGAAGTAGTAACAGACGATGAAATCGCAAGGATCATTTCCCGCTGGACCGGCATTCCGGTAGCCAGACTGACAGAAGGTGAGCGCGCGAAACTGCTTCATCTGGAGGATGAGCTTCATAAACGTGTCATCGGTCAGGATGAAGGTGTACGCCGTGTAACCGATGCCATCCTTCGCTCCAAAGCAGGAATCAAAGATCCGACCAAACCAATCGGTTCTTTCCTGTTCCTTGGACCAACCGGTGTTGGTAAAACAGAGCTTGCCAAAACCCTTGCACAGACTCTTTTCGATGATGAGCAGAATATGGTTCGAATCGATATGAGTGAGTACATGGAGAAATACTCTGTATCCAGACTGATCGGAGCGCCTCCGGGATATGTTGGATACGAGGAAGGCGGACAGCTTACAGAGGCTGTTCGTCGGAAACCGTACAGCGTTGTACTCTTCGATGAGATTGAGAAGGCACATCCGGATGTATTCAATGTACTTCTGCAGGTACTGGATGATGGTCGTATTACCGATTCCCAGGGACGTACTGTAGACTTCAAGAATACAATCCTGATCATGACCTCCAATATCGGATCTCCTTATCTGCTGGATGGTATTGATGAAAATGGTGAGATCAAGGAGGAAGCCCAGAAAGAGGTTATGGATGATCTGCGCGGACATTTCCGTCCAGAATTCCTGAACCGTCTGGATGAGATCATTCTGTTTAAGCCATTGACAAAAGATAATATTGGTAGTATCGTTGATCTGATGGTAAAAGAGCTGAATGACCGGCTTGCCGACCAGGAGCTTTCCCTTGAACTGACAAATGCAGCCAAGAAGGATGTCATTGACAATGGTTACGATCCTGTCTACGGTGCAAGACCTCTGAAGCGTTATCTTCAGAAATATGTAGAGACACTGACTGCCAGGAAGATCCTTTCAGGTGAAGTCCATACCGGCGATACACTGGTACTGGATGTGGAGAATGGAGAGTATGTGGTTAAAGTGAAGTAAAGGTTACTGTTCACTGGTAACGTTCCGCGAGGCGTTTTTTGTGAACAAAGTTCACAG
>NZ_JAJCIA010000023.1 GCF_020554845.1 Blautia faecis | reverse complement strand
GAAGATAAAAATACCGTCTACATCAGACTGAATTTTTGAATTGTTAGACAGTCTGACGCACGGTGGTGTGAGAGGACGGCGGTTAGTCACCGCCTCCTACTCGATTTAATTGTGAAAAATATACAAAAAATGTATTTTAAAATTATGAAATGTATAAAAATATGAAAAAACATATTGACAAATTGTGTTTACATTGTAATAATGTAATTACTTTAATAAAACATTTTATAAAACATAGAATAAAACGACATGAAAAAGGAGGAAACAATTATGTTACAACAGGTAATGACAAATCCAGGAGAAATTATTTTCAGAGAGGTTCCGGTTCCGGAGGTAAAGGAAAATCAGGTTTTGGTAAAGATTATGAATATTGGTGTTTGTGGATCAGATATTCATGTTTATCATGGAAAACATCCGTTTACAAAATATCCGGTAACACAAGGACATGAGGTTTCCGGTGAGATTACAGAATTTGGAAAAAATGTCACAGAGTTTCATGTGGGACAGAAGGTGACGATAGAGCCTCAGGTATATTGTGGACATTGCTATCCATGTCGTCATGGAAAGTATAATCTCTGTGAGGAATTAAAAGTAATGGGATTTCAGACGACAGGAACAGCATCTGAGTATTTTGCAGTGGATGCATCTAAAGTAACACCTATTCCAGAAGATATGTCCTATGAAGAAGGCGCTATGATTGAACCTCTTGCTGTGGCAGTTCATGGTGTAAAACAGATAGGTGATGTGGCTGGCATGAATATTGCAGTTCTTGGAGCAGGACCGATTGGAAATCTCGTGGCACAGGCAGCAAAAGGAATGGGGGCAGCGAAAGTGATGATCACAGATATCAGTGATCTTAGACTGGCAAAGGCAAAAGAATGTGGAATTGATGTGTGTGTGAATACCAAAAATAAAGACTTCAGTGCGGCAATGCTCGAAGCATTTGGACCGGACAAGGCGGATGTGATCTACGACTGTGCCGGAAACAATATCACAATGGGACAGGCAATTAAATATGCAAGAAAAGGAAGCACGATTGTACTGGTGGCTGTTTTTGCAGGAATGGCAGAAGTAGATCTTGCAGTGGCAAATGACCACGAACTTGACATTAAGAGCACGATGATGTACCGCCATGATGATTATATAGATGGAATCAGATTGGTAAATGAGGGCAAAGTTCATTTGAAACCGCTCATCTCAAAGACATTTGCTTTTAAAGATTATCTGAAAGCATACCAGTATATTGATGATAACCGCGAAACAACGATGAAAGTAATTATCAACGTCAGTGAAAAGTAAGGAGTTCGTATGGAAAATAAATATGGAATTGTCGGAGTTGCCCATGTCGGGCTTCCGACAAACGATTTACAGAAAACAGTTGAGTTTTATAAGAGTCTTGGATTTGAAGTGATTATGCAGTCTTATAATGAAAAAGCAGGGGGAAAAGTGGCATTTTTACAGATAAAAAATTACTGTATAGAGACTTTTGAAAATGGGCAGGCGGCAATGTCAGACGGTGCATACCAACATGTTGCACTTGATGTGGAAGACATTGAAAGTATGTATCAGAAAATCTGCAATGAAAAATACACAATTATTACAGACGGAATCGAAGAACTACCATTTTGGGAAAATGGTGTGAAGTATTTTATGATTAAGGGCCCAAATGAGGAAAGAATAGAGTTCTGTCAGAAACTCTGATAAAAATAGGAGAGACATATGGGAAGCGAAAACAAAAATGGAAAAGTACCGCTGATCAGTAAGATTGCATATGGGTTTGGTGATGTTGGATGTAATTTCAGCTGGATGTTCGTCAGTAATTTTCTGATGATATTTTATACAGACGTGTTCGGAATCAGTATGGCGGCTGTGTCAGCACTTATGCTTTTTTCAAGATTCTGGGATGCAATCAATGATCCAATCGTCGGGGGACTTACAGATAAAACAAAATCGAGATGGGGACGGTACCGTCCATGGCTGTTAGTAGCGGCACCAATCACAGCGATTCTTCTTGTTATGACATTCTGGGCAAGACCCGACTGGCCGCAGAATGGAAAGATCATTTATATGGTAATTACATATTGTCTGCTGGTTTTGGGGTATACCTGTGTGAATATTCCATATGGAACCTTGTGTGGTGCTATGACACAGGATATTGATGAACGTGCAAAAATAAATACATCCCGTTCGGTTGCAGCGATGATTGCAATTGGTGTGATAAATATTATCACAGTTCCACTGCTCAGCAAATTCGGCAGTCATAGTGCAAAGACAGGATATCTGACGGTTGCGGTCATATATGGATGTATTTTTACAGCCTGTCATTTCTTCTGCTTTGCGAAGACGAAAGAGGCAGTGCTTACTCCGGAAAAAGAAAAAATTTCTGTAAAGATACAATTGAAAGCAGTCATGCAGAACAGACCATATCTTCTTGCATTGGCAGGACAGATATTATTTGGATTTACACTGTATGGTAGAAACGCAGATATTCTGTATTACTTTACATATGTGGAAGGGAATGCCTCCTACTACACAACTTATTCGATGTGCATCATTATTCCTTCTATCATCGGGGCAGCCTGTTTTCAACCATTATTCCGCAAGTTAAATAACAAAGGAAGAACAGCATCTCTCTTTGCTTTATTTACAGGAATTTTCATGTTGACTATGTTTTTCTTCAATGCCAAAGAATCACCGGCTATTTTTTATGCATTATCTGGTCTCACACAGTTTTTTTTCTCTGGATTTAATACCGCAATCTATGCAATTATTCCAGACTGTGTGGAATATGGGGAGTGGAAAACCGGACTTAGAAATGATGGTTTTCAGTATGCATTTATTTCACTTGGAAATAAAGTCGGAATGGCAGTTGGAACAGCACTTTTAGCAGGATTACTTGGAAAATATGGTTATATTGCAAATCAGACACAAAATGCAATTGTACTTTCAATTATGAAACATGCATTTACGACGATTCCAGGTGCACTGTGGATTGTGACTGCGGTTGTATTATTTTTCTACCGGTTAAATAAAAAACGTTATAACGAGATTGTGGAAGAACTGAAAAATGGAAGAAAAAGTTGATATCGTGGCATTGGGAGAATTGCTGATTGATTTTACGGAAGCAGGACACAGTCAGGATGGGAGAAAATTGTTCGAACAGAATCCCGGCGGTGCTCCGGCAAATCTTCTAACCGTTGCAAGCCACTTTGGGTATCGCACATCTTTTTCAATCAGATCTAAGATATTTCCTATTGTTTGAAATAGCTTTTTGTAACAATCTACTTCCATTCCATGCATTAAACATATGGGCTAATTTTCTCTGGTTGGATGGCTTGGAATAGTAAGCGGATATTTTAGGACTGATTTTAGTCTGACCAGTCATCCAGCGGCAAACCAGACCGTTGTCCATTGAAAAATCCTGATTTGCCGGATCATCCATAAAATCTTCAAATAATTCGTATAAAAAATCAGGCTGACTCATTTGATTACTTTCGCTGATATGGTTTTTTAAACAAGTGCTAATAGAAGAAAAATCGCATTGATTCAATAGAAATTCCCCTTTCGTAGTTAAGATTGAGTATATCTATCATAACACGAACATATATTCGATTCAAGAAAATGCGGATATTTTTAAAGTGATTGTGTCAATTTACAATCAATTTCTATTCAATGTGGTTTTCCGGCAGGTTCTGTAAAATAAGCTCAGATCAAAACAATGACGGGAGGAGCTTATGCAACAGAATATTGAATTTGAGCGGTGCATTGATTTTCTGGTACGGATGATCGATAAGTACGGTAATGAAGTCCTCCGGGATACTTCAAGGGATATTTCAAGGGGATACTTCAAGGTATGCATTTTGCTGTTCTTACATTGACGGAAAAAAGACGCAGAGGTATAATAAAAAGGAGTTTACGGTCTTTTCACTATTAAAGTGGAGAGAGCGCATGAAATATAAAAGGATGAGGAAAAAATGACAACCAAATACGAATTTAGAGACATTCTTCCAGAGGAGTTAGATCAGGTGATTCAGATCGAGCAGATCTGTTTTCCGCCAAATGAGGCCTGCTCTGCCAAGAGTATGAGAGAACGAGTGGCAAATGCACCAGAGACATTTATGGTTGCAGTGGATAAAGAAACAGGTAAAGTTGCCGGCTTTCTCAATGGGGTGGCAACAGACGAAGCAGTTTTTCGTGATGAATTTTTTACGGATAGTACTCTTCACAACCCGGAAGGAAAGAACGTTATGCTCCTTGGGCTTGATGTTCTTCCGGAGTATCGCCACCAGGGGCTTGCCCGTGAAATCATGACACAATATGTGGAAAGAGAACAAAAAAGAGGACGCGAATGCCTGTACCTGACCTGTCTGGATAACAAAGTAGAGATGTACAAAAAAATGGACTACACCGACAACGGAATTTCCGGTTCCGCTTGGGGCGGGGAAGAATGGCATGATATGAGCAGGAAAATCAGATGATCCGGCTTCAGGATATTGCGGATATGGCGGGAGTGAGCAGGACTACCGTATCAAATGTAATAAATGGCAATACGAAAAGAGTTTCCCAGGAAACCATTGATAAAATAACGGCAATCCTGAAAGAACAGAATTATGTTCCGCATATGGGTTCCGTTATGCTGTCCGGACATGGTTCCAGGATCATAGGCGTGGTACTTGGTTTTGCCCAGGCTCATGGAATGTACTCCCTGCAGGACTCCTTTGTAGGAGAACTGGTAGGAACCATTCAGATGGAAGCTGAAATGAAAGGATACTATGTCATGCTGATCGGAGGGGAGAATATCCAGAACGTGGTGGATATTGCTTCCAGATGGAATGTAGAAGGACTGATCATTCTGGGATATAATGATGAAAAATATCGGAAATTGTCCAGAAAGCTGAATAAGAAAATGGTTCTCATAGATGCCTATCCCGCAGGAGAATATTTTTTCCAGAATGTGGGAGTGGATGATTATTCAGGCGGCTATCAGATTGGAAGTTACCTCTGTTCCTGCGGTTTTGACAAAGCTTTGTTTCTTGCAGAAACAGATATTGACAGTGATTACAGCCGTTGGATGGGCTTTAAGCAGGCTATGGAAAAAGAAGGAAAATTCTGCAGCCGCACTCGTCTGATCGTGATCCCGGGGGAAAGAAACCGCCGTATCCAGAAATACAAAGAACTTCTTCCGCGTTTTCTGCAGGTAAAAGCAGTGGCATTTTCCTCAGATTATGCAGCAATTGAGGCCATGAACTTTTTGTCAGATCATGGGATTAAGGTTCCAGAACAGGTATCTGTTACCGGCTTCGACGACAGTATCTATGCCAGAATGGTCCGTCCAAGACTTACAACAGTTCATCAGGATGTAGGTCAGAAGGCACATTTGGCGTTCAGCCGCCTGCTTCGGATGGTTGCCGGGGAGCAGTTAAAAGAGTTTAATATAAAAAGTCCGGTGTACCTTGTAAAAAGAGATTCTGTGAAAATATGAACAGATCGTTCAAAAGAATTTGAAGAGAAGACAGTCAGGCTATAGAGCCTGTTTGAAAAATCATTCCCGCAATCTGCACGCCCCACTTTGCGGGAGATTTCACCCGAATTCGGTTGCCGTAGCCCGCTACGGCGCCCTCATCCGGGCGAAATCTCCCACAAATTGTGACGCACATCTTGCAGAAAGCCTTTTTCAAACACGCTCTGGAGCCTGACTGTTTTTTTCGTAACAGAAGCTTACGTTTGGATTCCCTGTTACATAAAGAAAACAATTTGCATGAAATTCTTGCAATCAGGGGAAATTATAAGATAGGGGGGACAATCTAAGAACTCATGAATCTGCATGATAAAAAAATATACAATATGCACAAAATACAAAATAAAAGTTTGTCTACAATTTAAGTTTCTCGAGAAACCTGTTGATTTTGCTGGAAAGATACGATATTATGAAGTCACCGAAAGGAAAGCAGGACAGACGTGTCCGGAAAAGCTTTTAAATAAGCAAGTGCTGCGCAGCCTTCATTAAAAATAATATATAATGGAGGAAAGAAAGATGAACAAGAAACTTATTTGCACATTAATGGCAGGTGCACTGCTGGTTGGTACAGTTACCGGATGCGGCAGCTCCTCTGAGGGAGAATCTTCCGCAAAGGGAACGGAACTGGAGCTTTTTTCCAGCAAGGCCGAAAACAAGGACATTCTTCAGAAGCTGGTAGATAAGTTTAATGAAACTCATAAGGACGTGACAATCAAGATCACAGCTCCGGCTGATGCAGGAACTGTATTAAAGACCAGAATGGCAAAGAATGATATGCCTGATATCGTAGCAATGGGCGGTGACAACAACTATACAGAGGTGGAAAGTGCCGGAATGCTGGTAGACTTAAGCAGCGAAGATTACGTTTCCAACATTCAGGAATCCTACCTTCAGATGGTATATGATGTAAACAAGGACAAAGAAGAGAAGGTATATGGCGTTCCTTATGCAACAAACGCTTCCGGTGTCATTTATAACGTTGACAAATTCAAAGAACATGGAATTGAGATTCCAAAAACATGGGATGAATTCATTGATGTGCTCGAGAAACTTCAGGATGCAGGTGAACAGCCACTTCTTATGACATACAAAGATGCTTGGACAAGTAACTGCCCATGGAACAGTATTGCATCTGACCTTGCTCCGGAGAGCTTCAATGATGACCGTAAAGCCGGCAAGACCACATTCGTTGGAACACACGAGGAAATTGCAGAAAAATATATGAAGCTTCTTGACTATGCTCAGGATGATTTTATGGGACTTACCTATGATGATGGAAATAAAGCTTTTGCAAATGGCGAAGCAGCCATGATCATCAATGGAAACTGGGCAATCAACCAGTACAAAAATGCAAATGCAGATATCAATGTGGATATGTTTGCACTCCCGGCTTCCAATGAGAAATCCCAGAACTATGTAACCTCTGGTGTAGATGTACTTCTTGGTGTATGCAAAGACAGTGCAAATGAAGAAGTGGCAAAAGAATTTGTATCCTTTATGCTTGAGCCGGAAAATGCAAAAATGTACATTGATGATCAGTTTGCTTTCTCAGCTGTAAAAGGTGTAGAGCAGGAGAATGAGACAGTGGCAGGTGTGAAAGAAGATATTGCAGCTGGAAAGGTTGCAAACTTCCCAGATCATTACTATCCATCCGGATTTGATATGTCCGCACTTCTGACCGAAATGTGCCTGAACTACACAAACGGAATGGACAACGAGGAGAACATAAATCAGTTCCTTGCACAGTGCGATGAGAAATATGACATTGCAAATGTAGACTGATCTATGTGACTGATGGAAAATACAGGCGAAAGGTGAAGAACGTGAACTGTCACCTTTTGATCCGTATGAATTGTAAGGCTGCTGGCCACTGAGTGAACAGCAGCCTTGTAAGAAAATAAGGGAGGATTCCATGAAGAATAAAGCCCCACGGAAAAAACCTGCTGTTAACCGGGTTTACTACATTTATGTAGGAATTCTTGCAGTTCTGTTTTTTACTTTCCACACCATTCCATTCTTAAAAGGTGTTATGTACAGTTTTACAGACTGGAGAGGATATGGAGAGTGGAATTTTGTAGGACTTCGAAATTATATCCATATGTTTTCTGATGTGGATACAGGAAATGCATATTTGTTTACATTCAAATTTGCGGTGATCACTACCATTCTGGTAAACGTGATCAGTCTGATCCTGGCCTGTGCATTAAATGCAAAGATCAAGTTTAAAAACACAATCAAAGCTTTTTATTTCCTTCCATATATGCTAGGAAGTCTGATCGTAGGATTTATTTTCAATTATATTTTTGCGAACCTGATTCCACAGCTGGGAAAAGGCCTTGGAATCAAAGCTTTAAGTGTAAATATTCTTGGAACCAATCATGCCATCTGGGGAATTGTTGCGGTATCCTTATGGATCGGATGCGCTTTTAACACCCTGATCTACATTGCAGGACTTCAGTCCATTGACACAGATGTATATGAGGCTGCTGATCTGGATGGAGCGACCGGCTTCAAAAGATTCAGCAAAATCACGTTCCCTCTGCTGGCACCATCTTTTACCATCAATATGGTACTTTCCGCAAAGGGTTATCTGATGGTTTACGATCAGATCATGGCTATGACAGATGGCGGTCCTGGAACCAGCACAACATCTATTGCAGTATTGATCTACAAAAAGGGCTTCGGAGGCGGACAGTTCGCCTATCAGTCAGCCAATGCAGTTATGCTTTTTGTGGTAGTGGTACTGATTTCCGTATTCCAGCTGCGTGTACTTGAGAAGAGGGAGGAAAAATTAGGATGAAACAGAATACAGTGAAAGTAAAAGAGCGTTACAACTGGCCTGTTACGATCCTTCTGATCATTGGAATCGTACTTGTCATCCTTCTGCCTCTTTATATGGCACTGATGATTGCCATCAAGGATCCAACAGATATGAACAACATTCTGGCACTGCCAAGGAAAATCAGACTTCAGAACTTTGCAGATGCCTGGGTAATGACAAATTTTCCAAGAAAGTTTCTTAATACAGCATTTATCACAGTGGTGAATCTGATTTTTACACTGATCACAAACTCTTTTGCCGCTTATGCCATCACAAGAAACCGTAAAAAGAGCAAATTCTTTTCCCTCATGTATTATTACTTTATCAGTGCCATGTTTATACCGTTCCAGGTAATCATGCTTCCGCTGGTTGTGCAGGCAAATACTTTTCATCTGGATAACATTTTCGGAATTACATTCCTGTACATTATTTTTGGTCTGCCTATGAATACGTTCCTTTACACAGGGGCAGTAAAGGCAATCCCGGAGGCACTTGACGAAGCAGCCATGATTGACGGGGCAAATCCGATTCAGATTTTTTCCAGGATCATTTTCCCGGTTCTGAAGCCTACCACAGCTACAGTAGCAATTCTTTCCTTCATGTGGACCTGGAATGACTTTACCATGCCATTGGTACTGTTAAGTGATGAAAGCCAACAGACACTGCAGCTTGCCCAGTATGTATTTAAAAAACAGTTTTCTGTTGATTATAATCTGGCATTTGCTTCTTATCTGCTTGTTCTGCTTCCAGTGCTGATTGTGTATATTTTCTGTCAGAAATGGATCATGAATGGTGTAGTAGCCGGTGCAGTAAAATAGAGAAAACAAATACGCGCCATGGGGATATTTCACTGCGGTCATGTACCGGGGAAGAATATTCTGTGGGAAAATAAATATAGAATATCAGGAGGACAGCCAGGAAATGAAGAAGAACTGGTGGAAAGAAAGTATTGTATACCAAATCTATCCAAAAAGCTTCAATGACAGCAATGGGGATGGAATTGGTGATATCAGAGGAATTATAGAGAAACTTGATTATCTGAAGGAACTTGGGGTAAATGTTCTGTGGATCTCACCTATGCTGGAGTCCCCACAGGATGACAATGGCTATGATATTTCAGATTATCGCAGAATTTACAAAGATTACGGAACCATGCAGGATTACGAGGAACTGCTTTTTCAGGCGCATGAACGTGGAATCAAGGTGCTGATGGATCTGGTTGTAAATCATACTTCAGACGAACATCAGTGGTTTCTGGAGAGCAAAAAGTCCAAGGATAATCCGTACCGTGACTATTACATCTGGAAAAATCCGGTAAACGGAAAGGAGCCAAATAACTGGGGCGGTGTATTCGGCGGTTCTGCATGGGAATACGACAATGAGACACAGATGTATTACCTGCACCTGTTTTCCAAAAAACAGCCGGACCTGAACTGGGAAAATGAGAAAGTGCGCCAGGAAGTTTACGATATGATGAAATTCTGGTGTGACAAGGGAATCGACGGTTTCCGTATGGATGTGATCAGTATGATTTCCAAGGATCAGGCTTTCCCGGATGGAGAAGTGAAAAGCGGCCTGTATGGAGATTTCGGTCCATACTGCGTTCACGGTCCGCGGGTCCATGAATTTTTACAGGAAATGAACCGTGAGGTATTGTCTAAATATGATATCATGACAGTTGGGGAAACTTCTGGTGTTACCATTGAAGAGGCACAGAAATATGCCGGGGAAGAAAGTGGCGAGCTGAATATGGTGTTCCAGTTTGAACATGTTGAAGATGCTTCCCCGCATGCGGAGTTTGGTAAATGGACCACTGACAGATATGACTTTAAGGCTTTCAAAAAGACGATGATCAAATGGCAGGAAGAACTTCAGGGAAAAGCATGGAACAGTCTTTTCCTGGGAAATCATGATCAGCCAAGAAGCGTTTCCAGATTTGGAAATGACAATCCGGCATACAGAGAAACTTCTGCAAAAATGCTGGCAACCTGTCTTCATATGATGCAGGGAACCCCTTATGTATACCAGGGGGAAGAGCTTGGCATGACAAACGCATATTTCCATAAGCTGGAAGATTATAAGGACATTGAGAGCATTCAGTATTATACAGAGCTGACAGATGCAGGGCTGATGGAGCCGGATTACATGATGAAATGTCTGATGCTCAGAAGCCGTGACAATGCAAGAACACCTATGCAGTGGGACGGTTCAGAAAAAGCAGGTTTTACAGATGGAGAGCCGTGGATTAAAATAAATCCGAACTGTAAAGAAATCAATGCAGCCAGTCAGTTGGATGATCCGGATTCCATTTTCCATTATTATCAGAAACTGATCGCTCTTCGCAAGGAGAAAGATATTATTGTGTACGGTGAGTTTGAACCGCTTTGCCGTGAGGATGATCAGATTTTTGCATATATGAGAAAGCTGGATGAGGAAAGACTTCTTACAGTCTGCAATTTCAGTGAGCAGTCTGCAGAATTTGAAGTTCCAGTAGAATTTGAAGGTTCCAGGTGTCTGATTACAAACCTTGACAGAAAAGTATTTAAGGGTAAAATCGTGCTGAAACCTTATGAGGCATTTGTGTTATATAAATAAACAGGTTACTGGACGAGAAACGGACAGCAGATAACCAGACTTAAAGGGGCAAAATTTTTTGCCTCTTTTTTGAAAGACGAGGAAGATTGTTATGATCAGAAAATACAGATACGGAGCTCCTTTTGATACGGAGGCAGTAACAGAGAAGATTGAAACAGCGAATGGCGCTTTTCCTTATGGAAAAATCAGCCTGGAAAAGGGCTTTGATTTTACATATGTGATGGATGAGGATGATATTGTTTATGGACTTGGGGAAGCCAACCGCGGCATCAATAAAAGAGGATACTGCTATATCAGCAATTGTACCGATGATCCAAACCATACGGAAGACAAGCGTTCTTTGTATGGTGCCCACAACTTTATCATTGTAAGCGGAAAGACAACATTTGGACTGTTTTTCGACTACCCTTCTGAACTGACCTTTGATATTGGATATACCAGAATGGACACCCTGAAAGTGACATGCGCAGATGCAGATCTGAATGTGTATGTGATTGAAGGTGAATCTGCCTATGATATTGTAAAGCAGTTTCGCCATGTGATCGGACGCAGCTATATTCCCCCGAAATTTGCATTTGGTTTCGGACAGAGCAGATGGGGATATACCACCAAGGAGGATTTTCGCAAGGTGGCAGCCGGCTATCGTGAGAATCACATCCCTTTGGATATGATCTACATGGACATCGATTATATGGATTCCTATAAGGACTTTACTTTGAATCCGGAGAATTTCCCTGATTTCCCGGATTTTGTAAAAGAGATGAAAGACCAGGAGCTACGCCTGATCCCTATTATTGATGCTGGTGTAAAAGTGGAAAGCGGCTATGAGGTTTACGAGGAAGGTGTGGAAAAAAGATACTTCTGCCAGCGGGAGGATGGAAGTGATTTCGTGGCAGCCGTATGGCCGGGGGATACTCATTTCCCGGATTTTCTGAACAAGGATGCCAGAAAGTGGTTTGGAGACAAATACAGCTTCCTTATTAGCCAGGGGATTGAAGGCTTCTGGAACGATATGAATGAGCCTGCTATTTTCTATTCCTCAGAGGGAATGGAAGAGGCGAAGAAACTTGCCGGAGAGTTTTCCCAGGATAAAGAAGGTAAGATCCACATTTGGAAAATGCAGGGCGAGCTAAACGGACTCGCAAACAACCCAGAAGATTACCGCAGATTTTATCATAATGTGGATGGCAAAAAGATCCGTCACGACAAGGTACATAACCTGTTTGGCTACAATATGACAAGAGCAGCAGGCGAAGCATTCGACCGCATTGATCCGGAGAAGCGTTTCCTGATGTTTTCCCGTTCCTCCTATATTGGAATGCACCGTTACGGCGGAATCTGGATGGGAGACAATAAATCCTGGTGGTCACACATTCTTCTGAACCTGAAAATGCTGCCGTCTTTGAATATGTGCGGATTCCTTTACACAGGAGCAGATCTTGGCGGATTTGGTGCGGATGCAACAAGAGACCTGGTGCTTCGCCATATGGCACTTGGGGTATTTACTCCGCTTATGCGTAACCATTCCGCAATCGGAACAAGAGAGCAAGAGTGCTATCAGTTTGAGAATGTTGAGGATTTCCGAAATGTGGTAAATACGAGATACCGCCTTGTTCCGTATCTGTACAGCGAATACATGAAGGCCGTTTTAAACGATGATATGTATTTCAAACCACTTGGCTTTGTTTATCCGGATGATAAGATGGCAATCCGGGTGGAAGACCAGCTGATCCTTGGAAATGAGATTATGATCGCACCGGTTTACGAGCAGAACGCAAGAGGGCGTTATGTTTACCTTCCGGAAGAAATGAAGTTTGTGAAATTTCTGACAGACGGAAGTATTTCTGAGGAGATTCTGGAAAAGGGCGTTCATTATGTGGAGGTTGCCTTAAATGAAGTGCCTCTGTTTATCCGTAGTGGTAAGTGTATTCCGGTTGCAGAGGCTGCGGAGTGTGTGAAGGATATTGATACTTCCAAACTCACTATGCTGGGATATGAAGGCAGCAGTTATACTTTGTACGAGGATGATGGCGTGCATAAGGAGTACGATAAGGCTGAGAATTATAGAAAATTAGAAAAATAACAGAATGAAAAGATCCCTTGAAAGTCTTTGGAAATTTCACGACGAGGTTTAAAAGATTTTTTAAACAGGATCCAGAAGACAGAAAATCGGAGCTGGCCATCAATTTCCAGCTCCGATTTTTTCAGATACCATATCGATAAACCACACCAACAGAATCAATCCCAGCATGATTGCACCAGCTTTTTCCCAGGCATATTGATTCATGGAAAAAATAAGGGGCGCTCCGATTCCGCCTGCGCCTACCAGACCGAGAACGGAAGCTTCACGGATGTTTACATCAAACCGGTAGAGGATGATAGAGGTGAAAACAGGCTTCAGCTGCGGCAGGACACTGTGGCAGATGGCGGGAAGAGGACGGACCCCCATGGCCAGCAGCGCATGATAGGGACGAAGGTCCAGGGCATCTAGTGCTTCTGTAAATCTTTTGGTGAGAAGTCCGATACTGCATACGGCCAATGTCAGCACTCCTGTGAAAGCTCCTGGCCCGGATACCCGGATGAAAATCAGTCCATACACCAGAAAAGGCACCGAACGGATTACCATGATCACCAGGTTAAAAAGAAAGGACACAGGAGCAGGTACGAAACGTTTGGTATTTAGAAAAGCCAGCGGTGCAGATACAATGGCTCCGATTACCGTTCCAATAAAAGCAATGCACACTGTTTCCAGTAAAAGATACCCAAGCCCATCTTTTTCAGCCGAGAAAAAGAAGCTCCAGTCTGGCTGCAGAAAGCCAGCAAACATATTTCGCAAAGTCTGTGGACTGGTTCTGGAAAAATCTGGCAGGGAAAGGGTAAACGTGCAGATCAGAAACAGGGCAGCCAGAAACAGAAGCAGCAGTCTGGCCTGCTCTTTTTTTATTGTGCGCTCTTTTCGTATCAAGGCGGTCAGATACCGACTGAAATATTCAATCACACACACTGTTAGAAACAGCATCAGCAGAATGGTCCCCACTTTGTCATACTCCAACCAGGAAATCTTCTCATTGAGAAGCAGTCCGATACCGCCAGCTCCCACATATCCTAAAATGGAGCTGTGCCGTACATTGGTTTCCAACAGGTAAAGTGCATTGGTGAGAAAGCCAGGAATGATCTCTGGTAGAATTCCATGGATATAAGCCACATACTTTGAAACACCCATAGCCCGAAGTGCCTGGTAAGCTTTTACATCGGCGGCACTTGCATCCTCGTAGGTAAGTTTTGTCATAATGGCAAAGGTGTACAAGGTAATGGCAAAAGTACCTGCAAAGGTTCCAAGCCCGAAAAGAAAGGTAGCAGTAAGCGCCAGAATCAAGGCTGGAAAAGAACGGAGAATCTGGATTACAATTCTAAGTATCC
Source organism: Blautia faecis (assembly GCF_020554845.1). Classification (GTDB taxonomy): domain Bacteria; phylum Bacillota; class Clostridia; order Lachnospirales; family Lachnospiraceae; genus Blautia_A; species Blautia_A faecis. The sequence continues at coordinate 49,535 of NZ_JAJCIA010000023.1, read as the reverse complement.
GTCGTATTACAGCTGGAAATCCTAAGTTTGCAGCGCCAAAAGGCGAGAGTACAAGGGCAAAAAAGGTGCCAAGTACCGTTCCGGTAACAGACATCTGAATGGTGTAAAAAAGTGGCAGCAGGATCTTCTGAATATAGGAAAAATCTGGCGGGATCATATCCACGACCAGGTCAGTGAGGTGGCTCCTTCGTTTCCAGAAAGTCATGGGATCACAGCCTGTGAAATTTGCTGCAAGGAAAAATAAAATCAGGAAAGAAACTGGAACAGCAAATTTTGCCACAATGGAATTTTTGCTTGTTTTGTTATCATTCATAAGCGACACCTCGCTTATTCTCTATCTGAGTATCATTTTTGTTATAAATTTGTGTAGTGATAGAATCAGTCAGATCAGCAGTCTTACCGTCAAATACAACCTTGCCATCTTTCAGACCAATAAGTCGGTCAGAGAACTCCTGGGAGAATTCCAGATTATGGCTGTTCATTAAAATGGTGACACCATCAGTCTCATGAATACTCTTCAGCAACCCTAGAATCTGTCTCCCGATAACTGGATCAAGAGACGCCACCGGTTCATCTGCCAGCAGGATTGCCGGGTGCCGCATAAGTGCTCTTGCAATTGCCACCCTTTGCTTTTGTCCGCCAGACAGATTCTTAATCGGTTCCTCTGCCTTTTCCAGAAGTCCAACCCGATCCAGCAGTTTCAGAGCTTCTTCTTTACGTGTTTTTCCATAAAGTCCAAACACGCCCTGAAAAAAGCCCATATCAGGAAGTCCGGCAGTCAGCACATTCTTCAGACAGGTAGAATTCTCCACCAGACAAAAGTCCTGATAAATGGTTGCGATGGATTTTTGCAGTTCACGTTTTTTCCTTCCTTTTAGAGAATCAAAGCGCTTATCATCCAGAAGCACCTGTCCGCCAGTGCACTCCATCATTCCATTGAGAATGCGAAAGAGCGTTGTCTTCCCCGCCCCCGAAGGCCCGATCACCGAGACAAACTCTCCCTGCGAGACGCGGAAATCCACATCTATCAGGGCTTTTGTGCCATTATGAAATTCTTTTGCGATATGCTGAATCTGTAAATTCATAGATAAAATTGACCTCGTTTAAAACTACTGCCGAGGCAAATAACCTGCCCCGGCAGTTTAAAATGTTTTGTAACTATTCAGAAAAGTTGAAGTCTATTCCATAGACTTCAGCAGCTCCTGCGCCTCTCGTTCGCCATCGTAATTGGAGTCATCGCCCCATTCATATCCAACCTGGCTGAACACGCTGATAATATCTTTTCCCTCGTCCGTATTCGCAATCTCAATAAAGGAATCTCCCAGCGCCTGGCGGAAATCTTCATCCTGCATAACTTCAGAAGTTTTGCTGTAGGCAATCATATCATTGTAAATCTTATCTGTAACTCCGATCACACCAGTCTGATTTACCATATCATCTGTACCTCCGAAGGTCTCTTTCCATTCCGGTGCGTATTTGGTACGGATGTGGCCATAAGAAACCATCACATCAGCCTGTCCGGAAGCCAGACGTGCAAGAGAGGTTGTATAAGAATCAGATTCTACCGCATTTGCCAGATTACTGATTCCCTTTCCATATTTTTCGTTCAGCCATAAGCTTGGATAAATATAACCGGAAGCTGAAGTTGGTCCCATAACAGCCCAGGTAGCATCGTTCAGATCATCCCAGGTAAGCTCTTCGCCGTTATTTACCTTTTCCAGTAAAGCCTGTCCCTTTTCGCTTGGACCTGCCAGAATAATAGAACGGTAATAGGTAGACATCTCATCGGTGTTTTCTTCGATTGTACCATCATTCCAATCTTTCGGATCATCAGAATCTTTGTTGATTCCATAGCGAAGGGCGGTAAGAAGAACGTCACAGTCATCAGAGAAAAGTACGTAATTTCCGCCGGAAATAAATCCGATATCTGCGCTTCCTGCACTTAAAGCTTGGCCAACAGCGGTGTAGCTTGTACCTACTGTCATGTCCACGTTCTCCACGTCATACCCCTTGGTGAGCAATGTTTCCTTCAGTAAATCTTCCAGCGGCTCGGTAGCAGTGGTGATAGTGTCGGAATCCGCGTATGGGGAAAATGCAATCTTCAGAGAATCAATCGTCTTAGTGTCCTCTGCAAAAACAGTGACAGCGCTCCCTGCGGTAAGTCCCAGGCATAATGCCATGGAAAGTGCGGATACAATGTGTTTCTTCATAGTGAAATACCTCCATGCTTTTGTTTGATCATATAATGTGTTACTGCGCATTTGAAATGTTACGCAAAGCGAATCGCTGCGAATAAAATGGGCAGTAACTTTATTTCTGCTGGAAGTCGGTTACAACGAGAAAATTGCCCAATTTCTTACTATAGAATGTTTGAAAAAATTTTTCTGCAAAGCTGGGAATAGAGATTACAGCAATGGACTCTCAAATATGCCATGGTGAGAAGGGCTCATTATTCATGTAAATAAAAATACATGCCTCCCAGCATGTATCGAAAATGACTTTCGAGCAGATGCTGACAATCCACCTGCAAAAAAACAGGTGAACAGGTTTCGGTCGATCCTAACGGGATCCTCTCAACCCGGACCTACGGGCTCCCTCGCAATCTGGTTTTCGTCATCACAAATTCTGACCGCAGCACAAGGGCGCTCCCCCTGGCACTGCATTCCGTTAACCGGATAAATTGTATCATACCTGTTCTGGAATTACAATAAAAAATTCTGGTATAGCATTTGTAAAAATGGAGATGTTATTGCTTATTCGAAGTTCAATAATATGGAAAAAAAACATGGCAGTTCTCCATCGAAAATAATTGACGTGATATATGCTTTAGTGAGGGAAAGAAAAATCCCCGTAACAGATCAAATTTAAGGTCTGTTATGGGGATTTATGTGTAGGAATAGTTATAAAAAAGTGTAAAACTCTATAATTTCAATCCGTTATTGTGGAAAGCATGCAATTATTTAATTGCATCCAGCGCATTGGAAATATCCGCGATCAGATCTTCTTTATCCTCAAGACCAAGGCTGATACGGATCAGCTCTGCCGGTACGCCAGCTTCAATGAGCTGCTCGTCTGTCATCTGTCTGTGGGTAGAGGTGGCAGGGTTCAGGCAGCAGGTTCTTGCATCTGCTACGTGAGTCTCAATTGCGCCAAGCTTTAAGTTCTGCATAAAAGTGGAAGCTGCTTCACGGCCGCCCTTCAGACCGAAGGAAACAACACCGCAGCCGCCGTTTGGCAGATATTTCTTCGCTCTGTCATAGTATTTATTAGATGGAAGTCCAGGGTAATTTACGTAAGCTACCTTCGGATGGCTTTCCAGAAATTCTGCTACAGCCTGTCCATTCTCCACATGCTTCGGCATGCGTACATGCAAGGACTCCAGTCCAAGATTCAGGATGAAAGCACTGTTCGGGGACTGCATGGAACCGAAATCACGCATAAGCTGAGCGGTACATTTCGTGATGAATGCGCCTTCTTTTCCAAATTTCTCAGCATATGTAATTCCGTGATAGCTTTCATCTGGGGTGCAAAGTCCCGGATATCGGTCTTTGTGCGCCATCCAGTCAAAGTGACCGCCATCAATTATAGCACCGCCTAATGCTGCACCATGTCCATCCATGTATTTGGTGGTGGAGTGAGTAACAATGTCAGCACCCCATTCGATGGGGCGGCAGTTTACTGGTGTAGGGAAGGTGTTATCGACTACAAGGGGAACCCCATGTTCGTGAGCAACTTTTGCAAAAAGTTCAATATCCAGGACGGTAAGTGCCGGATTCGCAATGGTTTCGCCGAACATAACTTTGGTATTTGGCTTGAAAGCTGCGTTTAATTCTTCTTCAGTAGCATCTGGGGAAACGAAGGTTGCGGTGATACCCATTTTGGCCATGGTAACAGAGATCAAGTTGAAGGTTCCGCCATAAATGGAAGAAGAAGCCACAATGTGGTCTCCGCACTCACAGATATTGAACAGAGCCATGAAATTGGCTGCCTGTCCGGAAGAAGTGAGCATAGCTGCAGTTCCACCCTCCATTGCAGCAATCTTGGCTGCAACATGGTCGCAGGTAGGATTCTGAAGGCGGGAGTAGAAATACCCCTCAGCTTCAAGGTCGAAAAGTTTTCCCATATCCTCGCTGGTATCGTATTTAAAAGTAGTTGACTGAATAATCGGGATCTGTCTTGGTTCACCATTGCCAGGTTTATATCCAGCCTGAACACATTTTGTTCCCATTCTGTAATTGTTCATGATGTGCCTCCTCATCTGGTAAAATAAGCTCCCTGTGGAGAAGTGTTCACAGAGAGCGTTCACATAAAGATATAGTATCATTTTTTTGTAAAAATAGCAACGGCTTGATGCAAATTGTGACGTACATCCTGCAGAACGGGTTACTGTTCACTCCGTTCACAGTAACGCGCTTCGCGATGCACAGAAATCAAGCATTCGCATGATTTCGCGCCGCACTTCTCGGGTTTTCTGTGAACTTTGTTCACAAAAAACATCTCGCGGAACGTTACCAGTGAACAGTAACAGAACGGGTTACTGTGAGCGGTCACTTCTTATTTCGCGAAATATCTTCAATGATCGTGGTATTTATGTCATCTTCATACAGACGCATCTGCACTTGCATAGGTGTGGGATCGTTGGTGAGTTTCATTCTACCGAAGTGGTTGAAGAAGAATAGGACACCAAGACCGATACCGAGAGAGTAGGAGATTTCCAGAACAGTATTGCCGGTTGTGGGCTGTCCGGTGACTTGGGTGTAGATCTGCTCAAATAGAGCGGGGATGTCTACGTCATTGTTAAAGGTCATAATGGAAAAGCCTGCACCGAAAAAGGTGGCGAGGCAGACAAATATGACTTTGCACCATCTTATAACAATATTGACAGTTCCTTCCTTCTGATAGGTGATGATGAAGTTTGGTTCGCCAATATGCGTAATATCAAGATCAGGCTCTTTGAACTGGATATCATTTATAAGATCCATAACAGAAATCACATACCGGCCTGTCTTGTCCGGATTCAGGTTTGCTACCGGGAGAACCCTTAGGTGATTTAAAATTTTGGAATTGGTGCAGGATAGCTTGGCAATGTCCTGAAGATAGACATGGGGGTGATGAACCTCCACGTTTTCTTCGGTTTGGATGTATAGTGTGTCACTCATGAAATTCACTCCCATTGTAAAAAATGTTGGTTTCAGGCAAGGATAAAGTACGTTGTTATTCTTTCATTTTCGGTTTAAAAAACCAGCTTGCCAGATAAGAAAAAATCAGGGCTGCAGAGACACCAGCTGCGCAGGCGGTGAAGCCTCCTGTGAAAAGCCCGATGACACCATCTGTGTCGATGGCTTCTTTCAGACCTTTCCATAGTGTATTCCCGAAACCAAGTAATGGCACAGCAGCACCGGCACCGGCGAAATCAATCAGAGGCTGATAAATGCCTATGGCGCCAAGAATAGAGCCGGTGCATACAAGAAGAACCATGACACGTCCAGGCATAAGTTTGGTTTTATCAAGTAAAATCTGGACAAGGGCGCAGATCAGGCCACCTACCCAGAATGCATTAAAATAGTCCATGAAATCATCTCCTCATAGATACAGAAAAAGATAGTTGGTAGAGACAGATTATAATTAATACAGTACGGCTTATAGGACTGCAATTATACAGGAAGTACGCACAATTATTTAGTTTACTGCTTTTGATCTTTTTTTGAAACATGCTCTAATACTACAGCATGTGCAATCCCCGGAATGGAATCTCCCTCATTAAAACTTGTTTTGGAAAGCAATGCTCCTGTAGGAACAAAGAGCACCTTTTTCCAGGTACCTTTTGCCAGTTCCGGCAGAATATAGGCAGCCAGCACAGATGCACTGCATCCACAACCACTTCCACCAGAATGAGTATCCTGTGTTTCACCATCAAAGATTAAAAGTCCACAGTCCTGATAAATGGACTCTATATCATATCCTTTTTCTTTTAACAGATCCAGCAGGATCCGTTTTCCAACAGCTCCCAGGTCTCCGGTGAAAATTGCATCATAATCATCAGGTGTTCGGCCAAAGTCACAAAAATTCCGGTAAATGGTATCGCAGGCGGCAGGTGCCATGCATCCACCCATGTTCAGAGAATCCTTAAGTCCAAAGTCAATCAGCCTTCCAGTGGTAAGTCCTGTTATTTGGACACAACCTTCTTCCAAAATAAGCGACTCAGTCTTTTCCGGAATTTTCGGAACAGGCAAAGTTCCGGAGAGAATACAGGCACCGCTCCCGGTAACCGTCCACGTGGCTGAGAGAGGACGCTGGTTTCCGTAAGCCAGAGGAAAGCGGAATTCTTTTTCTGCACTGGCAAAATGGCTGGAAGTGGCGCAGAGAATATGTTCTCCGTATCCGGCTGCGACAGACATGGCGCCAAGAGAGAGGGATTCCCCTATAGTGGAGCATGCACCGAAGAGTCCGTAAAATGGGATTCCCATTCCGGCAATTCCAAAGGAAGAGGCGGTAGTCTGAGCCAGTAGATCACCTGCGAAGGTCATGCGGATATCCCTGGGAGTAAGCCCGGCTTTTCCAAGGGCTAATTCGGCAGCTTCTTTTTGCATGGTACTTTCCGCAGCTTCCCAGGTATCTTCTCCGAACATAGGCTCTTCGCAGACCAGATCAAATTTGCTCCCAAGAGGTCCTTCCCCTTCCTTTTTTCCAACTACAGAGGCACAGCTTACAATGTAAACCGGATTCTGAAAGTTCATACTGGCAGAACCGGTAAGTCTGGCTGGTGTCTGTGGATTCATGAAATCACCTCCATTATTTTCAGAAGATAGTAGATCACTCCGGCAATCCAGGAACTCATGATTCCGTAAAGGATTACAGGACCTGCAATGGTGAAAATCTTGCAGCCGATTCCAAAGACCTGACCCTCCGTTTTATATTCAATGGCAGGGGCAGCTACGGAATTAGCAAAACCGGTGATTGGAACCAGACTTCCCGCTCCGCCAAATTTTCCAATCTTTGGATAAATATTAAATCCGGTAAGAATAACACTGATAAAAACCAGGGTAACAGAACACCAGGTACCGGCCATATCCTGGTCTAATCCTCTGGATTTTGCGAAATTTGTTATAATCTGCCCAACGACACAGATTACACCGCCTGTGAGAAAAGCCTTTGCCATGTTCATGGGAAGACTGTGGGTAGGGGTGATCTGTTTTACATAATCGGCATATTGTTTCTGCTTTTCTTTTGGTATGGAACTGTTCATAAATGCCTCCTGTAGCTATGATGAATGGAATTGCTTGCTTAGAGTCCAGCAACCTTTTGGTTTCTATTATTATGTGAAAAAATATGTAAAATATACTTTCTTTTTAGCTGAATTTATACTATCATGATAGTATTGTTATAGTTATTACGGAAGATGATGCTATTGCTCATAAACAGAATAACAGTAGCCTCATATTATAAACCGAAGAAGAGAGGTACCTTATGGGAAAATATTTTATAGGGAAGGGAGTACAGCTCCTTACAGAGGAAACTGAGAATAAGATCAGAATCTATAAGCTGGGACTGCTTCAGCCGGAATTTGGACATATGCCATGCATCAGTGGGAATGCATTTACTTTTTTATTGGCAGAAGAAGGAGAAATACAGTGTCAGATAAATCAGGAGAAAGTAGATCTGGAAGCTGGAGAGGCTTTATTTATCAATGCAGGACAGTCCTATCGTCTGGTCAGAAGTGAGAAGGAAAGCAGCAGTTTTTATATAATTGAGGTGGCTGGAGAGTATCTGGCAGCTGGAGATGAGAGCCTTCAGAATAAATATATTTCACCGGTTGCAGAAGCAGAATCCTTTGCTTATTGCAGGTTTATGCCGTCAGCGGAGGAAGATACAGATGAAGACATTCTTCTTCAGGCACTTCTCGCCGCTGCGCAGACAGCAGAAGGCAGGGATACAGCTTATGAACTGGATATGAAGAGCTGGCTGTTCACTGCATGGGGAAGCCTTTATAAGAAATTTGCCCAGCCGCGTCAGGAATGTAAGAATGCAGTGATCAGAGAACGGGTGAAACTGAATCGTATGACAGGATATCTTACTGAGCATTGTAACGAGAAACTGACTCTTTCTGCTATGGCAGAAGCATGCCAGGTGAGCACTGGTGATTTTTGCCGTTTCTTTAAGAAACATATGGAGATGACTCCATTCGAATATTTGCAGAAATGCAGAATCTGGAACAGTATGGATGCAGTTCTGGAGAAGACTGCTTCCATGGGAGATATTGCAGTGGAAAATGGTTTTGCAGGAGCAAGCTATTTTTCAGAGACTTTCCGAAAAGAGATGGGCTGTTCTCCTGCAGATTATCGGAAATGGTACCGTGGCCTGTCAGATGAATGTCCGATAATCACCGGAGAAAATAAAGAAGAAAGCGCCAAGGTGTCAAAGAAGGATAAAAAAGGAAAGTCTGGTAAAAACGTTCCTTCTTATTTATTATAGAAAATTAGCTGCGTCGATTTTTTTACGCAATTCAGGGAAAACACCGTTTATAAAAATAATACAAAGATCCCAAAGCTTTTCCGAAGGCCACCGCGATCACGACCCATCGGATTCCATTGGTCAGTTTGATCCTTCTGGAAAAGATGGGGAAAACATCTGCCATCTCAGCAAGTGCCATGATCCATCCGCCCAGAAAGATACCGGAAAAAAGTCCATAAAGGAGCAGAGCAAAGGTTCCGCCTGGAATGTGCCAGCCATAGAGGAAAAAAAGGTTGCCACATACAATGCCAAGAAGCGTAATATCTTCATATAACAATATATGTTTTCCTGTATGAGTGATACCGGCATAGCGGGGAACGATGGAAAGACCGATAAGCAGGCCAACTACACCGCCTGCGATGATGATTCCAGAGCAGAAGCCAACTATGGATAGAAAAACTTGCTGGAGCATGGGTGAATTCTCCTTTCACGAAACGGACCTGTCGCTGAGAAAAGTTTGTTGTTTTGCAACTATCATAACAACATTTAGTATGGAAAGAATCTTAGAAAATATGCGTTTTTTCTGTACATTTGTGAAGTTAAATAGTATAATAAAACGATGCGGCAATGGAAAGAATAGGATTGGCGCAGATATTATTTGATAGAAAAGTTGAGTATAGAAAGATAGAGGATGTAAATCTGTGAATGTGAATTTAAAACAGAGGTTCCAGGAAATTCTGGAAGATAACCGGATACTGGAAGCGGAGCTTATGAGCAGGCATACTACATTCCGAATTGGCGGTCCGGCAGATTTCTTTCTGGTACCGGAGAATGCTGACGAGATTAGGAGAATCATAGCAGTTTGTAAGGAAAAAAATGTTCCATATTTTATTCTTGGAAATGGAAGCAATCTTCTTGTAAGCGACAAGGGCTATCAGGGAGTGGTAGTGCAGCTGTATAGAAACTTTGGACAGATCAGAGTTGAAGACAGCCGGATCCATGCCCAGGCAGGAGCTCTTTTATCTGGAATTGCTGCAGCTGCAAGAGAGGCATCGCTGACTGGCTTTGAGTTTGCAGGGGGAATTCCGGGAACCTTAGGCGGCGCTGTGGTGATGAATGCAGGAGCGTATGGCGGAGAAATGAAGGATGTTCTGAAAGAAGTCACGGTTCTTACTCCAGAGGGCGGAGTCCTGACCTTGCAGGCAGATGAACTTCACATGGGTTATCGAACCAGTGTGATAAAAGAAGCTGGCTATATTGTTCTGGAAGCTGTCATTTCTCTTGAAAAAGGTGATCAGGAGGAGATTCGCAGCCGTATGCAGGAGCTGGCAGGGATGCGAACCAGCAAGCAGCCGCTTTCTTATCCAAGTGCAGGAAGCACTTTCAAACGGCCAGAGGGCTATTTTGCAGGTAAACTGATCATGGACAGCGGATTGCGAGGCTATCAGGTAGGCGGTGCCCAGGTTTCCGAGAAACATTGCGGTTTCGTGATCAATACAGGAAATGCCACAGCGAAAGATGTTACTACATTGATGTCTGACGTTCAAAGAATTGTTCTGGAGAAATTTGGTGTGAAGCTTGAACCTGAGGTGAAGTTTCTGGGAGAATTCTAGATCCATAAAGAGTCCTTTGGAATGGACTTAAGACACATAAGAGGCAGATGAGTTCAATTTGCGTTACAGGTTAGGTTATGAACATTAAACATTCTGCCCGGCAGGAGATAAATTATGCGATTTGTAATTGTTACAGGCGTTTCCGGTGCTGGAAAATCCACAGTGCTGAAAATGCTGGAGGATGCCCACTATTTTTGTGTGGACAATCTTCCTATTCCATTGGTGGAGAAATTTGCTTCCCTGATGCTGGAAGTACATGAAGAAGGAGTCCAGAATGCGGCTCTTGGTATTGATGCCAGAAGCGGTCACTCTCTGGAAGAACTGGCACAGGTTCTGGATCATATGAAAGAAGCTGGATATGATTTTGAGATTCTTTTTATGGATGCAGAAGATTCCGTGCTGGTAAAGCGTTATAAGGAAACCAGACGCAGCCATCCGCTTGCCAGTAACGGCAGGGTAGATGACGGAATCCGTCTGGAACGCCAGAAAATGGATTTTCTTCGTAAGAGAGCTGATTATATTATTGATACCAGTCACCTTCTTACAAGGGAGCTGCGCCAGGAAATTGAGAAGATTTTTGTAAATAATGAAAAATTCTGTAATATGATGGTCACGGTTCTGTCTTTTGGATTTAAGTATGGAATTCCGGCAGATGCAGACCTGGTATTCGATGTGCGTTTTCTTCCGAATCCATATTATGAGGATGAATTACGTCCCCTTACCGGTATGGATGAGAGCGTGTTTAATTATGTGATGGATAATGAGACCGCAAGGATTTTTGCAAATAAACTGGAAGATATGGTGGAGTTCCTGATTCCTAAGTATGCACAGGAGGGTAAAACAAGCCTTGTAATTGCAGTTGGCTGCACAGGGGGCAAGCACCGTTCCGTTACCATTGCAAGAGAGTTGTATAGCCGGATCGCCAGAAATGGTGAATACGGTTTTCGATTGGAGCACAGAGATGTGGATAAAGATCGCCTATTGAAAAAATAGAAAGAGGAGATCGATGAATGTCTTTTTCAGGGATGGTGAAAGAAGAACTTTCCAGGCATATCGGCTCCGGAAGACACTGCAGGATTGCGGAACTGGCTGCAATCTTTACTTTCTGCGGCAGCCTGGAGGCTGGAACTGATGGGAAAAAATCCCTGCGTATCCAGACAGAAAATGAGGCACTTTCAAGAAAAGGCTTTACATTATTGCAAAAAACATTTAATATAGAGACAGATGTATCAAATTCCCGGATTGACTGTTTCAGAAAGGGAAATCTTTATTGTATTTCCATTATTGATCAGGTTTTGGTAAAGGAAATACTGGATTCTGCCAAGCTGGAATTTTCGGGAGTGAGCGGAGGAATGCCACTTGTATCCAATTCTATTGTATATCAGAGGGATTGCTGCAAAAGGGCGTTTGTACGCGGTGCTTTTCTCTCGGCAGGTTCGATCAGTGATCCGCAGAAGGGATATCATTTCGAAATTGTATGTCCCAGCCGGGAGATCAGCGGGCAGCTACAGGAAATTATTCACAGCTTTCATATAGATGCCAAGATTGTTCTGCGTAAGAAGTCTTATGTACTCTATGTGAAGGAAGGCGCACAGATTGTAGACATGCTTGCTATTATGGAAGCAAATGTAGCTCTTATGGATCTGGAAAATATCCGTATCCTGAAAGAGATGCGCAATTCTGTGAATCGGAAGGTAAACTGTGAGACTGCTAATATAAATAAGACGGTTAATGCAGCAGTGAAGCAGATCGAGGATATCAGACTTCTTGAGGAAAAGGTGGGCCTGGAGAGTTTGAATGAAGGACTTGAGGAGATCGCCAGATTGCGGCTGCAGTATCCGGAAGCAACACTTAAAGAACTAGGATTGATGTTGAACCCACAGGTTGGAAAGTCTGGAGTAAATCACCGGCTTCGTAAATTAAGCCTGCTTGCAGATGACCTGAGGGAAAACAAGGAGGAGTTATTATGATTAAAAAACCAATCACCATTCACCTGTCCACAGGGCTTGAAGCCAGACCCGTTGCACAGCTGGTACAGGTGGCAAGTCAGTTCAACAGTGAAATTTATGTAGAAGTAGGCAAGAAGAAAGTAAATGCCAAGAGTATTATGGGTATGATGACACTGGGACTTGACGCCGGTGAGGAGATTACACTTTCTGCTAATGGTGAAGATGAAGAAGCTGCGATGAGCAGTATTGAACAGTATCTGAGCAACCAGTAAAGGCTGCCGTAAAAAGTGAGGATGGTTACCAATGTCTAAGTTTTTAAAATTTATAGTACATTTTGTTGTAATATGTACCATACTTTGTGTGGTTGCATTAGCGGTTCCTCCATTCTTTGGAGTGACGACTGAAATCAGAGACGACTCCACAGTCAAGTCAAATCTGGCAATGGGATCTGTTACATATGCAATTCCGGTTAAAACCGAGGAAGCAGCTCTGGGTACACCGATCCTTGTAAATGATGAGAATGCAGTGTATCGCTATACACTGGCCAGCGCTGATGTCACAAATGGTACAGGTACTGCTATGGATCCAACTGTTTCTCAGGGACAGCCGATTAATGTGGCAATTGGAAGCTACCTTCCGAAAATTGTTGTAACAATTCCGTTTATCGGATATCTGATGGCAGCTACCAAGAGTATTGAGGGGCTGATTGTTCTGGGACTTACCGTTCTGTTTCTGATTATTCTTTATGTAATCGCAGAACTCTGGAAAAAAGATCTGGATGATTATGACGACTATCCGGAGGATACAGAACCAGGATATGTGAAGAGCCGTAAAGAGCTGAAGAAAGAAGAAAAGCGTAAAGAGCGTGAGTACCGTGATGAAGAGCGTGAGATCAAAGCACAGGGCAAGCGCAGCAAGAAAGAGAAGCGTAAGATCCGTACCGGTGGCTTTGTGGATGAAATCGATGAAGATGATTTTGATGTAGAGGAAGAGGAAGCGCCACAAAGAGCTGTACAGAGTGCTACAAGTGAAGCACATGAACTTCTGAAGAAAGAAGTAGCAGCAGCTACTGCAAAAGACTCCAAACCAGTCAGGAAGTCTGCTAAGCCTGCAACACAGACTAAGAAGGCAGCACTGAAGAAGAAAGCAGCTCCGGAGATTCATGAGGAAGAAGAGGATAAACCAGTTGAGATCAAGAAACTGGCAATCCCAAGATATTCACCGGCGCAGCTTGCTGCGAAAGCAAAGAAAGAAGGAGATGCTCCTGACATTGTGAAGGATGAGATAACAAAGGTTACTTTGTTTGATTATTCTGATATCTTTGCTGACGAAGATGAGGACGAAGATGAATACTATGATGATGAAGATTGATTCATTATTATAATAGGAAAGAAGAGGCATTCGATGATGATGCCTCTTCTCTTTTTTTATTAAGGAAAAGACAATGACTTCGCGAGGCTTTAGAACCACTGTATTAAATAATGAAAGCTGATTGACAGTTGCCAGCAGGAGTATAACGGACAACTATTAGAAGCACTATATAATAGGAAGAAAGAAAAAAACTGGAATATACACACTCACATCTTGCAGAAAGCCTTTTTCAGATACACCCTAGATTGTATTTAAAATAATACAAAAAAACATCTGGATTTTTTGAAAAAAACACTTGCAATTTTTAAAACCTTTGTGTATACTAATAACTGCTGTGACATGATAGCAATGAAGCGCGAGGTTGCCGCCGAGTAAGGCGGGTTTTCCGTGGAGCGAATGTCAAGTTAGGAAACTGACGACAAGTCACTGTACAAGTTCAATAGCCATCTTGGGATGGGACGTGTGAAAGAATGTCCGTAGCAGGAAGATGTTTTAGGACACACACGGAGATGTGTACAGTCGCCGCTTGTCGTACTGATAGTGAGTACGAATAGGAGGAGACTTTTTTTATGGCAAATCAGGTAATGAGAATCACATTAAAAGCTTACGATCATCAGTTAGTAGATGCATCTGCTGCAAAGATCATCGACACTGTTAAGAAGAATGGTGCAACAGTTAGCGGACCGGTTCCGCTTCCAACTAAGAAGGAAGTTGTTACAATCTTAAGAGCTGTTCACAAATATAAAGATTCCAGAGAACAGTTTGAGCAGAGAACACATAAGAGACTGATTGATATCATTGCTCCGACCCAGAAGACAGTTGATGCACTGTCCAGACTGGAAATGCCTGCTGGTGTTCATATCGACATCAAGATGAAGGCAAAATAATTAATCTTGTAAATGCATAAGCATTTAGCTATTTATTATATGATTACCCGAAAGGGCAATCCGCTATAGGAGGAAGAAAGATGAAGAAAGCTATTTTAGCTACCAAAGTCGGAATGACTCAGATCTTCAACGAAGATGGAATGTTAATTCCGGTAACCGTTTTACAGGCTGGTCCATGTGTCGTAACTCAGGTTAAAACAGATGAGAACGACGGATACACAGCAGTTCAGGTTGGCTTCGGCGACATCAGAGAGAAACTGGTGAACAAACCGGAAACAGGCCACTTTGCAAAAGCAGGCGTTGCAGTTAAGAGATTCGTTAAAGAATTCCGTTTTGAGAACGCTGCTGAATATGAGGTAGGACAGGAAATTAAAGCTGATATCTTTGCAGCTGGAGATCACATCGATGCAACAGCAGTTTCAAAAGGTAAAGGCTTCCAGGGCGCAATCAAGAGACATGGACAGTCCAGAGGACCTATGGCTCACGGCTCCAAATATCATCGTCATGCAGGTTCCAATGGTGCTTGTTCTGATCCGAGCAAGGTATTCAAAGGAAAACACATGCCAGGTCATATGGGAAGCGAGCAGGTAACTGTTCAGAATCTTGAGATCGTACGCGTAGATACAGAGAATAACTTACTGTTAGTTAAAGGTGCTGTTCCAGGACCTAAGAAATCCTTGGTTACAATCAAAGAGACAGTAAAGTCCTTATAATAAGAAAGGAGGAGCACACAAATGGCAAACGTAACTGTTTATAATATGGAAGGCAATGAAGTTGGAACAATGGAGCTGAACGATGCAGTATTCGGCGTTGAAGTCAATGAGCATCTTGTTCACCTTGCTGTTGTTCGTCAGCTTGCAAATAAACGCCAGGGTACTCAGAAAGCGAAAACTCGTTCTGAAGTAAGCGGTGGCGGAAGAAAACCTTGGAGACAGAAAGGAACCGGTCATGCTAGACAGGGATCCATCCGTGCTGCACAGTGGACAGGCGGCGGAATTATTTTCGCACCAACTCCAAGAGATTATGAAGTAAAAATGAACAAAAAAGAAAGAAGAGCAGCTCTTAAATCCGCTCTGACTTCCAAAGTTCAGGACAATAAATTCGTAGTTGTTGATAGCCTTGCACTTGCTGATGCAAAGACAAAAGAAATGCAGAAGGTTCTTACAAACCTGAAAGCAGAGAAAGCTCTTATTGTAACAGCACAGGAAGACAAGAACGTAATCCTTTCTGCAAGAAATATCGAGAACGTACAGACTGTAGCTGCTAACGGCATCAACGTATATGATGTTATGAGCCACGGTACTGTAGTAGTAACTAAAGACGCTGTAGCATCCATCGAGGAGGTATACGCATAATGGCAGATATTAAATATTACGACGTGATCAAAAGACCAGTGATCACTGAAAAATCCATGGCTGCTATGGGTGAGAAGAAATATACTTTCCTTGTTCATCCGGAAGCAAACAAAGCTCAGATCAAAGAAGCTGTTGAGAAAATGTTCGATGGAACAAAAGTTAAAAGCGTAAATACCATGAATCTTGATGGTAAGAAAAAACGCCGCGGAATGGTAGTTGGAAAAACTGCTAAATCCAAAAAAGCTATCGTAGCCCTTACAGAGGACAGCAAAGACATCGAGATCTTCGAGGGTCTTTAATTGATAGCTTGCGATTCGTACGAGTGCACCTCGGAAGCTTTGCTTCCTCGGTCGCGTTACACGCTTTCAAGTCTTCATAAGAATCCGGTCTTACATGCAAGCATGACGACCTGCTTCTTCTGAATCCTTGGCACTCTGAATATCGCGAATATACGCATTCAAAAGCGTGAGAACAAATTTGAAAGGAGAAAAGAAATGGGAATCAAAAGTTATAACCCATATACCCCGTCTAGAAGACATATGACTGGTTCCGACTTCTCTGAGATCACTAAAGCAACACCAGAGAAATCCCTTACCGTGTCTTTAAAGAAAAACGCTGGACGTAACAACCAGGGTAAGATCACTGTAAGACATCAGGGAGGCGGAAGCCGTAGAAAATATAGAATCATTGACTTCAAGAGAAGAAAAGATGGAATCCCGGCAGTAGTTAAATCTGTTGAGTATGATCCGAACAGAACAGCAAACATCGCACTTATCTGCTATGCAGATGGCGAGAAAGCATACATTCTTGCTCCGGAAGGACTTAAAGTTGGACAGAAAGTTATGAACGGACCGGAAGCTGAAATCCGTGTAGGTAACTGCTTACCGTTAGAGCTTATCCCGGTTGGTACTATGGTTCATAACATTGAGCTTCACCCAGGAAAGGGCGGACAGATGGTTCGTTCCGCTGGTAATGGTGCTCAGCTTATGGCTAAAGAAGGCAAATACGCTACACTTCGTCTCCCATCTGGTGAGATGAGAATGGTTCCGATCATCTGCCGTGCTACAGTTGGTATCATCGGAAATGGTGATCACAACCTGATCAACATCGGTAAAGCTGGCCGTAAGCGTCACATGGGAATCAGACCTACAGTTCGCGGTTCTGTTATGAACCCGAATGACCATCCACATGGTGGTGGAGAGGGCCGCGCTCCGGTTGGACGTCCAGGTCCGTGTACACCTTGGGGCAAACCTGCTCTTGGTCTGAAGACAAGAAAGAAAAACAAAGCGTCCAACAAGCTCATCGTAAGAAGACGCGATGGAAAAGCTTTAAGCAAATAATAAGGAGGATTAAGAATGTCTCGTTCACTGAAAAAAGGACCTTTTGCAGATCAGAGCTTACTTAAAAAAGTAGATGCATTAAACGCTGCAAATGATAAATCCGTAATCAAAACTTGGTCACGCCGTTCCACAATCTTCCCGTCTTTTGTTGGACATACAATCGCTGTCCATGACGGAAGAAAACATGTGCCGGTATATATTACTGAGGATATGGTTGGTCACAAACTTGGTGAGTTTGTTGCTACCAGAACCTACAGAGGACACGGAAAAGACGAAAAGAAATCCGGTGTTCGCTAGTTAGTACTTTTCACCAGGCTGCCTGATCGCAAGAAGCGGTTCGGGCAACCCAGGTGTTTACCTGAATATTGAATATGACGAAAGGAGGCACTTTAAAATGGCAAAAGGACATAGAAGCCAGATTAAGAGAGCCAGAAATGAGAATAATAGAGAGACAAGACCGTCTGCAAAATTATCTTATGCAAGAATTTCTGTTCAGAAAGCCTGCTACGTTTTAGATGCAATCCGTGGCAAAGATGTGCAGACAGCACTTGGTATCCTGACATACAACCCAAGATACGCTTCCAGCGTAATCAAAAAATTACTGGAATCAGCTATTGCTAACGCTGAGAACAATAATGGAATGAACGCAGACAATCTCGTCGTTGCAGCCTGCTATGCAAATAAAGGACCTACAATGAAGAGAATCCAGCCAAGAGCACAGGGTAGAGCTTACAGAATCGAGAAGAGAACAAGCCATATTACCATCGTGCTGGATGAGAAATAAGGAGGATAAACATGGGACAGAAAGTTAACCCACATGGCCTTAGAGTCGGTGTTATCAAGGATTGGGATTCAAGATGGTATGCAGAGAGCGATTTCGCAGACTATCTGGTAGAGGACTACAACATCAGAACATTCCTCAAAAAGAAATTATACAGCGCAGGTGTTTCCAAGATCGAGATCGAGAGAGCATCTGACAGAGTCAAAGTTATCATTTACACAGCTAAACCTGGTATCGTAATCGGTAAAGGCGGCGCTGAGATCGAGAAAGTTAAAGCTGAACTTGCTAAATACACAGACAAGAAGCTTATCGTTGATATCAAAGAAGTTAAGAGACCAGACAGAGACGCTCAGCTTGTTGCAGAGAACATCGCTCTTCAGCTGGAGAACCGTATCTCCTTCAGACGTGCTATGAAATCTACAATGCAGCGTACAATGAAATCTGGAGCAAAGGGAATCAAAACATCCGTATCCGGACGTCTTGGTGGAGCTGATATGGCTCGTACAGAGTTCTACAGCGATGGAACTATTCCGCTTCAGACACTTCGTGCAGACATCGATTATGGTTTCGCAGAAGCAGACACCACATATGGCAAAGTTGGTGTAAAGGCATGGATCTACAATGGTGAGATTCTTCCAACTAAAGGAACTAAGGAAGGGAGCGATAAATAATGTTAATGCCAAAAAGAGTTAAACGTCGTAAACAATTCCGTGGCTCCATGAGAGGAAAAGCCCTTAGAGGTAATCAGATCAATTATGGTGAATTCGGTCTTGTTGCTACCGAGCCTTGCTGGATCAGATCTAATCAGATCGAGGCAGCCCGTGTTGCTATGACCCGTTATATCAAACGTGGTGGTAAGGTTTGGATCAAGATTTTCCCAGATAAACCAGTAACAGCAAAACCAGCAGAAACTCGTATGGGTTCCGGAAAAGGTGCCCTGGAATACTGGGTAGCAGTTGTTAAACCAGGACGTGTTATGTTTGAGATCGCAGGCGTTTCTGAAGAAATCGCTCGTGAGGCATTACGTCTTGCAATGCACAAGTTACCATGTAAATGCAAAATAGTTTCTCGTGCAGAGTTAGAAGGCGGTGATAACAGTGAAAATTAATAAATTCGTAGAAGATTTACAGGCAAAATCAGCTGCAGAATTAAACGAAGAATTAGTAGCTGCTAAGAAAGAACTTTTCAATCTGAGATTTCAGAATGCAACCAATCAATTAGACAATACAGGACGAATCAAAGAGGTTCGCAGAAATATTGCCAGAATCCAGACAGTGATCACTGCGAAAGCTAACGCTTCCAAATAGTGAATTTAGGAGGACATAATCGTGGAAAGAAATCTGAGAAAAACCCGCGTGGGTAAGGTTGTCAGCAATAAGATGGATAAGACCATCGTAGTTGCAATTGAAGACCATGTAAAACATCCTCTTTACAAGAAAATCGTGAAGAGAACATATAAATTAAAAGCTCATGACGAAAACAATGAGTGCAACATCGGTGATACCGTAAAAGTTATGGAGACCAGACCGCTGTCCAAAGACAAGAGATGGAGACTGGTTGAAGTAGTAGAGAGAGTTAAATAAGGAGGATAACCAGTATGATTCAGCAGGAAACAAGACTGAAAGTTGCCGACAACACTGGTGCAAAAGAAATCCTTTGTATCCGTGTTATGGGTGGCTCTACAAGAAGATATGCAAACATCGGCGATACAATCGTTGCTACTGTTAAAGATGCAACACCAGGCGGCGTTGTTAAAAAAGGTGACGTAGTAAAGGCTGTTGTAGTTAGATCCAAAAAAGGCGCTCGTCGTAAAGACGGATCCTATATCCGTTTCGATGAAAATGCTGCCGTAATCATTAAAGACGACTTAACTCCGAGAGGAACACGTATCTTTGGACCAGTTGCCAGAGAGCTTCGTGAGAAAAAATTCATGAAGATCGTTTCCTTAGCTCCGGAAGTATTATAGGAGGGTGCCTAATGTCAGCTATGAAGATTAAAAAAGGTGATACTGTTACAGTAATCGCTGGTAAAGATAAAGGCAAAGAAGGCAAAGTCCTTGCCGTTAACGTAAAAGACAATACCGTATTAGTAGAGAACGTTAATATGGTTACAAAACACACCAAACCATCAGCTGAAAACCAGAATGGTGGAATCATCACAAAAGAAGCTCCGCTTCACATCTCCAACGTAATGCTTATGGCAGATGGAAAAGCAACAAGAGTTGGCTTTAAGATGGATGGTGACAAAAAAGTCCGCGTTGCCAAAGCAACAGGTAAGGTTATCGATTAATTGAGAGAGGAGGCAGACATAAGTGAGTAGATTAAAAGAACTTTATACTAATGAGATCATGGATGCCATGACCAAAAAATTCGGATATAAAAACGTTATGCAAGTGCCAAAACTCGACAAGATCGTAATTAACATGGGTGTTGGTGAAGCAAAAGAGAACGCTAAGCTTCTTGACGCAGCTATTGCTGATATGGAGCTGATCACAGGACAGAAAGCTATCGCAACAAAAGCTAAAAAATCTGTTGCTAACTTCAAAATCAGAGAGGGAATGCCGATCGGATGTAAAGTAACATTAAGAGGCGAGAAGATGTATGAGTTCGCTGATCGTCTGATCAACCTGGCACTTCCACGTGTACGTGACTTCCGTGGCGTTAATCCTAACGCATTCGATGGAAGAGGAAACTACGCTCTTGGTATCAAAGAGCAGCTTATCTTCCCAGAAGTTGAGTACGATAAAGTTGACAAAGTAAGAGGTATGGACATTATCTTCGTTACAACAGCAAATACTGATGAGGAAGCTCGTGAGTTACTGAAGCTGTTCAACATGCCTTTTGCGAAATAAGTAGAGGAACATTCCAAAGTTGACCGCCGGCGCCTTGCCGGGGTCAGCAGATCTGATATAGGAGGAACGATTCATGGCTAAGACAGCAATGAAAATCAAACAGCAGCGTCCAGCTAAATTTTCTACAAGAGAATATAGCCGTTGCAGAATTTGTGGACGTCCACATGCATATTTAAGAAAATACGGAATCTGCAGAATCTGCTTCCGTGAGTTAGCTTATAAAGGACAGATCCCGGGAGTTAAGAAAGCTTCCTGGTAGGCCGAAGCTGAAAGTCGCTTAATGAATGTAAGCCGTAAGGCGAACAGGAATTTTGTGCAAAGTCCATCCCGAACCTTAACGAGTGCAAGCCGTAAGGTGCAGTACCAGTTCAGCACGGGATGATGTTACACAGGTAACACGTAAATTTATATAAATATACTATGACATGTAAAGTCTGAATATGAGGAGGAAACTAACATGACAATGAGCGATCCAATCGCAGACATGCTTACAAGAATTCGTAATGCAAATACTGCAAAACACGACACAGTAGATGTACCAGCATCCAAGATGAAAATTGCAATTGCAAACATCCTTGTTGATGAGGGATACATTGCAAAATACGATTTAGTTGAAGATGGTGTTGTTAAAAACATCCATATCACACTGAAATATGGCGAAGACAAAAACGAGAAGATCATCACAGGTTTAAAGAGAATCTCTAAACCGGGTCTTCGTGTTTATGCTGGTAAGGAAGAGCTTCCAAAGGTTCTCGGAGGACTTGGAATTGCAATCCTTTCCACTAATAAAGGTGTTATCACCGATAAAGAAGCTCGTAAACTTCAGGTAGGCGGCGAGGTTCTTGCATTTGTATGGTAAGCTTCGGCTCCATACATTCAAGAAGTAGACGAAACACTGAAAACAGAGAGGTTGCGAAAACCTCTCCGATAATCTAAGTAAGGAGGACACATAGTATGTCACGTATCGGTAGACTTCCGGTTGCTATTCCGGCAGGAGTTGAAGTATCTGTTGCAGAAGGAAACGTAGTAACCGTAAAAGGACCAAAAGGAACACTTGAGAGAGCGCTTCCAACAGAGATGGAAATCAAAGTTGAAGATGGTCATGTAGTTGTTGCAAGACCAAACGACTTAAAGAAAATGAAATCCCTTCACGGCTTAACAAGAAGCCTTATCCACAACATGGTTGTTGGTGTAAGCGAAGGATACACCAAGACTCTTGAAGTTAACGGTGTTGGTTATAGAGCCGCTAAGCAGGGCAAGAAGCTTACTTTAAACCTTGGATATTCTCACCCGGTAGAAATGGAAGATCCGGAAGGTATTGAGACCAAAGTAGACGGTAACAAGATTATCGTTTCCGGTATCAGCAAGGAAAAAGTTGGACAGTTTGCAGCTGAGATCAGAGATAAGAGAAGACCTGAGCCATATAAGGGTAAAGGTATTAAGTATGATACTGAGGTTATCAGACGCAAAGTTGGTAAGACTGGTAAGAAATAATTAAGGAGAGTGAGAAAATGGTTAATAAAGCATCTAGAGCGGAAATTCGCGAGAAAAAGCATAGAAGATTACGTCATCATTTAAATGGCACTGCAACAACTCCGCGTCTTGCAGTATTTCGTTCCAATAAACACATGTATGCACAGATTATCGATGACACCGTTGGAAAGACTTTAGTATCTGCTTCTACTCTTCAGAAAGACGTAAAAGCACAGCTTGAGAACACCGACGATGTTGCAGCAGCAGCATATCTTGGCACTGTAATCGGTAAGAAGGCAGTGGAAGCCGGCATCGAGGAAGTTGTTTTTGACAGAGGTGGATACATTTACCACGGTAAAGTAAAAGCACTGGCAGACGCAGCAAGAGAAGCTGGACTGAAATTCTAATAAGGAGGAGCGAAACACATGAAACGTAATCTTATTGATGCTAGTCAGTTAGAGTTAGAAGATAAAGTAGTATCAATCAAGCGTGTTACCAAGGTTGTTAAAGGTGGTCGTAACTTCCGTTTCACAGCTTTAGTTGTTGTAGGTGACGGCAATGGACACGTTGGTGCAGGACTTGGAAAGGCAGCCGAGATTCCGGAAGCAATCCGCAAAGGAAAAGAGGATGCTATTAAGAAATTAGTAACCGTAGCAAGAGATGAGAATGGTTCCATTACACATGACTTCGTAGGTTCTTACGGAAGCGCTTCCATGCTTCTTAAGAGAGCTCCGGAAGGTACTGGAGTTATCGCCGGCGGCCCGGCTCGTGCCGTTATCGAGTTAGCTGGTATCAAAAACATCCGTACAAAATGTATGGGATCCAGAAATAAGCAGAATGTTGTTCTTGCAACCATCGAAGGCTTAAGACAGTTAAAAACTCCGGAAGAAGTTGCAAAACTTCGTGGAAAATCTGTTGATGAGATTCTGGCTTAAGGAGGAATATTAAAATGGCAAATACATTAAAAGTTACTTTAGTAAAATCTCCGATTGGCGCAGTTCCGAAGCACAAACTTACTGTTAAAGCAATGGGTCTTACCAAAATGCACAAAACAGTTGAGATGCCAGACAATGCGGCAACAAGAGGAATGATTCAGCAGGTACAGCACCTGGTAAAAGTAGAAGAAGCATAATTACAAAAAGGAGGTGCCATAATGGAATTATCAAACTTAAGACCAGCTGAGGGTTCTAAGCACAGCGATAACTTCAGAAGAGGCCGTGGACATGGTTCAGGAAACGGCAAAACAGCTGGTAAAGGCCATAAAGGACAGTTAGCACGTTCCGGACACAAGAAACCGGGATTTGAAGGTGGACAGATGCCTTTATACAGACGTCTGCCTAAGAGAGGATTCACAAACAGAAACTCTAAAGAGATCATTGCAATCAACGTTGATGTTCTGAACCGTTTTGAGGATGGTGCAGAGGTTACAGTTGAGAGCTTACTTGCAAGCAGTGCAATTTCCAAAGCTGGTGACGGCGTTAAAATCCTTGGAAACGGCGAGCTTACCAAGAAGCTTACAGTTAAAGTAAACGCTGTAAGTGAGACTGCAAAGTCTAAAATCGAAGCTGCAGGTGGTACAGTAGAGCTGATCTAATAGAGGTGATCAAATGTTTGAAACTCTCAAAAACGTTTTCAGAGTAAAAGAGATGAGACGTAAACTCCTCTATGTATTATGGATGATTCTTGTCATCCGTATTGGATCACAGCTTCCTGTTCCAGGAGTAGACAGCGATTTCTTTAAAGAGTGGTTTGCTAAAAACACTGGTGACGCATTCAATTTCTTTGATGCGTTCACCGGTGGCTCATTTACCCAGATGTCAATCTTTGCATTGAACATCACGCCATACATTACATCATCCATTATCATGCAGCTTCTCACAATTGCCATTCCGGCTCTGGAGGAAATGCAGAGAGATGGAGAAGAGGGCAGAAAGAAAATTACTGCCATTACCCGTTATGTAACTGTTGGTCTTGCGTTGTTTGAGTCTGTGGCAATGGCAATCGGTTTTGGTCGCCAGGGTCTGATCCCGAACATGAACTTCTTTAAGGGCTTAACTGTAGTTGCTTGTCTCACAGCTGGTTCTGCCATGCTGATGTGGATCGGTGAGCGTATTACTGAGAAGGGTGTTGGAAATGGTATTTCCATCGTCCTGACCATTAACATCGTTTCCCGTGTTCCAAGTGACTTATCTCTTCTTTATGAGAACTTCATCAAAGGAAAAACAATTGCAAAAGGACTGCTTGCAGGGGTTATCATTGTTGCAATCATCGTTGTCATGGTGGTATTCGTACTGATCCTTAACGGTGCAGAGAGAAGAATTCCTGTTCAGTATTCCAGAAAAATGGTCGGCAGAAAACTGATGGGTGGTCAGACTACCAATATACCGCTGAAAGTTAACACCGCTGGTGTTATTCCGGTTATCTTTGCTTCCTCAATTATGTCTTTCCCAGGCGTAATCGCACAGCTTGCAGGAAAAGCTAATGGAACCGGCATCGGCAGTGAGATTATTCGAGGATTATCATCCAATAACTGGTGTAATCCAAGTCAGCCACAGTATAGCTGGGGACTGCTTCTGTATATTGTACTTTGCGTATTCTTTGCATATTTCTACACTTCCATCACATTCAACCCGCTGGAAGTTGCAGACAATATCAAAAAGCAGGGTGGTTTCATTCCTGGTATCCGTCCAGGAAAACCAACGTCAGACTATTTGACTAAAATCTTAAATTATATTATATTTATAGGTGCAGTAGGCCTGATTATCGTTGCGGTTATTCCGTTCTTCTTCAATGGAGTATTCGGTGCAAACGTATCCTTCGGTGGTACTTCCATCATCATTATTGTTGGAGTTATCCTGGAGACTGTGAAACAGATTGAATCACAGATGCTTGTCCGCAATTACAAAGGCTTCCTGAACAACTAAAAGAATAAAGGTTGTGGTGCTTATATGCGTCACAGCCTTAATTCGTAGTATGAGAAAATGGAGGGCTTTTTATGAGAATTATCATGTTAGGTGCACCAGGTGCAGGAAAAGGAACCCAGGCTAAGAAAATTGCTGAGAAATATGGTATTCCCCATATCTCTACAGGCGATATTTTCCGTGCCAATATCAAAAATGGCACAGAACTTGGGAAAAAAGCAAAAACTTATATGGACCAGGGACTGCTTGTACCGGATGAACTTACCTGCGACCTTGTTGTGGACAGAATCCAGCAGCCGGATGCCAAGAACGGCTATGTTCTGGACGGTTTTCCAAGAACAATCCCACAGGCTGAATGCCTTACCGATGCTTTAAGCAAGCTGGGAAGCAAGATTGATTATGCTATTGATGTTGATGTTCCGGATGAGAATATCGTGAACCGTATGGGTGGAAGACGCGCATGCGTAAAATGTGGTGCAACCTACCACGTTGTATTTGCAGCTCCGAAGACAGAGGGGGTTTGCGATACATGCGGTGAGGATCTTGTGCTTCGTGACGATGACAAGCCGGAGACTGTACAGAAGCGTCTGAATGTATATCATGAGCAGACTCAGCCGCTTATCGACTACTATACTGGTCAGGGCGTACTGAAAACTGTAGATGGCACCAAGAACCTGGATGAGGTATTTGGTGATATTGTGAAGATCCTTGGCGAATAGAATAGAGGATAAGAAGTAATGTCAGTTTCAATAAAAACAGCACAAGAAATTGAACTTATGAGGGAATCCGGACATCTTCTGGAAAAAGTCCATGACGGGCTGATCCCTTATATTAAACCAGGAATGAGTACCAAGGAGATCGACCGTATCGGCGAAGATATGATCCGTTCCATGGGATGCATTCCCAATTTTCTGAATTATGGAGGCTTTCCTGGCTCCTTCTGCATCAGCCTGAATGATGAAGTGGTCCACGGAATTCCTTCGGAGGACAAAATTATCCAGGATGGTGATCTGGTAAAGATTGATGCAGGACTGATCTATAAAGGATATCATTCTGATGCGGCCCGTACTTATGCAGTCGGAGAAGTTTCCAAAGAAGCCAAGCAGCTTATGGATGTAACCAGGCAGTGCTTCTTTGAAGGAATAAAATTCGCGAAAGCAGGAAATCATCTCAATGATATTTCCAAGGCAATCGGAGCGTATGCGGCGAAATACCGTTATGGTATTGTACGAGATCTGGTGGGACATGGGATTGGTACTCATCTTCACGAAGATCCGCAGATTCCCAACTTCCCTCAGAAACGCAGGGGAGTGAAATTACTTCCAGGCATGACACTTGCCATAGAGCCCATGATCAATATGGGCAGAGCAGATGTATGCTGGCTGGATGACGAATGGACAGTGGTGACCATGGATGGTTCCCTTTCCGCACATTATGAGAACACCATACTGATTACAGATGGCGAACCGGAGATTCTGACACTCACAGAGTATTAATCATTATCATTAAGGCGATACAGGAGGTATAAAATGTCAAAAGTAGATGTACTTGAAGTAGAAGGCACTGTTTTAGAGAAGCTGCCAAACGCAATGTTTAAAGTGGAACTTGAAAACAAACATGTTGTACTTGCTCATATCAGCGGCAAGCTGCGCATGAACTTTATTCGTATTCTTCCAGGAGACAAAGTAACAATGGAGCTTTCCCCATATGATCTTTCCAAGGGAAGAATCATCTGGCGAGATAAGTAATTCAGATTCGTTAATAGCAAATTCGGATTAATGAATATAAAACTCCTGTGCCTGAGAAAATGCTTCTATGGTACAGGAGTTTCTTCTATTATAGAAGAAACTGAACACAGAAAAAATGTTTTAAACTTCAGGAAACTAAAAAAATTAGAAAAATGTAAAAAAAATTTAAAAAACTGCTTGCATTTTGTAGACCATAATGCTACAATACAATGCGGACGCGCTTGTACGTGTGTATAACTGCGCCCTAAACTGCAGATTTTAATGCTATATTTTACGGAAGGAGGATTTCCAGTGAAAGTAAGATCATCTGTAAAACCGATCTGCGAGAAATGCAAGGTCATTAAGAGAAAAGGTTCTATCAGAATTATCTGTGAGAATCCAAAGCACAAACAGCGTCAGGGTTGATTGATCCATTGTTTGTGAATGCGGCTGCAGGTGAAACACCCGGACGGGTTGTATCATCTGACATATAATGAACTAAGCATGTATTGCCTAATACCGGAGGCAACGTTGGCCCGTTGGCCGCAAATTTCGGAAAGGCTGCGAATCGCCAAAAGCAGCTGGGTGTTATACCGAGGCACCCCAATTAGGAACTAAGAATTAAGAAAGAGTGCGTATGGATGCATCCCATTTCACCTTGTATCTGATACAAGTGATGTACGAAGACGCAGAACTTTCAGTAAAGAAAATGGAGGAAACAGTACATGGCTCGTATAGCTGGTGTAGACTTACCAAGAGAGAAAAGAATCGAAATCGGTCTTACCTATATTTATGGTATCGGAAGACCAAGTGCAGACAAAATCCTTGCTCAGGCAAATGTAAATCCTGACACACGTGTCAGAGACCTGACTGATGATGAAGTTAAGAGACTTCAGGCTGTCATTGATGAGACAATGATGGTAGAAGGTGATCTTCGTAGAGAAATCGCCCTGAACATTAAGAGACTGCAGGAAATCGGATGCTACAGAGGAATCCGTCATCGTAAAGGACTTCCGGTTCGTGGTCAGAAGACCAAGACCAATGCTAGAACACGCAAGGGTCCGAAGAGAACAGTAGCAAATAAGAAGAAATAATTCAGTATCCTAACTATAAATTTTGATTGATTAAGGAAAGCGTAGGTTAGTTTTAAAATGGCAAAAACAACTAAAAAAACGACAACAAAACGTCGTGTCAAGAAAAACGTTGAACACGGACAGGCACATATCCAGTCTTCTTTTAACAACACAATTGTTACTCTGACTGACAACGAAGGAAACGCTCTTTCATGGGCAAGTGCCGGCGGTCTGGGATTTAGAGGTTCAAGGAAATCTACTCCTTATGCAGCACAGATGGCAGCTGAGACTGCAACAAAGGCTGCTTTAATTCATGGATTAAAAACAGTAGACGTAATGGTTAAAGGACCAGGATCAGGTCGTGAGGCTGCTATCCGTGCCCTTCAGGCATGCGGTCTTGAAGTAACAAGTATCCGTGACGTAACTCCGGTTCCGCACAACGGATGCCGTCCACCAAAACGTAGAAGAGTCTAATTGAATTAGGAGGTAAGCCAAGATGGCAGTAGATAGAACACCGGTCTTGAAAAGATGTAGATCCCTTGGAATGGATCCAATTTATTTAGGAATTGATAAAAAATCCACAAGACAGTTAAAACGTGCAAACCGTAAAGTATCTGAGTACGGTCTTCAGTTAAAAGAAAAACAGAAAGCAAAATTCATTTATGGCGTTCTGGAGAAACCTTTCCGTAACTACTACAAGAAAGCCGACAGAATGAAAGGTCAGACTGGTGAGAACCTGATGATCATGCTTGAGACAAGACTTGACAATGTTCTTTTCCGTATGGGATTTGCAAGAACAAGAAAAGAAGCTCGTCAGATCGTTGACCACAAGCACGTTCTTGTAAACGGAAAATGCGTTAACATTCCTTCTTATCTCGTAAAAGCTGGCGACAGCATCGAGATCAAAGAGAAATGCAAAGGTTCTGAGAGATACAAAGGAATCCTTGAGGTAACAGGCGGAAGACTTGTTCCGAACTGGCTTGAGGCTGACCAGGAGAATCTTAAGGGCGTTGTAAAAGAGCTTCCTACAAGAGAAGAAATCGACGTTCCTGTAAACGAGATGCTTATCGTCGAGTTGTACTCCAAATAATGAGCCCTGATAATACCCTCAATTGCATACAACCCAGAAGGAGGGAAATTTATAGTGTTTGATTTTAATAAACCAAAAATCGAAATTACCGAGATATCTGAAGATAAAAAATTTGGAAGATTCGTTGTAGAACCTCTTGAAAGAGGTTACGGTACTACACTTGGCAATTCTCTTAGAAGAATTATGCTGTCCTCCCTGCCGGGAGCTGCAGTAAGTCAGGTTAAGATCGATGGTGTTCTTCATGAATTCAGCTCCATCCCTGGAGTAAAAGAAGACGTGACAGAGATCATCATGAATCTTAAGAGTCTTGCAATTAAGAATAACAGTGCTGACAATGAGCCGAAGACCGCATACATTGAGTGTGAGGGCAAAGGTGTTGTGACAGCTGCTGATATTCAGGCAGATCAGGATATCGAGATCATGAATCCGGATCAGGTAATCGCTACCTTAAACGGTGGTAAGGATTGCAGACTTGCAATGGAACTTACCATTACAAAAGGCCGCGGATATGTGAGTGCGGATAAGGGCAAATCAGATGACATGCCAATCGGTGTAATTGCAGTTGATGCAATCTACAGCCCGGTTGAGAGAGTCAATATGGTTGTGCAGAATACACGTGTGGGTCAGGTTACAGACTTTGATAAACTGACACTTGATGTATACACAAATGGCACGCTGGATCCTGATGAGGCAGTAAGCCTTGCAGCAAAGGTATTAAGCGAGCATTTAAGCCTTTTCATTGACCTTTCCGAGAATGCAAAGACCGCTGAGGTTATGATTGAGAAAGAAGACAATGAGAAAGAGAAAGTTCTTGAAATGAGCATTGATGAGCTTGAGCTTTCAGTTCGTTCTTACAACTGTCTGAAGAGAGCAGGCATCAATACGGTTGAGGAGCTTTGCAATAAGACTTCTGACGACATGATGAAAGTACGTAACCTTGGACGTAAGTCTTTAGAGGAAGTACTTGCCAAGTTGAAAGAGCTGGGCTTACAGCTTCAGCCAACAGAAGAGTAAGATAACCATAAAGGTATCGCGTAAGATTATTACAGTGGGGATTTGCTAAGCAGCAGCCCAGTAAGACCGAACAAGCGTGGACTGCTGTCCCACAGATGGAGGAAAATTAAATGGCAAAATATAGAAAATTAAGCAGAACAGCTGACCAGAGAAAAGCTCTGTTAAGAAACCAGGTTACAAATCTGTTATACAATGGAAAAATTGTTACAACAGAAGCTAAAGCTAAAGAGATCCGTAAGATCGCTGAAGGCCTTGTAGCTATGGCTGTTCGCGAGAAAGACAACTTTGAGACTGTTACTGTAACAGCTAAAGTTGCAAGAAAAGACGCTGAAGGCAAGAGAGTGAAAGAAGTTGTAGACGGTAAGAAGAAAACTGTTTACGATGAAGTTGAGAAGCAGATCACAAAAGATGCTCCATCCAGACTTCACGCTCGTCGTCAGATGATGAAAGTGTTCTACCCGGTTAAAGAAGTTCCGGCTAAGGGCGCTGGCAAGAAGAAAAACACCAAAGATGTAGATATGGTTAAGAAGATGTTCGAGGAAATCGCACCAAAATACGCTAACCGTAACGGTGGATACACCAGAATCGTTAAGATTGGACAGCGTAAAGGTGATGGCGCTATGGAAGTGCTCATCGAGCTGGTTTAATCCGAAACAGAATTACTGATTATAAGAAAAGAGATATTTACGTTTCGTAGATATCTCTTTTTTCTTAATTTAGGGATACCAATGTGAGAAAGTTACTTTTATTAATAGAAATTTGTTTGTTAGCCTGGCTTTTGACAGGCTCCGTCCGGTACGAAGCGAAAAAAGAAATTCCAGTGAATACACCGGAATTTGACTGGGAAAATTACAATATTATAACGCATGCTCTGGGTGGGATTGACGGTCTCACATACTTAAATTCCAGAGAAAGCTTTATCAATTATTATGATAAAGGCTGCCGCCTGTTTGAGGTGGATCTGACGCAGACCAGTGATGGAGTATGGGTGTGCCGCCATAACTGGAAAGAGTCTCTTGGACAATGGGAAGGAGAAGAACGAAAAGTTCTATCCTCAGAAGAATTTTTAAATACGCCTATATATGGGAAATACACCCCTATGACCTTTGAAGACCTTCTGAAACTGCTGGACGAATATCCGGATGCATTTGTAATGATAGATTCCAAACAATATTCTGTCCGCAATTACCAGCGTACTCTTGAGGATTATGCACAGTACAGGGAAATCTCTATAAAAGCTGGCATCGAGCATACGCTTAAACAGATCATCCCGGAAATATACAATTCAGCCATGTATCCTGGAACAGCACTTTTGTATAAATTTCCTGCATATATCTATTCTCTGTGGCAGGAATATACCACAGAAGAATTGAACGATATTGCAGAATTCTGTCAAACCAATAAAATCATGGCTGTAACCATTTATCGTGACTACTGGTCCGAAGAAGTGCAGAAAATTTTTGACGAACGGGACATTTTGGTATATATTTATACCATAAATGACAAAGAGGAAGCCAGAAGATATCTGGCGAATGGGGCGCAAGGTGTCTGTACAGATGTACTGATCACAGATAACCTGAATTAAGCTGCACTGTCTAATTATATAACATACGAAAATAATACTTGAAAAGGACTGCCATTCATTGGCTCATTCATAATTGCTTTTTGAGCTTTACCCTGTGAATAGTAGTGAAAAAGGATTAAATACACATGAAAATCAGAACAATGGCTGCTGTTTTTGCAGCGAAATCTGCAGGCTTTATATGCAGGAAAATGGGACGCCAGGGAGTGACCTGGGCGGGCAAGATCGCATTAAAGATCAATCCTGACATCCTGGAAGATCTTTCTTCTCAGGTGCGAAAGAAAATATTTGTGACCTGTGGAACCAACGGTAAGACAACCACCAACAACATGCTCTGCGCTGCCCTTGAAAATGAAGGGCAGAAAGTAGTCTGCAATCACACCGGTTCTAACATGTTAAACGGCGTTGTAGCAGCTTTTGTGCTGGCTGCCGGACCTACAGGCAGGCTGGATGCAGATTACGCCTGCATTGAGGTAGACGAGGCTTCTACCCGCCATGTATTTCCAGGCCTGAAGCCGGACTACATGCTTCTGACTAATTTGTTCCGCGACCAGCTGGACCGCTACGGTGAAATTGATATTACCATGAACATTCTGGAAGAGATGATCCGCACAGTACCGAAAATGCAGGTAATCGTAAATGCGGATGATGCGCTTTCGGCGTATCTTGCTATGGACAGCGGCAATCCGTACATCACATATGGAATCAGTAAGCCTGTCCAGAAGAGCGCGGCAAACGAGATACGGGAAGGACGTTTTTGTAAAAAGTGTGGTGCCAGGCTGGAATACAGTTTTTACCACTATAGTCAGCTGGGGGATTACAAGTGCCCATCCTGTGGCTTTGCAAGACCGGAAATCAAATATGATGCCCATGATGTAAAGGTTGGTGATCAACTGTCCTTTCAGGTGGAGGATAAGCACCTTACAGCCAATTACAAAGGCTTTTATAATGTATATAATATTCTGGCTGCTTATGCCGGGCTGCGTACAGCTGGATTTTCCGGAGAGCATTTCCAGAATATGCTTCAGAAATTTAATCCGGAAAATGGTCGTATGGAACAGTTCCGTATTAAAGGCACTGGTGTTATGCTGAACCTTGCAAAGAATCCTGCCGGTTTTAACCAGAATATTTCCGCAGTTATGCAGGATAAAACACAGAAAGATATTATTATCACCATCAACGACAATGCACAGGATGGAACAGATATTTCCTGGCTCTGGGATGTGGATTTTGACCTTCTGGGCGATGCAAGCATTCATTCCATTACAGTCAGCGGTATCCGCTGCCAGGATATGCGCCTCCGGATGAAATATGTGGACATTCCGGTTATGCTTGAGGAAAATGTGGAAACAGCGATCCGAAAAAGGATTGAAGACGGCGTAGGCAATCTCTACGTTCTGGTAAACTACACTGCATTATTCAGCACTCATAATATTCTTAAGAAAATGGAGGGAGAAAAGGAATGAAACTGACAATCGGACATTTATATCCTGATCTCCTGAACCTGTATGGAGACAGAGGAAATATCCAGTGCCTTATGAGACGCTGCCAGTGGCGTGGAATTGAGGCAGAGACCATTGCTTTTGAACTGGGTGACAAGATTGATTTTTCCAGACTGGATATTGTGCTACTGGGCGGTGGTTCCGACAGGGAGCAGATGCTGGTTTGTGAGAAACTGAAGGAAATTCAGCCGGATTTTAAGAAATATGTGGAAGATGGAGGCGTAGTTATCGCTATCTGCGGTGGTTACCAGCTTCTTGGAAAATATTATAAGACAGATCAGGGAACCATTACAGGGCTTGACCTGGTAGATCTTTACACCGAACAGGGAGAGGGACGTCTGATCAGCAATATTGTGCTGAAAAGCGACCTTTTTGATATGCCTGTGGTTGGATTTGAGAACCATGGAGGAAGAACCTGTATTAATAACTGCAAGCCTCTGGGAAAAGTACTCTATGGATCTGGAAATGATGGAAAAACAGGCTATGAGGGTGTGGTTTACAAGAATTTGATCGGAACGTACCTTCACGGTCCGCTTCTTCCCAAGAACCCGCAGCTGGCAGACTGGCTGATCGCACATGCTCTTGAGCAGAAATATGGAAAGGAAGTCCAGCTTGCGCCGCTGGATGATACAGAAGAGAAGGCAGCAAATGATTACGTATATCATCGCTTTGTAAAAGAGAACTGATACAAACAAGCTCCAAAGCCTGTTTGAAAATCATTCCTGCCTTGCAGAAAGCCTTTTTTCAAACACGCTCTGGGATATGTACAGATAAAAATAAGGGGAACGATATGGCAAAAGGAATCAATCAAAAAGGGAAAATCCTTTATCTTGAAAAAATATTGAGAGAGACCAGTGAAACACATCCGTGCACTATGCAGGAAATTATCGGAAGACTTCAGGAAAACGGAGTCAGTGCTGAGCGAAAAAGTATTTATGACGATATGGAAGTGCTGAGAAGCTTTGGCATGGACATTAAGTTTAAAAGAGGAAAGTATACCGGATATTATGTTGCCGGAGAAGCTGCCGCAGAGAGCGTAAATACATCCACTACAGAAATGAATGGTGCAAATCCGGAAGACTCTGCAAAAAACAGTGCTGGAGCAGAGAATGAAGGCAGTGCATTTTCCAATGAGGCTCACAAAAAAGCGAAAAATTCCTGGCTGCTTCCACCGTCAGATTCTGAGGAGGATAAACCGGTGAAGCTTCTTTGCAGAAATAAGAAAAAGAAAGAAGTCATGGCAGCACTTGGAAATTATGCCCAGTACAAGGAGAAAGAAGAGGATACTTTCGTTGCTGCAGTGCAGGTGGATGAGACCTCTGAGTTTTACGGATGGCTTACAGGCATGGGGAAAGATGTAATCCTTATGAAGCCTAAGAAGTCAGTTCAGGCTTACCGTGATTATCTGAAGGGAATCCTGAAAGAATATAAGTAAGAATACTATTTGAAAAAGCTTGAAAATAGAGAATGATATGAAGTTACATAGAAAGGAATTTTTATGAAAAAGCAAATTGCAGGACTTCTTACCGGACTTCTGGTGTGCAGTGCTTTTCTCACAGGCTGTGGTAAAAATGAAGCCACCGAGGCTGTAAAAGAGAGCGTTGAGGACGAAAATGAGGGCACTGGAGACACGAAGGACGCTGACAGCAAAAAGGATACGAATAGAAAGTCCGATAAACAGGACAGTGATAAAAGTGATGAAAATTCAGAAGAAAGTGAGACAACTGAAGCCCCGGAGGAAAATCTTGATAAGGTGGGGGTTCTGCTTCCGGAAGAGGGAGAGGATATCAACAGCAGTCTGGAGCGTACAGAACTGAAATCACGTCTGGAAGAGGCAGGTTATGAAGCTGCTATGTATTTTGCCGGGGACGATTCTGACACCCAGGCAGAACAGATCAGGGAGCTTCTTCAGGATGAGAAACTGAAAGCACTGGTAATTTCACCTGTTGATCCATATGGTCTTACAGATGTACTGGAAGAGGCTTCTGAGCTCTCAATTCCGGTGATTGACTATGACAATCTGATCATGGATACGCCCAACGTGAAATATTTTGTCACTTTTAATATGCGTGCAATTGGAAAAGAGATTGCCAAAAATATTGTAGAGAAAGAAGAACTGGATAAAGTCCGGGAAGACAGAGGTGCCCGTACCATAGAGTTTCTTATGGGCTCTCCGGATGATGACGCCTCGTTATTCCTGTTTAACGGAATAATGGAGGTTCTGCAGGAGTATATTGACGATGGTACCCTGATTTGCCGTTCCGGCCGTGTGACTTTTGATGAAACCAGCATTATGGATCAGAATACAGATACTGCGAAGAAGCAGCTGAAATCTGAGATAGACGAATTTTATTCTCTGGAGAAAACTCCGGATATTATCTGCACTGCTTCTGATGATTTTGCTCTGGCAGCTCTGGAGCTTCTGGAAAAAGAGCAGCTCCAGCCTGGTGATGAGAACTGGCCTCTGATCACAGGTGTAAATGCAGATGCAGATGCTGTTAAAAGTGTGGCAGAAGAAAAAATCGGTTTTACAGTCATGATGGATCGCCGGGATCTGGCAGAAGCACTGACGAAGCTGGTGGAAACCTACCTGAATGGGGATGACGTTGATATCAATAATTATTCCCAGTATGATAATGGTGTGAAGATCATTGGAACGGTTACCTGTGATGGAAAGCTGATCGATAAGGATAATTATCAGATTCTTGTGGATAATGGATTCTATCTGGCAGAAATGATCGCGCCGGAAGCCTCTCCTATGCCTGTTCCCGAGGAAGTAAGTCCGACACCGGAAGTGACAGTGACGCCGGAGGCGAGTCTTACACCGGAAGGTGGTGAGCCTGAGAAAAAGAGCCAGGTAATTCCAAAGGATGAGCCTGAAGTGAGCACAGAAGAAGTTCCGGCTGTAAAGGATGGAGAAAACCAGGAGAGCAATAGCAAGCTGCAGAGTAGTGGAAAAGCATAAAACGGAAGTAAAATGAAAATACGTAAGTAAAATGAAAATACCAGTAATCGTTTGGTGATTACTGGTATTTTTGCTCCTAAAAATTAATCGCGGAAGGTTAGGGAATCATCTGTCATGGAATCAATGATAGCCAGAGATTCCAGACGGACACCCATATCACGGATCTGTTGTCCGCCGTGCTGGAAGCCCTTCTCAATTACGATTCCGGCACCTTCAAGAGTAGCTCCGGATTTCTTTACAATATCGATCAGTCCGAGAAGAGCACAGCCATTTGCAAGGAAATCATCAATAAGAAGTACGTGATCCTCCGGACTAAGGAACTTCTTGGAAATAATAACATCATAAACTTTCTTATGGGTAAAGGATTCAATCTTGGTGCAGTACATCTCGCCGTCCAGGTTTACACTCTGGGATTTCTTGGCAAATACTACAGGAACATGAAAATACTGTGCTGCAATACAGGCAATGCCAATACCGGAAGCTTCAATAGTGAGGATCTTGGTGATGGGGCAGTCTGAGAAACGCGCCTTAAACTCCTTACCAATCTCATTGATCAGGTCAATGTCCATCTGGTGGTTCAGGAAACTGTCTACCTTTAATATATTGCCTGGTTTCACAACGCCATCTTTCAGAATACGTTCTTTTAAAAGCTGCATGGCTATATCTCCTTTTCGCTTCATGTCGTTTCGATTTTAGTATTTCTATGATACGACATTCTCTGAAGAAGTTCAATTATTTTTGACAAAAAAGTACAAAATATCTATAATGAAATTAATTTATGGAAAAAGGATTAGCTTTATTGTGAAAAACATCTGCAGTCAGCCGGATAAACAGTAATGCAAATGCGGGAGATGACAAAGGAGCAGATAGTTTTACAAAAAAGAGCAGGTGAGAATATGAAAGAGTATGAAGTAATCTGGGAAATTTTCAACAAATGCCCCAGGAATCAGATGCGGGATGTGTTTGTAGATGAGGTGGAGATAGAAGACCCGGAAGAATATGTAAAGAATAAATTTAAGGGAAAAGAAGTAACCTATGAGAAGACGGTTCTGGAAGATGGCACCATCATATTTGACATCCAGACCTCCCAGATCAAACAGAGATGTTCCTTTACGGAAATATAAGCTGCAGGTCACGAAGCGGATTTTAAGCTACTGCTTACAACAACGACCTTAGAGCATGTTTGAAAAAGACTTTCCGCAAGATGTGCGTCACAATTTGTGGGAGATTTTGTCCGGATGAGGGCGCCGTAGCGGGCTACGGCAACCGAATTCAGACAAAATATACCGCAAAGTGGGGCGTGCAGATTGCGGGAATGATTTTTCAAACAGGCTCTAAGGCATATTTTTTAATACAATCATCAGAAATAGTGCATATTTAAGGGAAGTATGTTATAATAAACGGACGTGCTTCAAAAGAATTACACCAGTCAGAAACCATCCACAGAACACTGTTGGATATGCGAAATGGTTGGCAAATACAGGAGGATGAC
Organism: Blautia faecis; assembly: GCF_020554845.1. Taxonomy (GTDB): domain Bacteria; phylum Bacillota; class Clostridia; order Lachnospirales; family Lachnospiraceae; genus Blautia_A; species Blautia_A faecis. Next base: position 12,098 of record NZ_JAJCIA010000023.1, on the reverse strand, counting down.
ATGATAGAAGAACATTTAGAGAACCACCTGCATGAAGGCGAGGAAGAGCATATGCATACCCATGTTCTGGAAGATGGCACCACTGTCATGCATTCCCATGGAGAACACGGACATCACCACAGTCATGCACAGACCAAGGCTGTACTGAACCGGCTTTCCCGTGCAATCGGGCACCTGGAATCCATCAAACGTATGGTGGAAGACGGCCGGGACTGCAGCGAAGTGCTGATCCAGCTTTCCGCAGTGAAATCTGCTATTAATAATACAGGCAAGATTATTTTACAGGATCACATTGAACACTGTATTGTGGATGCGGTAGAGCATGGAGACAAGGACGCCATCAAGGAACTGGAACGTGCAATTGACAGGTTTATGAAATAAATAAGGAAAAAGGAGATAGATAAAAATGGCAAAAGAATGTGACAGCAAGACTTGCGACAAATCAAGCTGTGAAGGCTGTGCCAGCAAGAAAAATCCGCAGAGCATGCAGGCTGCAATGAATGCAATGTCCAATGTAAAGCATGTGATCGGTATTGTAAGTGGTAAAGGCGGCGTTGGAAAATCCTTCGTGACAGCATCTCTTGCAAACAGAATGGCAAAGAAAGGCTATAAAGTAGGAATCCTTGACGCAGACATTACCGGACCATCCATCCCGAAAATGTATGGCCTGAAAGGCGCTGCCCAGGCAAACGACAGCGGTATTTTCCCTATGGAGACCAAAAACGGAATCAAGGTTATGTCCATTAACCTGCTTCTTCCAACTGAGGACACTCCGGTAATCTGGCGGGGACCGATCCTTGGCAACATGGTAAAACAGTTCTGGACAGATGTTATCTGGGGTGATGTAGATTACCTGTTCGTAGATATGCCACCAGGAACAGGAGACGTTCCGCTGACTGTATTCCAGTCCCTTCCGATTCAGGGAATCGTGATCGTAACCTCTCCACAGGATCTTGTAAGCATGATCGTGAAGAAGGCATACAATATGGCTGGAATGATGAAGGTGCCGGTTCTGGGCCTTGTAGAGAACTACAGCTATGTGAAATGTCCAGACTGCGGCAAAGAACTGAAAGTATTTGGCGAAAGCCACATTGACGAGATTGCCGCATCCCTGAATGTTCCGGTTCTTGGCAAAATGCCAATCGACCCGGCCTATGCAGCCAAGGTTGACGAGGGCGCCTTTGATGAGATCGATAATCCGTATATTGAAGCAGCAGATGGAGTTCTGCCACAGTAAGAGGCTGGGAGCACTATAGAAAAACACACAAATTGTGGCGAACATTTTGCAAAAAAAGATTCTGTGTAAAAACAAGATTGTAACATCCTGTTTTTACCAGAATCTTTTTCTTTTCTTTATTTCTTACTGCGGTAAGCCTCTGCTTCCCAATGGGTAATGAAATAAGTGATCTCATCTGTCATCTGAAGCGGACCGCCGAAGCTTTCTGCATAGACAGCAAGCTTGATGGCATCCTTAGCAAGAAGCTGAGCCTTGGCAGCTTTCCCCTTGTCATCTTCCATAATAAATGCACCAACGCCCTGAACCAGGATCAGTCTTGGTTCTTTATCATTTTCAGCCATAAATGCATCCAGTGCTTCTTTTGCCTGATCAATGTTTTCAACAAATAACGGATATGGACCGCAATATACAATGTGATCAGGGGTGAATGGTTTCAGAAGCGGTGCGGCAGCTTCTTTATTTTTTACAAAATTATCTGCTTCAGCAGCCGGTACAACCTCTACAGCATGTCCGAGCAGCTGGGAAAGCTTCTGTGCAGCAGCCTCTTTTTCAGGGGTAACAGCATCACTGACGTCAGCTGTTCGTTTTACCTGTTTTTCAAGGGTGGAGATCACGCCATCAAATAAAACACCAATCTCTTCTACGGTATTTGCAGCTACGAAAATACCGTGATTCTGAAGCAGAAGAACCTGAACATCTTTTCCAAATTCTTCTTTATAAGCGTTCATTTTCTCATAACAGATACGTGCAAGAGTGTATCCTGGTTTACAGATGTCGATCCAGAGAACCTCTTTTCCAAGAAGCTGCTCGGAAAGTGCCTTTGCGCCATTGCCGCAGGTCAGACCGTTTACAAGAGTAGGATGAACATGCAGTACATAGGTATATGCAAATAAATTGTGGAGTAATGCTTCCACGCTTGGACGCTTGGTCTTATCTGCATCTGTTACTGCCGCCATTACATCTGCAAGATAGGCAGCTTCACGCTCTGTGTCATTTCCCGGATACTCTGTTTTCATGATCTCATTGAGACGGGCGCGGCTCATCTCAACGAATTCCTCTGCCTTAATGGTGGCAAGCTGTGTACCGGAGCCCTTTACATACAGTGTGGTTTCATCTTTGACAGAAGTATTTCCACCGCCTGCAAGAACGTAAGCAGGATTGCTTCCGTAAGTGTTTGACATTTTTACCAAAGTTGAAAGATCCATAAAATTTAATACCTCCCATTGTTTTTTTCATACATCTACATTGTACATGATATGGTAATATTTAGCTATCAAAATATGCTAAAAAGAAGTAGTTTTTGTGCTTTTTGATGAAAAATAGTCAAAAAACTTCTGGGCAGCCTGGGATAAGGGAAGGCTTTCGTGATATACAAGGGCCAATTGTCTGGGCGGAAGCTGCTGCTTCAGGCTGACCTCTATCAGAGAGGTTTCCTGTCCCCGTAAAGAAGCCAGCATGTAATCCGGAACACAGGCAATTCCAAGACCAATGCGTGCCAGATCAATAAGCAGATCATTGCTGTTAAGCTCAACCTCCGGAATCAGATTCTGTCTGTGGGATGCAAAAAACTGATGAAGATATTCACTTGTTGTGCTTTTGGACGAAAGGGTGAGAAGAGGATATTCCATCAGCTTCTTTATTTCCAGGGCTTTTCCTTCAAGTGGAAAGAAGTCCGGATTGGCAACAAAAATATCCCGAAATTCTTTTACCATCTGTACTTTTGTGTGTGCGGTAAGCCGGGAATTGGGAAGATTGCTTACGATCAGGTCCACCTGACGGTTTTCCAGAAGCTCCACGCAGCCCATGGAGGTGCTGTTTGTGACCTTGATCCGCACTCCGGGATAATCCTGATGAAAGCGCTTCAGGTAGTCAATCAGAAAGTACCGGCAGATGGTATCGCTTGCCCCTATCCGAAGCTGCCCCTGAAGTCTGTCTTCCTCAAGAAGCTGTGCCTCTCCCTGGGAAAGCATTTCCAGGGCCGGTTTGACATGCTGGAAAAGTATTTCTCCCTCAGGGGTAAGGGAAACCTTCTTGGTGCTTCGGAAAAACAGTTCCCGTCCCAGCTTTTTTTCCAGAGCCTTGATTCCCTGGCTTACTGCAGACTGGGAAATGAACAGCTGGCGGGAGGCTTCAGAGAAGCTTAAGGTGGTGGCAACGTAGTAAAAGCATTTGTATAATTCAAGATTGATATCCATATATAAATCCTCCAAAATCAAACTCGTTACTGTCCACTCCGTGACCAGTAACACGCTTCGCGATGCACAGAAAGACGAACCTTCTTGTGACAAGCACAAGAAGTAGCTCTGCTATGACTGATGTGCCTTGTTTATTTACATATAGAAGTAATAGTAATAAAAAATATAAGATATATTAATTTTACTTATGACAAAACCTATGATACTATAATAAACGAAAATGTGCAAGAATGGCTGCAGTTTTGCGCAGTCATCCAATTTTTTCAAAATGAAAAAGCACACCACACTATGATTTCACATTCACGAAAGGAGTTTTCCAATGAGTAACGTAAGACGAGTATACGTAGAAAAGAAACCATCCTTTGCCGTAAAAGCCAAAGAACTGAAGCATGAGATCAGCTCTTATCTGGGCATTAAGACTGTAACAAACGTGCGGGAACTGATCCGCTATGACGTAGAGAATATTTCTGATGATGTATTTGAAAAAGCATGCCATACCGTATTTGCCGAGCCTCCGGTAGATGACCTTTATCTGGAGAAATTCGAGGCAGCAGATGGCGCACATGTTTTTTCTGTAGAATTCCTTCCTGGACAGTTTGACCAGAGAGCCGATTCCGCTGTACAGTGCGTGCAGTTCCTGGACGAAAATGCACAGCCAATCATCCGTTCAGCAACTACTTATGTGATCGAAGGTGACATTACAGAGGAAGAATTCGAGGCAATCAGGAATCACTGCATTAACCCTGTAGATTCCCGTGAAACAGGCCTTCAGAAGCCGGAAACACTGGTTACAGAGTTCAAAGACCCGGAAGATGTTAAGATCTTCGATGGCTTCCGCGATATGGAAGAAGCACCATTAAAGGAGCTTTACAGCTCCTTGAACCTTGCTATGACATTCAAGGATTTCCTTCATATCCAGAACTATTTTAAGAACGAGGAGAAGCGTGATCCATCCATGACCGAGATCCGTGTTCTGGATACTTACTGGTCTGACCATTGTCGTCATACCACATTCTCCACTGAGCTTACACAGGTGAAATTCGACGAGGGTGATTATAAAACTCCTATCGTTGATACCTATAACAGATATCTTTCCGACAGAGAAGTCCTTTATAAGGGACGGGACGACAAATTCGTCTGCCTGATGGATCTTGCTCTTATGGCTATGAAGAAACTGAAATCCGAAGGCAAGCTTCAGGATCAGGAAGAGTCCGACGAGATCAATGCCTGCAGTATTGTAGTGCCGGTTGATGTAAATGGAAAAGAAGAGGAATGGCTGATCAACTTTAAGAATGAGACACACAACCATCCGACAGAAATCGAGCCATTTGGTGGCGCAGCTACCTGCCTTGGCGGTGCAATCCGTGACCCGCTTTCCGGACGTACTTATGTATATCAGGCAATGCGTGTAACAGGAGCAGCAGATCCTACTGTTTCCGTAAAAGAGACTCTGAAGGGCAAGCTTCCGCAGAAGAAACTGGTTCGTGGTGCAGCTCACGGCTACAGCTCCTACGGTAACCAGATCGGTCTTGCTACCGGCTATGTAAAAGAAATCTATCATCCGAACTACGTTGCAAAACGTATGGAGATCGGTGCAGTTATGGGTGCTGCTCCAAGACGTGCAGTTATTCGTGAGAATTCTGATCCGGGAGATATCATCATCCTTCTTGGAGGACGTACCGGACGTGACGGTATCGGTGGTGCTACCGGTTCCTCCAAGGTACATACAGAGGCTTCTATCGAGGTCTGCGGCGCTGAGGTACAGAAAGGAAATGCACCTACAGAGCGTAAGATCCAGCGTATGTTCCGTCGTGAGGAAGTCAGCTATATCATTAAGAAATGTAACGACTTCGGTGCAGGCGGTGTATCCGTAGCAATCGGAGAGCTGGCACCTGGTCTTCAGATCGACTTGGACAAAGTTCCGAAGAAATATGCAGGTCTTGACGGTACTGAGATCGCAATTTCCGAGTCCCAGGAACGTATGGCAGTTGTTGTTGCTCCGGAAGACGTAGAGAAATTCCTTGGCTTTGCAAACGAAGAGAACCTGGAAGCAGTTCCGGTTGCTGTTGTAACAAAAGAGCCAAGACTGGTGCTTTCCTGGAGAGGAAAGGAGATTGTAAATATTTCCCGTGCATTCCTTGATACCAACGGTGCACATCAGGAGACAACTGTAGAAGTTGAAATTCCGAATAAAGAGGGCAACCTTTTTGAAGAGCGTCCGGACGTAGCCGATGTGAGAGAAAAATGGCTCTCCACACTGGCAGACTTAAATGTATGCTCCCAGAAGGGCCTTGTAGAGATGTTTGACAGCTCCATTGGTGCAGGAAGCGTTCTGATGCCTTATGGAGGTAAAAATCAGCTTACAGAGACTCAGGCAATGGTTGCCAAGGTACCGGTACAGAATGGAACTACCAATACAGTAACCATGATGAGCTATGGCTTTGATCCATACTTATCTTCCTGGAGCCCATATCACGGAGCTGCTTATGCAGTGACAGAATCTGTTGCAAGAATCGTGGCAGCAGGCGGTGATTATAAGAAGATCCGTTTCACCTTCCAGGAATACTTCCGTCGTATGACAGAGGATCCAAAGAGATGGAGCCAGCCATTTGCAGCACTTCTTGGTGCTTATGCAGCACAGATGGGATTCGGTCTTCCGTCTATCGGTGGTAAGGACAGTATGTCCGGAACCTTCAATGACATTGATGTTCCGCCAACACTGGTTTCCTTTGCAGTGGATGTTGCCAAGCTTCAGGATGTGATCACACCAGAGCTGAAAAAGGCTGGAAATAAACTGGTATGGCTTCGTGCACCCAAGGATCAGTACGATTTACCAGACTATACAGGCATTATGGAGCAGTATGAGAAGCTTCACAATGATATGCAGGCTGGAAAAGTGGTTTCCGCTTATGCACTTGACCGTCACGGTATTGCGGCAGCAGTCAGCAAGATGGCATTTGGAAATGCAATGGGCGTGAAGATCGAGCATAATCTGGATCCAAGAGACTTCTTTGCACCAGGCTTCGGCGATCTGGTTCTGGAAGTTCCGGCTGAAAAGGTTGGTCAGCTTTCTATTACATATACCGTGATCGGTGAAGTAACAGATAATGGTAAATTCTCATATGGAAATGCTGAGCTCACAGTAGATGAGGCTTACAAGGCATGGACAGGCACTCTGGAGAAGGTCTTTAAGACAACCTCTGGTGAAGAAAACGATGGACCAGTTGCCATGGCTGTAAAGACAGCAGATCCGGAAGCAACCTATGAGAATGGTATTTATAATACAAAGAATATTTATGTCTGCAAGCATAAAGTAGCAAAACCTCGCGTATTCATTCCTGTATTCCCAGGAACAAACTGTGAGTACGACAGTACAAAGGCATTCGAGAGAGCCGGAGCTGAGGTAGACGTTAAGGTATTTAAGAACTTAAGTGCAGAGGATATCCGTGATTCTGTGGAAATATTTGAGAAATCCATTGATCAGGCACAGATGATCATGTTCCCAGGCGGCTTCTCCGCTGGTGATGAGCCAGACGGTTCTGCGAAATTCTTTGCAACTGCCTTCCAGAATGCAAAGATCAAAGAAGCTGTTATGAAGCTGTTAAATGAGAGAGATGGTCTTGCACTTGGTATCTGTAATGGATTCCAGGCGCTGATCAAGCTGGGACTTGTTCCATACGGCGAGATCTGCGGACAGAAAGAGGATTCTCCTACACTGACCTATAACACCATCGGACGTCATATTTCCAAGATGGTTTACACCAAGGTAGTGAGTAACAAGTCTCCATGGCTGCAGAAAGCGGCTCTTGGCGGCGTATACTGCAACCCGGCTTCCCACGGTGAAGGACGTTTTGTAGCAAACGATGAGTGGCTTACAAAGCTCCTTGCAAACGGACAGGTGGCTACCCAGTACGTAAATCCAAACGGAGAACTGGATCAGTCCGAAGAATCCAACATTAACGGATCAACATACAATATCGAGGGTATCACAAGCCCGGATGGACGTGTTCTCGGTAAGATGGCTCACAGCGAGCGCCGCGACAATGGCGTTGCAATCAACATCTATGGACAGCAGGATATTCAGATCTTTGAGTCCGGTGTTGAGTACTTCAAATAAATAAGTAAATAGGATTATAGGAGCTGGCATTTGTGAGTGAATAAATTGCAAATGCCAGCTTTTTCTATATTTATTAAAAATCTCCGACCGTGTAAAATATTACACATATCTAATATTCTTGTTTTTATGCTTAGTATTCACTCATCATGGGCGAAAAATTATATTCGATGAAATATTCTCCCTGCCTTTTCCATCTAATGTATGTAAAAGGAAATACAGCAATATATTTCGTGTACTGCAGAACACAAAAAAAGGAGCGAAAACCCTTATGGAAAATTTGGTGAAAAAGGCAAAAGCCGGAGATTCCGGTGCATTTGCACAGCTCATCCGGATGAATACCCAGAGCATGTACAAAGTAGCCTGGGCCTATCTGAAGAATGACGAAGATGTGGCAGATGCCATACAGGAAACGATTTTAAAGTGTTATGAGAAGCTTTCCACTTTAAAAAAGGATTCTTACTTCAAAACCTGGATGATTCGGATCCTGATCAATAACTGCAATGAAATGCTTCGGCACAAAGGCCGCGTTTTTCCTACGATGGAAATGGAAGAGGGAATCTTCGAGGAACCTGGCTATGTAGATTGTGAATGGAAGGAAATCCTGGCATCCCTGGATGAGAAGTACCAGGTGGTGATGCTTTTGTATTACAGCAAATCCCTTAGTGTAAAGGAAATTGCCGCTCTTCTGGAAATCAGCCAGAATACAGTGCTTACAAGGCTCTCCAGAGCCAGAAAACAGCTTCGTGCAGAGTATGAAGGAGGATATATTCATGGATGATAAATTGTTTGATGTTTTTTCAGAAGAAACAGAAGTGCCGGAATGTGTGCTCAGGCGTGTAGATGAGACATTGGAAATGATAGAGAATTCGGCAGAGTCCGATAGAGGGTATCAGAAAGAAGAAAAAACGGGAAAAGTAATAAATGGCACTGACAGAATGGGAAAAATTGGTACACGGAAAAACTGGAAGCGCAGTTTAATCCTGACATTTGCGGCAGTGATGGCATTTGGTGCCACTGTTTTTGCAGCAGAGAAGTATATAGGAATTTCCGGTTTTTTTCAGGAAGTTGGAAATAAGATGCCGGAAGAAGCCAAGGGGCTGATTGAAAAAGATCCGGTGCAGCAGGAAGATGGCGATTCCATTCTCACTTACACCGTGAAGGAAGCCCTATGTGATAAGAACAGTGTCCAGGTGGTGGTGGAAGTCACAGCGAAAGAAAGAGGCAAATATCTTCTGGCAGGACAAGACACCATGAATGAGGATCCTGTAAGAAATCTTGGAATTGAAAGCGACAAGACAATAGGAGAATATGCCGCAGAAAAAGGGCTGATCATCGTAAAGGTTGGAGCCAGCTTTGATTTTGATTCAGATCTTGGCATTGAAACAGCAGTGGGAGATTATCGAAATCTGGAAGATGATGTAGTAGATTTCTATTCTTCCGCGGTAAAGACAAATGAGAGTAAGAATCTTACCATTTCCTGCATCGGAACTGCCACGCTTCCGGATGCTAAGTGCGTTGATGATGTGATGCGTACAAATATTACTTTCCAGCTGGAAGATAAGAGCCAGGGGAAAAGTATGACCTATGTGCCTGTGGATGGTGAAGGGATAACTGCAGCTGGAAAAGTAAAGATCCTGTCCGCAGATATAGAAGAAACAGAAGTGGGCGATTACGTCACAATCCATTGCATCTTCTTAGAAGAGTGCGACAGTATTTCCCTTGACGTAATGGATCTGAATGGAAATCTGTGGCAGCTTTCCGACCTTGGCGGTGGTTCAGAGGTGGCAGAGGTTGGAAAAGAAGCCACCTTCCAGAGAAGCTATCAGAAAACGGACCTTGCCGACGAAATCGGAATACGGGGATATGACTATGAAACGAATACCACGTATGAGCCGGTAAAAATGAAGCTTAAGAAATAGAATAATCGAAAAAAATCCCCATTCACTGTTTTTTGCAATTAAAACAGTGGGATGGGGACTTATTTGATTTGTTAAATTAAGATTATCCGAACTTTCGCATATTGCTCAGATCGGAAAAATCAATCATTTTGATTTCTTCAATGTTGCCGGTTGAGCCCATTGGGCAAACGGCGTAGTTTCGCGTCTCATTTCCTATAGTAAGCTTTACCACATAATGCCATATGGACCATGATGGAGAGCCAACCGGATAATCACCAAAGCAATAATGAATATCATCAAATCCACCGACTAATTCAGCGAACTCACCGAGAACTGACGGTGATGTGCTAGAGTTCCAACGGTAAGTTACAAAAAATGGCTCATTGGGATCTGCTGCCAGATCGACTGTATGATCGTTATATCTGGTTAAATATTTAAAGCGGCCTGGTTCTCTGAGGTAGGCACTTATAGCGTCCATCTTTTCAAAAGGAGTCATATCAGCAGTTGTAGTTTTGTTAATAATGTCAATCAGCCATGCGTTTTCTGCCTGATCATAATCCAGAACATTTAATGTCACTGTATTTGCAACCGTATAACCTGATAATGAATATTCCCTGAATTCTACAGTGTAGGTTCCTGCTTCGAAAAATTTCACGTATTTGATATAACCGCCTTTTACTTTCTCTAATGAAGTAGTTTCTGAGTCATTGTTTTCTAAAGGAATATCATCAAAGAAACGAGATGAACCACTTCTGTATGCGCTGGTCCGCGAGTCATTTCCATTAAAAATCAAGGAAAAAGAGTTCGGATCCGGATTGTCTGTCTTTATAAAAAGAGGTTTGAGACAATCGGTGTAAATATCTGCCTTCTGTTTGTCCAGACCGTAAATTTCATATGTATATTTAGCTGGTGCATTTTCTTTTTGGTCGTGTGCAGGCAGATCAGCTTTGGGAATCGGTGTGGGTGTAGGAACCGGTGTGGATGTAGGCGTTGGTGTAGGTGTAGGGGTTGCACTTTGGTGGGTACTGTTTGTCTCTCTGTTTGTTGTGCAATGGCCTGTAGAAGACCATTTGGAATAGTATTTTTTTCCTTTAACGGTCATGTAAGTGCGGGTTTGCATATAATATGTAGTCCCGGCACGGAGGCCATTGAGAAAAATTGTGTTGTTTTTGTTACCTTTGACTGTTATAGTTTTTGCATTTTTTAGTTTTGAATTAGTGGCATAGCGCAGCTGGTAACCACTGGTCTGGGAGGTTTGTCTTTTTACTACTACAGTTGCAGCTGCTGTTTTTGCATAGATATTCATTATCTGGGCTTTCGGCGGTAAAATGACAAACTGTTTTTTAGCAGTGCCGGTATAAGTGCCTTTTCCAATAATCTGAACCGTGTAAGTTCCTACTTTTTTGCAGCCTTTAGAGTACTTTACAATATAGTTTTTCTTTTCCTTCAAGACTTTTCCTTTATAAGTTACTCTTACTTTTGGACGCTGTACCTTTTTATTATAAGTAAGCTTTGTGGCTGATAATTTAATCCTGGTATTTTTCACATTTACCCTTGCTGCGGCAAATACCTGGCTTGAACTGCAAAACAGAAGCAGTAAAATGATGAGGCAGAGGTGAATCTGCCGGTGTAGATGATGATTTTTTTTCATGGCTTTTTACTCCTTTTATATGATAAGTTTATTGGGTTTTGTAAAAATATAACTATTTATGACCAGACCGTAGCAGCCATTTCTGGTCAATCTTTTTTACCTCATCATCTGCAAACCGGATATGCAGTCTGACGGAATTGGACAGTTGTACGATTTCCTCTACAGTACCTTCCCCAAATTTGGGATGAGTTACCACATCGTTTACCTGGAATTTTATTTCGCTATGTTTGGCGCTTTTGTAGGCCTGTTCACGGCGGTAGGTGTCCCGGATGGGAACTGTCTTGTCATGGATAGGGTTTTTCAGAGCTTTGTCATAATTGTGCTTCAGAAGGCTTTCTCCGATTCTGTAATAAGGAGTAGGCGCGGCGCCCACAAGAGAACAGCAGTATTTCCAGGCGCTCCCATGCTTTCCTGCCTGCCAGTTATACTGCGCCGGGATTTTCATATTGTATTGCATATAATGGGCGTATTCGTGCTTATAAAGATCCAGGCGATCCTCTTTGGAAAGAGGCTTCTTTACGGCATAACCAATAAACAGAAGGGAAAAATAGAAGCCTTCCTTTTCATGAGAAGAAGCAGGTGTATAAGAGCCAAGTACAGCCTCATCGTAACCAAAGCGGATAGGCACAGAAGCTCCACGAAGCCCAAACCTGCGGTCAAGAGTCTGGAACAAAGCGCGGATCTGAGCTTCGTGTATTGTAGTTTCATTATCAAGAAGTTTACGGATGGATGGGTCGATGTTCATACAGTTACTCCTTTGTGTAAGATGATTATGGCAAAAAAAAGATGCTGCAATCTGCAACATCTATAATAGCGAGAGGGGGATTCGAACCCTCGACACCGCGGGTATGAACCGCGTGCTCTAGCCAACTGAGCTATCTCGCCATATTCAATTAAAAAAACTTTTGCTGAAAAGTCTGTGCGTATAAAAGACTATCAGCAAAGTAGCGAGAGGGGGATTCGAACCCTCGACACCGCGGGTATGAACCGCGTGCTCTAG
>NZ_JAJCIA010000022.1 GCF_020554845.1 Blautia faecis | reverse complement strand
ATGAATCCGAGAAGACCTATGAGTACACCGTAAACGAGGTGATCCCGGAGGGAGCGACCGCTGAGAATAACTATACTGTAAATGGTGTAACTTACGATAACAGTATCTTTACTGTGAAAGTAATTGTAAGCTATGACCAGGCAACTGGAATAATGAGTGCAGCTTTTGCTGAGGATAGTCAGGAGCTTATATTCGACAATACCTACGACGCAAAGGGATCTCTGACATTGGAGGCAAGTAAGACTCTGAAGAACAAAGCTCTTGAAGCTGATGCCTTTAACTTCGTGCTGAAGGACAAGAACGGAGAGACTATTCAGACCGTTGCCAACGATGCAGATGGAAATGTAACATTCAGTCCGCTCAATTATACTCTTAAAGATGTTGGAACTCATGTTTACACAGTATCAGAAGTTCAGAGAGAGAATACCGAAGTTACTTATGATACTACTGAGTATACTGTTGAAGTAACTGTAGTAGATGCAGGAAACGGAAAACTGAAGGTAAGCAAGACGATCAAGAAAGGTGATTATACTGTTGATGCAATTGCTTTTGAAAACATTTATAAAGGAGTAATTGATATCAGCGGCTCTAAGACCTGGAATGATGCAGACAACCAGGACGGAATCAGACCAGCAAGTATCACTGTAAAACTTTTTGCAAATGGAACAGAAGCTGCAAGTCAGGTGGTAACTCCTGATGAGGCTGGAAACTGGAACTATGTCTTCAAGAACCTGCCGCAGTATGATGCAAAAGGAAAAATCACTTATACAGTAACTGAGAGTGCGGTAGCTGGTTATGAAACAAGCGTAAGCGGCTACAACATCACCAACACTCATAAACCAGCAACCCTCGACATCACCGGAACCAAAACCTGGAACGATTCCAACAACCAGGATGGCAAACGTCCAAAGAGCATCACCGTCAACCTTCTTGCAAATGGCATAATTACAGACACCAAGACCGTAACAGCTGACGATAACTGGACCTACAGCTTCACCGATCTGCCGAAATATGCAAATGGTCAGGAAATTACCTACACGGTAAGCGAGCTTACCGTACCTGGTTATACAACAACTATTGATGATAATTACAACATCACCAACAGCTACACCCCAGGTGAGACCAGCGCGTCTGTAACCAAGATCTGGGATGATGCTGACAACCAGGATGGCATTCGTCCAGAGAGCATTACCGTAGCTCTCCTTGCAAATGGAACGCCAACTAACAAAACTGTTACTCTTACTGCTGCGAACAACTGGACACAGACGATAACTGGTCTTCCGGAAAAAGCAGATGGAGAGTATATCACCTACACCTGGACCGAGGTTAATGTTCCAGAAGGCTACAGCTTGACAGGAACTTCCAAGAACGAAACGGTAACCACTCTGACCAACACTCATACTCCAGAGCTTACTTCCATCACCGGAACCAAGACCTGGAAAGATGCAGATAATCAGGATGGAAAACGTCCAGAGAGCATTACCGTAAACCTTTTTGCAGACGGAACTAAGCTTAAGAGCCAGAGTGTAAGTGCTGATGCAGACGGAAACTGGAGCTACAGCTTCACAGACCTTCCGAAATATGCAAACGGACAGGAAATCACTTACACCGTAACTGAGGATGCAGTCGATGGCTACACAACCGAGAGTGATGGCTATAATTTCATTAACACTCATCAGCCAGAGACCACCGAGATTACCGGAACCAAGACCTGGAACGATGCAAACAACCAGGATGGCAAGCGTCCGGAAAGCATCACTGTAATCCTTCTTGCAAATGGCACAGAGAAAACTCGCCAGGCCGTAACTGCAGACGAAGTAGGAAACTGGACTTACACCTTCAAAGATCTGCCGAAATATGCAAACGGCCAGGAAATCACCTACACCGTAGCTGAGGAGGAAGTAACTGATTACACTACAACCTACGATGGCAGCAACATCACCAACAGCTACACTCCAGGAAAGACCAGTGCAACAGTAACCAAGATCTGGAACGACGCTGAAAATCAGGATGGAAAACGTCCGGAGAGCATTACCGTAAGTCTTCTTGCAGACGGTAAAGAAACCGGAAAGACCGTTACCCTGAGCGTCGAGAACAATTGGAAACAGACTATATCTGACCTTCCGGAAAAAGCAGACGGAAAAGCAATCGAGTACACCTGGACAGAGGAAACTCTCCCAGAAGGTTACGAACTTACCGACAACAGCAAGAACGGAACTGTAACTACTCTGACTAACACCTACGCTCCAGAAACAACTTCCATCACCGTAACCAAGACCTGGGATGACGCAGACAATCAGGATGGCAAGCGTCCAGAGAGCATTATCGTCAACCTTCTTGCAAACGGAGAGATCGTAGCAAGCCAGACTGTAAAAGCAGACGAAGCAGGAAACTGGACCTACACCTTTAAAGACCTGCCGAAATATGCAAATGGCAAGGAAATTACCTACACCGTAACCGAGGAAGCAGTGGAAGGTTATGAAACAAGTGTAGACGGATTTAACATCACCAACACTTACACAACCGAGACAACTGAGGTGAAGGGCTCCAAGACCTGGAACGATGCCGACAATCAGGATGGCAAACGTCCGGAGCGCATCACTGTAAGACTTCTTGCAAACGGCGAGGAGAAGGACAGCCAGACCGTAACCGCAGACGAAAATGGAAACTGGACCTACAGCTTCGAAAAACTGCCGAAATATGAGGCTGGAAAAGAAATTGTATACACGGTAACTGAGGATGCAGTTGCAGATTACACAACTGAGATCACCGGCTACGATATCACCAACAGCTATGCGCCAGGAAAGACCAGCGTCACAGTTACCAAGGCATGGGCTGATAACGATGACCGCGGCGGTCACAGACCGAAGGAAATCAAGGTTCAGCTGAAAGCCGATGGCGAAAACAGTGGCGAGGAAATTATCCTGAACGCAGAGAACAAGTGGACTTACACCTGGTCCGAACTTGATGAGAAGAGGGCTGGAAAGGATATTGTCTACACAGTAGAAGAAATTGGCAAAATAGCTGGCTATATTTCCACAGTAACAGGAAATGCCACAGAAGGATTTATCATTACCAATACAATCACATCTGTTAAGATCAGCAAAGTGGATATTACCGACCAGAAAGAACTGGCAGGTGCTCATATCCAGATCCTTGACAAAGATGGAAATGTAGTAGACGAGTGGGATTCCACCTGGGAATCTCATGAAGTAACAGGTCTTAAGACCGGTGAGAAATATACCCTTCGTGAGACCGTAGCGCCAGATGGCTATACTATTACAGCTGACACAGTCTTTAGCTTGAAGGAGGATGGAACTCTTGACAAAGATAATACCAGCACAACCATCTCAGCGGATGGAACCCTTCTGGTAGAAGACAGCAGAACTTCTGTAAAAGTAAGCAAAGTAGATATTTCCGATGGGAAAGAGCTGGAAGGTGCTCACATCCAGATCATTGACCAGGATGGAAACGTAGTAGACGAGTGGGATTCCACCAAGGAAGCTCATGTTACCGAGAAACTGAAAACCGGTAAGATTTACACTCTTCGTGAGACTGTAGCTCCAGACGGATATTTACTTACAAGCGACACTACGTTTGTTCTGAAAGAAGACGGAACAGTAGATGCAGAAAAAACAACAGCTGTTTCCAAGGATGGTGTTTTACTTGTACAGGATAAACTGGCAACCTCAGCATCTATTGCAGTGACAAAGAAACTTACCTATATTGGTGAAGGTCTGGCAGCAAGAAATCAGACCTTCTATGTAGCCCTGTATTCTGATAAAGAATGCACACAGAGAGTTTCTGATGTGAAAGCTCTTGTATTCAAGAATGCAGATGCTTCCACCGTAGTATTCTCAGAGAATATTAAGGCAGGCAAGACATACTACATTGCAGAGTGTACACAGGATGGAACTTCTCAGACGATCGGCGCTCTTGCAGATGGAACTGTTTATGAAGCTGTATTTGGCAATGGTAACTCCACAACAGTAACCGAAGCCGATGGAACAACAACCGTTTCCTTTGAAAACGTGTTCAGCAGCTTCCCGCCAGATGGATTCTACAAACAGGGTCAGCTGACAATTACCAAGAAGGTTCTTGGTGCAGATGGAGGCACCAGAAACAGCAACGAGGTATTCTATGCAGGTATCTTTGATGATGCAGCTCATACACAGCTTTCCCAGCAGGTTGAGCAGAACATTATCAAGCTTGATATGGACGGTGGCTATGAAGTAAGTGAGATCATCAATGTTGGTCTTGCCCAGTCAGGAGCAAAGGTAACCCTGTATGTAACGGAAACTGATTCCAACGGAAAACCAATTGCAGGCTCCGAAGGCTTTGGATATAAAGTTACCGTAAGTGCAGATTCTGTTACATTTGATGAAACGAATATGACAGCAGAAGTTGTCATCACCAACCAGGAAGAAAGCACAGTAACAGAAACACCAACACCAACACCTACTCCTTCTTCCGATGGTGGAAATAGCGGTGGCTCCGAAGATCATTCCGGCGGCTACGGCGGAGGCAAATCACCGAAGACCGGAGATGATACCCCGATCGGAACTTATCTGATGCTTCTTCTTGCAGCTGCAATGCTTGCAGCCGAGACTGAAAGACGCCGCAGAAGAAACAAAAGACAGTAAAGCAAAACAAGGTTTTTGACCAGATCGGAACCATAACAAAGCAAGTACAAATGAAGGCGGTCCGCACACAAAGCGGATCGCCTTTTTGCAGGTGCCCCTTAGCTTCCTGCGCAATTAAGGAAACTACAGAATAGTCCTGTGGTTCTGGTTTTGCAAAAAAAGTAAAAAAACTTTTTTGAAAAGTGGAAAAACATCCCGAAGAAAGAGTTGACGAAACAGCCCTACTGGTATAATGAAGTCAAATTAAAGGATATTACATTTGGGAATGACTTTATAGATTTCAGGAGGTTTCCATTATGAGAAAGAATACATTAAAAAAAGCAATGGCAGTTATGATTTCAGCGACAATGCTGGTGACAGGATATACAGTAGTTTCCGCAGAAGGATTTACAGATGCGGAGGCACTTGCAGAGATGGATGCTTTTACCACAGGTGATGAAGCTGTATATGTGGAAGAAGTTCAGCCGGAAGCTGCACAGACTGAGGAGGTTCAGCCAGAGCAGACTCAGACAGAGGTTCAGCCGGAGGTTGCACAGACCGAGGAGGTTCAGGTAGAAGAAGCGCAGGATGAGTTCCAGACCGGAGAAACTGCAGAGGAAGCTGCTTTTGTTGATGGATTCACAGATAGCTCTGCAGAAGCTGAGCCAGCTGAGTTTACCGATGGAACCGGTGAAGTTGGAGATGCAGTAGAAACTACCGTAGATTTCGATTTCCGTTTCGAGAACGAAGAAGTCATTATCACTGCAAAAGTGTTTGATGAGACAGCTCTTCCAGAAAACGCTGAAATGAACGCTGTAAAGCTTGAAGCTGGCAGTGAGAAATATGAAGAAGCAAAACAGGCTTCCATCAGAGACCTTGGAACAACAGAAGACGACGAGTACACTTTCTACGACGTAACCTTCATCGCAGATGGTGTTGAGATCGAAGTTCCAGACGAAGCAGTCGTAATTAATATGGAATTCAAAAATGTTGCATCAGAGGAAAACGAAACCCAGAGCGCCCTCCACATCCAGGAGACAGAAGCTGGCGTAGTTGCCCAGGACGTAACCGCACAGTCCGCAGACGGAACACTGAAATCCGTAGGATTTAACTTCTAAAATTCAATAACCGCAAGCAGATACAGGACTTTCTGAGAAATCGGAAAGTCCTTTTTGTATAATCAAAATTTCATCTATGCTGCTCCCGCCACGCCCGCGGTGAAACCCCATACACATTTTTAAAAGCCCGGGAGAAGTGGAGGGCGTTTTCGTAGCCTACGGCAGAGCCGATATCTCCTATAGATAATGTGGTCAGCTTCAGCAATTCCGCCGCTTTTGTCATGCGGTAATGAATGAGAAATTCCTGTGGAGAGCGTCCTGTGCTGGTGCGGAAAATTCGTCCCAGATAGCTTCTGTTAATACCGCATACAGCTGCCACATCCTCAATAGAAATATCATTCTGGAAGTTCTGTTCGATATAATTTATTGCCTCTTTTATATAATAATCACTCATTTTACTGGTGGCGGCAGGCTGCGGTCTGGCAACAGATTGCGCAAGCAGATCCGCAAAAAGATAGAAATGTCCCATCAGATGAAAAGGAGATTGCTCTGAATTCTGAGAAATGTAAATCAGTTCATCCACCATCTTTTTTCGTGCCTCCCTGGAGTGGGCCATATAGACTGGCGCATCCTTGGAAAAGCCACAAACGTTGAGGATTTCTGTGGTACGCAGCCCGTCAAACTCCACCCAGACGTATTCCCATGGTACCTGAATATCTGCCACATAAGTGGTGATCTGTCCTGGAAAAATCATAAATCCCTGTCCGCTCCGAACCTGATAATTTACATTCTGCCCCTTGGAATTCGTGGCCATCAGGGTGCCTGTTCCGGAAAGAACATAGTGAAAAAGATAGTGATTCCGCGTTGCCGGACCAAATAAATGTCCGGGAGTACACTTCTCATGTCCATATTGGTAAAGGCATAGATCAATGAAAGTTTCGCTCGGAAAAATGTGAAAGTTGTTATCCATATACGGAATCCTCCTGTTACATTTGCTGATAATATATCATAATGCGATAATATATTTCATTATACCATAAAAAACCATCATAAAGGCATAAAATAAGAAAAATTAAGCTATTTAAGTGTTGATTTTGGTATGCTATACTTAACACATCATAGAAAAAGGAGGCCCCACTCATGGCAATCACCTTCAACGAAACAACCCGGATCTTTACCCTCACCACTGCCCACACTACCTATCAGATGCAGGCGGATGCTCAAGGGTACCTTTTGCACCTGTATTATGGTGCCAGAACTGCAGGAGAAATGGACTATCTTCTGAATTATGGAGACCGTGGCTTTTCTGGAAATCCGAATTCAGCAGGCAGCGACAGAACCTATTCTCTGGATGCATTGCCACAGGAATATCCATCACTTGGCACAGGAGATTTCCGAAATTATGCGTTAAATATAGAGAATGCAGATGGTTCCCAGTGCTGCAATCCGGTTTACATAACACATGAAATTGCGGCTGGAAAATACACTCTGAAAGGTCTTCCATTCGTCCGTGCAGAAGAAAATGAAGCGGAAACTTTGAAGATTATACTGGAAGATCCTGTTACAAAAGTAGAGCTTCGTCTGCTCTACGGAGTACTGGAAAAAGAAGATATTATCACCAGAAGTGTGATAATTAAGAATGCTGGAAAAGCCCCTGTAACAGTAAAAAAAGCCCAGTCTGCATGCCTGGATTTCCTTCACGGAGACTATGATCTGATCAAATTTTATGGCAGACATGCTATGGAAAGAAACATGGAAAGAATGCCGGTTTCCCATGAAAGCACCCGAATTGGCAGCCGCCGTGGAACCTCCAGCCACCAGTATAATCCAGGGGTAATCCTTGCAGGAAAAAACACAAATGAAGACAGCGGAAGCTGCTACGGAATGCTGTTTGTATACAGTGGAAACTTCCTTGTAGAAGCAGAAAAGGACCAGTATGATCAGACCAGAATCCAGATGGGTCTGACTGATGAACTGTTTGCATATCCCCTGGAAGCCGGAGCTGAATTTACCGCGCCAGAGGTTATTTTATCCTACACAAACAAAGGTCTTTCCAGGCTTTCCCAGCAGTACCATCACTGCATTATGAATCATATCTGCCAGGGAAAATACGTCCATGCAAATCGTCCTGTCCTGATCAACAGCTGGGAAGCCGCATATTTTGATTTCACCGGAGACACCATCGTAGAGCTTGCAAAGGAGGCAAAAGCGCTTGGAATCGATATGGTGGTTATGGATGATGGATGGTTCGGAAAGCGAAATGACGACAATTCTTCTCTCGGCGACTGGTATGTGAACGAGGAAAAATTAGGCGGAACTCTGACGAAATTAATCGAAAGAGTAAACGCAGAAGGCGTGAAATTCGGTATCTGGATTGAGCCTGAAATGGTCAGTGAGGACAGTGATCTTTACAGGGAACATCCGGACTGGGCAATTACAATTCCAGGCCGCAAGCCTGTTCGTTCCAGAAACCAGCTGGTCCTTGACTTTTCCAGAAAAGAAGTACGTGATGAGATATTTAAACGTATCTGTGCAGTTCTGGATCAGGGAAATGTGGAGTACATTAAATGGGATATGAACCGCAGCCTGGCAGATATTTATGCACCAAATGTGACCTATGATTATGTTCTTGGGGTGTACGATTTCCTGGAAAAACTTACGAACCGTTATCCGGATATTCTTATTGAAGGCTGCAGCGGAGGCGGCGGAAGATTTGATGCCGGAATGTTGTATTATACGCCTCAGATCTGGTGCAGTGACAACACAGATGCTATTAATCGTACACGGATTCAATATGGAACCTCCTTCTTTTATCCGGTAGCAGCAATGGGTTCACATGTGTCAGCAGTGCCAAACCATCAGACCGGAAGAGTGACCAGTATGCATACAAGAGGCGTTGCAGCTATGTCTGGAACCTTTGGCTATGAACTGAATCCCGCACTTTTAAATGCAAAGGAAAAAGCAGAAATCCGTGCCCAGCTTGCCCAATACAGGGAGTATCAGGAATTGATCCGTGAAGGAGATTATTACCGTCTTTCCAATCCTTTCCAGGATAATTTTGCGGCCTGGATGGTGGTATCAGATGACAGATCCAAGGCACTGGTAAGTGTGATAAGACTTACAGCAGAAGCCAATCCGCCGGCAGCATACGTTACCTTAAAAGGAATGGAAGAGGATGCTTTTTATCGGGAAAAAACTACCGGAAAAGTATATCCGGGAGCTGCACTTATGGAGGCTGGAATACTGCTTCCTGCTGCGGTGAGCGAATATGAAGCATACCAGATAGAACTGGAGCGTGTTTGAAAAATCAATGATTATGTTTTCATAGTCGTTAAGTTAATTTTACCATTCTTTTGTGAAGAAAAAAGGAGAAAAGGTTTATAAACTGGAAAGATTGTTTTTTTATATATTCTGAGATATATTTGCAGTATTCGTAGACGGAACAGGGTGTGATTGCAATGGTTTCAATGATTCCTTTCGGGCTTCTTGCCGGGGTTGTGGGAGGACGGGAGGTTCGGATTACAGAGATTGATGAGAGTGGATTTTGTTTTCGGACAATAGAAGAAAATATCTCTGATTCAGAAGCTTTGAAGGTGTGCTTTTATGATATAAAGAATGGGTGTTATCGTGAATTGGAAATTCCAGAATACGATATACAAAGGTCTGATGTGGTGGACGCAGAACTCTCCGGATTTTGTGTGAAATATAAGGTGACGGTGAAGCAGAAAGCGTATGCAGAGGCGGTTCAGAGGCTTCTTTATCAGTATAATCACTACATTCATCTGAAGCTGGAAGAGGACGACAGCGCGTTGGCGAAAAGCCTGACAGGGTATCCGGGGGAACTGGATGAGGTCAAGTGTGACAGTCTGGAAGAGCAGGTGGGAATATGGCGGAGAGAGCTTACGCCAGAGGTATTGGAGTCCGCTTATAATGGGAAACGTATAGATTTAACTGATAATTGTTCTCAGTGCGGAACTGGCTTTAAGCCTGGGTATAAGTGCCAGGTACCGCCTGAATCAGGTGTTGCGGAACTGGCGCTGGAGATAGATCGCCCGGAATTGTATCAGGAATATTTGAATAGTTCCCTGACAGAATTTTCCAAAAAGTATGCCGGAAAATGTATCGGTATCTGCGGCAACATTATTCTGGAACATAGAGTACCGGATCACCTTTATATTGGAAATCAGTTCTGTCATCTTCTGTTTCCGGAACGTAAATTGTTGTTTGAAATAATAGAAAAAGCAGCGGCAGAACAGGTGGAAATCACACTTGTTTTTTCTTATATCCGGGAATATATGCTGGATTATATAACAGAATTGCTTGATGAAATTAACCGGTGGTGTGAAGAAAAAAGGCAGTCTGTAGAGATTGTTGTAAATGACTGGGGAATGGCTTCTTTAGTAAAAAAAAGCAGAAGGAATCTGATTCCCAGCCTTGGAATTTTGTTAAATAAACGCAGAAAAGACCCTCGGATTCCGTTCAAAAAAGGAGAACAGAAATGGTTTGAGAGGAACAGCCTGAATGCTGGATTTTACCGTAATTTTCTGGAAAGAGAATATGGAATCCAACGCTTTGAATGGGAATCCTGCGGTTACGAACAGCAGATTCCACCTGGAAAAAACAGCCTGCATATTCCGTTCTATCAGACCAATACATCACAGTATTGTCCTCTTGGTGCAGTATGTGAAACAGGCGAGAGAGGACGACAAAAGCTTGCAAAAAAATGCCCGGGATATTGTACGGAATATGCACTTTTGTATCCGGAACATTTGCATATGATAGGGCGGTATAATTCGTTGTTTGGGATTGATATGAGGATATTGAAAGAGGAAGAAATACTGAAGAATTATATCCAAAACGGTGTGGACCGGGTTGTAATAAGAGCATGGTAATGCCGCCGGCAGGTGACATACCCGTGTTGAGGCAGAAGCGATATTTTATTCAGGATGAAGTACATGGCTGCTCAAGGCTGGAATTTATGGAGATAAGTGATGAAAATAGTAGCAGGATTAGGCTCGATAGATGAATATATAAAGTTCGCGGAGGCTGGTGCAGATGAATTTTTCTGTGGTTATGTTCCTTATTCCTGGTCCCAAAAATACGGAACGGTACTGCCCTTAAACCGCAGGGAAGTACTTTGTTATAACGTACAGCTTGGCGCATTCAGTGAGCTGGAAATCCTGTCTGGGATGATGAAAAAGTACGAAAAACCAGTCCATCTTACCTTCAATTCCCTGTATTATATCCCGGAACAATATCCAGAAATTGCCGGGATTATAAGCCAGTGTATAAAAATCGGTTTTCACAGTTATATTATTGCAGACCCGGCGTTGATGGTATATTTACGTGAAAATGGCATAAACTGCGAAATCCATCTCAGTGGAGAATGTGGAGAAATTAACAGCCAGATGGTGGCTTCATTGGCAAAAATGAGATTGAAACGTGTGATTTTTCACAGGAAAAATACATTCGAAGATATGAAAGCGGTTGTTGATAAATGTGGAAAAAAGGATGGAACAGAAGGAGTTCCGGAATTTGAGGCCTTTGTATTGAATGAAATGTGCCAGTTTACAGGTGCATTTTGTAATTCTTTGCATTGCGATGAGATGGGGTATCTTTGTAAAGTGCCCTATCAGATCGGAACCTTAAAAACAGGGAATGCCGGTTCTGAAATCTTCAATCAGGAAATAAACGGAGGGCATTTGCTGCCAGACGGCTTTGTTCCTGATGATTTTCACAGTTTACATGATTTTTCCTATGATTCTGCGGGTTATCTTTGCGGTGAAACTGGCTGTGGTCTATGTGCACTTTATCAGTTAAAGCAAGCCGGAATTACGCACTTGAAGCTGGTTGGCCGTGGAAATTATACGGATTACATGGAAAAAGATATTCGAAATCTTCGAATGGCGTTGAATATATTGAGAGAATCCGTTGACGAAATGGAATTCCGGCGAAAATTGAAATTGCAGATTTTTCCCAGAGGGTGCAGCAGGAATTACTATTACCGGTAATCAGGCAGCGCAGGCTCCGGAGTGTGTCTGAAAAATCATTCCCACAAATTGTGGTGCACATCTTGCAGAAAGCCTTTTTCAGACACGCTCTGGATTCGGTGCTGCCTTGAAAAATTTATCTGGTTGTTTTTTTATCCGATGGGCTCGAAATCTGCAGCTCCATGTTTGCACAGCGGGCAGATGAAGTCATCCGGGAGCTCGTCACCTTCGTAGATGTAGCCGCATACTTTGCAGACGAAGCCTTTTTTGCCATCGGTTTCTGGCTTCGGTTTTACATTTTTCTGATAGTAGGTGTAAGTCATGGTGTCAAGATCGTTCATGACGCGGGCTTCGGTGACGCTGCAGATGAACATTCCATGGGTACCAAGGTCTACATATTGTTCAACCTTCAGAGACATAAATGCATTAATATATTTGTCCAGGAATACCAGTCCATTATCGGAACGGTAGACCTTCTGACCTGCAAATTTATCTACGCTGCGTCCGGTCTGGAAACCAAACTGCTGGAATACAGAGAACGGTGCATCTACAGACAGGCAGTTTACGTTGAGAACTCCAGTCTGTTTGATCACATGGTGGGAGTAATTTGCCTTATTGATATTTACCGCAATACGGTTTGGAGTATCAGTGAGCTGGGTCACAGTGTTGACGATCAGTCCGTTGTCTTTTTTGCCGTCATTGGAGGTAACTACATAAAGACCGTATCCGATTCTGAAAAGGGCTGTCATGTCATTTTTGTTTGCCAGCTCATCATTCTGGGCAATGTATTCTTTGCAAAGTTCGCTTGCCATAGCTTCCAGCTGATCCTTGTTTTCCTGGTTTACTGCGGAAAGCACTTTTACAGTAGTGTCCAGCCAGTTGATCTTCTTGCAGCCAGAAAGCATTTCTTTCATAATTTTTGCTGCCAGAGGTGCCCAGGAACCATTTTCGATGATGCCCACGGTGCGGTTCTGGAAGTTGTGCTCGGTCAGACGGGTGATATAGTCGTGCATGAACGGATAAATGCTTGCATTATAGGTTGTGGTAGCAAGAACCAGCTTACTGTAGCGGAATGCGTCGGACAGAGCCTGTGACATGTCATCTCTTGCAAGATCATATACAACAACTTTGGGACATCCCTTGCTGCGAAGCTTGTCAGCCAGCAGCTCTACAGCCGCTTTTGTATGACCGTATACAGATGTGTAGGCAATGACAATTCCTTCTGTCTCTGGTGTGTAAGAGGACCATGTATCGTAAAGACCAATGTAATGTCCAAGGTTTTCTGTAAGAACAGGTCCGTGAAGAGGGCAAATGATCTGGATATCCAGGCCTGCGGCAACTTTCAGTAATTTCTGAACCTGTGGTCCGTATTTTCCAACGATGCCAATAAAGTATCTGCGAGCTTCATCGTCCCAATCTTCTTCTACATCCAGTGCGCCGAATTTTCCGAAGCCATCTGCGGAGAAAAGTACTTTATCGGTGCTGTCATAGGTTACCATAACTTCTGGCCAGTGCACCATGGGAGCGAAAACAAAGGTCAGGTTGTGGTTTCCAAGGTTGAGGGTGCCGCCATTTGTAACCTCCAGCTTCTGTCCTTCCAGGTCGAGACCGAAGAAGTTCTGGATCATAGTGAAGGTTTTTGCGTTGGCTACGATGGTGGTTTCCGGATAAACTTTCAGGAAGTTTGCCACATTTGCTGCGTGGTCCGGCTCCATATGCTGTACAATCAGGTAGTCTGGCTTGCGGCCTTCCAGGATGCGGTCCAGATTATCCAGCCATTCGTGAGTGAAATTTGCATCTACAGTATCCATGACTGCGATTTTTTCATCCAGGATCACATAGGAATTATACGTCATACCGTTCGGTACTTTGTACTGACCTTCGAAAAGATCAATCTGATGGTCGTTTACGCCTGCGTAGCGGATGGTGTCTGTAATTTTCATAGGGGTTCGTCTCCTTTTTATGAGATATTGTTATTGGTGTAATTGTTTGTGATTTCTGCGGGAACTATGTATTTTTTACTGCTTTGTTATTTCTTTAACATGGTCTTAGTATAACCAAATTTTGAAATAAAATCTGTTGCAAATACAACAAAATGGTGTAAGATATAAGAAATTATTTTTTGAACATGTTCTGGATAAATTTATAGAAAGGGATTGTAGAAATGACACCAGTGACACTTTTTTCATACATAACTCCTGAAGAACAGGAACGTATGCGCATCTGTTTCGATATGCATGAAGCAGTCTATCGGAATAATGAGACTGTGATGGAATATGCCAGTTCCATGAAAAAAATAGGTCTGATCCTGGAAGGTCAGGCAGTCCTTTATTGCATTGATGAAGATGGAAATCAATATATGATAGATAACCTGAAAAAGGATAGTGTTTTTGGCGAACCATTCCTTTTATCTGAAGAATCCCAGCACTATTATGTCTGTGCAAAATCCGAAACAAGAGTGCTGTTTATCGCCTATGAGCATGTGATTAAACGCTGCGAAAATGCCTGTAAATTCCATAGCCAGCTGGTAAGCAACCTGCTTCAGATGATTGCCCTGCGTGCCAGCCAGCAGGCCAGCCGGATTTATGTGCTGTCAAGAAACAGCACCCGAAAGAAGATCATGGCCTATTTAAATTCCATCGCTGCAGAAAAACAGACGAAAACGGTTATCTTGCCCATGTCCTACACCACTCTTGCTGAATACCTCAGTGTAGACCGCAGCGCCATGATGCGGGAGCTGAAGAACCTGGCAGATGAGGGGATTATAGAACGGGATGGGAAGAAATTGCGGATTTTGGAAAGCAAATCATCTTAAAACGGGGGATGAATTGCTGCGTGTTGTATAGCTGAGGAGTGGCAAGCTGCGTGTTGACAATAATCTGGTAAATTAATAATATAAACACATAATGTATGTATTGAGGGGAGAGAAAGTATGACAGACCTGATATCAGTAATGATTGTAGATGATGAAAAACTCATGCTGGAAGATCTGAGTACGATGATTGATTGGGAAGCATATGGTTACCAGATAATTGCAACAGCCTTTAATGGGAAGCAGGCGTTAAGAAAATACAGGGAATATCATCCACAGGTGATTTTTACAGATATTCGCATGCCCTTTATGGATGGTATAGAGATGATATCTGAAATACGCAAAACAGATGAAAAAGTGAGCATTGTCCTGCTGACTGCATACGAAGATTTCAGTTATGCCAAAGCAGCTATTCGCCTTGGAATCACTGAATATGTAATAAAAAGTGAGATTACAGAGAACTCACTGTCTGAGCTTTTGAATCGTTTGAAAGCAAATATCATAAAAGCTGGAAAGCGGGAACGCTACATAACAGACAGAATGTTGGAGCAATTTTTTCTGTCTGAGGAAATGACAGAAAGTGCAGATATTGAACAGATTTTAAAAAGACCGGAACATATTATCATGGTGGAGCAGGATCTTCCGATAAGTTTGAGTGGGGAAGCCGTTCCAGAAGAAATCGTTGTACATCGTTCAAAATTCGTGGAAATTCTGACAAATGAGAAAATAACTGGATGGGATTTGGATGTGATTACAGCGATACCGGGCAGAAAGATGGTAATCGCGCTGAGTTCCACGGAAAGCTCATATGGAAGCTATGAGCAGGAATTATATAAGCTTGCTCGTAAATTCCAGAAAAAACTGCAGGAAGAGACTAACTCAAGTTTTACTCTTTATATTGTGCAGGGTAGAATCAGTCTTTATGAATTTAAGCGGTTTTATGACGAGAACAAGAATGTATTTCTGGAAAAGTATCTGGAAGGAGTGGGAGAAATCCGTAAATTAGACTGCTCTCAGGTACAGGAACTGGGAAAAGAGCAGATTGTTGTCAGCTCGAAGAAAAATCTTTCCATGGAGAATATGCTGAAAGAGCCGGATTCCCAGATTCGTATTCAGATGCTCCATGAAATTCTGAGCATTGCTAGAACGGACGGAGTAGAGCAATTTATAAACGCAGCGCAGGCTGGTTATACAGCACTGAAACATGCTTATGAAAAAATAGAGACTGGAAAAGAAGTTCCCCGGATTGCTTCCTGTTGGAAAGAATGGCTGGATGCAGCTAGAATTACTGCCTGGTTGGAAAAACAGGTGAACCATTACCATGAATATATGACCAGAGAAGTGAATGGTTATTCCCGGGTAATTTCCGATGCTGTGGAATATATCTGCAGATCTTTCCGGAATCCAGATTTGTCACTTAACGATGTAGCTGCCTATGTACACTTAAGCCCTGGATATCTGAGTGGAGAGTTCAAAAGGGAAACTGGTGTCACCTTGAAAAGCTATCTGACAGACATAAGAATTGAGGCTGCCAAGAAGATGATGGAAGATGGAAACTATAAGATATATGAGATATGCTCTGCTGTAGGTTACAATTCAAGCCAGTATTTCAGTCAGGCTTTTTACAAAAAAACCGGTATGTTCCCAACGGAATATTCCAAAAAAGGGGGAAGAAAAAACGAAAAATAAATGTAAAACATCTTTCAGAAAACGTTTGATGGTGAGTATACTTACTGGCGGACTGATTTCTTTTATCATAGCCATCGGAATTTCCTTTGGCTTTTTCTTTCCTGTATTTAAGGAAAATGAAGTGCAGATATCTGAGAATACCACTGCTTCTTTGCTGCAGCACGTAGAAAATACATTGTCGCTTGTAGAAAATTACATGGAAAATGTTGCAGCAACTGTGGAACAGAACAATGATATTCAGACATATTTAAGAAATCCGGATACGAAGAATAAGACAAGGGCATCGGTTAGACTGAACAATCTTACAAGTTATATGGGCATGATCCGTGGAATAGCTATTATCGGTCAAAATGCTCCTGCTATTGATTCGCTGACCAATATTGTTCAGGAAGATCTGAATGTGCTGGATTCGGAGAATTTTTCTAATATGATGAGCACTGGTTTCGGTCGTTCCTATTCTCCTGTGTACCAGGTTACCGTAGGTTCCAATTCTTATTGCACAGTGGCATATGCCAGAAACTATTACCTGAATAACCAGTGGTGCACGATTATCATGTTTGTAAATCTGAATAATACTTTGAAAGACATACGCGGCCTGGCGGGAAGCAGCCTGGATGCATGGTATCTGGTTGACAGTACAGGAAATACTTTTTATGAATATGGTTCGGAAGAAGACATTGTAGACGCCCGGGAGGCGTTGGTGCAGAATGACGACAAGAAGAATGACAGCAAAAATAAGCGGAAAGCTTTGACTGGCGATATTGTTTTCCACGACAAATCTGCTACTTGTGGGTACGAAGTGGTTTCTATTGTGAATAAAGAATCTATTTGGATGGTGCTTTTTCCATATATTGCAGGTCTTTTTGGAACTCTTGCTATTTTTCTGCTCCTGGTATTGTTTATGAACTATAGAAATATAAATACATTAATAAACCCTGTTCTGGTCCTGTCTCAACACATGCTTATGGCGGCGAAAGGAAATCTGGACTGCAAAGTGGAGTCTGACAGGGAAGATGAGATTGGTCAGCTGGAATCCTCTTTTAATAAAATGATTGATGATTTGAAACACAGCATAGAAGTAATTGGGGAAAAAGAAGCAAAAGAGCAGCAAATCAGGTTCAGCCTTCTGGTAAGCCAGATCGATCCTCATTTTATCTACAATACCATTAACAGCATTAATTATCTTGCGCGAAAAAAACGCTGCGAAGATATTGTAAAAGTAAATTCAGCGTTGATTGCGATACTGAAAGACCGCCTGCGCGTAAATGATATCCAGATTACAGATTCCGTTGCAAACGAGATGAAAATCGTAAATCAGTACATCGTTATAGAGAAATTTATGTATGATGGGAATCTGGAAGTAGAATGGGATATTGCGCCGGAACTGATGGAAGAGCAGATTCCTAAGAATATGATTCAGCCGTTGGTGGAGAACTCTTTGTTCCATGGATTGATTGATGAGGAAAGTGGAGAATTTTGTGGCAAAATCATAATCACCGTTTTCAGGAATGAGGAGAAAAATCTTGTTTTGTCCGTGGAAGACAATGGAGGAGGAATGGATGCGGAAAAACTGGATGAGATCAATAGTATGAAATTTAATCCTGAGGACAGGGGAAAGAAGATTGGCTTGTCAAATATAAGGGGAAGACTTTATTATCTATATGGAAATACGAACTGCATGAAAATTGAAAGTGAAATGGGAAAAGGAACTAAGATTCTGATAGAGTTTGGTGAGAATTAAAGACTGTTTAAAAATGCTGGAGAAAATCAGAAACGATGCTGTTGTACATGGCGTTAATAAGCTGTGTGCAACAGCGTTTTTTGTGCAAAAGAATAAATGAAAATGAAAAAATAGAATAAAAAACAATAAAAAAGACGGAAAATCTAACAAAATATGAAAAAAATCATCTTTATTGCACAAAAACTACGGATTATAATAATGCCAGAAATCAAGGGAACACAAAGAATTGCAAGATATGCGGGGTGAAGACATGGCTGAGCAGGAAAAATATTTGTTCCGGGCAGAAAAGATATGCAAATCATTTGGAACAGTACATGCATTGAAAGAGTTTGATATCACCATAAAGGCCGGAGAAATCAGAGGTCTGGTTGGTGAAAACGGATCTGGAAAATCAACTTTTTCATCAATTGTAGCCGGAATTCAAAAATATGACAGTGGAAAAATGTATCTGGACGGACAACCATATGAACCGACAGGAACCGTGGATGCAATTAATCACGGAGTTAGTATGGTGGTGCAGGAGCAGGGCACAATTTCCAAAATATCAGTAGCCGCAAATATCTTTTTTGGTAAAGAAGAGAAGTTTGCAAAAGGCGGCGTACTTAATGTCAAAGAGATGAATCGGGAAGCTGCCAAGGCACTTCAGAATATTTACGTAGATAATATTAAGCCGGAAATGTTGATCGATCAGCTTTCTTTCGAAGACCGAAAGCTGGTGGAACTGGCAAGAGCCTTATATACATCTCCGAAAATCTGGATCATTGATGAGACAACGACTGCATTATCCGTTGCAGGACGTGAGCTGCTTTACAAATTGATGAAAGAGAAAAGAGACGAGGGAAAAGCTATTTTGTTTATTTCCCATGATATTGAAGAAATCATGGATAAATGTGATTCTCTTACTGTATTGCGAGATGGCTTATTTATAGCAAATTTACAGAAAGAAGAATTTAATGCAGACAAAATCAGACAGCTGCTTATCGGAAGAGAGTTATCAGGACATTATTACAGAGATGACACAGGAGTGGAGATAAGCAAACAGGTTGTATTGGAAGCCAAAAACGTAATTGCAGGATCTGTACAAAACCTGACAATCCAGTTACATAAAGGAGAAATTCTTGGGGTTGGAGGTTTGAGCGATTGTGGAATGCACGATGTAGGAAAGGTTCTGTTTGGACTTTTGAAGCCGGAGACCGGAGAAGTCCTGAAAGATCAGAAAGAACCTGTAAAAAGTGCTTCCTGGGCTGTCAGACATGGAATTGGTTATGTATCCAAGAACAGAGATCAGGAATCTTTAATGCTTATCAGTAGTATTGCAGATAATATCTGTCTTCCATCGCTGAAAGACCTTACACCTTTTGGCCCGATTTCCGATAGAAAACAGAAACAGCTGGCAGAGAAGTGGTCAGAGAGAATGGAAGTAAAAGCAGATTCTGTAAAAGTATTCTGCAACACCTTAAGCGGTGGAAATAAACAAAAAGTAGTTCTGGCGAAATGGCTGGGAAAAGGTTCAGATATCATGATTCTTGACTGTCCGACCAGAGGAATTGATGTAGGAACAAAAGCTGCAATTTATCAGCTGATTATGCAGATGAAGGAAGAAGGAAAATCGATTCTGCTGATTTCTGAGGAACTGCAGGAGCTGATCGGTATGTCAGACCGAATTGTTCTTCTAAGAGACGGAGCTGTTTCAGGTGAATTTCTTCGAAATGAAGGTCTGACAGAAGCGAAGTTAATACAGAAAATGATTTAAGGGGTGAGCAGGATGGAAAACAGCAAAGCGTCAGAGACTCCAAAAACAAACATAAAAGAATTGTTGGTAAACAATTTCGCATTCCTGGGTCTGATATTAGTTCTTGTATTATTTGAGATACTGACAGGCGGAAAACTTTTGGGACAGCGAAACCTGATGAACATTTTTAATAACTTTTTCAGCATTGCCTTATGTTCCATGATGTATACTTTTGTTATGGCTCTTGGTGAACTGGATCTTTCTGTGGGAGCTATTGTGGGATTTTCCGCAGCAATGGGAGCTTTTTCCGCAACCATCAGCCCAGCACTGATTTTACCGGTGGCACTTCTTACCGGAACCGGAATCGGACTGCTAAGCGGTTTCGCCACAGCTTATCTGAGAGTGGAATCTTTCATTGGAACATTGGCGATTTCCTTTATTTTCAGGGGACTGACAACGTATTTCCTTAATGGCTCCGTGGGAATCCCGATTTCCATGCGAGTGTTTGATGAAGACTGGGTAAAGATTCTTACAATGATAATTGTTCTTGTTGTATCAGGAACATTGTTTCAGAAATGTGCATTCGGAAAGAACTGCCGGGCGGTTGGAGCTTCCAGGGAAGCGGCAAGACAATCTGGAGTTAATGTGGAAAAAACAAGGATGCTTTCCTTTATGCTAGTTGGTCTGATTTGTGGTCTGGTTGGATTTTTTACTTTGGTAAGAGCCTGCACAGCTTCATCGAAAACTGGAAATGCATTTGAGTTTGATGTACTTCTGGCCGTATTGTTTGGTGGAATGCCTCTCTCCGGCGGCTGGAATGTAA
Source organism: Blautia faecis (assembly GCF_020554845.1). Taxonomy (GTDB): domain Bacteria; phylum Bacillota; class Clostridia; order Lachnospirales; family Lachnospiraceae; genus Blautia_A; species Blautia_A faecis. The sequence continues at coordinate 53,139 of NZ_JAJCIA010000022.1, read as the reverse complement.
AGTTCCGTGCAGCAATTATTGGAAGTGTGGCAATGGCATTGTTAAAGAGTGGAATGTCCCTTGTGGGAATTGACGGATTGACACAACAGGTGGTACAGGGAATTCTTCTTGTGGTAGTAGTAGCAATTTCTTTTGACCGCAGAAGTGCGGCGGTAATCAAGTAAGCAGATTTTGAACTTGTAACTATGAGCATTTGCTCAAAAAATAAAAACTATATAATTTTCAAGGAGGAAAGAAACATGAAATTAAGAAGACTTATGGCAATCGGGATGACAGTAGCACTGACCGCAACAATGTTCTCTGGCGTGAGCGTATATGCAGAGAACTCCGATCCGGAACCGTTCAAAATCGGATTTCCGTGGGATACTGCAAATACAGACCCAACCTGGATTTCCATTTACAACAACGTAAAAGCTGCGGTAGAATCAGCAGGTGGCGAGCTGGTAAACGTAGTAACTGATAACTCCGCAGACGGACTGATCGATAATATCAGTGAGCTGATCAGCCGTGATGTTGATGGTATTCTTTTCATGCCGGCTTCTGATTCCATGCTTCCTGCAGTTGATGCAATGTGTGCAGATGCTGGTGTTTACTGGGGCACAATGTTCCGTACGATCAGCGATGACGACATCCGCGAAGCTATGTATGATTCTGAATGGTTCGCTGGCGGCTGCAATGAGGATGATGAGACTTGCGCTTCTAACATTGTAAAATCAATGGCAGACATGGGTGTGACAGATTTAGGTGTTATCAATATTGCAAAAGGTGATACTTCTTCCGATCTTCGTGATAAAGGTGCTGCTGAAGGTGCAGAAGAAGCTGGCGTAAATATTTTGAACACAACTTATGATATTACTGTAACAACAGATATGACAAAGACTATTGAGAGTTATATTGCAGCATATCCGGAAATGAATGGTATTCTGGTACTTGGAACATACTGCGGCGGTGCAATTCCTACAATTGAAAAAGCCCTTGCAGACCATGGTAAAGCTGGCGATATCAAAGTCGGACGTATTGATTTCGAGACAACTCTTGGCGATTACCTGAAAGAGGGTACTTTCCATGTATCTTACGGTGGACAGCAGCAGATTGACCCGCTTGTATCTGCAGTTATCCTTGTAAACAAAGTTATTGGTACTCCGATCGTTGAAGATGGACCTACAAACATTATTACACCTTACCTTGAACTTACAACAGCAGATGAAGCTGATCAGTTCAACGAGTATTTCCTTGGCGACGAGCCGGTTTACACATCAGACGAAATTAAAGAAAAAATGATCAAATTCTACAATGCTGATATTGATATGGACTACATGAATGATCTGATTTCTACCTTCTCTATTGCTGATGTAGTTGAGCGTCACAGCAAATAAGCAGTTGTAAATGCAATTGCAAAATAAGGAGATGAAATTTATATGAAACGATTTTTGATAAATACACTGAAAGTAATCATGCTGCCTGTAATCGTTTATCTGATCTTCTTGGTTATTTGCTTTGAAAGGTTCAGTAACTGGAATTGTATTTATACAATTTTTATTCAGACAATTATACCTACTATCACAGCATATGCCATTGCTTATGGTAATATCTGTGGAGTATTCGATTTCACCATTGGCTCACGTCTGGTCATCAGCGGTGTTATCGGCGGTCTTCTTGCAGCCCAGTATGGGTTTGCAGGAATGATCCTTGGTGCAATTATCAGTGCCATTGTTGTCGGTATTATTACAGGTGTTTTGAACTGGTGGTTAAAAATTCCGTCACTTGTATTGACAATGGGTCTGGCAATGGTGTTTGAAATCATTGGTTCAAAACTTGCAGGACATTACGGATTTGTACAAATTGATAATAAATATGCAATTTTTGGTTCTTCTCCAAATATTGTTATTATCTTCCTGCTATCAGCTGTTTTGTTTTACTTTGTATTTAATCATACTGTATTCAGTTTCCATATGAGAGCTGTAGGAAGTAATGAAGCCGTTGCGAAAAACTCCGGTATCAAAACAGATCTGGTAAAATGCAAATCATTCGTATATGGAAGTGTATTTATCGGAATCGCTGCAATTCTTACACTAAGTCAGTCTGGCTCTGTTGGGGCACAGACGAGTCTTGGAAGTGTAACAATTATGTTTAAACCGTTGATCAGCGTTCTGTTGGCATTGGTATTACAGCGGATCTGTGATCTGACGATTGGAATATTTATCGCACAGTTTACATTAAATATTATTTTTATCGGTTTGATCGCAGTAGGGCTTCCGGATACATTCCAGAATGTTGTACTTGGATTCTTCCTTCTGGTTGTAATGATTTTGTTTGAGAATTCAGGAAGAATAGAAGAACTCAAGGAAAAAAGAGCAGCCAGACAAAAGGCTATGAGTGCTTCATAAATGCTTGGAAAGGAGTCATAAAAAATGAAATATCCAGTTATAACACCAGAGGAGCGCAGACAGCGTCTGGAACCTCCCCGAAAAAAAATCCACGTTGTCATTGATTCAGATACATATAATGAAGTTGATGATCAGTTTGCAATTTCATATGCAATGCTTTCACCAGAAAAAATACAGATGGAAGCAATCTATGCAGCCCCTTTTTCCTCAGATTTCTTTGCTCGGTTGATGCAGACCGATGGTGTGGCAATTCCTATGACCGGAAATCTTAAGGAAGGTCTTGAATTGAGTTACCAGGAAATCCTGAAGCTGTTAGGTCTTCTTGGAAGAGAGGATTTTAAAGACAGAGTATTCCGCGGATCTGAGAGGTACATGACGGTGAAAGATCAGCCCGTGGACAGTGATGCTGCCAGGGATCTGGTAAAAAGAGTTCATGAATGTGAAGATGTACTTTATGTCATTGCAATTGGCGAGATTACAAACGTTGCTTCCGCTATTTTGATGGATCCCGAAATCATCAAGAAAATGGTTGTTGTATGGTTGTCTGGACAGCCGTTGTACTGGCCGCATGCAATTGAGTTTAACCTTGGACAGGACGTGCTGGCTTCTCAGGTAATTCTGGATAGCGGCGTTCCGCTGGTGCTAGTACCGTGTATGTCTGTTGCTTCTTATCTTTCTGTTACCGGTCCAGAGCTGGAATATCATATTAAAGATAAAAGTAAAGTGGGAACATACCTTTGCGAGACTGTTACAAGCCAGATGTCACAGGAAATGGCACAGAACTGGCTGGATCTTTTCCATCAGACATATTGTGCAGGGCTGGATGATTATGGCGATGAGGGTGCACCGAAGACAGATTCCATGCTTTCGCCTTCAAGGATTATCTGGGATATATCTACAGTAGGTTATGTAGTGAATCCAAACTGGTGTCCATCCACTTTGGTTCCAACGCCGCGTCTGACCCAGGATTTAAAATGGGAGCAGGATGAAACAAGACATGAGATGCGACTGGTTCGGTTTATTTATCGTGATGCACTTCTGGGAGATATGTTCAGTAAACTGCAGAAGGCTCCGAAGTAATAAGATGTGTCTGCGGCTGTAGATATTACTATGAATAAAAGAATGCGGCTTAATCGTGAAAATGGATTGAGCCGCTTTTTCTTTTGGTGACAACGATGAAATTCTGATTGACGTAGGGATAGTTTTACAACATAATATAGACATAAATATTGTTCAGATGAAATTTGTACAGTAAAACGAAATAAGCAATGAAAAACGGAGGGATTTTTACATGAAAGTACTAAATTACGGTTCATTAAACGTAGACTACGTGTATTCCGTAGATCACATCATTGTAGGCGGTGAAACCCAGCATTCTTCCAAGCTGGAAGTTTTCAGCGGGGGAAAAGGACTGAACCAGTCTATTGCACTGGCGAAGGCTGGGGTGCCGGTTTATCATGCGGGAATCGTGGGAACAGATGGAGATATTCTGTTAGAGGCTTGTAAGGAAGCTGGTGTAAACACCAAATATATCCGCAGACTTCCGGTAAAGGGTGGTCATACCATGATCCAGGTGGACAAAAATGCCCAGAACTGCATCATTTTATACGGTGGAACCAACCAGATGCAGACAAAGGAATTTGTAGATGAAGTTCTTGCTGATTTTGGAGAAGGAGACTATCTGATTCTGCAGAATGAGATCAATATGCTGGACTACATTATTGACCAGGCTTATGAGAAAAAGATGAAGATCGTTATGAATCCGTCACCTTTTGATGACAAGCTGAGCACCTGCGATCTCAGTAAGGTTTATCTGTTTCTCGTAAACGAAATTGAAGGTGAACAGATTACTGGCTGCAAGGATAAAGATCAGATCCTGGATGCCATGGCTGCGAAATTTCCTAATGCACGTTTCGTGCTTACACTTGGAAGTGACGGCGCTGTTTATTATGATGGAAAAGAAAAAGTTTTCCAGGATATTTTCAAGGTAAAAGCTGTGGATACCACAGCGGCTGGTGATACATTTACAGGATATTTCATTGCTGCAGTTATCGAGGGCAGATCCATCCAGGAGGCGCTGAGAATGGCTGCAAAGGCCTCCTCCATTGCTGTTTCAAGACCAGGCGCTACACCGTCCATTCCGAGAGCGGATGAAGTGAAGAAAGAGCTGGGAATGTTGTAGATTTCAAATTGCATAAGCGTGTATCTGTGTGAGGCAGTCACCAAAGTCCATGTTTGCATGAGACCTTGGTGATTGCCTTATTTTTTGCAGAGAACAGGTCTTATTCACCAGAGCTGTTGCCTAGCTCTGGATAGTCTTGGCAGCCGTCTCCATAACGCGCAAAATTTATATTATGTTTTACATACTGTTTATAAATGTTTATATAAACATTTACATAAATGCACGAATGGATAGTTGGAAACACATGAATTTTATAGTAAAAGCTTACTAAAATCACAACGAAAACCTTGTGCATTCATACAAAATAACACATAAAACTAAAAAAATTATTGAAATATTTATACAAACGTTTATAATCAAATTATCAACAGTTCGGAGAGAAAACCGAACAAAAACAGATCTTAATTATATTTCAAGGAGGACGTATTTATGAAAGCAAGAAAAGCAATGGCATTGGCTATGACAGCAGCGATGGTTGGAGGTTTAATGACAGTTCCGGTAATGGCTGAAGAGAATGCAGAATTACTTCCAGGCGGCGGAAGCAAGATCATTTACTGTATCACACCTTCCACATCTAACCCATTCTTCAACACAGAGCAGGTAATTGCGAAAGAAAAAGCTGAAGAACTTGGATACGAAGTAAAATGTGCTTCCCACGATGACGACGCTGCTACACAGCTTGAGCTTTTCGAAGCAGCTATCAACGATGGCGCAGCAGCAATCATTTGCGATAACGCTGGTGCAGATGCTTCCATCGAAGCAGTTCAGAAAGCATATGACGCTGGAATCCCGACTTTCCTTATCGACCGTGAGATCAACCAGTCCGGACTTGCAGTAGCACAGATCGTTGCAGATAACGCACAGGGTGCAGCAGCAATCGCAGAAGTATGGGTTGAGGCTATGAACTACGAAGGCAAATACGCAGAGCTCCTTGGACTTGAATCCGATACAAACTGCCAGGTTCGTTCTGATAACTACCATTCTGTAATTGATGAGTATGAGGATCTTGAGATGGTAGCTCAGCAGTCCGCTAACTGGGATCAGACAGAAGCTTATGAGAAGACAGAAGCAATCCTTCAGTCCAATCCAGAGATCACCGGTATTATCTGCGGTAATGACACAATGGCATGTGGTGCTGTTCAGGCTTGCCTGGATGCAGGACGTAACGACATTAAGATCATCGGTCTTGACGGATCTGACGAAGCAAACGCTTACATCAAATCTGGTGACATGGTTGGTACCGCTCTTCAGCAGATCGCTCTGATCACTGAGATGGCAGTTGAGCAGGCAGACGCTTACCTTAACGGTACAGCTCCGGAAGAAGAGAAACAGCTTGTTCCTTGTGTAGCAATCACAGCTGACAACACAGATTGCCTGAACGCATTTGTTTACACAGAACCAGAAGCTAAATAATCTGGCTGCCAGGAAACAGATTTTTATAAAAAAATGAACGAGTGTTTGAAAAATTATTCGCACAATCTGCATGCCCCGCTTTGTGGTATATTTTGCAGAAAGTCTTTTTAAACACGCTTTGGAAGGCGGTGCGCCAGCGCCGCCTTTTATAATAGAAAGCAGGGAGAGATGATTATGAAAAGCAGAAGAATTTTGGCAGTTCTGGCCGCATGTACAGCAGTAACCTTCACCGGCTGTGGTGTTGTAACTGTAGTGCCCATTGGCGAAGAAGCTTCTTATACAGGAAAACAGGAATTTGATTCCGCAGCAGAGTCCCAGGGTGACTGGGGAGCCGTTGTAGCGGACATTTCCGATAAGGCACAGGATCTTTCTGAAATATTAAATGGTGATGGAATTACAGAAACAACTGCAGTAAAAGGCACAGGAAAAATCAAAGAATACAATACAGACACCCCGAAACATTATCTGATAGTAGAACTGGATGGATATACCGGAACTACAGAGGTTCAGGTCCGGACAGATGGACCGAACTCCAGCACAGCCATCCGTGACCTTCAGTCTCTGAAGAATTTTGAAAGCTTTACCAACCAGACAGAATGGTCAAGCTATGGAAAAGAACTGAACAAGCAGGCGCTTGCACAGGTAATTGACCCACTTGGAATCGACGAAAATGTAGTTGGCAAGACTGTTACATTTACAGGCGGCGCAGAAGCCGGTACAGATGCAGTATCTGTTACAGCAGTTGAGCTGACGATTGAATAAAAGGAGGAAGCATTATGTTTGATGATCCGAATGTTGTTCTCCATTGTGAAAAAATTGATAAAATTTATCCCGGAACCAAAGCTCTGGATCAGGTTTCCTTCGATCTTCTGAAAGGAAAGGTAAACGTTCTGATCGGTGAGAACGGTGCCGGAAAATCTACCCTGATGAAGATGATCGCCGGAATCGAGCAGCCTTCAGCAGGCAAGATGTACATGGACGGCCAGGAGGTTTACTTCAAGGATACCAATGCAGCCCGTGCAAAAGGTATCGGAATCATCCACCAGGAGCTTTCTCTTTTCCCGAATATGACAGTTTACCAGAATATTTTTATGGGACATGAGAAAAAGAAAGGCTTTTTCCTGGATGACAAAGCCCATTCAGAGGGTGCGAAAAAAATCCTGCAGCGTCTGGAACATGAAATTCCACCGGAAACCATGGTTGGAGATCTTCGTGTAGGACAGCAGCAGATGGTGGAAATCGCACGAAATCTGAATCAGGATGACTTACGTGTTCTGATCATGGATGAGCCTACTTCCTCTCTTTCTGCAGCAGAGGTTAAGGTGCTTTTTAAGATTATGAGAGAGCTTCTGGAAGCCGGAATTTCCATCGTATATATTTCCCATCGTCTGGAAGAAATCATGGAGATTGGCGATCACGTTACCATTCTTCGTGATGGAAAATACGTTGCAGATGCTGATGTAAAGGACATTGAGCTCAGCTGGATCGTAGAGAATATGGTTGGAAAGAACACCCAGTATCACCGTTTTGAGAGAAGCATTGACCTTTCCAAACAGCCGAAGGTGCTGGAAATTAAGGATATGTGCCTTCCGAAAAAAGGCGGCGGCTGGACTCTTGACCACGTAAGCCTGGATCTGAAAAAAGGTGAAGTCCTTGGTGTTTACGGACTTCTGGGAGCTGGACGAAGCGAGCTGTTTGAGTGCTTGATGGGACTTCATCCGGAACACACCGGTGATGTACTCTATGAGGGCAAAAAGTTAAATATCAAAGATGTTGCCGCCCAGATCAAAAACGGTTTTGCTCTTGTACCTGAGGATCGTCAGAGCCAGGGCTTGATCCAGACTCTTGATATCGGCAAGAATACCGCTATTTCTTCTATGAAGGATTATGTAAAAGGTCTGTTCCTTGACGAGAAAGCAGAGAATGCGGCAGTTGACGAGCAGATCAAGGATATCCATATTAAAGTGGCGGACAAGAGACTTCCAATCCTGTCACTGTCCGGTGGAAACCAGCAGAAGGTTGTAATCGGCAAAGGACTTTTGACCAAGCCGAAGATCTTACTTCTGGATGAGCCTTCCCGTGGTATTGATATCGGTGCGAAGACTGAGGTCTTTGAGATCATTCACGACCTTGCGGAAAAAGGACTTTCCATTATCGTTATCTCATCTGAGCTGAAAGAGATCATGGCAATCGCAGACAGGATCGTTGTATTGTCAAATGGCAAAAAGACCGGCGAGCTGACCGGAGATGAGATTACAGAAGACACACTTGTACGTACATCTTATGCCGGACTTGGAACCGGAAGAAATGCGTAAGCCGGGGAGGAGCAGAACAATGAATAACAAAAAATCAAATAATAATCAGTTGTTAATGACACTGTTAAAAGGACGTACCTTTATTGTACTGGTACTCCTGGTCATCTTTTTTACCATTGTAAAAGGAACCACATTCCTGTCAGCATCTACACTGACCATGGTTGCCAAGCACGTAGCCCTGTATGGAATCCTTGCACTTGGTATGACGTTTGTAATCATTACCGGCGGTATTGACCTTTCCGTTGGTTCTGTAGTCGGACTTGTTGGTATGCTTGCCGGTGGAATGATCCAGGAAGGTATTACACTGAAATTTGCAGGTGTAACCCTTTATTTCAGCGTTCCGGTAATCATTATTACCATGCTGGTTGTTGGATGCATCATCGGTGCAGTCAACGGTCTTATTGTAACAAAATTAGGTGTAGCACCATTTATCGCTACCCTTGGTACCATGTATATCTGCCGTGGTTTTGCAAACCTTCGTTCCAATGGTGCAACATTCTCTGATATCAAGGGCTATGACGGACTTGGCAACACAGGCTTCAAAATCCTTGGAAGCAATATTGCCGGCATTCCTACCGGTGTTTATATTTTCGCAGTGCTTGCAATTATTTCCGTTATCATCCTGAAGAAGCTTCCATTCGGATGGTATGTACTTGCAGTCGGCGGCAACGAGAAATCTGCTCGTCTTTCCGGTATCAAAGCAGACAAGATCAAAATTATCGTTTACATGATCTCTGGCTTCTGTGCAGCATGGGTTGGTATGATCAACACCGCACAGCTTTCCGCAGCACATCCTGCATCTGGTGATGGCTGGGAAATGAACGCCATCGCAGCTACCGTACTTGGCGGTACTTCCATGAGCGGTGGTTCCGGAACCATTATCGGAACTGTAGTCGGTGCATTTGTTATCGGTGTTATCAATGATGGTATGACAATGTGTGGTGTATCCGAGTTCTGGCAGAAGGTTATCCGTGGTCTGGTTATCATTCTTGCAGTCGTAATCGACCAGACACAGAGAAATCTTCAGGCGAAGATGGCACTTCAGGCAAGAAACGAGAACAAATAATTAAGTAACCAAAATCTTCCTTAATGTTAAAATAATTTGAAAAGTTGAAAAAAATCCGAAAAAGATTTATAGTAATAATCAGAGATGCAGGAGGAATAGCATGAAAAAATCAGGGATTTTAAATGCCCAGCTGATCCGTTGTATCGCAGAGCTGGGACATAAAGATCTGTTTATGATCGGTGATGCAGGAATGCCCATTCCAAAGGGCGTGGAGATTGTAGACCTGGTTGTATGCGGAGGGGTTCCTACCTTTAAACAGGTGATGGATGCAGTGCTGGCGGAGACAGAAGTGGAAGCCTATACCATTGCAAATGAGATTGAGGAAAAAAATCCGGAGCTTCTTGCATATATTCAGCAGAGCCTTCCTGAGGCAGAGGAGAGCAGAATTGACCATGTAGATCTGAAAAAGATGTCTGCACAGTGCAAATTTGCAATCCGTACAGGTGAGTTTACACCTTATCCGAACATAATTTTAAGAGCGGGAGTTGCGTTCCCGGCATAAAATGATCAGAGAAGACGCTGCGAATAACAGGTGATAGCTTGTTTTTGCAGCGTCTTTTTTTCGCAGATGTATGGCATTATTTTACCGACAGAGGAGGAACTAAAATGAAAGTGAGTGTGAGAAAAATCAGTGAGATCACAGGATTTTCTCCGGCAACTGTTTCAAATGCACTAAACTACAAAAAAGGCGTGAATGCTGAGACATCTGCGAAGATTTTTAAAGTGGCGCAGGATCTTGGGTATTTTGAGGAAAATCATATCCGCAAAATAAAATTTGTCATGTTTAAGCGGGATGGTGCTGTGGTTGAGGATTCCCCCTTTTTTATCCAGCTGATTTCCGGGGTGGAACAGGAATGCCGCGCCTGTGGAATGGAAATGCAGATGTGCAATCTGGATAAAAGAGATCCTGGATACCAGGAACAGGCGAAGTGGATCATGAATGACAAGGCGTCGGCTGTGATCCTTCTGGGAACAGAGATGGTGGATGCGGACATTGACCTGATCCGCGGGATGACCTGTCCGTTTATTGTGATTGATTACTGGAAAGAGGATATGAGCTTTGATGCCATGCTGATCAATAATGCAGATTCAGCGCGTATGGCTACAGAGTATCTCATTTCCAATGGGCATAAAGAGATTGGTTATCTGCGGGGAGATTTCAGGATCAAACCTTTCCGGTCTCGTTTTGCAGGATATCAGACAGCGCTGCAAAAGGCGGGACTTCCCCTGAATAAGGACTATATTTTTACAATGGCAACTACCATCGACGGTGCTTACGAGAATATGAAGCGGTATTTGTCTGAGAAGGTGAAGCTGCCTACAGCCTTCTTCGCAGACAACGATATGATCGCCCTGGGGGCTATGAAAGCTATGGCAGAGTTTGGAATCCGGATTCCGGAGGATATTTCCATTGTGGGATTTGACGACCTTACTTTTTCCTCAATTTCGTATCCGCCGCTGACTACACTCCGGGTGCCGAAGCAGGAGATGGGAAGAGCTGTTGTAAGGCGATTGCGGGATATTCTGAAAGATAATGACGGGATTAAGATCAAGATGCAGATGTGTACGCAGTTTATTGAGAGGGAAAGCGTGAAGAAGATATAGGAGGTACGCAGTTGGGCAAATGATATTCTACGCAGGTCGGTGCAACGCTCCTGAAATGACCTGCTTGGAATATCATTTGCCCAACTGCTGTGTTAGAGCGTGTTTGAAAAAAAGAGACTTGTTTTCCATGGGATAGATAGAAAACAAGTCTCTGCTTTATGTTAACCATTAATTGCCTTCATAATTGCGTCATACAGCTCGTCATAAGTTTCGTAAGCCGGAATCTCCGGATATTCAGCCTTGATCGCGTCGGTGCTCTTGAACAGGAATCCTGCCTTACTTGCCTGGATCATACCCAGGTCGTTGTGGCTGTCTCCACTGGCAATGGTGTCGTAGCCAATGGACTGCAGGGCTTTCACAGTGGTGTATTTGGATTTTTCGCAGCGCATTTTGAAGTCAGTAATTTCGCCATTTTCGCCCACTACCAGTGTGTTGCAGAAGATGGTTGGGTAGCCCAGCTTTTTCATAAGAGGACCTGCAAACTGGGAAAAAGTGTCACTGAGGATGATAACCTGAGTCTGTGCTCTTAATTTGTCCAGAAATTCCCTGGCGCCTGGAATCGGGTCGATCTTGGCGATGGTCTCCTGGATTTCTTTCAGGCCAAGACCATGCTCTTTCAGAATGTTCAGGCGGTATTTCATTAATTTATCGTAATCAGGCTCGTCTCTTGTGGTTCGTTTCAGCTCCGGAATGCCGGTCTCTTCGGCAAATGCGATCCAGATTTCCGGGACAAGCACACCTTCTAAGTCTAAGCAGACAATTTCCATAATCTCCTCCGTTCTGCAGCTGTAAAGAGTGCTGCAATTGAATTTTATAGTGTTTTTTCAAATCTCAATGTCAGATAAAGGGAAAGCAGTTAGGATGGTTGCTTTCACACACTATCTTATTATAGCGTAAAAAAGCCGGGAACGCTATACCTAAATTGAAAATGTGAGAATGGAATGTTCCCTGTGGTTACTGTTCACTCCGTTCACAGTAACGCGCTTCGCGATGCACAGAAATCATGCTTTGCATGATTTCGCGCCGCAACTCTCGGGTTTTCTGTGAACTTTGTTCACAAAAAACACCTCGCGGAACGTTACCAGTGAACAGTAACTCCCTGTGAACTGCGGCTGAAATGTATAATTGTCGGAAATTAGTGGAAAACAGAGAAAAAATGTCTGGTAGAAATTTGTCGCTTATATTGCCGTTTCGTGAAAAATGTGGTATATTATTAATATCTGTAGTAATATTAGACAAAATAAATAGTATAATAATGGCAGGAGTGGTTAAAATGTATAACGAAGAGTACAAGCGCTGGATGGCAGAGGATCTCGAGGATGCAGATCTGAAACCAGAATTATCTAAGATTGAAGGAAACGATGAAGAAATTAAAGATCGTTTTGCAGTAGCTCTGAAATTTGGTACAGCAGGACTCCGTGGAGTTCTTGGAGCAGGTACCAACCGTATGAATATCTATGTAGTGCGTCAGGCTACACAGGGTCTTGCTAACTGGGTGAAGACTCAGGGCGGCACTCAGACCGTTGCAATCAGCTACGACAGCCGTCTGAAGAGTGATATATTTGCGAAAACAGCAGCAGGAGTTCTGGCTGCCAATGACATTAAGGTCAGAATTTATGATGCATTAATGCCTGTACCGGCCCTTTCCTTTGCGACACGCTACTATGAGTGCAACGCGGGTATTATGGTTACCGCATCTCATAACCCTGCTAAATATAATGGATACAAGGCTTACGGTCCGGATGGCTGCCAGATGACAGATGATGCTGCGGCTATCGTTTATGATGAGATCCAGAAGACAGACGTTCTGACTGGTGCGAAATATATGTCCTTTGCAGAGGGCGTTGAGGAAGGTCTGATCCGCTTTGTTGGTGACGACTGCAAACGTGCTCTTTACGATGCAATCGAGTCACGCCAGGTTCGTCCAGGTCTTTGCAAGACAGCAGGACTGAAGCTGGTTTACAGCCCGCTGAATGGTTCCGGACTTGTGCCGGTAACTCAGATCCTGAAGGATATCGGAATCACAGATGTAACAATTGTTCCGGAACAGGAATACCCGAACGGCTATTTTACCACATGCAGCTACCCGAATCCGGAGATTTTCGCAGCTCTGGAGCAGGGACTGAAGCTTGCCAAGGAGACAGGAGCAGATCTTATGCTTGCTACTGACCCGGATGCAGACCGTGTTGGTATTGCCATGAAATGCCCGGACGGTTCCTATGAGCTGGTAAGTGGTAATGAAGTGGGAGTTCTTCTTCTTGACTATATTGCAGCTGGCCGTATCGAGAAAGGCACAATGCCGAAGAACCCGGTTGCAGTGAAATCTATTGTTTCCACACCTCTTGCAGACGCAGTTGCAGAGCACTACGGTGTAGAGCTTAGAAGTGTACTTACCGGATTTAAGTGGATCGGCGACCAGATCGCACAGCTTGAGGCTGCTGGTGAAGTGGACCGTTTCATTTTCGGATTTGAAGAGAGCTATGGATACCTTGCAGGACCGTATGTACGTGATAAGGATGCCATTATTGGATCCATGCTGATCTGCGAGATGGCTGCATACTACAGAAGCATTGGAAGCTCCCTGAAGCAGAGACTTGAGGAGATTTACGCACAGTATGGCCGTTACCTGAACAAGGTTGACAGCTTTGAATTCCCGGGACTCAGCGGAATGGACACTATGGCAGGAATCATGCAGAAATTCCGTGACAACCCGCCGGCAGACATTGCAGGCTACAAGGTAGTGAAGGTTACCGATTATAAGAAGCCTGAGGAGACCGGTCTTCCAGCAGCAAATGTTCTTATTTACAAACTGGAGAATAACGAGACAGTAGTTGTTCGTCCATCCGGAACAGAGCCGAAGATTAAGATTTATTACACTACACTGGGTAAAGATCTTGCAGAGGCAGAAGCTGAGAAAGAGAAACTGGCTAAGGCATTGGAGCCGATGATGGCTTAAGGTTTAAGCGAAGTATATAATCGTATAGTGAATGATCGCCCCTTGCGGAATGATTCCGCAGGGGGCTTTTTGCGCTGTTGGTAAATTTTTTCTTTATTTGAAGTGAAAATCCCCATTAAGTCGTTGATTACAGTAAAGGGCAGACCATATTGTATAATGCCTGAAAAGAAAACGAGGTGACAATTTATGCTGACGCTGTTATTTATCATTTTAATGTTTGGTATATTTGGCAAAATGATCGGACTTGCCTTCCGCGCAACCTGGGGAATTACGAAAATCTTTTTTCGCCTTATATTCCTTCCCCTTGTCCTAATTGGATTAGTCCTGGAAGGTCTGATTTACATAGCACTTCCCCTTCTTGTGATAGTTGGGATTATCATGCTGGTATTGATATAATATATTGATAGAATAAAAAATAGATGAAAATACAATCGAAAATATGTTCACTTTGCCAGATGACAAAAAGCGACAGATATGGTAGTATAGATACATCAACGAAAGAGAAATACGAAAAACACTTAAGAAATCTGAAATACGAAAGAAAGCAATAAAGCACAAAAGAATCTGAAAATACAAAAGAACTTAGAAGTACGAAAGTTCTGTGTTTCACCAAAGATTTGTAAATTACTAAAGATTCATAAGCCGCTAAAGATCAACCAAAATACCTAAGATCAATAAGAAAACGAAAGATTTTCGAAACACATCCGATAAAATTATAACAAGACACATCAGAAAAAATGGCTGGGAACTAGTTTCCCAGCCATAAATCATAACAATATCTAACCGATTCCCATTTATAATGACATCTACTCAGAGTAAGTTAAATTGGAAATTTATAGCCCTTTTACTTGAAATAATGTATACTGAAAGAATATGAAGACAAAAACGAAATAAAAATATCGGGAATATATAATGAATACACAAGATGCAATAGAACTTCTGGGGATTGTCCCAGAAGATGATGAAAGAGAAATTAAGCGAAAATATCATAAGATGATCAGCCGTTTTCATCCGGACTCATTGAATGAAGTAAGGGAAGCTCATATTCAGCGTGCACAGGAGATAAATGAAGCGTATCGGATACTGAGCCAGAGCGATAGTCGGGAAATGCAGAACGCATATGGAACGGAAGCTTATGGAACAGAGGCTCATGGCACAGACAATCATAAATCTGGGAAGAGGGAACAGCATCAGGAATGGTCTGGTGAATGGAACGAGGCTGCTTTTATACCAAGGAATATTTATCTGCACTATAGTATGAATTTTTCTGAAGAAGAACGAAAGGAAGCCCAGGGGAAACTGTATTATCAGGCTGCCTGTGGAAAATATATGTGGGATCCGGAGGAAGAGGATTTCGCGCTTTTTCTTACCAGTATTCGTCATGCAGCGGCAGTCCTCCTTGAGAGAACGGAGAATGCCGTAAACGCAGAAGACTTATCTTCTGTACCAGATTTGAAGGAATACCGTTTTCGCATCCAGGCGAAGCTGTTTGAATATCTTTCTATGCAATATGTGAACCCATTACTGGTTCTGGATTCCCTGATGAAACCAGAGAGCACAGATAGGAAAGGTCAGAGAATTTATCGGGTTAAAGCATTTCTGGCGGCAGAAGCCGCATCCCCGGAAGGCAGGCTTATAGCAAGCTTGCAGTCTGGCGAATATCTGTTTCCAAAAGCTTTCCATGGGAATCAGATTCAGCTTATGAATAAAGACAAACAGGTATTGGGGTATCTTCATATGGAAGAGGACCGGCTGTATTTTTGCATTATTCCTCTTCTGAAGAGGCATGCAGCGCAGGT
This sequence comes from Blautia faecis, assembly GCF_020554845.1. GTDB lineage: Bacteria > Bacillota > Clostridia > Lachnospirales > Lachnospiraceae > Blautia_A > Blautia_A faecis. Next base: position 37,416 of record NZ_JAJCIA010000022.1, on the reverse strand, counting down.
GAAATTTCTGGTGCAGGAAGAAGGCGGTGGAACAAATGAAAAAAATGAAGGAATTAATAATACGACGAATAGTAGTAACTTCAGAAATAGCGGCAGAGGAATAAAGCGTGGAAACAATAAGCTGAAAGTTAATATAGATTTCTATTTTCGTTTAGAGGATGAGAACTATACGTATAATAGTTCAGAGCTTAATTTGAAAATTGCAGAAATATTGAATGGATATGAGAAGTATTTGCGAAAATATGATCCGGAACAGGACCAGTTTTGTGATCTGTTTGCCCGCCTGTCCCGCTCGAATTTTCGCAGTCGTTTTCATCTGAAGGACAAGGATATACAGTATATCCGGGAGAAAGGAATGGATACCATCCGCAGTCATGCCTCAGATTTTGTGCGAACACGTCTGGCTCCGGCTCAGATTCCCAATGATGGCAAACAGACTCCAATGCGCGGGCACCCTGTATTCCTGGCTCAGCATGCTACTGGCTGCTGCTGTCGGGGATGCTTGTATAAGTGGCATAGAATTCCAGCAGGAGTGCAGCTCACAGAAGAGCAGCAGGAATACATAGTAGATGTGTTGATGGCGTGGATTGAGAGAGAATATAACAGAAATGCATAGGGCTATGAAGTTGGTTTTATATATACAATCGGTAACATTAAGGTATATGAAATATATAGTTTAACAGGAATTTTGAGAAGATAAGAATGGGGAACGGTTTATGAGAATATTTCACTTATCAGATTTACACATTGGCTTGAAATTAATCAATCGTGATCTCAGAGAAGATCAGGAATATATACTGGATCAAATAATTCAGAAGGCCGCAGAGAAAGTACCTGATGCGATCGTGATCGCAGGGGACATCTATGACAAAGCAGTTCCGTCTGCAGAAGCAGTGGAGGTGTTTGATCATTTTATCGGAAAGCTGCGAAATGCAGTTTCGGATTCTGTAATTATGATGATCAGTGGAAACCACGACAGCGCGCCCCGCGTGAACTGCTTTCGGAGTGTACTTGATCGTCAGAAAATTTATATGATCGGAATGCCGCCGCAGACAGAAGAAGATCAGATTGAGAAAGTGGTACTTCAGGATGAATATGGTCCGGTGAATTTTTATTTGCTTCCCTTTGTGAAGCCTTCCATGGTGAAGCTGATCACTGGTACAGACGAGAATGGAAATAATCTTTCTTACAATGATACGATCCACAGACTGATAGAACGTGAACAGGTTGACATAAACCAGAGAAACATTCTGGTCAGCCATCAATTCTATCTGCCTATGGGGGAGAGTGCAGAAGAAGTTGAACGAATGGACTCTGAGATCCGGACAGTAGGAAATATTGACCAGGTGTCAGCCGATATTCTGCAGAAATTTGATTATGCGGCACTGGGACATATTCATAAGCCAATGAAAGCAGGCGGCGAGTTTTATCGCTATTGTGGAACGCCGCTGGCATGCTCTGTAAGTGAAGCAGGTCAGAATAAAGGAATTATAATGGTTGACATAAAACAAAAGGGCGAAATCACTACAGAAGTAATTCCACTGGAACCGCTGCGCCAGATAAAAGTGATCAAGGGAGATTTAGAGAGTGTTCTGGCACAGCGCTGTAAAGATTATGTGACAGTAATTCTTACGGATAAGGTGGATCTGGACGTAATTGATATGCAGGATCGTCTGCGTCTGGCTTTTCCAGGGCTTCTAGAGATACGCCGTGAGACTGTGCGGCAGGTTGATTATACCAGACATGCAGACAGTGAGCGTGAATTGAATCCATTTGAACTTTGCTGCCAGTTCCTCGGAAATGCAGATGCGGAAGAGCAGGAAATTCTTCAGGAGGTTATCAATACAGTACAGGAGGTGACGAAATGAGACCTGTGAAACTTATCATGCAGGCGTTTGGTTCCTACGGAAAACTGACACAGATCGATTTTCAGGAGCCGAATCAGAATCTGTTTCTTGTGACCGGAGACACCGGAGCAGGAAAAACAACTATATTTGATGCCCTTGTATTTGCTCTTTACGGTGAAGCCAGCTCCAGTACAAACAAGAAAGATGGTGTTGTACTGCAAAGCCAGTATGCAGAGTTGAACGTTGAACCATTTGTAGAGCTTGTTTTTTCCGAAGGGACAGGAGAAAATAGCCTGCTGTATACTGTCCGCCGTGTTCCCAGACATCTGAAGCTTCTGACAAGAGGGGCGGGGAAAAATACAGGAAGCCGTGAAGTACCGGGGTCTGTCAGCCTGATCATGCCAGATGGTACCGAATATCCACAGAAGGAAGCTGACAGCAAGCTGGGGGAGATCCTCGGTCTTACCAAAAGCCAGTTTATGCAGGTTGCCATGATCGCTCAGGGAGAATTTATGGAGCTTCTTCGTGCAAAATCTGATGATAAGAAAGTCATCTTCCGGAAGCTGTTTAACACTGAATTATACCAGAATATTGTGGACGAGCTGATGAATCGCAAGCGTTCCCTGGAAAAAGAGATTGCTCAGATCAAAACTGCATGTCAGACTGAAGCTGCCCATGTGGTAATTCCCCAGGAATATGACCAGTGGCAGGAAATAGAAGGGCTAAAAAAGCAGGTTTTGAATGGGGAAATTGTAGTGATGGATTGCTTTCTGGATCATCTGGGCGAGTTATGCAGAACACTGGAGAAAAGTGTGAATTTTACCTCGAAAGAATTACAATCCGCATCAAAACTCCGCGACGAAAAAAGGGATATCTACAACAGTTCCATTCAGCTGACGAATTTATATGCGCAGCTGGAAAACGCTGAGGTTCAGCTTTCTGAATGTGGGAAAGTGGAAGCACAAATAGGGGAAAAGACCATTCTGTCAGAGAAAATTAAGAAAGCATACGAAATAAAAGGCGAATACGCACGCTGTCAGGATGCCTTGCGTAATATGCAGACATGTGAGAGTGCCTTAAAGGAGCAGCAGGAACGAGCTCCTTTATTAAAAGAACAGTCACAATCTGTCATTCAGACAGCGAAGGCGGTGAAAGAAACGGCAGAGAAGGAGCTTAAGGCGTACACCACTATTTATGAGCGCGTGAATAAAGAAGTGAAGCTCCTTAAGCAGATCAAGGAAGCAGAAAAAAGTGTAAAGACCAGCCAGCAAAATCTGACCGCAGCGCAGGCCGCAGACCGCAAAGCCAGAGAAGATCTGGAGAAAATGGAGAAGCAGGAAGCAGACTGGAGGGCTCAGTCAGAGAAGCTGACCGACACTAATGAGAAAATTGCTGTCTGGAAAGGGAAAAATCAGGAACTGGAAGTACTTGGCATTGAAGTACAAGAAACAGAAGATCTTCTTAAAGGTGTAGAAACACAGAAAAAACTGGCGAAGAAAGCACGAGAGACATACCAGAAGAATAGAATCAGATATGACGCAAAGAGCCAGGAATATGAGTCTATGCGGAGAATTTTTCTGGATGAGCAGGCTGGTTTTCTGGCACGCGAGCTTCAGCCGGGGAAACCATGTCCTGTATGCGGCGCAATAGAACATCCGAATCCATGCATAGCTTCTACCCTTCATAGAGATCTCACCCGTGAGCAATTGGAACTGGCAGAAAAAGAAGTTTCTGAGCTTCGAAACAGGCAGGAACAGTCTGCCGGTGAAGCAAGGTCAGCTGTGGATATAGTTGCAGAAAAAGAACGACTTTTGGAAGAGACAGGAAGGAAGCTGTGCACGCGTATTTTAAATGATCATGAGCAGTTCCCGGAAGCAGGAATGCTGGAAGTATTTGATTCTTTGGGAGACAATATAAAAAATTTCCAGGAGAGCAGAAATTCAGAAGTCCCTGGTGCAGCCCAGGATCAGATGGCGGATAAAGAGTGTAATTGGAATGCCTTGCTGAAGCAGATACAGACACTTCTTGGAACCTGGAAAACTTTATTACAGGAAGAGGGTACAAGACTTAATACAGCCCAGAAAACATTGCGTAATCTTCAGGATGCTCTGGGACAGGTAGAAGAGCGGAAGAAATCAGGAAAAACTGCCGTAGAGGAATGCGGACAAAAGCTGACTGAGGCAGCAGCGTCAGCCAAGAGCGCAGAAGCTCTTCTGAAGCAGTTGAATGATTCCCGGGAATATCCATCAGAAGAGGCGGCTATGACAGAGTTTAACCAGGCAAAAGGAAAATGGAAAGCTGCAGAAGCTGCTTCCAAGGAAGCTGAAAAGAAAGAAAAAGCGTCTTCTGAAGAGCTGGTTAACTGTACCAGCTTGATTAAACGATTTGAAGGGGAACTTCCAGATCACCAGAAGCTTTACCAGGAGCGGCAGGCCTTTTATCAGACTTTGATGAATGAGAAAAATATGACAGAGGCAGAATGGGCGGACATAGCAGAGAACTATACCCGTGAAACAGCGGAGCTTTTGCAAAAAGAAGCAGACAGCTGGCAGCGAAAAAAACTAGCCGCACAGACCACTGCAGAAACAGCTGGAAAAGCCATAGATGGCAGGAGCAAGCCAGATATGGAAGCTGCCAAGTCCCAGATGGAGGAAGCTGAGAAAGTACGGCTTCAGACTCAGACGAAACTGGAACTTTATAAAGAACAGTATAAAGCTGATAAAGAGGCATATGATATTCTTAGCCCTCAGATGGAGAAGCGAGGTAAAATCATTGAAAAGCATACCAAGCTGGAAACTCTTTATAAGCTGTTGTCTGGAAATATGTCCGGAAACCGTATGGATCTTGAAACCTATGTGCAGAGATATTACCTGGAGAAGATTCTTTATGCGGCCAATCGCCGCTTTGCGAATATGTCTGCCGGACAGTTTGAACTTCGTATGGTAGACGAGGAGAATGCGGGGAAAGGCAAGAATCGTGGTCTGGATCTTATGGTATATTCTAATGTTACCGGCAAAGAGCGTGAAGTCCGTACCCTTTCCGGAGGAGAATCCTTTATGGCAGCCCTGGCATTGGCACTTGGAATGGCAGATCAGATCCAGGAGAGCTCTGCAGCGATACATCTTGATGTAATGTTTGTGGATGAAGGCTTCGGTTCCCTTGATGAGCATTCCAGAGAACAGGCGGTAAAGGTTCTTCAGGAACTGGCGGGAGGAAGCAAGTTGATTGGAATTATTTCTCATGTGACCGAGCTGAAGCAGGAGATTGAAGATCAGCTGATCGTCAGCAAAGACGAGAAGGGAAGTCATGTGAAGTGGCAAATAAGCTAGTACATCGAATATTAAGTAACTGCCATATTGACTTGTCTGATTTTTCATCTGCTGCGTCAATATAGCAGAAACTTAATTTTCGATGTACTAGAATCTGTTTGAAAAATCATTCCCGCAATCTGTACGCTCCACTTTGCGGTATATTTTGCCCGAATTCAGTTGCCGTAGCTCGCTACGGCTCCTTCCTCCATCTTGCATATGAAGAAATCATCCTGCGTCAATGTAGTAGATACTTGGTTGAATAAAGAATATCGGGAAGCAATTAAGCTTCCCGCCAAATAAAAAGTTCTATAGATTTTTTGTAAAATTAATAAACTCTTCCGACTCACCGTAATCATGAATCCGACAGTTTGCCAGACGCTGTATTTCCTCTTGATTTTCTTCATGAGAGTCGTACACAGCAGTGGTATAGAAGCCATCTTTCTTAGCTGTAGTAAGGGCATGAAGAGAATCTTCAAAGACCATGGTATTGGTTCGGTCAGTGCCAAGAAAGTTCAAGGCTTCCCGATAAATGGTTGGTTCGTCCTTTCCGGCACCCACAGAGGAGCAGGTAAAGATTTCACTGAAATAATCAAGCACTTCGCAACGTGCCAGGGCAGCTTCCACGAGGGAGCGCTCTGTAGCAGTGGCAATACACATTTTGACTCCGGTCTCATGAAGCTGAGCCAGAAATTCTTTCAGATGAGGCTTCAGCTGAGCTTCATAGCGGTAGAAATCATCTACAATTGCTACAGCACTCTTGATCAATTCATCTTGGGTCTGTTTTACACCATAGTGCTCAATAAAATAGTCAGCTGCCTGGTGGAGACTCATAGTGGCGATTGCTTCATCCAGATCCGGTTCAGGTTCAATTCCCTGGTTTCGCAGGTAATTTTCGCCTACATGATCCCAGGCTGACATAGAATCCAGAATCGTACCATCCAGATCCCAGATGGCACCCCTTAACATGAAATTCCTTTCCTGGAAGATGCATTGTCTTTGGAAATACAAGTAGAATCTTTCATTTTGAGAGTAAGCTCTTTAAGCTCTCTGGTTGCTTTTGTAATATCTTCAGCTGCAAAGATGGCACTTACAACTGCAATTCCGCAGATACCGCTTCCAGCCAGCTCCATTACATTGTCATGTGTAATTCCACCGATAGCAATAACGGGAATATTTACAGCCTCACATATTTGTTTTATAGTTTCATGGCTGATATTGCCGGCATCTTTTTTGGTTCCGGTTTGGAATGCGGCACCTACTCCCAGATAATCTGCGCCATTTTTTTCAGCAAGAACAGCCTCTTCAACTGTATGCGCAGAAACGCCGATGATTTTGTCAGAACCGAGGATGGCTCTGGCATTACCAGCAGCCATATCCTCCTGCCCTACATGAACGCCATCGGCATTGATTTCTTTTGCAATTTCTACATTGTCATTGATCACGAATGGTACATGATAGCGCGCACATAACTCTTTGATTTCCGCAGCTTCTTTGAGAAAACTATCTGTATCCAGATTTTTTTCGCGTAGCTGAATGAAGGTGGCCCCACCTTTTAAGGCTTCTTCGACCTGGTCATATAAAGTTCTGCCATTTAACCAGCTGCGGTCAGTAACGGCATAAAGTAAAAGCTCTTTTTTATTGCAGTTCATTGGTAAAACCTGCCTTTCACATGTAACTTGTGCTTCAAACACACTCTAATACATTATATAAAGCTGAATCTGGAAAGTAAAGGTAATTATTAAGATAGAGCCTGTTTGAAAAATCATTCCCGCAATCTGCACGCCCCACTTTGCGGGAGATTTTGCCCGAATTCGGTTGCCGTAGCCCGCTACGGCACCCTCATCCGGACAAAATCTCCCACAAACTGTGACGCACATCTTGCAGAAAGCCTTTTTCAAACACGCTCTAGAGCGTGTTTCTGCGAAGATCGAGAATCGTAACCCATAATGTTTGTTACACGAACAGAAATCTGTACATTGAATAACGAAAAGTGATATGTTAGACTAATATTAAAATTGTGTTTTTGTTGGTTTACAAAAAAGAGAGGAAGGTTTGATTATGGATCAATTTGAGAGGATGAAGGTGACACGGCAGGCGATGAATGGCAGGATGTGTCTGATGTTTGGTGGTATTTTCCTGATGTTTTCAGCCATTACCTCCACGATCATGTATGGAATCAATTTCTTTATGACAGCTCTGGAAGCAGACAAGGGAACTGCAGAGTATGTAGAACTTCTTGAGAATGCCGGAGTGGGAAGTGGACTTCTGAAAGGGATTGGTATTTGTTTTATTGCAGTAGGAATCTGGGAAGCTGTAGTTGGATTTCTATCTGTAAGGAACTCCAACAGAGTAGATAAGAGCAGATTTTCTGTGAAACTGGCCATATCTCTTCTTATAACTGAGATTGTCATGCAGGTAATTCTGTTTTTTACCGGATTGATGAATCTGGGGCTTCTTTTTACAGCCATTGTGCTTCCGCTGTTTTTACTTTGGGGTGCCACCCGCTTAGGCAAAGTTGCCAAGGCTGATCCGGAACGCAAATTTGCAGTAGACCCAGCCAGGAAGAAATCCTCCCAGCAATCTCAACCGGCCGCCCCGAAGAAGAGCATTCGTGAGAGAGCCGCTATGCAGGCGCGAGAAGATGCAGTGGTACCAGAGAAACAAGATACTGTAGATGAGGAAGATATTGCAGATTCAGAAGAGTCAAATTAGAAACCCAAAGTATGAATATAAGCATCATTGGAAAATGCAGTGGGAATAAGCGTCATAGGAAAATGCAGTGGGAAAATTGTTAAAGATATATAACCTGTGAAATAGTATGAGCTGTAGTTGGTCGTTGTTGCCGATAATATGATTTGCATGTAGCTATTAAGGTATAAGAATTAGAGACTGTTTATGATTCAACACCGGATAAAGGAAAGAGAACCACAGTATATGGACATGAAAGAGATCATCGCAGAAGCAGCCCGTAAGCTGATTCTGGAGAAAAAAGTAAAGAAGCTTACAGTAAAGGATATTGTGGAAGAGTGCCAGATCACCAGGCAGGCATTTTACTACCATTTCGAAGGAATACCGGATCTGATTCAGTGGAGCATAAAGCAGGGAACCAGGCGGCTGCTGGAGGCGTGCAAAGAGCAGGGCGGCGCAGAAGCAGCGCTGAAGTATCTGTTTGTTTTTGCCATCAATGCTATACCTGAAGTGCGAAAAGGAATAGAAAGTAATTATGGAAAAGAACTGGAACAAACCCTTATGCAAGGAACCTACGAGTTGTTTGAGAGCATTGTGGAGGAAGAAAATCTGTACCGGAACTACAGCCGCCAGGAACTGAAGTTGATCCTCCGTTACCACAGCCATGCTATCTTTGGTATTTTCCAGGACTGGACACCGGAGGATACGAAGAATCTGGATATGATCGTACACGAAGTCTATTTGATTATGATGGGAAAGAATGCTACAGAAGATGTCTTTCTGTGCTGAAAAATGCTCCTGTTTATTCGTGACAGTTTTATTCCTGCGTTTATTGACCTTGAAGCAGTTTTGAAAGTGAAATTGACGGAGGCGGAGACTGACTGGGAATAGAATCCAGAGGCCGATTGCAAATACATGGAGGAAACTAAATAAGAGATCAAACGGGCGAGGTGTATTTTTTACACTTTGCCCGTTTTGTCTATACACGGTGAAATTTCTGACTATCGACACTTTCTTTTGCTTGTACTAGAATAAAATTATCAGGATTACGGAGCGTGATTGTGACGCACATCTTGCAGAAAGCCTTTTTCAAACATGTTCTAGAGCCTGTTTGAGGAAGGCTAGTACATCGAATATTAAGTAACTGCCATATTGACTTGTCTGATTTTTCATCTGCTGCGTTGTCGTCGGTCGCCGTAGCCACCGCTACGTCTCCTTCCTCCGCCTTGCATATGAAGAAATCATCCTGCGCCAATATAGCAGAAACTTAATTTTCGATGTACTAGAAATGATAACGTAATCCGCAAGGAGAGGAGGGAACCATATATGGCACATGAAATTTTATCCGTAAAAATGTACGAGCTGGATAAAAAACTGGAACAGACCCACAGTCGGATTCAGCTGGCGGAGAGTATGGATACGGAAAGACTCCACCAACAGATCCAGAATCTTCGACAGGAATGTCAGGAAAGCCGTATCACTTTGGAAAACAGACTTCGCCATTCCAAGACAGACTGTGTAATGAAGCTGGCAGGCGTCTACGACCAGGTGGAGGCAGCAGTTGGAAAAGTGCTGGAGGCAGAAAACATAAATTTGAAAAATAAGGAGCCAATATTTGGAAATGTGCTCCCGGGAACGGAGAAGAAAATCCTCACCGCAGAATACGCCCTTGATTTTGCAATGCAGGCAGTAAACCGGGCACTTCTGGTATCGCTGGAGGCTATTGAAGCCCAGCGTCTGGAAGAGAAGAAAGAGGCAGAAGAGTAGACACTATTAGTTTACATAAGAAAGGACTACAACCATGAAAGAAGTAAAAACCCCAAAAAAGCCGTTGATCTATTACTACGGCATTGTGCTTCTGGTACTGATCGTCTTTAATCTGGTGGTTTCCCCAATCTTGATGGAGCATCAGGTAGAAGAAACCGATTACGGTACCTTCATGAGCATGATCAATGACAAAAACATCGGTAAAGTAGAAGTGGAAGATAACCAGATCGTCTTTACCGACAAGAACAATGAAAAAATTTACAAAACCGGTCTTATGAATGACCCGGATCTCACTGACCGCCTGTATGAGTGCGGTGCCACCTTTACTAAGGACATCGACCAGCAGACCTCCCCGATTCTCAGCTTCCTGGTAACCGGACTACTGCCGCTGATCATTTTCATAGTTCTTGGAAATTATATGGCGAAGAAGCTGATGGAACAGGCTGGAGGCAAAAACTCCATGGCATTTGGCATGGGAAAAAGCAATGCCAAGGTTTACGTTCAGTCCAGTGAAGGAATCCGTTTCTCAGATGTAGCCGGAGAGGATGAAGCCAAGGAAAACCTTGCAGAGATTGTAGATTACCTTCATAACCCAAAGAAATACACAGACGTGGGAGCCTCCATGCCGAAAGGCGTTCTCCTTGTAGGCCCTCCAGGTACCGGTAAAACAATGCTTGCCAAAGCCGTTGCCGGAGAAGCGAATGTCCCATTCTTTTCCATGTCCGGCTCTGAATTCGTAGAAATGTTTGTAGGTATGGGTGCCTCCAAAGTTCGTGATCTTTTTAAGCAGGCGAAAGAGAAAGCCCCATGTATCGTATTCATTGATGAGATCGATGCCATCGGTAAAAAACGTGATGGCCAGGTAGGGGGCAACGATGAGCGTGAGCAGACACTGAACCAGCTGCTTACAGAGATGGATGGTTTCGAAGGCAACAATGGGGTTATCATTCTGGCAGCTACCAACCGCCCGGAATCCCTTGACCCGGCACTTACCCGTCCAGGACGTTTCGACCGCCGCGTACCAGTTGAGCTTCCCGATCTTGCAGGACGTGAAGCAATTTTGAAGGTTCATGCAAGAAAAATCAAAGCATCCGATGACGTGGATTTCCACACTATCGCACGTATGGCATCTGGTGCATCCGGAGCCGAGCTGGCAAATATTGTAAACGAAGCAGCACTTCGTGCAGTCCGTGACGGACGTACAATCGTTACAGAAGCAGACCTGGAAGAGAGCATTGAAGTGGTAATTGCTGGCTACCAGAAGAAAAACGCAGTTCTCTCTGACCAGGAGAAAAAAGTGGTTTCCTATCACGAAATCGGACATGCCCTGGTGGCAGCCCTTCAGAACCATTCCGCTCCTGTTCAGAAGATTACTATTATTCCGCGTACTTCTGGTGCACTCGGCTATACCATGCAGGTAGAAACTGGTGACAAGTATCTGATGACAAAGAAAGAACTGGAAAATAAGATTGCAACCTTCACTGGCGGACGTGCTGCAGAAGAAATCGTGTTTGGCGAGATTACCACAGGCGCTTCCAACGATATCGAGCAGGCAACCAAGATTGCCAGAGCTATGATCACTCGCTACGGAATGACCGACGAGTTCGACATGGTGGCTATGGAAACCGTTTCCAACCAGTACCTTGGCGGCGATGCATCCCTTTCCTGCTCTGCAGATACCCAGAAGGAAATCGATGAGAAGGTCGTAGAATTAGTAAAGCGAGAACATGAAAAAGCCAAAAAGATCCTGACAGACAACCGTAAAAAACTGGATGAACTGGCTATGTTCCTTTATGAAAAAGAAACGATAACTGGCGAAGAGTTTATGAAAATTTTAAATAACAAAGAGGAGAGTGAGGAAAAATGAGAAGACGTTCACGTTATGGCTGGCTGGAACTCATTGAGGGAATCCTGCTGATCCTTCTTGGGATTTATACGTTGTGTAATCCGGGCGGCATGCTCCGCGGAATTACCTTTGCGTATGGTTTTCTTGCTGTCATCACCGGAATTTCAGATATTGTATTTTATGCAAAAACAGAGCGCTATATCGGCTTCGGACCTACCATTGCTCTGGTGACTGGAATTTTAAGTCTCCTTGCCGGACTAATGCTTCTGATGTACCCAAATGCCGGAGAGCTGATTATGACCCTGCTTCTCCCAATCTGGTTCATCGCTCATTCTGTTTCCAGATTGACCCACATCCCTCTGGTCCGTCTGGCAGGAAAATTTTACTATTACTTTACCTTGATTGTAAATATCCTTGGAATCATCCTTGGTTGTCTGATGATCATCTGGCCGTGGGTAGCGTTGTTTTCAACGGGCTTTATTATTGGCGGTTATCTGATCCTTCTTGGAATCGACTGCGTGGTGATGGCCTGCAGTGACATGGATGCCGGGTGGATGTAGAAACAGGATGTATTTACCGGTTGACACAAGAAACTACGAGGTGATAAAATCAAGATGAAATAAAAAACTGCAGCTCGCAATAAAGGAGATTTACATATATGGCAACACTTAAGGATGTGGCGAAGGCCTCAGGCCTAACGGTAGGAACAGTTTCCAGAGTCCTGAATAACAGAGGATATATCAGTGATAAGACCCGTGAGAAAGTATATCAGGTGATGAAAGAGCTGAATTATCAGCCTAATGAGACAGCTCGCGCACTGTCAAAGCAGAAGAGTAATACGATAGGAGTTATTTTGCCGAATATTGAACATCCTTATTTTGCCAAGGTACTAAGCCGTTTGGAGCGAGAGGCTGCGAAGCAGGGATATCGTATCATGCTTTTTGTTTCCAGGTATAAAGAAGAACGTGAGGAACAGTGTATTGAGATGTGCAAGAGCGAAAGAGTGACCGGCGTTGTTCTTTGCAGTGGAAGTTTTGAAACTGAGAAATTTGAAGATCTTGATTTCCCGTTGATCACATTGGAACGTTCTATGGATGAAGGGACATCCGGGATTGAATGTGATAACTATCAGGGCGGTGTGCTGGCAACGGAGCTTCTGATTGAGAAAGGCTGCAGGAAGCTGATGTTTATCGGCGGAGTAAGTGCAGGGGTTGACATTCATATGCCAGGAGATCTCCGCGAGGTTGCATTTCGTGATATCTGTAAGAATCGAAATGAAGAAAATGTGGTTATGGTAACGGATAACCGTCTTTTTGATTCTCTGGAATATTATGAATATGTAAGACAGGCACTGGTGGATAATCCTGATGTGGACGGTGTATTTGCCAGTTCAGATGTTATTGGTGCCTATGTACTGCAGGCATGCGCAGATCTGGGAATCAAGGTTCCGGAGCAACTGAAGATCGTAGGTTTTGATGATGTGAATATTGCCCAGTTTACAAGTCCGGGACTTACGACAATTCATCAGCCTGTGGAACAGATGGCAGAATTGGCAGTAGCAGCTATTGCGCAGATTGATGAGGGGAAAGTTGTACCTACTAAGACAGTATTTCCGGTTACACTGGTTGAGCGAGGGACGACTTGAACGCAGATAAGCATTTCCCCGCTTCAAGTGCGCGGAGCACTAAGCGGCGAGTGAGGGGGGATGCTTCTGTCAGTGGGAGCCTTCAGCTCCCACTGACAGATCGCGAAGCGACTGCGTTCATGAGCAAACAGCGAAGCGGATTGCGAATGTCCGCTTTACTGAATTGTTAATATTTTTTTATCTTCGAAAAATTTTCCAGTCAGTTGTCATATTGTGTATTCTGGGGTGTTTTTGAAACATTTCAGAATACAATATGACAGCTGATTTTTTGTATAGCAGGAAATTACTCTGTAATATTTCTGCTATACAAAAAAACGCTTCGCGCGGAATTGATCAGATGCATAAGGAATATGACATGCGGTTGTGATAAAAAATGAAGCAATTTTCGTAAAAAACAAGAAAAATAAAATAAATGAACTACAGACACGAAAAAAGCATGTAAAAGTGCACAAAACATAAAGAGCTAAATAGTATAAATGTAACAAAGTGATGTGAAATGGACAAAAATATATGACAACCGCTTGACATATTTGAGACGCAATGCTATCATACAACCATAAAGAAAACGTCCGAACAAGAACGTAAAAAACAGGAGGAAGCAAAAATGAAAAAACGTATTTCAATGGCAATTGCAGTTGCAACTGCAGCAGCAACAATGGCAAGTGTATCTGTACCGGTTATGGCAGACGATGTGAACATCACAATTTTTAACTCCAAGATGGAGGTTCAGAGCCAGTTCGAAGAATTAGCTGCTCAGTATGCAGAAGAGACCGGCGTTGGCGTAGAGGTTTATTACAATAGTGATACAGTATCTGCTCATCTGGCTACCAGATATTCTGCGAATGATCCATATACAATCGCTATGGTAGACCCGAAAGATATCTATTCACTTGCAGCAGACCATGCAATTGATTTAAGCGATCAGAGCTGGGTTAATGAGACTGATTACGCAATCGGAGTTGACGGACAGATCAATGGTTTCCCGACCTGCCTTGAAGCACGCGGTGTTATTTACAATGCAGATGCAATCGAAGCAATCACAGGCGAGACCTTCAATCCGGATGATTACAAGACACTTGATTCTTTTAAAGAGCTTCTTGAGAAACTGAAAGAAGGTGGAATGGAAACACCTACCGGTATCATGAAAGAGGACTGGTCCCTTGCAGCTCACTTCCTTGCTGAGGTTTACGAGCAGCAGCCAGATGTAGAAGCATTTGTTTCCTCTCTTTATGAAGGAACAGCAGACCTTGCAAACAATGAGAAATTCAATTCTCTTATGGACTTCTTCGATGTAATGATGGAGAATAACTACGCAAAAGATTCTGCAATCGCTGCAGAGCGTGAGACAACCGAGATGATGCTTGCTGAAGGACAGATCGCATTCATGTTCGGAGGAAACTGGGACTGGTCTGTAATCAATGCATATGATTATACAGAGAATATGGGAATGATGCCGGTACCGCAGAACACAGATGACGGATCCAATGAGAAGCTTGTTGGTGGAGGTTCCAAATTCATGATGATCGATTCCTCTGATGCAACAAGTGATGAGCAGCGTCAGGCAGCTAAGGACTTCCTTACATGGCTTGCTGATTCCGATGAAGGACAGAGCTTCATTGCTGAGACATGTGCACTTGTACCTGCATTCTCTAACAATGAAAAAGAAGTATCCGATCCACTTGGAAAATCTGTTAAGAAATATGCAGATGAAGGCTCTCTGATTGATAACTACAATTACCTTCCGGATGATCATCTTTCCATTTGTGGTGCAACCTTCCAGAAATATCTCGCAGGACAGATTGACAGAGCTGAGTTTGCAGCAGAGATTGAAGACTACTGGAAGAACACAACTCCTGTAGAGCACTAAGAATTATCCTTTGGTAACAACTTATTAATTTAACAAACATACTGTAGTTTTATAGAAATTTGCCACCCCTCAAGAGGCTGCACGCCTGTGCCATGCGGCGTGCGGCCTCTTTCCCTCACAAAAAGAAAAGTACTGGATTATAGATTTTCGGAGGCAGCGGGAAAAGGGTGGAGACAAAAAAGAAAAGGGAAAGGGGATCGTGATTATGGAACAAAACACCATGAAATATAAAGTAAAACAGTACTTGATGTTCGCTGGCGTTTCCACTGTCCTGTTTAGTGCAGTTGTAATCCTTCCATTTATCTACGGATTATATCTTACATTTACAAGCTGGGACGGTGTTTCAAAAGACAAACCATTTGTTGGACTGGCAAACTACATTGCTACATTCCAGGATGCAGCTTACTGGCAGGCACTTGGACGTACCTTGATTTATTCTGTTATCGCTGTAATTTTGGTAAACGTGGTAGCATTTTTCCTTGCATACCTTCTTACCAGCGGAATTAAAGGTCAGAACTTCTTCCGTGCAGGCTTCTTTGTTCCGAACCTGATCGGTGGTATCGTACTTGGTTATGTATGGAAATTCGTATTTAACCGTGCATTTGTATCACTTGGAAAATCTCTTTCTGTAGGTGCTCTTTCCACCTCCTGGCTGGCAACCACCAACGGTGCAATGGCATGTCTGATCATCGTATCTGTGTGGCAGTACGCAGGATATATGATGCTGATCTATGTAGCCGGATTTATGAGCGTATCCAAGAGCCTTATGGAAGCAGCCCAGATCGACGGCTGCACCAAGACACAGGCAACCATTAACGTAACGATCCCACTTATGAGATCTTCTTTTGTACAGTGTCTTTTCTTAACGATCACAAGATGCTTTATGGTATATGATGTAAACCTTTCCCTGACAAAAGGTGAGCCATTTAACTCTTCTGTAATGGCAGCTATGCACGTATACAATCAGGCATTTACTTACAAAAATTACGGTACCGGCCAGGCAGAGGCATTAATTCTGTTTGTTGTCTGCGCAATCGTAGGAGTTACTCAGGTTTACATTGGTAAGAAAGGGGAGGTGGCAGCATGATGGATGAAAACAAAAAAGCAGCTCAGAAGAAAAAAGTCAGCCATTTTATTACAATAGCAGTGCTGGTTATCCTGTTTCTGGCATTTATCTTCCCGTTTATCATGGTAATTTTCAATGCGTTTAAGACAAAAGGTGATATCACGGCAGATCCGCTGGCACTGGTTGGCTCTCACGGCTTTATTCTGACTAACTTTACAGATGCCATGAAAAAGATGAACTTTGCAACATCTTTTACAAACTCTCTTTTGATTACTACAGTTTCTACGATCCTTACAATTATGCTTTCTGCAATGACAGCGTTTGTAATTGTTCGTAATAAATGGAAAGCATGCGGTATTCTGTTTTCCCTGATGATTGCATCTATGGTTATTCCGTTCCAGGTACTTATGATCCCGCTGGTTTCTCTTTACGGTGGTATCTTTGGAGTACTGAACAGCCGTATTACTCTGATCCTTATGCATGTGGGATTTTCCCTTTCCATGGCAACATTCATGTTCCACGGTGCAATTCACACCAGCGTTCCGATGGAACTGGAAGAAGCAGCATTTATTGATGGATGTACCAGATGGCAGACATACTGGAAAATTGTATTTCCGCTTCTGAAACCAACCATCGCAACAGTTGCGATTATTGATGCAATGGCATTCTGGAATGATTACCTTCTTCCAAGCCTTGTTCTCGGACGTAAAGAACTGTATACTCTTCCGATTGCAACACAGGCATTCTATGGTACTTATTCAACAGACCTCGGACTGGTAATGGCCGCCCTCCTTCTGGCTATGCTCCCGATCCTGGTTCTGTATCTGTTCCTGCAGCGTTACATCGTTGAAGGTGTTACCTCCGGAGCAGTAAAAGGCTAAAACCAAAATGGGGTCCAAAGATAGTGATATTTTTGGGCTCCATAAGTGCTATCTTGAAATGTGTTTTGAATAATAAATAACAACAGGAGATATGATTATGATAAGTCAGACTTTAAGAGATGCCAGAAGATACGAAGATGCAATGGCTCAGAATATTACACCTTTGGAGAGACCGGAATTTCATTTATCTCCAAAAGTTGGATGGATGAATGACCCCAATGGTTTTTCTTATTACAAAGACAAATTTCATTTATTTTACCAGTATTATCCATATGATTCCCAGTGGGGACCAATGCACTGGGGACATGCGGTAAGTGATGACCTTCTTCACTGGGAATACCTTCCGGCAGCCATTGCCCCGGACATGCCATATGATTATGTGGGATGTTTTTCAGGAAGTGCCATTACGCTTCCAGATGGAAAACAGCTTTTCATGTACACCAGTGTGCGAAAAGAAGCACAGCCGGATGGAGGTGTCCGCGACATACAGACACAAAGCCTTGCAGTTGGTGATGGAATGGACTATGAAAAGGATGTACGCAATCCGATTCTTACGGCAGAAGACATGCCGGAAAACAGCAGTCCCTTTGATTTCCGTGATCCGAAAATGTGGAAATGCGAGGATGGCACTTACCGCTGCGTGATCGTAAATGACAGAGCGGACGGAACAGGCGGCCGTATTCTTCTGTATAGAAGTGAGGATGGGTTTAACTGGGAGTTTGAATCCGTAATGCTTTCTAATGATGGCAGATTCGGAAAAATGTGGGAGTGCCCGGATTTCTTTACCCTGGATGGAAAAGACGTAGTACTCGTAAGCCCTCAGGATATGCTTCCAAAAGACTTTGAGTACCACAATGGTGACGGAACTCTTTGCCTGATTGGTAAATTTGATGAGGAGACCAAAACCTTTATCCCGGAAAAAGACCAGGCAGTGGACTATGGTATCGACTATTATGCAATGCAGACAGTGGAAGCACCAGACGGAAGAAGAATTATGATTGGCTGGATGCAGAACTGGGATACATGTGCGAATAACAGAATTCCGAAGGGAAAATGGTTTGGACAGATGAGCCTTCCAAGAGAGCTTTCCATTAAAGACGGCCGCCTGATCCAGAAACCGGTTCGGGAAATTGAGAAGCTTCGCACAAATAAGACAGAATATAAGAATGTTGCTTTTGAGGATGTAATTCGTCTGGATGGCATAGAGGGAAGATGCGTGGATATGGAAATCACTCTTCGCCCGGCAGATGCGCAGAATATTTATAAGAAATTTGCAGTGCGTTTTGCCCAGAATGATACGTACCATACAGCAGTAAGCTTTCGCCCTTATGAATCCGTATTGAAAATTGACCGTAAGTTCTCCGGTTCCAGACGCGCAATTATCCATCAGAGAAGAAGCCTTGTGAACAGTGAAAATGGAGAGATTAAGCTTCGCCTGATCCTGGACCGTTTCAGTGCTGAGATTTTTGTAAATGATGGAGAGCATGTGATGACTGCAACGATTTATACAGATCTGGAGGCAGATGGAATTTCCTTCTTTGCAGATGGCAAAGTGGAGATGGATGTTACAAAGTACGAGCTGAAGCTTTGAGAATTGCCGGCAGATACGAGGAGGATATAAAGTGAAGCAAAGAGAGAAAACAGATAAGATCTTTCAGGATCGTATGGCAAAGAAAACAGATGAATTACGCTGGCTGTACATGGAGCTTTATGGAAATGATTCCATGTTTTTCGAGTTATGCGATCAGCTGCACCGCTTCTATGAAGAACGAAGCAGCACATTGAAGGCACTGGATCGAAAGCGTGAAGCAGATCCGGGCTGGTACAAGAAAAATGACATGCTTGGCATGATGTTTTACATAGACAATTTTGCAGGAAACATGAAAGGTGTGGAAAGCAAGCTTGACTATCTGGAAAAAAACAATGTAAATTACATTCATCTGATGCCGTTTCTGGATACGCCGAAAGGCCGTTCTGATGGCGGTTATGCAGTGGCTGATTTTCGTAAAGTACAGGAAAATCTGGGAACTATGGATGATCTGGAAGAACTTACAGATGCCTGCCATAAAAAAGGCATCAGTGTATGTATGGATTTTGTAATGAATCATACCTCTGAGGATCATGAATGGGCAAAAAAAGCCCGCCAGGGCGACGGGGAATATATGAGCCGTTATTTCTTCTACGACAATTCGTATATTCCGTCCCTCTATGAGAAAACAGTACCTCAGGTATTTCCAACTACTGCACCGGGTAATTTCACCTGGCTGCCGGAAATCGGGCATTATGTAATGACCACCTTTTACCCCTATCAGTGGGATCTGAACTATGGAAATCCTCGGGTTTTCAATGAGATGATGTATAATTTCCTTTTCCTTGCAAACAAGGGAATTGATGTAATCCGAATTGATGCGGTTCCCTATATCTGGAAAGAACTGAACACACCATGCCGGAATCTTCCGCAGGTACACACCATTGTGCGTATGATGCGCTTGATCAGCGAGATTGTATGCCCGGGAGTGATTCTTCTTGGAGAAGTGGTTATGGAGCCTGAAAAGGTTGTGCCGTACTTTGGAACTGTGGAAAAACCGGAATGCCATATGCTTTACAATGTAACTACAATGGCTACTACATGGCATACCGTTGCCACCAGGGACGTGCGTCTTCTGAAAAAACAGCTTGATATTGTAAATGGTCTGCCGAAGGATTACGTATTCCTGAATTATCTGCGCTGCCACGATGATATTGGCTGGGGACTGGACTATGCCACACTTCAGCAGGAAGGTATTGAAGAACGTTCTCATAAGAAATATCTCAATGACTATTTCCAGGGCTTTGCAGGGGAGAGCAACAGCCGCGGAGTGCTTTACAATGAGGATCCGGTTACTGGAGATGCAAGATTCTGCGGAACCACTGCATCCATGTGCGGTATTGAGAAGGCGGGATTTGAGAAAAACAAAGCGGCAATGGAAAAAGCAATCCAGCTGGATGTTATGCTTCATGCCTATATGTTCATGCAGTCAGGAATTCCTGTGATCTACAGTGGAGATGAAATCGGACAGGTAAATGATTATTCATACAAAAATGATCCGGACAAAGCACCGGATTCCCGATACATTCACAGAGGGGCTATGAATTGGGATCGCGCAGCCATGAGCGGCAACGCCAGAACTGTGGAGGGTAAATTGAACAAACGTCTGCTCCAGCTGGAAAAAATCCGCAAAACAGAGAAGGCATTTATGACAAATGCGGATACCTGGACTGTGGATACATGGGATAACAGTATTCTCTGCATTGGCCGTTATTATGAAGGAGAGAAAATTTACGGCCTGTTTAACTTCAGTGAATATGATAAGACAGCATGGATTAATGAACGTGATGGAATTTACAAGGATCTGATTACCGGACAGGAGATGGAGGCAGCAGGTGTAAATGTGCCTGCATATGGATTCTTCTGGCTGAAAAAAATAAACTGATGAAGAAACACCCGGAAACAGAGGACTGTCTCTGTTCCCGGGTGTTTTTGGTCAAAAGCTTGTAACTTCAGTAGTAAATCTCCGGTGGCATATGGTTGACATTGCCTCATAGGACTGTTAAATTATATTTACATATCTTAATACTTTTGAAAGGCTTGCTGACAAGAAAGGATAACCATATGATAAAGCGAGACTTAAAAGATAATTTTCAGATATCCATCAGCGGCCAGGATACCTGGTATGACATGAGTGTACCCGGCTCCGCCATGGATACTTTTTGCAAAGAAGGAATTCTTCCGGATCCATATTATGGAATGAATGAGTACAAATGGACAGAATTCTGGAAAAATGATTTTGACATCAGAAGCACTTTTTCTGTAAGCGCAGAAGAGATTGCCAGTGAGGAGATTCTTCTTACCTTTTACGGAATTGATACTGTGGCAGATGTCTTTTTAAATGGAAAGAAGCTTGGACATACTGAGAATATGCACCGCACCTGGGTCTACCAGGTGAAAGAGCTGGTAAAAGAAGGCGAGAACCTTCTGGAACTTCATATCGCCTCCCCGGTAAAATTCATTGAGACTTACAAGCCGGAGAAAGGAAGAGAGATTCATTTTACCAACACCGGAACTACCTCTGGAAGCCAGTACATTCGTAAAGCACACTCCATGTTCGGCTGGGATTGGGGCCCAAAGCTTCCAGATGCGGGACTTTTCCGCGGTGTGGAGCTCTGCTGCTTTGATACTGCAAGACTGGGCGAATCCCTGATCCGCCAGAAGCATGTGGATGGAGCCGTGACACTTCATATTGGAAGTGAAATTGAGAAAGCAGATGGACAGGTTGTAAAAGCTGGAAATACTGCTATGCAGTCAAATGGAAATTCTGCAGCACAGCCAGAATCTGGAGACAGCGCACAGCCCGGAGTCAGCGGCTTACAGCTTTTCTATGAACTCCGTGACCCATCCGGTGCTCTCATCTACACTGGCGCCGATTCTGATATAAAAGTAACAAACCCTGCTTTGTGGTGGCCAAACGGCTACGGCAAACAGCCTTTATACACCCTGACGATCCAGCTGAAAGCCGGCGAGACTGTTCTTGATACCAGGGAATACCCCATCGGTCTCCGCACTGTCACGGTATCCCGTGAGGATGACCAGTGGGGCCAGGAATTTGCCATTATGGTAAACGGCGTAAAGATTTTTGCCCGAGGTGCAGATTATATTCCGGATGACTGCTTCTACCCAAGAATTACCAGGGAAATCCTGGAGCGCGATGTAAATGCCTGCGTATTTGCAAACTTTAACTGTCTTCGCGTATGGGGCGGCGGATATTATCCATCCGACGAATTCTACGCTCTCTGCGATGAATACGGAATTCTCCTTTGGGAAGATCTGATGTACGCCTGCAACATTTACGACGTAACACCGGACTTTGCAGAGAATATTGCAATTGAAGCAAAAGACAATATCCTCCGTTTTCGCAATCATGCCTGCCTTGGCCTGATCTGTGGAAACAATGAGCTGGAATGCGCATGGACAGACTGGAAGGATGCCCAGGGACATGCACCGTCTCTTAAGAGAGACTACCTGTATCAGTTCGAATTCCTCCTTGCAGATGTGGTAAAAGAAAACGCACCAGATGCATTCTACTGGCCGTCTTCCCCGTCATCAGGAGGAAGCTTTGATAATCCATGTGATGAGAACCGCGGCGATTGCCATTACTGGGATGTATGGCATGGTCAGAAACCATTCAGTGAGTACATGAAGCACTATTTCCGTTTCTGCTCCGAGTTCGGCTTCCAGTCTCTTCCATCTATCAAGACAGTAGAGACCTTTACCGGGGAGAAAGACCGCAACCTTTTCTCCAGAGTTATGGAGAGCCATCAGAAAAATCCGGCGGCAAACGGTAAGATTCTATATTATTTATCTGAGACCTTCCGTTATCCGAAAGACCTGGAAAGCCTGATCTTTCTAAGCCAGATTCTTCAGGGATACGCCATGAAGGAAGCAACGGAGCATTGGAGAAGAAACCGCGGCAGATGTATGGGAAGTATTTACTGGCAGTTCAATGATAACTGGCCGGTTGCGTCCTGGTCCAGTATGGACTATTACGGAAGATACAAGGCCCTCCATTATATGGCAAAAGGCTTCTGCGACAATGTGGCAGGAAGCATTGAGAAAAAAGAGACTCACATAGGCTTCTGGATTTCAAACGAGACACTTGACCCGGTAACGGTAAAAGCGAAAATCGCGGTGAAAACACTGGACTTCCAGGTGATCGAGGAGCAGGAAGTATCCAAAGAAGTACCTGCACTCAGTGCGGAATGCCTGTTTGAGAAAGAATACAAGGAATTGATCGCAGGTCGTGATGACAGCGTATTCTTTGTTGTCGAATATGAGTATGAACAGAACGGACAGAAGGTTTCCAAGAAAGAATTCGAGACATTTGTCCCAGTCAAATATCTGGAACTGAAAGATCCTGCATTTAAGGTAACTGAGAATGCAGACGGAAGCGTTTCCATTCAGACAGATACTTTTGTTCCGTATTGCATGCTGGAGGGAATCAGCGCGGATACCATCTGGAACGAGAATGTGGTTGCATTTACAGACAAGGAAGCAGTCACACTTGTGCCGGTAGAAAACCAGAAGATTTCCAGAGACGGCGTTCGGATTTACGATATTTATCATACATATCATTAATAAAATGATATGAGTGTCAAAAGGTCTTTTGACACTCATTTGATACCCGGATTGCTACGCAGCTACGCTGCTCCCGCAATCCTCCAAATATTCGAAATCCGCAACAAAACGTCAGATACGTAATTTTTGCTGGTAGACAGAGGTTTGTAGAATTAAGCAAAAGTAAAAATAGAGCGATCACATAAAATGTTACGATACATAGATCAACCAATCAGGAGAATCGAAACACGCATTTAAAAAATTCTCCCCTACATAATAGAGAAAGGAATTACACCATGGGATTTAAGAAAGATTTTATCTGGGGCGGTGCAACCGCTTCCTATCAGGTAGAAGGCGCAGCTTATGAGGACGGAAAAGGTCTGAACATCTGGGATATTTTCTGCAAAGACGGCGGACACATTTATGAGAACCAGACAGGTGATGCAGCCTGCGACCAGTATCACCGCTACAAAGAAGACGTTCAGATCATGAAAGAAATGGGCATGAAAGCATACCGCTTTTCTCTTTCCTGGGCGCGCATCATGCCGGAAGGCACAGGCACAGTCAATGAAAAAGGTCTGAAATACTACGACAACCTGATCAATGAACTTCTGGACAACGGAATTGAGCCATTTGTTACCTTATATCACTGGGATCTTCCATACGCACTTCATTTACAGGGCGGCTGGATGAATCCAAATTCTCCATCCTGGTTTTACGAGTATGCAAAAGTAGTGGCAGAGCATTTCTCAGACAGAGTAAAGAATTTCTTCACCATCAATGAGCCGCAGTGCATAGTTGGCCTTGGATATCAGACCGGTGAGCATGCACCAGGCCTGAAGGTTGGCCCATCCGATTATTTCCGTATCTGGCACAACGTACTGAAAGCCCATGGACGTGCAGTAGAAGCGCTTCGTGAGTTCAGCAAACAGCCTGTAAAGATCAGTATGGCACCATGTGGAGCCCTTTATGTTCCGGAAACAAACAAGCCGGAAGATATTGAAGCCGCAAGAAAAGCAAACTTCAGTCTCCCGGAGAACTCCATCGGAGCCTGCAGCTGGGACGTTGCTCTTTGCTGTGATCCGGTTTATCTGGGACAGTATCCGGAGGATATTCTGAAAGAATTCGGACAGTTTTTCCCGAAAGTAACAGATGCCGATATGAAGCTGATTTCACAGCCACTTGATTTTTACGGACAGAACATTTACAATGCCGTAACCGTTCGTGCTGGTGAGGATGGAAAAGCAGTCCGCGCAGCACGTTACGATGGTTTCCCACAGACTGCAATTGGCTGGCCGGTAACTCCGGAGGTTCTGTACTGGGCGCCAAAATTTATGCAGGAGCGTTATAAGAAGCCGTTTATGATCACAGAAAATGGCATGGCTTCCCATGACTGGGTAGGTGTGGACGGAAAGGTTCACGACCAGGCCCGCGTAGATTTTATGGCTCGTTATCTTGGCGCTTACAAGCGTGCAGCTGAGGACGGTGTGGATCTGGCAGGATATTTCGCATGGTCCGTAATGGACAATTTCGAGTGGGCATACGGATATTCCCAGAGATTCGGACTTGTTTATACAGACTACAATACACAGAAGCGGACCTGGAAGGATTCCGCATATTTCTACAAAAATATTATCGAAACAAACGGAGAGAATCTGTAATTCCGGAGGTTGCCCATGGCAAATCAGAGGGGCAGAAAGAAAAGTATAGCAGCAATTTTTACTGGTTGAAAAAGCAGTAGAAAACGTATATAGAAACAACTAAAAACCTTAAGTGTTTGAGAGGATACACATATGTTTGAGAATAATCTGTGGACGATGGAACCAGTTGGCAGACCGGAGAACACCATCCAGGGTGATAAATACCGCTTTACCCTGCTGACTCCCTGTCTGATCCGAATGGAATACAGGGAAGACGGCAAATTCGAAGACCGTCCTACCCAGGTTGTGTGGAACCGTAAATTTGATCCGGTAGACTTCCGTGTGGAAAAGAAAGGGGAAGGCTTCGAGCTTTTTACCAGTAGAATGCATGTTACTTACGCTGGCGGACCTTTTACCAAAAACAGTCTGAACTTAAACGCAGTAGGCGGTCAGAACGCCTTTGGTGCAGTATGGTATTATGGGGAAAAAGGCGACAATCTTGGCGGAACCGCAAGAACCTTGGATGGGGTAGATGGGGAATGCCAGCTTCAGGAGGGAATTATGTCCAGAAGCGGCTGTTCTCAGATTGATGACAGCCATTCTCTGGTTCTGGATGAAAACGGCTGGACTCAGGTGCGCACAGGAGATGGGGTGGACATTTATGTTTTCGCTTATGGAAATGATTACAAAGAAGCTTTGAATGATTTTTACCGTCTCACCGGCAAAACTCCTATGCTCCCAAGATATGCCCTTGGAAACTGGTGGAGCCGTTATTACGCTTACACAGAAGACAGCTACAAGGCACTTGTAACCCGCTTTGAGAAAGAGAAGATCCCATTTTCTGTTGGTGTTCTGGACATGGACTGGCATCTGGTAGAGGAAGTGGATCCAAAATATGGCAGCGGCTGGACCGGATATACCTGGAACAAAAAGTACTATCCGGATCCGGAGCGTTTTATGAACTGGCTTCATGACCATGGAATGAAAATCTCTGTAAACCTTCATCCGGCTGGTGGAATCCGCGCCTTCGAGGAAGCATATCCGGCTATGGCGAAGGAGCTGGGAGATGTAGATACCGAACACGAAGCTCCCATCGATTTTGACATCACAAGCCGCAAATTCCTGGAAGCATATTTCAAATGTGTACTTCATCCAGAAGAAAATAAAGGCGTTGATTTCTGGTGGATTGACTGGCAGCAGGGCAATATCACGAAGGTCCCCGGTCTGGATCCTCTGTGGATGCTGAACCACTATCATTACCTGGACAATGCCCGCGATGGAAAACGTCCTCTTACTTTTTCCAGATATGCAGGACCTGGTTCACACAGATATCCAGTAGGCTTCTCCGGTGATAGTATCGTAACCTGGGAGTCCCTGAATTTCCAGCCTTATTTTACCAGCACAGCTTCCAATATTGGATATGGCTGGTGGAGTCACGATATCGGCGGACATATGTTTGGCTATCGTGACAATGAGTTGGCACTTCGCTGGGTACAGCTTGGCGTATTTTCCCCAATTAACCGTCTGCACAGCAGCAAGAATGAGTTTATGGGAAAAGAACCGTGGCAGTTCCCTATGGAGATCGGTGAGGTCATGAAGGAGTTCTTAAGACTCCGTCACCAGATGCTTCCGTATCTGTATACCATGAACCACAGAGCATATAAAGAGAACACGCCTCTGATCCTGCCAATGTACTACACATATCCGGCAGAGCAGGTGGCTTACACAGTGAAGAATGAATATGAGTATGGAACCGCATTTATTGTAGCACCTGTTACGGAGAAATCTGTCCAGGGCGTTGGAAGAGCCAGGACTCATGTATGGCTGCCAGAGGGTACTTACATTGATTTCTTCACAGGTCTGGTATATTCCGGCGACAGA
Source organism: Blautia faecis (assembly GCF_020554845.1). GTDB lineage: Bacteria > Bacillota > Clostridia > Lachnospirales > Lachnospiraceae > Blautia_A > Blautia_A faecis. The sequence goes on along the minus strand of NZ_JAJCIA010000022.1, from coordinate 10,826 downwards.
GAGATGGATATGTACCGTGACCTTCATTCCATACCGGTTCTGGCAAAAGCAGGTGCCATTGTGCCGATGACTGAGGAAATATTTGGACAGGAAGCAGACAGAAATCCGGAAACTATGACCATCCGTGTATACGGCGGTGCAGACGGCAGCTTCCAGCTTTACGAAGACGACAACGAGTCCAACGCTTACCTGAAAGACGAGTGCGTTCTCACAGACATGGATCTGAAGTGGAGTACTGGCCGCTTCGTCATCCAAAAGGCAGCAGGCAGGCTGGAACTGATCCCGCAGAAGAGAACCTGGACTGTAGAGTTCTGGGGTGTGAAGGACACTGAGGTTACCGTCGAAGTGGAAGGTACAGTGGTAGAAGCTTCTAAAGAGTATGATGAAGCACTTGGCTGCCTGAAGGTAAGTGTTCCGGAAGCTTCTGTAACATCTGAAATCATCATTACTCTGGGAATTCCGGCGCTGCGTGAGAATGATGTGAAAGCTCAGGTATTTAACCTTCTCAACCAGGCTGAAATCCCATACATGGAGAAAGTAGCTATCATGGAAATCCTGGACAAGAAGATTTCCAATGCCGCCAAACTCACCCAGCTTACCGCAATGCATCCGGAAGAAGGAATTGTGGGAGCTGTGGGAGAGATTTTGACTGCGATAGAGTAAGATATAAACAGAATATGAAAGACAGTAAAAAGCCCGGGAGTATTTGTTCCCGGGTGTTTTAATAAGCTGTTATTTAAGAAGGGGGAACAGTCTGCATAGAACATTGAAGTATTTTTCAATCTGTTGAGCATTTAAAATCAGCAGTAAATTTCAGGAGGAATCTGTGCAAAGGGAATCACATCGGGCTGTCTGTCAGGGTGATCTGCGATGATCTTCTCCATCCAGACCATATTGTACCAACGCCCGAACTTGTAAGCACATTTGTGAAATTCCCCTACCATGGAATACCCCAGATGCTGATGAAACTGAATGCTGTTATGATTCAGATATTCGTCCTCCACTACAGGACTGGCAATGCAGGCGTTCAGGTTGGTCATATTCTGGGCGGCAAGCGCTTTTTCCAGAGAAGCGTAAAGCGCCTTGCCGATTCCGGATTTTCTTTCGGATTCTCTTACATAGATGGAAGTTTCCACAGACCAGGCATAGGCTGCCCGGGCGTGGAGCGGTCCTGCGTAGGCGTAGCCTGCAATTTCAGTACATGCACTGCAGTTCCCTTCATCTTTGCTGCCTGGTGCGGAGCTGTTTATTCCCCGTTCGGCTACAAGATAAGGATAATGCTGTAGTGTGTGTGCAATCCGCTTCCGGAATTCTTCTACAGAGGGAACTTCATATTCGAAGGTAATTGCAGTGTGCTTTACATAAGGTGCATAAATGGAAAGGAGCGCCTCTGCATCCTCTGGGGCTGCCGGGCGGATAGTAACTGGTAATGACATGGCAGGATTCCTCCTTTGTAGTTGCAAACGAAAATTTTAGCTGTATTATAGCACATATGATGAAGTGCAGTCTTATTTTCGTAAATTTCGTTTTAACAGATTTTCAGCATGTTTTCCAGAGCAAACAGCTTATCAGCAGCAAGTAAATCTTCAAACGCATTCAGGTTCAGATCTGAATGCTCCAGCTCTCTGGAGAAACGGTAGCAAATATCTATCTGGTCTTCCAGACAGAACACCCGTCCATTTTTCAGGTAAGCGCCCATATCCAGCTCATGAATCAGCAGGGTACAGACCACAGCCATTTTTACCTTTGCGAAAATTTCGCCGTCGTAAACAGCACCGCAGAAATATGTGTAAATCCAATACACAAGCAGCTGCTCTTCCTGAATATTCCAGTCTGGGTAAGCCTTTTCGAAATCAGCCCGGTTCTGAGAGTAAACAGAAGCGGGGGAGACACCGGAAGACTCTGCACTGCTATAAAGCGCCTGTAAATTTTTTTTCAGAAATTCCTGCCAGTCCGGTCTGAGAACCTCCATTTTGGGAACAACCGCCTTCCACATGGTCTTCAGAAGTTCATCTGGCGCAGCCTTTTTATTCATATGCTTCTGCACCTTGGAAGTAAAGGCTTCGCCATATGCAGAGGCTTTATGGCGCTCCCGGATCTCTTCCCATTTGAAAAGCTGGTTCCGGTCTGCACAGCGCTGGAAATCACTGGCTGCAGCCAGTATTTTCCACATACGAAGCCGCATGGGAATCTGCCGGTTCTGCAGCACCTCAAGAAAGTATTCCCTGGTATCTTCAAGGGCAGTGAAAAGCATATAGTCAAAATCATCATAAGTTTCTTCCGGGGAGGGAACCTCCGCTGTCTGGAAGGTTACCTTTTCCCTTCTGCCAAGCAGAATCTTGGCTGCCTCCGGACAGGAAAGAGACAGGGAATATTCCCGCAGACCTTCAAATTCTTCGATGTGCCGCGGATATTTCCGACAGGTGTCGCAAAGCATTCGTTTTCCAACCTCGCTGTAGATGTCGCAAAGGCTGTCCTCATTTAAAAATGCACACCGCTTCTCATACTGACGGAAAACCTTCTCCTTTCAGTCAATATCATTATGAAGGCGATTCCGGAAAGTACCCTTCACACGCTTATATTTTTTCAGGCTTTTGTCGTCAATGACGATCTGCCAGCCGGCACAGCAGGTGTCGGGACAGGCACCTGCAATACAGGAAAACTCTTTATAATAATCAGGTCTTGTAATCTCCATAAAAAACCTCCTGGTAACAGTGATCAGTATATTTCAAATACAACTATTGTAACGGTATTTCAAAGCTGTGTAAATCCTCTGGACAAAAAAAGTTATAGATGGTTGACATTCATGCGGCGGACTGTTAAACTCATATAGGTAAAGTTAGGATCGGAAAGAACTTAGGCAGCTATTGACCAGTCCGCGAACGATAGCTTTCTGATACCTGCACTGCGATAATTAAATCTTGACAGTTCTGTTGAAATTTCCAAAACAAATTTTAAGAATTTCAGACCGAAGAAAAATTCACATGAAACGACAGAAATATCAGGACATGATAGCACCCATATTATAAAAGCTGTCAGCTTAACAGTAAAACGGAAACTGGCGTGGGGGGGTACCTGCACCAGCGAGGGAAATTATAAAATGAGTGAAGTTATAACTAAACAAAAGATTCTTATAGCGGATGATTCAGAAATGAACCGCGAACTTTTAGCTGCAATTCTGGAAGAGGAATATGATATCATACAGGTGAACGACGGTGTGCAGGCAGTTGACTGCCTTCAGAGACAGGCCGAGGAGATTTCCCTGCTTCTTCTGGATATTGTTATGCCCCACATGGATGGTTTCGAGGTTCTTTCTTATATGAATAAAGAACACTGGATTGATGCTATTCCGGTTGTGATTATTTCGTCAGAAAATTCACCTATTTACATAAAACGTGGGTATGATCTGGGCGCCACTGATTTTATCGGAAAGCCCTTTGATGCAAATATGGTATTACGCCGTTCGGCCAATGCCATACTTCTTGGAGCCAAGCAGCGCCGAATGACCAGTATTGTTTCCAATCAGATTTACGAGAGAGAAAAAAGCAGCAAGCTGATGATCAATATCCTCTCTCATATAGTGGAGTTCCGCAATGGGGAGAGCGGACTTCATGTGCTGCACATTCAGACAATCACAGAAATGCTCCTTCGCCAGCTGGTTCAGAAGGAAAATAACAGATATGCCCTGAGCAAGGAGCAGATCCGGATGATTACCACAGCCTCTGCGCTTCATGACATTGGCAAGATCAGTATTCCGGATGAAATCCTGAATAAGCCAGGCAGACTTACAGCCGAAGAATTTGCAGTAATAAAGGGACATTCCATGGCAGGAGCCAATATGCTGTCAGAACTGCCGCTTGACCAGAAGGAGGAGCCTCTTGTCAAGACTGCATACGAGATCTGCCGCTGGCATCATGAACGCTACGATGGAGGCGGATATCCGGATGGATTAAAAGGGGAAGAAATCCCTGTTTCAGCACAGGTTGTGGCGTTAGCTGACGTATATGACGCATTGACCAGTGAGAGATGCTATAAAGATGCTTATTCCCATGAGAAGGCCATCGAGATGATACTGGCAGGACAGTGCGGTGCATTTAATCCGTTGATGCTGGAGTGCCTTCTGGATATTTCTTCTTCCCTGAAGAAAAAAATGGGCTATAAATCCAAGGAAAGGTATGAACAGACAGACCTTTCTGATATTGCTAGCAGATTTCACGATTTTGAGATGGATTCCTCAGAGAAAATTGTGCAGCAGCTGGAATTTGAGAGAATGCGCTATAATTTCCTGGCGGAGGGCAGCAGAAATATTGTTTTTACTTATACCATTTCACCGCCGCTACTCACCTTTAACCAGGCTGGCTGTAAACGAAGCGGGATTACAGAACCTTCATTTTCTCCATTGCAGAGCGGAGTGCTGAAAGATCTTGTGGAGGAGCAATCCCTGAAACGGCTTATCCGGAAGATTACCCAGGCCACCCGGGAAACACCGGACGTGACAAGCAATCTTTTGCTCACAGATGGAAAAAATCCCTGCCACTACCGGTGCCAATGCAGGGTGATCTGGACTGATGGTGCTGAAAAAGGCTATACAGGCGTTGTTGGAAAGCTGACAGATATTACGGATGATTATATGGTTATGGAAAACGTCCGGGAGGAAGGTTTGAAAGTCCTGGAAAAAGACCGCAGCGCAGAATTTTCCGGTTTTTATGACCGGTTTAAGAAATGCGGCTTCTCTACAGATGGAACGGAAGCGTGGCTTCTGCTTCAGTACCTGCAGATACCCTATGATCTGGTCCGATATGTAGATCCTATAACGAATAAGGTTATCCATATAGAAAAAGACGGAAAAATGTGGGAGAGTGAAACTGCCTGCTCAGACATATGGAATTGCCTGGAAAAATGCAGCAACTGTATTTCCAGACTCAGCATGCAGACCGGGAAGCGCATGACAAAGCTTGAGGTTGCAGGGGAGGATCCGTATCAGGTGGTATCCATGTATGTGGAGATTGATAGGAAGCCCTGCTGTCTGGAGATGGCTTCCAGGATAGATGGTGATTTTATGCCCGATGGGTATTCCAGGGATGAGATCTTGTCATCTGTAAGGATTCATAAGGAGAAGGTTTATATAGACCCGGTAACCGGAGTTTATAATAAACGCTATTATGTGGAGAAGCTGAGCAAAATGGACAATGCAGCAGCTCTTATGTTTGCGGATATTAAGAACTTTAAAAGGATCAATGAGAATTTCGGACATCAGGCTGGAGATGATGTGCTGCGCCAGGTTGCAGGTGTGCTTCGGGATGTTGCGGCTGGTAAAGGCGATGTGCTCAGATATTCCGGCGATGATTTTGTGACAGTATTTTTTAAGGCTACGGAAGAGGAGCTTTCCGAAATCCAGAAGGAAATGTGCAGAAGAGTAGAGGCCCTGAGATTTCCGGAGCTGCCTGGAGTGCAGCTGAAGCTTGTTACTGCCGGTACCAGTATACCAGGCAGGGTAGAGGAAATGCTGGAGCAGGTAAGAATATAAGAAGAAAGTCCCGGCGGGCAAAACCGCTCGGGACTTTTGTTTTTCCTAAGTGTGTTTGATTTTTCAAACAGGTTCTGGAATGCAATATTTACAGAATATCTCTTCTCTTAATGTATCCAGGAAGTGCCGGATCTGAGACAACCTCCTTCACATGAAGGATTTTGACCATCTTGTCTACTACCTGATTCTCTACATGTACGCCCTCACCAATTTCAGCACCGGAAAGAACTACACTGTTTTTGATCACGGCATTCTTGTGAATAATGCAGCCACGGCCGAGAATGGAATTCTCAATGGTTCCCTCCACCTGACAGCCGTTGGAAACGACAGAGTTGCGGATCTGGGCGGTTTCATAATAGTGAGTCGGACAGGAATCATTGGTACGGGTATAAATTGGCCATTCCGGATCGAAAAGTGTCTGTGCAGCCTTGATATCGATCAGATCCATATTGGCGTTGTAATAGCTCTGGAAATCTGTGATGGAAGCGAAGAAGCCGCGGTGGGAAACTCCTCTTACATCCAGCTCATTATGCAGCTCATTGATAATGTCTGCAAGAGTAAAGGCTGAAGAAATTGCCTTTGCCTTGCGGATCAGCTCGATAAACAGATCCTTCTTCATAATGTAAGTGTCCATGAAAATATTGCGGTTCTTGGCATTTCCGTGGTTTGGCTCAATGGAGAGCACACCCTTCTGCTTGTTCAGATTCAGGATATTACAGTTCAGATAAGCATCCTTCGCATTGTCTACTGCGTGATAAAACAGGGTAATGTCAGCCTCAGACTGGATATGCTGCTCGATCAGCTTGGAAAAATCAGCAGTATAAACCATGTAATCTGGTGTGATTACTACATATGGATGATGCATTTCTTCGATGCATTCCATATTTTCGTAATAGGAAGCAATATCGGTGTTATAGATATTGTTTCTCTGGTCGCTGTCAGTGAAAAGAACCTGCAGCCGTCCGCTCTTTGAGTTAATGTTATAATGACGTCCGGTGCCGATATGGGAAACCAGAGTTCTTGGTTTCTCTTTCACGTAGACCTGAATGCGGTCAATGCCGCTGTTACTCAGGTTGGAAATCGGGAAGTCGACCATACGATATCTGCCCAGGAATGAGAAAGCTCCGATTGGACGGTAGTCCTCAAGTCCCTCTACACGGATGTTTCTGGATGATGAGTTTACAATTCCAAATGCTTTATACATATTATTCGGCCCCCTTTACTCGTCTCGCGATCAGCTCGATGTGCTCACTGTCAGCACTTCCTACAAGAGCACCCTTGCCGATGTTTACGCCATTGGCAACAAGGGCACGTATTACGACAGCACCATCCTCCACAATGGCACCCGGCATAAGTACACTGTCAATTACCTTTGCACCTGGTCTTACCTTAGCTCCGGTAAAGACTACGGAATTGGTAACCTCGCCTTCAATTACACAGCCCTGGGTTATGTAAGCGTTCTGGATCCTGGCCTCTGTGCCAATATACTGCGGAAGTGCGGTTACATCTTCGGTGTAAATTTTCCAGGTAAGGTCGCTTAAATCCAGCTCATTATCCGGGCTGAGAAGATCCATATTTGCTTCCCAGAGAGAATCTATGGTTCCAACATCCTTCCAGTAGCCCTTGAAACGGTAAGCGAAAAGACGTTTCTCATCGCCAAGAAGAGTAGGGATGATGTCCTTGCCAAAGTCATGGTTGGAATCCGGGTTCTTCATATCTGCAAGAAGCAGCTTGCGAAGAAGCTTCCAGTTAAAAATATAGATACCCATAGAGGCAAGATTGCTCTCAGGTACCGGCGGCTTCTCAACAAACTCGGTGATACGGTCTGTCTCGCCGTCAGTGTTCATAATACCGAAACGGCTGGCTTCCTTAAGAGGAACCTCGATAACGGCGATGGTAGCATCGGCCTGTCTCTCTTTATGGAAGGCAAGCATCTTGTCATAATTCATTTTATAAATGTGGTCACCGGAAAGTACCAGAAGGTATTCCGGATCATACTGATCTATAAAATCAATGTTCTGGGAAATCGCGTCGGCTGTTCCGCGATATACGTCGAGTCCGGTGTCTGCTTTCTCACGAGGCGGAAGTACATATACACCGCTGTCCTTGGAATCCAGTCCCCAACGTCCGCCGGCTGCAACATAACTGTTCAGCTCAACTGACTCATACTGTGTCAGTACGCCTACTACATCGATGCCACTGTTGGCACAGTTACTGAGGGGGAAATCAATGATACGGTATTTACCGCCGTAGGAAACTGCCGGTTTAGCCACTTTGTTGGTAAGATCGTGAAGACGGCTGCCACGGCCGCCAGCCAGAATCATTGCTAACATACTGTTCTGTTTCATGGTGAACCCTCACTTTCATTTCTTTAAGGCTGCTGTTCGCGGAAATGTATCTGCAAACAGGAATGCTTTAAGCCATATTATACAATATTTTCAATAAAAATACAATTTTTTTGTGCAAAAATATTGTAAAATCCAGATGAAATTTAGCTAAATATTTACTGGTAATTCTGTAGACTTTTCACAGCTTCGATGTCTTCCTGCTGTACCTTCAGGTTGGAAGTGAAAGTTCTGCCATCTGGTGTGGTGATCTGAACTTCGATCACGGTTCCTTCGGAAATGCCGGCCTGCTGTACGGCGGAAATAAATTGTGGGAATTTCGGGTGACGCCTTGTAAAAGCGTTCCACAGGTTCTTAAGTTCAAGTAATTTCATGGGGTTAATTGCCATTTTTTTATCCTTCCTATCAAGCGCCAGAGTGTGTTTGGAAAATTGTTCCCGCAAATTGTGACGCACATCTTGCAGAAAGCCTTTTTCAAACATGCTCTGGGACGATGAAAACGGTTCCCTCTATAACCGATAAAGTCCAATTCTTTACTGCTTTAATTTGCAGATGTGCGCTTGATGCCTAAAGTATACCAGAAAAAAATCTGCACTGCAATGAAGGACTCAAATATTCACATATTTAGCGAAAGTTCACAAAAGCGACTTTACATGCTATAGGAAACATTGTTATAATAGACGAAAGCCAAAAGCTGATTTTGGATAAAAAAGAACGTGAAAAACAGATGAAGTGCGATATGAAGGAGAAAGAAAAAATATCAAATTTTTGCAGCAAGAGGTGTGAAGATGGAAGAAAAAAAGAGGTATAATCTTGGAGTCCTCATCGGAGGAGTGCATACCTATTTTCCAAAAGAGCATATCAAGGGGATTTCTGAGGCGGCGGCAGAGCTGGATGTAAATGTCTGTTTTTTTCTGGGAACCCGGACGAAGGACTTTTTTGAAGATGTCCTGGGCAGCAAACAGAAAAATTCCTATGACTATCAATTTAATACCATACATGACTACAGCCTGATCGGCGGACTGGATGGTCTGATCATTAATTATGGAACACTGGGAATCCAGCTGCGGGAGGTTGATCCCAACGAATTTGCCCGGAAATATAATGGGATCACCACGGTTTTTCTTACAGAAGTCGTGGATGTGCCCAATTGTCACTCCCTGATCTGTGACAACAAAGGTGGTATTGCGATGGTCATTTCTCATCTGGTGGAAGAGCATCATCTGTCCAGAATCTTGTTCATGGCAGGACCGGAGCATAACACAGATGCCATTGAGCGCAAGGAAGCTTATCTGGAAACCATGAAGAAATACGGGCTTCCTGTAACCCATGGAATGATTGCCCAGGGGGACTATTCCGAGTTTGTGGACAAACAGGTGGAATACCTTCTGGATAGCAACCCGGATGCCCAGGCCATTGTATTTGCCAATGATGAGATGGCTTTTGCCGGCTATCGTGTCTGCGAGAAGCGTGGGCTTGTGGTTGGCAAGGATATTATGATTACCGGATTTGATGACTGCGAGCGTGCATCCGGGATGGAACCGCCCCTTACTACAATTCAGCAGGACGGAGAGCTTATGGGTAAAATGGCAGTCTACGATCTGGTAAACCGCCTGGATGGAAAAGATCCCGGAAAAGAAGCGGTATCCAGACGCGTGCCGGTTTCTTTTGTAAAAAGAGAGTCCTGCGGCTGTGTGTCAGAGGATGTTTCGAAGAAAGAGACACCTGTGGGGCTTGGCGCCCAGGTGCACAGGCTGAATAAGACCATTACTGGAATGAAGCTGGAGCTGATCAGTTTTCAGAGAAAATCCTGGTTTATTCCGGTTCTTGCCCGGGATTTAAATGACTGCATGGATGACGAGCAGGCTTTTCTGAAGGAAATTATGGAGAAAATGCGGGAGCTTCATACAAGATGTACTCATCTTTTTCTTCTGGATGAACCGATTGTCTACGATGGCAAACGGAAGTGGACCTGCCCTTATAACCTTCATCTTGCTGCCAGCTATGAGAATGGCAAGATCATTACCAAGGCGGCTTATGAAAGACCTCTGGTTATGAAGGAAAACGGAATCTGTGATCTGATGGAGAACGAAGAGCGCCACCAGTTTATGGTCTTTCTTCTTTTTTCCGGGGAGAAGCAGTATGGACTTCTGGCCTGTGACATTGACCAGGAGGATTTCCCGTTCTTCTATGTGATTAGCCTGCAGATTGGTCTGTCCCTGCATTATCTGGAGATAAGCAAGGCAGAGGCGGCCAGACGGCTGGAGATGTCCAGGGATATAGAAGAGATTAAGGAGAAAAACCGCGTTCTTGGTATTATTTCCGAGTATGATGAGCTGACCGGACTTCTGAATCTGCGCGGGTTTATGGAGCACACCAGGCGGGTTTGCCAGGCTGGGAATGGCCAGCGGGCATATATGATCTACGGTGATCTGGATCACTTAAAAGAGATTAACGACACCTGGGGGCATCCGGCAGGGAACTTTGCCCTTAGGAGTGTTGCCGAAATATTAAAGGGATGTCTGCGCAGCAATGATATTCTGGGCCGTGTGGGCGGTGATGAATATATTATCATGCTGGAATGCGAGGAAGCCGACTTCGGGGAGAAGTTCCGGGAGCGTGTGAAGATGGCATGTAAGCTGTTTAATGAAAAATCCGGCAAGCCCTTCCTGGTGGAGATTTCCCTTGGAATTGCCGAGTTCCGCCCAAATATTTCAACAGACATCCAGCAGGTGATTTCCCTTGCAGACCAGCAGCTTTATGAGGCGAAGAAGCATAGGAAGAAGTCGGTGAGCAGGGCGAATAATGAAGGCGCGTGAGAATTGGGAGCTTGTGATGCCACCCTTTAGAGCGGTATCACAAGCCCCTTTGTCAAATCAAAGAGAAACCACCAGCTGAACTCAACATCATAAACTTAAGATTAGATATTACACATTTATATTATCCTGCTAAAA
>NZ_JAJCIA010000021.1 GCF_020554845.1 Blautia faecis | reverse complement strand
TACCTGCCTCTTCACAAGTTACTTCTACTGCTGGATCTATTACAATAGTATGTCCTGTTGCTGGGATTTCTTCTGTATAAGACTCACCACAGAGTGAGCATACTGTAATTTTTTTACCAGGTTCTGTACATGTAGCATGTTTTACTACTTTACTTTCCCCTGAATGTTCATGAACAGTATCTACATCATAATACACCTTTGCATTATTTATATCCGTTGCTAATACATTCAACTTATCCCAATCTTCTTTTGTGCCAGCATACCTTACAGTTTTTAATCCAGTTACAAAAAATGCAAAACTGCTTATACTTGTAACGCTTTTAGGAATTTTTATGTCTGTTAAACTAACGCAGCCTGTAAATGTCGCGTCTTTTATGTTCGTTACACCTTCTGGTAGTACAATACTTGACAATTTTGAGCAACTAATAAATGCAGATTCACCTACACTTGTTACACTTTCTGGTAGAATAATATTCTCCAAATTTTCACAAGCATCAAAAGCATTACTGCCTATACTAGTTATACCATTTGGAATTGTAATATTATTCAACCTACTACAACCATTAAATGCAAAATCTCCAATTGTTGTTACTCCAACACTCATATCAACATTTATAATTTTACTACATTTTGATTTCCAAGGTACAAGTGGACCATACTCTTTTCTCCACGAATAATCTTCCATCTTACCAGTACCGCTAATGGTCAATGTATATCCATTAATATCATCTCCGGTAAGCGTGTAAGTAAGATCATCTCCACATTTCCCTGACTCTGCAACACCTTCATCATCAGCAAATACTTGAGTCTCTGGATCTGTTTCATTTTCTATCTCTTCTTCATTAACAAAATCTTCATTCTCACCATCTGAAAATCCAGTAAAATCTTCTGCTCCCTGATCTGATTCCAGTACAGATTCTCCCACATCTTTAACAGGTTCTTCAGTTACATCTTCTGTAGGATTTTCTGTCACATCTGCTGTTTCACCATCAGAGAATCCATCTTCCAAAGCAACATCTTCTGCAGCGAACACATTACCAGGCATTCCCGAAAATGCTATTGCAGATGATAACAACACTGCTAAAATCCTTTTCTTCCTCATATCTCTTTTCCTCCTCAAAATAAAAGCACTACTCACCGGAATACACTTCAGGCAAGTAATGCTCTTCACGTTCAATTACAACTGGCTACCATTTTACAGGCCCTATAGCTTTGCGCCACCAGGTTTCCCCGGCTTTGCCCCTTATTCAGTTATCTATGAGGAAAATTATACGCTTATAGTATAGGAAAGTCAACAAATATATGGTACAGTTTGGACTTATATTAGACATTATTTATAAATTTATGTGGTATTTTAGGGATGGTGGTGCTATACTTGAGAAAAATAGATTTGAAGAACGGAGGTATATTGTATTATGGCACTTATAAAATGTCCTGAATGTGATAAAGAGGTGTCTGATAAAGCATTTGCCTGTATACATTGTGGTTTTCCTTTGAATAATATTCAACCATCAAAAAATGAAAATATTTATTATAATATTGATATTTTATCAGCTGGATTTAATGACTATGAAAATTGGAAGTATTTATTTGTAAATTAAGAAATGTATATCAATATGAAGGAAGAAGTTTTTTAAATGAATTACCACAAACATTAATGTTTGGACTTTCTAAAAACAATGTTGATTATATAGATGGTATATTAAAAGAATTAAGATGTGAGACGAGAGTGTATAAAGACCCAAGTAATACACCAGATACTTTAGCGAAGCAGTCTCTTTTTTTAATTCATCTATACCTTTAATATTGTTGTTGAGATTATTCACTTGTTGATCAATAATCTCCATATTGCTATTTAAGCTGTTAGAAGTGTTCGTAATATCAAATTTATCACTCGCATCATACAGTCTTAAGTCTAAATTTGAAGTTTTTCTCATTTTAAAATCTCCTCATTTAAATAGCTTTTTATTAATAAGTTACATATAAAATGATTGCCAGAGCAAAATAATCACTTTGACAGTCGTGAAATCTTTTTTATCTTGTCTTTTAATATAAAAAGAGCACTCCTGTTATAGGAATGCTCTTAGATGATTTTTATTTAAAACAGTTTGAATTTTACTGTTTTTGATATTTTTGATTTTGTAATCAATTTTTTATATGTTGATTTTGATTTTGGAATCTTTAGTGTAAGTTTAGAAGATTGTGTATTAAATGCTTTTGATCCAATTTTTGTTAATTTAGTGGTTCCTATTTTTATTGTTTGAAGCTTTTTACATTTATAAAATGCAGATGCTCCAATTTGAGTAACGTTACTTCCAATGGTAGCTTTTGTTAGCTTAGTACAATTTTTAAATGCATTTTTTGCAATATTTGTGACTGTAAATGTTTTTCCAGCATAAGTTACTTTATTTGGAACAGTAACTTTTTTAATATTTTTAGACGCAGAAGATACAAGTGTTGCTGTATTATTGCTTAAATTAAATTTATAATTGTAAGCACCAACCTTATATACTTTATTCTGGTTAATAGTTGTTCCTATAGATACAAATTTAATTTTATTTTTCTTTGCATATTTTTCTGCATATGATCCAGAATATCCACGAATAGTAATTTTATTTTTGTCTGCAAATGCTTTAGGATCTATATATGTTACAGATGCAGGTATTGTACATTCAGAAAGATTAGGGCATCTTGTAAACATATAGTTGGTAATCGCCTTATTTCCATCACGAACAATTACACTTTTTGCAACATCAGAAAAGTACATTGTATATTCAAAATTTATTTGTTTCTTTTCTCTAATGTCTACAAATGTAGTAAAGCTTTCTGGACAATTGGTCACTTGATACACGTTGTCTGCAAGATTAAAATCTTGAGGTAATGAATAATATTCAACTTGTGGAGAACTTCCAAATATAAAGTTAAAACTTCCAATTTGTAATGTTGATGAATGATTTTCTATAATATTAAGTCCAAGTGCACTAAAAAATCTATCTGGTATTTTAGATATTCCATTCGAAATTATGACCTTAGATGATCCAAAGTTAATAATCATTTTTGCTTCTTCTGATAATGTGGATTTTTCATATAAATTTCCATATCCATCGAGATGCAGTGTGTATTTTCGATTTCCTAAATCTTCTACATATGCATAACAATTATCACCAACTTGAACTCTTTTTCCAATAACTGACGATGCATCAATAGCATATGTATTGACCGGCAATTGAAAAATAAGAAAAAGCATAAGAAAAACAAATAACAAATTCTTTTTCATACGATACCTCCATAAATATTTTACTAATATCATATGATATTTATAAAGATATCGCAATGTAAAAATTAAACAATTAACTACTTAGCGTTTTGTATAAAAATTTTAAATAATTTACCTCTTTTTTTAATTCCTGATTTTCCTTTTTTAATTCTGCATACATTTCTTGAATGGATTTTGTAATAAGACCTGTCATATAGAATGTATTAACTGCATACATATCACCTTTCTCAATTGGTGCAATTACCATATGAGGATTTATTTCTTCAAGTTCCTGTGCAATATAGCCTAAATCAACATGTCTATTATCTGACTTCCAATTAAATTTCCTATGATTTATTTTTAGAATCTGCTGAAGAGCATTATTAACATTTGTACTATATATATTTGTTTTTAGTCTTCTATCTGATGAAGTACCAGGTATTTCAATGTAGGTAGTTTTATTTTGGTCTCATATTATATATCAGCTACACAGAGCCACGATAAATCAAAGGCGATACAGTATAAAAATCACACCTTGCAAACCCTTTATTTTACTGGCTTCTCAGAGAGTCAAAATAAAATCAAAGGGTATCGAAAAAAGTCACTATTTATAAGGGTTTACGGACTGTAAGACATGAAATTTTGTGCAATTTTTGTTATTTATTTAACAATCTAATTTTGCACAAACCATTTAAAAATAAGGATTTATACGATACCATGGTCGATACCTTGAAACACATGCAAGTACATGCAATCCCTTATAAATGCTGCTATCTCAGCACTTCAAAATGTGACTATATTGTTATTTTTTTAACAATATACATTTAAAGGGGGAGGGGGTACTTTTTACTAGCCATAAAAACACTACCACTGCTCTCCGGGGGGGGTACTTATAAACTCTGGAATTTTTACATGCCCCGGTCAAATACATGTCGGTATATACCGCAGAAATTATTTTCCAATCTGGCAACAGAGCGAAAAAAAGAGAGACCATTTCTGATCCCTCTTTCTCCATCTCTTATGAATAAAATGTTAATGATACAACTTTTCCATTTGTTACTTTAAGAGTCACCATAAGGCCATTCAATTTCTTACAGCATTTTAAAGCTTCATACTTTTTCGCAGGTATTCTACCGTATTCGTCCGTCCAATAATATTTTGTCTTAGATGTTAATTTAAAGGTCTTTTTTCCGTACTTCACAAAGTTTTTCTTGTTAAATTTCAATGATGCTTTGTTGCTCTTCATAAATGAGCCATAAAATGTAATAGACTTACTAGTATATTTCACCTTTTTTGTTCCCGGCTGCCAGGAACCATATTTCTTACCGCCCTTTGTACGATTAAGCACAGTTCCATAGTAATATGTACCTTTTTTAGATGCAGCTTGCACCTGCTCTATATTGGAGCAACTAAATATGATACCAACTACAAGCACTGCCAGGATAAATTTACTGAATCTTTCTTTCCATGTCGATTTCTTCATCTGCTTCAGCCTCCTTTTAAGGTACTTCGTTTTCATGTATCATCAGCCCTGTTGAAAGGACTTTTATAAGATTTATATTACGTCCGGTCAATGCAGAAGTCAATCCATCACAAGCAAAAAAATAGGGCAATTACACAGTTTCCTGTATAACTACCCTATTATTCTATACCCAGTTGCAACACTCCGGTACCACCAGACACCCTAAAACACATTTCCAAAAAATCCATAAAAGAGAGTACGCATATAGGTCTTGATCCAAGAAGTATACAAAGAACATTTAAGCTTCCCATTCAAGCATATGTAAACTCTCTTTTATGGATTTTGTGTGAGATTAAAATGTTAAAAGCCAAGCCGCGTGAGCCTGACTCTATTTTGTATAGTTATGTATTAAGTATGTTAATCCTTATCGGATGTTGACTGATCGGATGATGGATGGTCTGTGGTTGCGGCAATAGTTAAATCTGACTGATAGTTAGCCTCTATGTCTAACATGTGGCTCTGCCAAATCATTTCTCTGTTCTCTTCTAGTTTTGATACTTCTTGAACTAAAGTAAAACAGGTTCTTTCAAAGCTAGGTTTTAAAATCGTATATTTTGAAATATTTTCAAATTTTAATTCATTTATATAGTACGCAACGAGCTTTCGAACATCATTTTCACTTTTTCCTTCATATTCCTCATCAGGATCATAATCTGGAGTCCACATAGGTACGTTAATATTTGTATCTTCGTTTGTTCTATCTGCTGCAAATAAATACACGTATTTGCAACCAACTAACTCTGATATTTCAAGTATATGTGGAACTATGATTTCCCAAAATACATATACACCCAGCTTAAAATCCAACCTAATCTGCGGAACATAATCTTTATTTCTACATAAAAACTTAATATCAATTGCTGGAAATGTTTCCTTGACAGCTTGTGTATGCTCTTTATCATGGGTGTCCTCAGCTTCTTTATTTTTTTCTTCTAATATTTCAACCTTATCTTTTGCCAAACTCATTAATTTAGACACTCTATCCGGCTCTTCAACAACTTCCCAAATATCGCCCATAGCTTTATTGAGTTGTTCATTTACTTGATTTTGTTCCTTCTCATCGCACTCCTTTAGTCTGCTTAAAGCTTCTACATATTTTTTAAATACAATTTTTTCCTCATCTTTTAATTTATCGTCCAAAAAATCCTCATATAAAATCCCACAGTTAAGTGAAAAATTAAAAACAATCTGTTTGGAAGTTTTATCTCGAACTAAAAAAACCTTTGTATTCCGTTCACAATCGTCACTCCAAGCATTATTTCTCAAATAACTTGAAATATTACTGCCCTTTGCCGCTTGCTTAAATTTATACAACTCATCTTTTGTACTATCAAATTTTCTAAGAGGTTCTATTTCTAAATTTTCTTTTAAATAATTTTTTTGCGCTTCAATTGCATATTCCATATTTCTCTCCTTGAAAAAAAACCACAGACTTCTGCCTGTGGTTAATTTTTAAGCTAATACAACACCTTGCCTTCTCAAAAATTCTCGTGTGGCATCAACCTTGATAGCACTCAAACTCAATTTTCTATGTCCCTGCTCGTTCGCCTTTAAGCCTTCTCTAGCCTGTTTCCATGAATACTCTGCATGTGAAAGTGTACTCAATTCCCAAGCACTATAATGATCGTATCGTTCAAACACCGAACTAACTAATTTCTCTTCGCATTCACACAACTCTCCGTATTCGCTGGAAAATGGATTATCATCCATATATTCAGTTCTTACCACTGTTAAAACAGGTCCGTATTTCCATGCTTGAAATTCATCGTCGAACAGAGGACGGTTATAGATCATTAAAGACTCTCTTTGTGATAAATACATCATCTTATGCATTTTCATTTGATCCATATTGCTATTATGTTTTTTGTAATATAAATCATACAACTCCTTTGCAACAGCTAAAGTGTTTGCCATAATTCTAATCCTCCCTTCGTAAGTATTTATATATTATACCCCCAAATTTTCTATTTTACTAGTCTTAATTGTTATTTTATCAAGTTTTCTTCACTTATATTATACTTTATTTTTTCCTCTTCTGCCACTATAAATTCTGTTCTAACTTTCCGCATCAAAAGCCCAGGCACTCGCCCAGGCTTTTATGGTGTATTACTCTTCTGTTCTACTCTTTTACATTTCTAACGATACGTTTACTATTCCTCATCAGCTACTTCTACCGTTGGCTTCGGAGTGGATATAAGCTCCTTCAGCTCATCAATTGTGTAACCATTGGAATCCATGAGATCCGCAAGAGCTGTAAGCTGGGCTGCACGTTCGGCTTTCTTCCGCTCTGCATCCATGTCTTTAGGAATCACCTGGCAAACAATTTCTCCTGTTTCCGGATCAGTATGCACAGAGAAGTCATTTTCTCTAAAAATTCGTTTCATCCGCAAATACTCTTCAGAATGTTGATTTTTCTTATGTACAAGTGACTTACTTGTGATCCATGGTGTCTTGGACGGTACTGCAAATACACAGCCCTGTAATTCTTCATTTTGTTCCACAATATCTCCCTCTCAATCTGTTATCTCAACTTTCCAGTTCATCATAGCTTCATACACACTGTATGGAATCTTATCCTTGTATCTCTTCGCAGTGTCCTTGATGTATTGTTCCTTATACTCTTTATACTTCTGGAATGCTTCTTCCGGTGTTTTGAAAGTACCAAGTTTAATGTTCTTGCTACTTACCGCCATACATGCCCGATAACAAGTCCTTCCATTCTTTTCTTCCTTATATACGCCTAAAGGAAGTTCACCTCTGTTCGCTTTTCTATTCGTAAACAGTGTATTGATAAATCCTGGAACCAAGCAACAAGTATCAGGACTGTATATCTTATTACCTTTATAAAGAATATCCTTATCAAGATTCAGATTACTGCCTCCATAATTATTCTTCTCATACCAGTACCTAAAATTACTGAAGTTTTTCCACTCTTCTGAAACTATGCATCCTATATATTCAGGATATTTTTCATGTACTTTAGTGCTATAGCAACGGTGTAACATACCATGCCATTTATTATATGCTGTAGAATCCGTGTCCACATCTTCACAGCCCCAGTAACCAACTCCACATACAGTCGGCTTATACCTTTTAGCAGACCATTCCTTATTTTTATATCGAATATCGTTCATTACCTGTACAATATACTCTTCCGAATCATCACCTGTTCTTTTATAATGATCTCGTACCTGTGCATTCTGCTCTCTGGTAAGTGGATAAAGGTTTTTATAATAAAGATTTGACTTATCATTGCCCCTATGCCAAATATAAGTATTGTTCACGCAATCAGGATTTTCTATAAAAGTATCAACAATCAGACGTTCTGCACCTATAAATACTTGTTGAAATTGCCATTTACCGTCTTTGAATATGTTCTTGCTGAAAGAATATACCAAACCACCATCTTTACTTCTTTTATACGTGATACCATTAAGCAAATTATACTTACCTTTACTTTTTCGTATCATTCTTCCATAGTAGGAAAGCCAGGTGTCCTTACAATTCAGTAATTTTACAAATATTTCATCCTCGCCCAGTAATTCAATATCAAGCCCAGTCTGAGATAAATCAAGAATTCTTTCAGGCTTAATCTGCTTATACTGCCGTTTCTGTAATATAACCATATTGGGATCAAAGGTATCTGTTACTGTTTTCTTCTGTAATTTCTTCTCCCTGCGATCCAACCAAGTACAATACTTACACTTTGATCTGTATGCTTTCTTACCATTTGGTCTGATCTCCATACGGAATCTGCTTAGAGGTAATTCTTCCCCACATCGGCAGCAGACCTTTGTAGCTTCTGCCATGACCTCCTGAACGCTCTTGTCTTCAATATTTTGTTTTGTAATTTTCTTATCATCTAACATAAGTCTCCTTTCGTTCTAAGCAAAAAAGACAGTCATATCTTGACTGCCCTTCTGCCCTGACTTTATTTATGAGTGCTGCCAGGTGGCACTGATACATAATATAAAAACACATACCCCAATTAAGGGCTTGCGATTTCTTGCATTACAAGGAAGTCTATTTCCTCGACACCCTTTGTAAGGTATCTCCAAAATAAAGACCCCTCTAAGCCTTTTTCACATATTCAATTTTTCTAAACAGTGGCTCTATCTCTTTCAGCTGATAGTCCACCTTTTTATTTCCTGCATCTGTCTCTTGAATGTACATCACTGTTCCCAGTACACCAATCACAGAATACAGCTTACCGGAGTCTGATACGATTTCGCCACGGTGTATTACATTTTTATCCATATCTGGTCTGATTCCTTTCTGAAATTGTCCCATAAAATCACGATTTTATATTTCGCTCTATAGCAATGCTTTAAAACGCATTATACGGCTCAAATTTCGATTTTAATTCTATTAGTGGGGAAATTGTTGTCTGAAATGAAATAAACGAAATTTAGCCCATACACAGCGTTATTTACTGTGCATAGGCTAATAAAAGAGGATGACACATATTTGTGCTCAAAAAATGAACACTAAAATAAGCCCACGAGTAACACATCAAAAACTCATGGACTTATTCAGGTATTCATATTTAATTTTAAACAAAAAAATAACCACAGATAAAATCTCTGTGATTTTGTGAATTTTCTGTGAAATCTTATTAAATTTACCACATTTGCAGGCTCATCCTCCTATAAATATATTTTGTCACTTATAAGAAATGATTACCTTTTTTACTTTTGATTGCCTTTTTGATTACCTTTCTATTTTTCATTAAAACAGAAAGTCCGCAAACCCTTGATTTTACTGCATTAATCGGGGCAACAGGATTTGAACCTGCGACCTCACGGCCCCCAGCCGTGCGCGCTACCAAGCTACGCCATACCCCGCGAACAGTTGATATTGTATCAAATGTTATAATAAAAATCAACAGTTTTTTCAAAAAACAAATTAAAATCGTCTGTAAGTGTTACTGTGAACGGAGCAGACGGGTAACCCATGTATAACGCCCCTATCCAATTATGAAAGAACCTTGAACGTAGGTAAAACTGCAATTTTATTGAGAAAAATCACAGAAATCAAGGTTTTCGCCCATATACCAAAAGACCTTGACAGCTGGTTTTCCCAGTCCATCAAGGTCAGTTTTTATGCTTGGACAAATTTCTATTGATTGGGAGTTTTGCCCTTTAACAGGATATTTTACTTTGCCTGTTAACAATTATATTAATGCTGTGCATTAATATAATTAACAAGTCCTTCCGCCTTAATGATCTTCTGCATAAATTCCGGGAAAGCCTGCCCTTTAAATTCAGTTCCTTTGGTGCGATTGTAGATCATGCCAGAATCAAAATCCACCTCTACCTCATCCCCCTCATCAATGCCCTTGCTTGCTTCCGGGCACTCAATGATCGGAAGTCCAATGTTGATTGCATTTCTGTAAAAAATTCTGGCAAATGTCTCTGCGATAACACAGCTGACACCAGCTGCCTTAATAGCGATCGGCGCATGTTCACGGGAAGAACCGCAGCCAAAATTCTTAGTTGCTACAATAATATCACCCTTCTGTACTCTTTTTACAAAAGTATTATCAATATCCTCCATGCAATGAGTTGCCAGTTCTGCCGGGTCTGAAGAATTCAGATAACGTGCCGGAATAATAACATCTGTATCAACATTATCTCCATATTTAAAAGCTCTGCCTTTTGCCTGCATGATAAGTACTCCTCCTTATAATCCTAATTCTTCCGGTGCACAAATATAACCGGTTACTGCACTTGCTGCAGCTACTGCCGGGCTTGCCAGGTAAACTTCAGACTCCACATGTCCCATACGTCCTACAAAGTTGCGGTTAGTAGTAGAAATGCAGCGCTCACCAGCGGCCAGAATACCCATGTATCCACCAAGGCACGGTCCACAGGTAGGTGTACTTACAACTGCTCCAGCCTCAATGAAAATCTTAAGAAGCCCCTCTTCCATTGCCTGCAGATAAATTGCCTGAGTCGCAGGAATCACAATACAGCGAAGCCCTTTCTTAACCTTGCGTCCCTTCAGAATCTGAGCTGCAACACGAAGGTCGTCAATACGGCCATTCGTACAGGATCCGATTACAGACTGGTCTACAACAACCGGCTCTCCAATCTCAGAAATGGTCTTAGTGTTCTCTGGTAAATGAGGGAACGCAACGGTTGGTTCCAATGTGCTAAGATCAATTGTGTACTCAGCTTCATAAACAGCATCCTCATCAGCCTCGTATGCTGTATACGGGCGCTTGGAATGCTCTTTCATATATTCGATTGCAAGATCATCAACCGGGAAAATTCCATTCTTTCCGCCAGCCTCAATTGCCATATTAGCAATAGTAAAACGGTCGTCCATAGACAGGTTTTTAATTCCCTCTCCCACGAACTCCATAGATTTATAAAGAGCTCCGTCCACGCCGATCATTCCAATGATATGTAAGATCACATCCTTACCGCTTACCCATTTTTTCGGTTTGCCAACGATGTTAAATTTAATGGCAGACGGTACCTTAAACCATGCTTTTCCTGTAGCCATGCCAGCTGCCATATCAGTACTTCCGACACCAGTGGAAAAAGCTCCAAGAGCTCCATATGTACAGGTGTGTGAATCAGCTCCGATAATCACATCGCCTGCAACTGTAAGACCCTTTTCCGGAAGGAGCGCATGCTCAATTCCCATCTGTCCTACATCAAAATAATTGGTGATATCGTGGCGACAGGCAAATTCACGAACACATTTACAGTGCTCAGCAGACTTAATATCCTTATTCGGAATAAAGTGATCCATTACCAGTGCAATTTTATCTTTGTCAAATACGGTATCTACTGTCATCTTATCCATCTCATGGATAGCTACCGGAGAAGTGATATCGTTTCCAAGAACAAGGTCAAGCTGTGCCTCTATAAGCTGTCCTGCTTCTACATGATCCAGACCTGCATGCGCTGCCAGGATCTTCTGAGTCATTGTCATTCCCATTTTAGTATTCCTCCTGATTCATTGTATGTTGATATTTTAGCACACTTTCTGTTATAATAAAAATACATATTAATCATAGTTATTATAATTTGTAGTTATATATCACTGTTTACTGGTGCTATTCTGTAAGGTATTATTTTGAGCGTAGTTCACAAAAACCTGAGAAACTTGGCGAAAAATCATTCGAATGCGTGATTTTTGTACATTGTAAGATATGTTGTCATGGACAAGGGTAAGCAATATTGTTATATATTCAGGAGGAATTTATGCAGGAAAATCTGTCTCTTTATCATATATTTTACACAGTCAGCCGCACTGGCAATATCTCAACTGCTGCTAAGGAGCTGTACATCAGCCAGCCTGCCATCAGCCGCGCCATTAAGAAGCTGGAAAGCAATCTGGACACCACTCTTTTCAAGCGCAGTTCCCGAGGCGTAACACTCACTCCTGACGGTCAGATTCTATATGAAAAAGCAAAAGGAGCCTTCGACCTTCTTTCCGAAGGAGAAGATTCCATTCTTCACAATCGCTCCAGAGAGATTCCCAGGCTGCGCATTGGTGCCAGCACCACTTTATGCAAATATGTACTTATGCCCAGGCTGAAAGATTTCATTGCTGCCAATCCGCAAATCCGTATTACAATCTCCTGCCAGTCTACCTACCAGACCTTGAAACTTCTTGAGGAAGACAAAATAGACATCGGCCTGATCGGACGACCGCAGAAGCTATCCGGATACGAATTTTCGCCCCTGTTGCAGATCCAGGATACCTTTGTCGCTACACACCAATACCTGGAGAATCAGCACCAGCTTTTTCCATCAGAACCCCTTCAGCACACTGCTACTTTCATGCTTCTTGACGAACAGAATATAACCAGACAGTCCGTCAATACCATGCTTCATGAGCACCAGATGCAGCTTGGTCACATTCTGGAAGTCAGTTCCATGGATCTTTTAATCCAGTTTGCACAGGTGGGCTTAGGAATTGCCTGTGTGATCAAAGAATTTGTGCAAAATGATCTTGATAAAGAAATACTTGTGGAAGCGCCTCTGGGGCTGACTTTCCCATCAAGGGAAATCGGATTTGTATGCAAGAAAGGGAGCGAAAATCAGAAGCTTCTGACACAACTGGCAGAAATCTAGAGAAATTCCGCTTCGCTACACCGAAGTAGCGCAAAAAAATCCGGGTTTCCCCGGATTTTTACAGGTCCCTTCGGCTCCGCTTCGCTACACCGAAGTAGCGCAAAAAAAATCCGGGTTTCCCCGGATTTTTTTTGCTTAGTTATTAATAAGCTTATCTTCGCCGTTCCAGCTGTAGAGTTTACGGATTTCTTCGCCAACTTTTTCAGATGGATGCTCAGAAGCTTTCTTTCTCATAGCTTTAAAGTGAACCTGACGTCCAGCTGGGCTCATATCAAGCAGGAAGTCTTTTGCGAAAGTACCATCCTGGATATCGGAAAGGATTTTCTTCATTGCTTTCTTTGTATCTTCTGTAATGATCTTCGGTCCTGTGATGTAGTCGCCGTACTCAGCTGTGTTGGAGATGGAATATCTCATTCCAGCGAAGCCTGACTGATAAATCAGGTCTACGATCAGCTTCATTTCGTGGATACACTCGAAGTATGCATTTCTTGGGTCATAACCAGCCTCGCAAAGAGTCTCGAAGCCAGCCTGCATAAGTGCACAAACACCACCGCAAAGTACTGCCTGCTCTCCAAAAAGGTCTGTCTCTGTCTCTGTACGGAATGTAGTCTCAAGAAGTCCTGCTCTTGCACCACCAATAGCAAGTCCGTATGCAAGTGCTTTGTCAAGTGCTTTTCCTGTGTAATCCTGCTCAACAGCTACCAGACAAGGAGTTCCTTTGCCAGCCTGATACTCGCTTCTTACTGTATGTCCTGGTGCTTTTGGAGCAATCATGGTAACATCTACATTCTTTGGCGGAACAATACATCCGAAATGAATGTTGAAACCATGAGCAAACATAAGCATATTGCCTTCCTCAAGGTTTGGCTCGATGTCTTTCTTATACATATCAGCCTGTTTCTCATCATTGATCAGGATCATGATGATATCAGCCTTCTTTGCAGCCTCAGCTGCTGTATATACTTTAAATCCCTGCTCTTCAGCTCTCTTCCAGGATCTGCTGCCTTCATAAAGACCGATAATGACGTCACATCCGGACTCCTTCAGGTTCAATGCGTGAGCATGTCCCTGGCTGCCGTAACCGATAATTGCGATTGTTTTTCCATCTAATAAAGAGAGATTACAATCTTCCTGGTAAAAAATTCTTGCTGACATTTTCGTTTCCTCCTACTGTGTTAAAACTTAAAAATATATATCGTTAAGGGAATATATATGCATATTCTGTGTATGATTATTCATTCCAGAAATACGCCCCTTAGCAAACCAAATAAATAATCCTGCCTTCAGAATTCTCCGCCTGTGGCGGATTGCCTCCTGCGGCATCTGCCTGATCAGCGCTTCCGCAATTACAAAAATTTCACCCCATGAGAGCCTCTCTCAAGCCCCATAACACCGGCACGTGCCAGTTCCAGAATCTCGTAATCTCCCATAAGATTAATAAATGCCTCCAGCTTGGTCTTGCTGCCTGTCATCTCTACAATGAGAGAATCCTTGCTCACATCTACAACCTTGGCACGGAAAATATCCGCAATGGAAACAATTCCCTGTCTCTGCTCCGGTGCGGCTGCAACCTTCACAAGAACAGTCTCACGAACTACGCTGTCAGATGGATCCAGGACTTTGATATCCCTTACATCAACAAGCTTCGCAAGCTGTTTCACAATCTGATCAAGAATTGCGTCATCTCCGCTGCACACTACTGTAATACGGGTATAATTCACATCCGCTGTAACTCCGGCAGTGATACTGTCAATATTATAACCACGACGGCTGAACATTCCGGCGATCCGGCTGAGTACACCTGACGTGTTGTCAACTAGTAAAGATAAAATCTTATTTTGCATAAATATAATCCTGCTTTCGTGCTTCAGATTGATATGGTTATCATTATAACAACATAATTTATTTTGTCAATGCTACACTTCAAAAAAGTTTTAATGTTTTATAGCATTAAAGCACTTTTATTCATATAACACACTTGCATTCCACTATTAACATATTTACACAGCATGAAGTATCTATATTTTACGTAAATATTTTATATCAGATATTTACTCTGCAGGTCTGTCACTGTCTTTTGGTTCAGGTAAAGTCCTCTTCTCAAAAAGCGCTCCACATTTCCATATTCCGCATAAATCGTCCGAAACATTCTGTCCAGATATTCTTCTTTTACCCTGAAAAGCGCTGATACTTTATTTACATTTGCAATACTGTCCAGTCTGTTTGCCTCAAGGTAACGTAGCATATAATCCAGTTCTCCTGCCAGGCACACATTGGAACGTATAAAATCCTCCCGGATCACATCTCTGTGAACTCCAAGAGCACAAAGAAGAAGGGCTGTCACTACCCCCACTCTGTCTTTTCCGAAGCTGCAGTGCCAGAGAGCAGCACCATTTTCGTGATGCAGCAGTACATCCATAAATCTGGCACATTGTTTCACTGAATACTGATCCTTTACAAAATTCTCATACTGCTGCTCGATCAGACTCTCTATATCGCCATCATACTCCAGAACCTTTTTCAACATATCATTTGTCTGCAGTATTCCCAAAACACTTTTCGGAGAATCACTAATAGTCTCTTCATCGATCATGGGGATGTGATAATATTCCACACCCTTTACTACAATGTCTGGTCTTTCATTTCGTTCCAGCTGGTCTCTGAGATCAATCACGGTCTTCAGCTTGCAGTCCTCCTGCAAAACATGCTGATCAGCCATGGAAGCATGATAAAGATTTCCGCTTCGAATAAGCTTTCTGGGAAGGATATGACGCCCATCCTTTGTGGCGATTGCCCCAAGATCTCTTGTATTGGAAAGACTCTGCAGCGGAATCCGTCCGCCCTTAGGAAATCCGGTAGCCATTTCCGGATTGAAAAGTTTCAGAATCCGCAGGCAGTCCTGTGCCTCATGCTCCGTCATCTCAAACTGATATCGCTTCTTTCTCCTGGTAATGATCACCAGATAATTAGAGATCATCTGCTTCACTGCTTCTTCTGCGTTTTCGCCTTCCCGATGGATATACGCCCAGACAATATCTCTGCAAGGAAGATTATTCTGTATCATATGTCTGAAAAAGATCAGATTTCCATCTTCTACGCGAATCTTACCGTATCTCATATTTCTCCTCCATTCGTTGCCTTTCATTCTTACGATACCACAGAAAACAAAATTTGACAATTATTGGAAAAAGTTTATAATCAAAAAAGATATGTCGGGGTTACTGTGAACAGAATGAACAGCAACATGTCGACAAACTTAGAAAGGTGAATTTTTTATGGATAATCTGATTTTTTGCCTCAATGCAACCATTCCTATTTTTTTGACCCTTATGCTGGGTTATTTTCTTCGAAAAATTAATCTTTATGATGATTCCTTTGTTGCACAGATGAACAAATTTGTATTCAAGGCAGCCTTACCCGCACTTTTGTTTATGAATGTGGCTGAATCAGATTTTATTAAAGTTTGGGATACAAAGTTTGTTCTCTTTTGTTTTGGCGCTACGTTTTGCAGCATTGCCATTTCTATCGGTCTTTCCTTCCTGCTGAATCCAAGGGACATACAGGGAGAATTTGTCCAGGCCTCTTACCGCAGCAGCGCGGCAATCCTCGGCATTGCTATCATCCAGAACCTTTATGGAGATGCCGGTATGGCACCTCTTATGATCATAGCAAGCGTTCCGCTCTATAATGTAATGGCAGTTATGGTTCTCTCTTTTATGAAGCCTGACAATCAGGGAATGAACAAACAGATGCTCCTAAAAACCTTAAAAGGAATTGCCAGCAACCCTATTATTCTTGGAATCCTGGCAGGTCTTATCTGGTCTGTCCTTCGTCTGCCTCTTCCAACGATCCTTTCCAGTACTGTCAATAACCTCGGAAAAACAGCCACACCTCTTGGACTGATGGCCATGGGTGGTGCCCTTCATTTTGGAAAAGCTTTTTCCAGATTAAAAGCAACTATCGCCTGCACTTTTATGAAGCTGATCGGCTTTTGCACCATTTTTCTTCCAGTTGCTGTCAGACTTGGATTTACCCATGATAAGCTGGTTGCCATTCTGATCATGCTTGGTTCTGCTACCACAGTAAGCTGTTATATTATGGCAAAAAACATGGGGCACGAAGGGTCTTTTTCCTCCAGTGTCATTATGCTCACTACATTATTCAGTGCTTTTACTCTCACTATCTGGCTGTTCATTTGCAAGAGTTTAGGATTGATTTAATGGATTCTGTTATATATCCCTGTCAATGCCAGACAGTATCTCATACAACGCCTCCAGGCTATATGGCAAAATATTCTCATCAATCTGGAATTTCGGATGATGCAGCGGATAACCCTTATCAGGAATTCCTGCCAGAAATACACTGAACAAGCCCTTTGTATGTAAAAAATACCGATAGGCATTGTCTCCGGACAAAAACAGCTGCTCTTCGCCTTCCAGAAGAAACTGTTCTCCAAATATCTTCCTTCCTGCAGTTTCCGCAATCCTGGTAAGCTCCGGATCATTTGCAAAAGGCAGAACCGCAGGCTTTGGATATTCCAACTCGATCCTTGTTCCCGTCCTTGCTTCTATTTCATTCAAGGTTTCCTTCATCCGCTTATCCAGCGCCTGGTAATCTTCTTCATAAGCAGCCCGGATATTTCCCCGAAGAGTCACAAGATCTGTAATAATATTAGAGTATTCTCCACCATGAATGGTTCCGA
The DNA here is from genome assembly GCF_020554845.1 of Blautia faecis. Taxonomy (GTDB): domain Bacteria; phylum Bacillota; class Clostridia; order Lachnospirales; family Lachnospiraceae; genus Blautia_A; species Blautia_A faecis. The sequence continues at coordinate 62,348 of NZ_JAJCIA010000021.1, read as the reverse complement.
TTCCAATCAGGCAGGGACCTTTTCCTTGATACGCTTCATTCAGATCATGAAGGGCTTTTACCACCAGGGAAGCCGCATAAATACTGTCAATTCCCTTATGAGCCTCACACCAGTGGCTGGATTTTCCATGAACACGGATTTCCATGCCATTGATCATAGCCGAAGCCTGTCCCTCATGCACTGCCATTCCAAAAGACTGATCCACTGCGTAATGAAACATGAGAAAAATATCCGGTTCTCCATCAAGGGCACCTGCTGCCAGCATTCGCTTTGCACCTTCACCGATTTCTTCAGCAGGTTCAAAAAGAAACCGCATCCGTACTGGAAAAGCCTCTCCCTCTTCCACCAGAATCCTCGCCAGCACCAACGCCGAAGCCACGATGCCATCATGACCACAGGCATGCATGACTCCGGCATTTTCCGATGCGTAAGGCAGTCCGGTTTGTTCCTGTATAGGAAGTGCATCCAGCTCTGCACGAAGCACAACCTTCTTTTTGCCGGCAAAAGCTGCCGCATCCTGACAGGGATGCTCCGCAATGATCCCCGTAGGCTCCACAATCCGAAACCGGTAGCCTAGTTTTCCCAGATAATCCTGTATAAACGCTGAAGTCTCAAACTCCTGAAGCCCCAGCTCCGGATGCCTGTGGAAATGCCGCCGCAATTTTATCAGTTCTTCTTTGTATTTTTCAAATTTACATTGGTAATTTAATCCTTGTGTCATATCAGTCCCAGATGCTCCAGCCCGTTCTTAATCCCGTAATGAAAAATATCCGTTGTCACGTAATCAGCCAGCTTCTTGATTCCAGGCGCCGCATTTCCCATTGCCACCTTCGTCTTTGCATATTCGAACATAGACAGGTCATTATTGCTGTCACCAAATACAATGGTATCCTCATGTGCAATATCAAAAATCCTGCATACAGCCGCAATGCCAACAGCCTTGGAAAAGCCTTTCGGGATCATCTCAATGGTATCCCCGGCAAGACCTTCCCCTACATGGCCAATAAACTCATAATAGTCCTCAAGCTCCGCACAGGCCTTCTCAGGATCACTTCCCGGCACGATCTTAGAACTGATCTTATTAATATGAAGGTCGTGTTCATACCCCTTAACAGGACGCCACTTACCCCCCAGAGCCTTTGTGATCAGATCAGCATACCAGTTAATATCTGTATTATACTCATCCTTATCGTAGTACATCCAGTCGGCACCCTCCATCACCGGAATCATGCCGTATTTCCGAAGGACCTCCACCGAATGCCATGCCTCCTCCGTGGTCATCTCCTTGTTAAAAAGCCTTTTGCCATCTTTCTCAATGGTACATCCACAGGCACTGATCATTCCCGTAAAAGGGATCTGTTCCAGATAATCAGGCACAAACGCCCTGCTTCTTCCTGTACACAGCCATGCCTGATGGCCATTCTTCACCAGTTTTGTAATCGCCTCTACAGCACTGGCCGGTGTCCCCTTTTCAATATCACAGATCGTACCATCAGCATCAAAAAACACTGCTTTTTTGTGAATCTGCTGTCCACTTCCTGTAGAAGAAGCACCTTCATAGCTTCCCTTGAAAATGTTATCAGGCATAAAATACCCCCGCAAGCTTTACAAAGTCGCAGGTATCTTTCACACCGGCAGTCTCATAAGGAGAATGCATAGCCAGCTGCGGCAGTCCAATATCTACTGTATTTAAAGCCACCTGCGTATTGGAAATATTTCCCAGAGTGGAGCCGCCGGCTACGTCCGAACGATTCACGTAAACCTGACAGGATACCCCTGCCTCTTTACAGAGTTCCTTAAACATCGCTGCCGAAATACCATCTGTGCAGTACTTCTGGTTCGCATTATACTTCACCGCAATTCCGGCATTAATATGCGGTCGGTTCACCGGATCCGCCTTCTCAGGGTAGTTCGGATGAATCGCATGTGCATTATCCGCAGAGATCATAAAGCTCTTTGCCAGAGAGATCAGATAATCCTCGTAGCTTCTTCCAAGCCCCAGATTAATGCGAAGGAGGGTATCCCGAAGGAAAGTAGATGCAGCCCCCTGCCTGGTGCCGCTTCCCACCTCTTCATTATCCATTACCATATGTACACAGATGCTCTTCTCATTTTTTCCAGCAATCAGTCCTTCCATAGAGGAAAAAGCGCACTGCAGATCATCCAGTCTTGGCGCAGAGACAAATTCCTCCTCACTGCCCCAAACCGTACCAGGCATGCGGTTATAAAGGAACAGATCATGTCCCAGAATGTCCTCTTCTTTCACCCCTGCTGCCTCTGCCACAGTTTTAAAGAAAGATCCCTTAGCGCTCTCCAGGCCATAAAGAGGAAGCATATCCTTCTGCACATTATACTTATAACCGCTGTTCGCCTCACGATTCATATGGATAGCCAGATTCGGGATCATCAACATATCTTTGTCCACAGTCACAAGCTTCTCACAAATCTGTTCATCCTCCTTCACGATCAGACGTCCAGCCACAGAAAGGGGGCGGTCAAACCAGGGAGCCAGAAGCGCACCACCATAAAGTTCCACATTCAGCTTCACATACCCATTTTCCACCATCTCTGGATTCTCCTTGATCTTCAAAGACGGGGAATCACTGTGGCTTGCAATAATATGGAACACGTCGCTGGAAACCTCTGGCACGGTAAATGCAATGATTGCCGAATGATTCCGGATCACAAAATACTTCCCACCGTTTTTTATCTCCCAGTGCTCATCTTCCTTTAACTCTGTAAATCCATTCTCCGTAAATCTTGTTTTCATCATCTCCACTGCCTGAAATGCAGTAGGGCTCTCTTTGATAAATGTAAGTAATTTCTCTGCTGTATGATTCATTTCTAAACTCCTAAATATTTTTCTATACTTTTCCCTTTGCCACACCCCCGCAATCGTTTTGCGAGCCCCGCTCTCCAAAGTGATAAGTCATACCACATTTGAACCAGTTCCAACCGATACACAGGGGAGGTGGCAGCGGGTACTGCTTGTGGGGCTTGGGGATTTTCGGCAGGTTTGCGAGCATAGCAACACTCTCAATCTTTAATAATCAACGCCATAAACACCAGATCCGTATTCCCCGTATTCGCCAGTCCATGACCTCTTCCATCTGGTGTAAAGGTAATATCGCCTGCTTTCACATGTCTCCAGGAAGTCCCATTGTCATTATATTCCCCTTCCCCGGTCAGAATATAATAGGTCTCACTCTCCCCATAATGCATATGAAAGCCAAGAGAACATCCCGGTTCCAGAGTCACCTCTGCATAAAGCCCGCACTTCCCATTTAACTGCTGCTCATCCAGCAGCTCCTTGATAATCACATGTCCATTCCCCTCACACATATGCTCAATACGATTGATCTTCATATCCAGACTCCTCCTTCGTAAAAGGGCACATCCCCAGCTTTCGCCAGAGATGCGCCCTGTTTTTCAGCTTTCTTCAATTATAATTACAAACTCTTGATCCTGTCAATGGCTTTCAGAGTATTCTCATAAGTTCCAAACGCAGTCAGACGGAAATAGCCCTCTCCATGAGAACCAAAACCAGAACCTGGCGTACCAACCACATTTGCATTTTTAAGGAGATAATCAAAAAACTCCCAGGAAGTCATTTTATCCGGTGTTTCCAGCCAGATATAAGGCGCGTTCACACCACCGGAAACAGAGAAGCCAGCTTTTGTCAGCTCATCATGGATCAGCTTTGCATTTCTCATATAATAGCCAACCTGATCCTTCAGCTGAGCCTTACCTGCCTCAGAATAGACAGCCTCTCCTGCCTTCTGTACAATATAAGGAGCACCGTTAAACTTGGTGCCGTGACGTCTTGCCCACAGACTGTGAAGTGATACCCCATCTCGTACCAGTTCCTTCGGAATAACCGTAAATCCAAGACGAACACCAGTAAATCCGGCATTCTTAGAAAAGCTTCGAAGTTCAATCGCGCATGTTCTCGCACCCTCGCACTCATAAATACTGTGCGGTACATTTTCCTCAGAGATATAAGCCTCATAAGCTGCATCATAAATGATCACACAGCCATTTTTGTTGGCATAATCCACCCATTTCTGCAGTTCATCCTTTGTAATAGCAGAACCGGTCGGATTATTTGGAAAGCAAAGATAGATCAGATCCGGCACTTCTGATGGAAGCTCCGGCAAAAATCCATTCTCCTTGCGGCATGGCATATAGATCACACCGTCAAAATTTTCACGAACCGTATTATACTCTCCGGTACGGCCCGCCATAACATTGGTATCCACATAAACCGGATAAACCGGGTCACACACAGCAACCTTATTATCTGTTCCGAAAATCTCCTGAATATTACCGGAATCACTTTTTGCACCATCAGAAACAAAAATCTCATCTGCTGCAACATCGCATCCTCTGTCCTGGTAATCGTTCTTTGCGATTGCCCTTCTTAGAAATTCATACCCCAGATCTGGCGCATAACCGTGAAAAGTCTCTGCGTGAGCCATCTCCTCGACTGCCCCGTGAAGAGCATCAATAATAGCCGGAACCAGCGGCTGTGTCACATCACCAATACCAAGGCTGATCACCTCTTTATCCGGATTCTCTTCTTTGTAGGCACGCACTTTTTTTCCAATTGTAGAAAAAAGATAGCTTCCTGGCAGTTTTAAATAATTATGATTAACGGTAACCATCTGATTATCCTCCTGTAAATCTACTTTCTCTTCTCAACCTCAGCCAGCAACGCCTCTCTCACGCTTGCCGGATTTGCCTTGCCCTTCATTTCCTTCATGATCTGACCGACAAAGAAGCCCATAACCTTCTCTTTACCTCCAAGAAGCTCAGACAGCGGTCCAGGGTTCTCATCCAGAATCCTGCTGATGGTGCTGCTAAGAAGCCCGGTATCCTCCACGATCTTTAAGCCATGCTCTTCCACATAAGCGATCGGATCAACATCCTCATCAAATACCTTTTCAAATACCTTCTTGGCGTTCTGTGGGCTTACCTCCTTCTTATCGACCATTGTAAGAAGATCTGCAAGATGCTGCGGTGTAAATCTTAACTTCTCAGCCTCAATGCCTTTTTCCTTCATAAGACGAAGCACTTCCACCATAAACCAGTTTGCCGCCTTTTTCGGGTTGCCGCTCAGCGTAGCCACATCTTCAAACAAAGCAGCCAGATGTCTGGACTCTGTAAGAATCTGGGAATCATACTCCGGAAGACCAAACTCACTCTGATAACGGGCAGCCTTCTCCTCCCGGAACTCCGGCAGCTCAGTTCTGATTTTTGCGATCCACTCATCAGAAATATGGATCGGCGGAAGATCTGGATCCGGGAAATAGCGGTAATCCTTTGCATCCTCCTTAGAACGCATTGCATGAGAAGACTCTTTATTGTCATCCCATCTTCTGGTCTCCTGGGTAACGCTTTTACCCATCTCCAGAAGCTCGATCTGACGCTCTCTTTCGCCCTCAATAGCATGTGCTATGGCCTTAAAAGAGTTCAGGTTCTTCATCTCTGTTCTGGTTCCAAGTGTATCGCTTCCTGCCACTCTCACAGAAAGGTTCACATCAGCACGCATGGAGCCCTCCTGAAGCTTACAATCGGAAACACCCAGATACTGCATGGTACAACGAAGCTTCTCCAGATAAGCGATAACCTCATCTGCACTTCTCATATCCGGCTCAGAAACGATCTCGATCAGAGGAACACCGCTTCGGTTGTAATCTACCAAAGAGCAGTCCTCCCACTCATCATGGATCAGCTTACCTGCGTCCTCCTCCATATGCATCTCATGGATCCGGACTTTTTTCTTACCAGCTTCTGTCTCGATCTCCACAAATCCATCATGGCAGATTGGCAGATACAGCTGGGAAATCTGGTAGTTCTGCGGATTATCCGGATAAAAATAGTTCTTACGGTCAAATTTGCAATACTGATTGATGCTGCAGTTTGTGGCAAGTCCTGCGCGCAGGGCAAATTCTACCACCTTTTTGTTTAATACCGGAAGAGAACCTGGCATACCAGTACACACCGGACAGGTGTGGGTATTGGGTGCCCCTCCAAATGCTGTGGAGCAGCCGCAGAAAATCTTTGTTCTGGTGGCAAGTTCTACATGAACCTCAAGTCCGATAATAGTCTCATACTGTTTCATGCTCTCTTACCTCCTTCCTCTGGTGTTCCAAAATCTCCTCTTACGCTTTCATAGGCATGGGCAGCACGAAGGATCTTCCTTTCCATAAAACAGTCTCCGATCATCTGGATTCCGATTGGAAGTCCGGCACTGTCTTTTCCGCAGGGAACTGTAATTCCGGGAAGTCCGCAAAGATTTACGGCAACTGTATAAATATCCCCAAGGTACATTGCCATAGGGTCTTTTAAGCTTTCTCCGATCTTCGGCGCTGTATAAGGAGCTGCCGGGGCAAGAAGCACGTCATATTTTCCAAAAGCCTGATCAAACTCTTTTTTAATAAGTGCTTTGGTGCGCAGGGCTTTCAGATAATAAGCATCGTAATAACCAGAGCTTAAAACAAAGGAACCAAGCATGATACGACGTTTTACTTCTTCTCCAAAGCCCTCCGTTCTAGTACATTTATACATATCATGAAGCCCGTCATATTCTTTTGCACGATAGCCATATTTTACGCCATCAAAGCGCTCCAGGTTGGAGCTTGCTTCTGCGCTGGCAATAATATAGTATGCCGGAATCATATATTCCATAGTTTTGACAGAGAAAAATTCTACAATTGCTCCCATCTGGGTCAGCACTTTCAGGGTTTCCATAAAGGCATCTTTTACCTCTGGCGAAATTCCCTCTGACAGATATTCCTTCGGAACACCAAATTTCATTCCTGTAATCTTATCTGTCATCTCACTGGAAAAATCCAGGTCTTTTCGGTCAATGGAAGTACTGTCTTTCGGATCATGGCCAGCGATCACTTCCAGAAGTGCTGCGCAATCTGCCACATCTTTTCCAATCGGTCCGATCTGATCCAGAGAAGAGGCATATGCAACCAGCCCATAACGGGAAACCGTACCATAAGTAGGCTTCATTCCTGTTACACCACAATAAGAGCTTGGCTGGCGGATGGAACCTCCTGTATCAGAGCCCAGTGCCAGATAAGCCTCTCCTGCTGCTACAGCTGCACAGGAGCCACCTGAGGAGCCGCCTGGAACATGCTCTGTATTCCATGGATTTCTGGTAATGCCATAGGCAGAAGTTTCCGTCGTACTTCCCATGGCAAACTCATCCATATTTGTTTTTCCGATAATGATCATTCCTGCTTTTTCAAGCCGGCTGATCACCTCTGCCTGATACTGGGGAACAAATCCTTCCAGAATTTTTGACGCACAGGTAGTAGGTTTTCCCTGTACACAAATGTTATCTTTGATGGCAATGGGAACACCGGCAAGAGGACCGGTATAAGTTCCGTCCTCAATGCCTTTTTCCACCTCTTTTGCTCTTGCATACGCTTCTTTTTTATAAGTGTCCAGATATGCGTGGATTCTGTTATCTTTTTCCTCTATTTTAGAAAAGACATCCTTGACGCCGTCCAGAACACTGACCTCATGTTTTTTAATCTTATCAGCCAGCTGTAAGGCTGTTAATTTTTCTAATTCCATGTGAATGTCTCCTATCCTATGGTCTTTGGAACCTGATACTGTCCTTCTTTGGCTTTTGGCGCATTTGCAAGCATTGCCTCGCTGTTGTCACCATTTGTAACTTCATCCTCACGAAATACATTCTGGTCGCCAAAAATATGGGACATTGGTTCAACACTGGATGTATCCAGTTCATCCAGCTTATCTACATAATCAAGCATTTCCTGCATATCTTTTTTTGCCTTTTCCTTCTCTTCTTCTGTAAGCGAAAGTTTTGCAAGAATGCAGACATTTTCCATGGTTTCATCGTCAATCTGTTTTGCCATTTTCTCATCCTCCTGCACAGAAATTATTACGCTCTACTCTGGATCCATACCAAAATCTTTTCTGGATATCCAGCTTTTTTATGGCTCCAGTCTGTTCAGGTCTCTTGGGAACAGGCATGCCTCACGGACATTTTCCTCCCCAAGAAGCTGCATGGTAAGACGCTCCAGACCGATTCCAAGACCACCATGAGGAGGCATACCGTATTTGAATGTATCCAGATACTGTTCCATTCCTTCTGTCTCCATACCTCTGTCCTCTAACTTTTTCAGAAGGGCATTGTAATCATGAATTCTCTGTCCTCCTGTTGTGATCTCAAGGCCGTGGAAAAGCAGGTCAAAGCTTAACGTAAATCTGGTATCCTCTGGATCATCCATTGCGTAGAACGGACGCTTCTTAGATGGATAATGGGTAACAAAAACAAAATCCGCATTATATTCTTCTTTAAAATACTGACCAATCAGGGCTTCCTCCTCCGGCTCCAAATCAAATGGATTACGGATCTGACGGTAGTATTTCTTCGCAACCAGCTCTTTTGCCACATCAAAACGAACTGCCGGAATCCTGGAAGCATCTGGAAGCTCAACCTTCAGGATCTCCAGTTCTTTTGCATAATCCTCTTTTAAAAGCTTCATTGCATACTGTAAAAAGCCAGTCTCCATAGCCATAATCTCTTCAAAGCTATCAATATAGCCCATCTCAAAATCAAGACTTGTATATTCATTTAAATGTCTCTTGGTGTTATGTTTCTCAGCACGGAAAACAGGTCCGGTCTCAAATACTCTGTCAAAAACTCCCACCATCATCTGTTTGTAAAACTGTGGGCTCTGAGCCAGAACAGCCGGTTTATGGAAATAGCTGAGTTTAAACAGGTTCGCGCCTCCCTCAGCACCTCTGGCTCCGATCTTCGGCGTATGGATTTCCGTAAATCCATTTTCATAGAGATAATCACGAAAAGCCCTTGTCAAAGCTTCCTGGATTTTAAATCTTGCGCGCTCCTGAATATTGCGGAGGGAAAGGGAACGGTAATTTAATTTGGCTTCCAGAGAAGTATTCAGCTTCCATTTATCGATTGCAAGAGGAAGAGGTTCAGCCGGAGAAGACAGCACCTGAATTTCACGAATGTGAAGCTCTCTGCCATGAGGCGCTCTCTCTTCTTTATTTACAACACCTTTTACTCTTACTGTCATGCCTTCTTTCAGATCATGAATGGAAAAATCAACATCCTCATTTACAAAAACGGTCTGAAACAGACCCTCTCTTCTTCTGATAATTACAAATGCAACATCTCCCATGTTGCGGATACTGTGAATGGCGCCCTCCAGGATGGCTTCCTGATTCAGAAGTTCTTCTCCCATCAGTGCATCCCAGCTGCTCACTTCTTTTTTCCAGCTTCCATCCAAAAACTCCATTTCCTCATCCTCCATTTCCTAAAATCATAAAAATATATCTTATAAAAACCCCAGCCAGAATTTCTGAAAAATCCTATACAACAGGATTAGAATTCTGCCTTAGACTATACCTCATCATATAACAGCATCAGAACCATCTGAGCTGTCTCTACCATATTTGTCCCGGAATCCATACTGCATTTCTGAATGTACCGGTATGCATCTTCTTCGCTTAAATGGTTTCGCTCCATAAGAAGAAACTTTGCGTTGGAAATGTAATTCTGCTCTTTCCAAGAACGCGTTTTCGGTTTCCTCTTCTCTTTTTTTAGCCGCCGCTCGATCTGGGACAACATCATATCCACCGTGTTTACCAAGTCGCTGACTTTCATTGGCATTTCCACAGTAAGGACGGATGTAGGCGCTTCCGCAATCACTCTTCCAGATGCCAGCAACAGCATTTCAAAATATGAAGGAATATCTTCCAGCACATCCTGGTAATACCGGTCCGTCAGCTTATAACCACAGATCAGAATACCTCCGTCCAACTCACTCATGCTGGCAAGTGCTGTTGAAGCAGTTGAACATACCGCAGCTACAGAAAAACCGTGCCGGTTCAATATGGTACGTATTTTCTTTGCGTCATCGATTTTCGGTAATGCAATTACAATGCTGCTGTTCATACCATGCTACTCTCTTATCTTAAATCTTGTATAAATACTGGCTGATTTCCCACTCGCTTACCTGTCTCATATAATTCAGCCATTCTTCCTTCTTGGCAGCTGCATATTCCTCACAGAACTTTTTACCAAGTACACTCTGGATCCAGGTGCTATTCTCGAAATGTGTAAGGGCATCATCCAGGTTCAGCGGAAGATTTCCAATATTCATAGCTTTCTGGTCAGATTCGGAAAAAGAACGATCCGATGCCTTGGTAGGATATAATTTCTGCTGAATTCCATCCAGACCGGCTGCAATGCAAACAGCAAACACAAGGTAAGGATTTGCAGATGCATCCGGGCTTCGAAGCTCGATTGCCAGGCTGTCTGATCTTAAATTGGAAATACGGATCAGAGAGTTCTGGTTATTCTTTGTCCAGGTCAGTTCTGTAGGAGCATCATAGCCAGGTACAAGTCTCTTGTAGGAATTCACAAGCGGATTGGTAATGGCGGCCATCTCTTCACTATGTGCAAGAAGACCACCGATAAAATGATAAGCATCCTCGCTGAGACCATTTACATCATCAGGATCAGCAAATATATTTTTTCCATCTTTATACAATGCAAAATGAATGTGCATACCGGAACCATTCACCTCAGCTCTCGGCTTTGGCATAAAGGTTGCATGAAGTCCATGCCGTTTTGCAATGGTGCGGACTGCCATTTTGAAAGTCATCACACAGTCAGCCATTTCATTTGCACCGGAAAATTTAAAATCAATCTCATGCTGTGCCGGAGCGGTTTCATGATGGGAAGATTCAATTTCATATCCCATATCTTCCAGATTCAGAACCATATCACGTCTTGCATTTTCTCCCAGATCCAGCGGGCTGATATCCAGATATCCAGCTTTTTCATGAGTCAGTGTAGTGGGAACTCCGTTATCATCTGTGTGAAATAAGAAAAACTCACATTCCGGATCCACTTCACAAACATAGCCTTCCTTAGCAGCCATCTCTACCACCTGTTTCAGAATATATCTCGGGCTTTTCTCAAGCGGCGTTCCATCTGAGCGGTAGATATCACAGAGCAGTCTGGCTACCTTTCCCTGCTGCGGACGCCACGGAAGAATGGTGAAAGTATTATAGTCCGGATGTAAATACATATCCGGCTCTTTCTCCCCTGCTATTCCGGCAATGTAGGAGCTGTCTACTACATATTCATTATCCAGTGCCCGGGGGAGCTCCCGAGCTGTAATCGCAATATTTTTCAAAGTACCGAACATATCGGTAAACTGAAGACGAATGAATTCTACATCCTCGTCTTCTGCCATCTGTAACACTTCTTCTCTGGTGTAATTCCCCATGGTGTTCTCTCCTTCTTTCACTCTCATGCCCTCATCCATCCATTACGCATGACTTATTTAAACAAAAAAGGCGCACTTCAAAAAGATACCCTTCTGAAGAACGCCCTTGTTCATGGAGGTAATTATAGCAATGAGGTCATGCTTTGTCAACTTATTTTTTACCACTTTACCATATCAGCGTTGTATAAAATGATGTACAAAATAATTATTTTGTATCAGAACGGAAAATCGGGAGCAAATTTAGTTTGCCCCCGACCATACTTTTTATATACTCTCTTTTTTATTTTCCCGACAGCGATTCAGCAGGTATTATTCCACAAAGCATTTTTTTGCCAACTTACAGATAAGAATATCCCATCAGGGATTCATCCACTGCCTTTGCGGCTTCTCTTCCTTCACGGATTGCCCATACTACCAGAGACTGGCCTCTGTGCATATCTCCTGCTGTGAAAACCCGCGGTACGCTGGTCTCATAGGCTTCCGGTTTTGTCTCTACGTTAGTTCTTGCAGTTGTTGCAACCTTAAATGCATCAGTCACATATTTCTGGCTTCCAAGGAAACCAGCTGCGATCAGTACCAGGTCTGCAGGGATCACTTCTTCCGTCCCCTCTACCGGAACCATCATCATACGGCCTGTTTTGGCATCTTTCTCGCTTTTCAGCTTTACGATCCGGGCCTGGCAGACATTTCCGTTTTTATCTTTGATAAATTCAGTAACGGTTGTCTGGTAAACCCGGGGGTCATGTCCAAACACTGCAATTGCTTCTTCCTGGCCATAGTCTGTTTTTAAGACCTTTGGCCATTCCGGCCATGGATTGGAAGCAGCACGCTCTGTTGGCGGCATTGGCATCATTTCCAGCTGTGTTACAGATTTGGCGCCGAGACGTACGGAAGTACCCACACAGTCATTTCCGGTATCACCACCGCCAATTACCAGCACATGTTTGCCTCTTGCCTCTTCATAAGGAGCTTTGGTAAAATCGCTGTCCAGAAGAGTTTTGGTGACTTTTTTCAAGAAGTCTACTGCAAAATAAATTCCCTTTGCATCTCTTCCCGGCACTTTAATATCACGGGGATTGGAAGCTCCGCAACAAAGGATTACACGGTCATATTTCTTCAAAAGTTCCTCTGCTGTAATATCCACTCCAACATTTGTATTTGTCACAAATTTCACACCCTCAGCTTCCATCAGCTTCAGTCTTCTGTCGATCACAGATTTCTCCAGCTTCATATTTGGAATGCCGTAACGAAGAAGTCCGCCGATCCGGTCACTTCTTTCGAATACAGTTACATTGTGACCTCTTCTGTTTAACTGCTGTGCTGCTGCAAGTCCGGAAGGACCGCTTCCGATAACTGCTATGGTCTTTCCTGTACGAACCTTCGGAGGCTGTGGAACAACCCAGCCTTCTGCATATGCAGTCTCAATGATGGCACGTTCATTTTCCTTAGTGGAAACAGGCTCTCCATTTAAGTTGCAGGTACAGGCTGCCTCGCAAAGTGCAGGACACACACGGGAGGTAAATTCCGGGAAGCTGTGTGTCTTGTTCAGACGAAGAAACGCCTGTTTCCAGTTTCCGGTAAATACCAGATCATTTGTCTCCGGCACCAGGTTGTGAAGCGGACATCCGGAAGCCATGCCGCCGATCATCATGCCTGCCTGGCAGAAGGGAACGCCGCAAGCCATGCAGCGTGCTCCCTGAAGTTTTTGTTTCTCTTTATTAAGAGGAGTACGGAACTCCTTGAAATTGGCAATTCTTACTTTTGGCGGCAGAACCTTTGCCGTCTCTCTGTTATATTCTAAAAATCCAGTCGGTTTTCCCACGATCTTCTGCCTCCTTAATGCTTAACTCCTATGCTTTCGTAGAATGCTTCCATCTGCGCCTGCTCACTGTTCAGACCTTTTTCCTCAAGCTTTGCACTTAATGTGATCATCTTCTTGTACTCATTTGGAATGAGTTTTTTGAAGTGAGGCAGATACATGTCAAACTGATCCAGAACCTTCTGTCCAAGCTCCGATCCCGTTGCAGCTACATGTGCTTCGATCAGATTTTTCAGTTCTTTTTTGTCATATTTATTATCTACTTTTTCAATAGAAATCATCGCTTTATTTAAGTTCTTATAAAGAACATTTTCCACATCCAGAACATAAGCGATACCGCCGCTCATACCTGCTGCAAAGTTTTTACCGGTTCTTCCAAGAACTACTACACGACCACCGGTCATGTACTCACAGCCGTGCTCTCCCACACCTTCCACAACTGCATTGGCACCAGAGTTACGAACTGCAAAACGCTCACCTGCCATACCGTTAATAAAGGCAGTTCCACTAGTTGCACCATAAAGAGCAACGTTGCCGACAATAATGTTATCTTCTGCTTTGTAACCGGCATTTTCCGGAGTCTTCAGGATCAGCTTGCCACCGGAAAGACCCTTTCCAAAGTAGTCGTTGCAGTCGCCGGTAAGCTTCAGAGTAAGACCCTTCGGGATAAAGGCACCAAAGCTCTGTCCTCCGGCTCCTGTACAATCAATCTCTACCGTGTCTTCCGGCAGTCCGTTTTTATTATTTCTGGTAATCTCCGCACCAAGGATTGTTCCAAATGCACGGTCTGTGTTCTTTACTTCTACCGAAAATCTGGTCTTCTCACCGCCATGAATTGCGCGACTGCATTTCTTCACAAGAACTTTCTCATCCAGAGTCTTCTCCAGCTGGAAATTGTACTCTGCTTTCGGATCAAAGGTTACCTCGCTGCCAACTTTTGCATATGGATTGTTCAAGATTGCACTAAGGTCTACTTTACCTTTGTGTGGCTCATCAACTGCATCTGTAGCAACCAGAAGATCTGTGCGTCCTACCATCTCTTTCAGGCTTCTCACACCCAGTTTTGCCATATATTCACGAAGCTCCTGGGCAATAAATTTCATAAAGTTCTCAACATATTCCGGTTTGCCTTTGAATCTCTTTCTCAGCTCCGGATTCTGGGTAGCTACACCAACCGGGCAGGTGTCCAGATTGCAGACTCTCATCATTACACAGCCCATAGTTACAAGAGGTGCTGTAGCAAAACCGAATTCCTCTGCACCAAGAAGTGCTGCAATTGCAACATCACGACCGCTCATCAGTTTACCGTCTGTCTCAATGCGGACACGGTTACGAAGTCCGTTCATAAGCAGTGTCTGATGGGTTTCAGCAAGCCCAAGCTCCCATGGAAGTCCTGCATTGTGAATGGAGCTTCTGGGTGCTGCACCAGTACCTCCATCATATCCGGAAATCAGGATTACCTGTGCACCAGCCTTTGCAACTCCGGCTGCAACCGTACCAACGCCAGCCTCAGAAACCAGCTTTACAGAAATATCTGCATATTTATTTGCATTTTTCAGGTCATAAATCAGCTCTGCCAGGTCCTCGATGGAATAGATATCGTGATGCGGCGGCGGGGAGATCAGAGAAACACCAGGTGTGGAGTGACGGGTTTTCGCAACCCATGGATAAACCTTCTTCGCCGGAAGATGTCCACCTTCACCAGGTTTTGCGCCCTGTGCCATTTTGATCTGGATTTCTCTTGCAGATACCAGATAACGGCTGGTAACACCGAAACGACCACTGGCTACCTGTTTGATCGCAGAACATCTGTCATCTTTTGTTCCTGCTGAATCCAGTCTTTCATTGCTTTCACCGCCCTCACCGGTATTTGATTTTCCATGAAGATGGTTCATTGCAATAGCAAGTGTCTCATGTGCTTCCTGAGAAATGGAACCATAGGACATGGCACCAGTCTTAAAATGCTTTACGATTTCATCAACACTCTCCACCTCTTCAAGAGGGATAGGATTTTCTGCATACTTAAAGTCCATAAGCGCACGAAGATTGCCGTGATTTTCCTTATCCACAAGATCTGTATACTGTTTGAACATCTCATAGCTGCCTGTTCTTGTAGACTGCTGAAGGAGATGAATGGTTGCCGGATTGTAACGGTGCTCTTCTCCCTGGCTTCTCATTTTGTGGGCACCCACACTATCCAGAGTAAGGTCTGTGGTAAGTCCTAACGGGTCAAATGCTTCTGAATGAAGCTTTTCTACATTCTCCTCAATATCTTCCAGTGTAATGCCTCCAACACGGCTTACAGTACCTGTGAAATATTTATCGATAACATCCTGAGATACACCAATTGCCTCGAAAATCTGAGATCCCTGATAAGACTGGATTGTAGAAATACCCATCTTGGAAGCGATCTTAACAATACCGCTGATAACTGCATGATTATAATCGTCTACAGCTGCATAATAATCCTTGTCCAACATATGGGTATCAATCAGCTCATGGATTGTCTCCAATGCCAGATATGGGTTGACTGCACTTGCGCCATAGCCCAGAAGAGTAGCAAAATGATGAACCTCTCTCGGCTCGCCGGATTCCAGGATAATAGCAAGAGAAGTACTCTTTTTCGTCTTTACAAGATGCTGATGTACTGCAGAAACAGCCAGCAGAGATGGAATCGGCATATGGTTTTCATCCACGCCTCTGTCGGAAAGTACCAGAATATTGGCACCGTCCCTGTATGCTTTATCAACTTCCACAAACAGACGGTCAATAGCACGCTCCAGCTTTGTGCTCTTATAATAAAGAGTGGAGACAACAGCCACCTTGAAGCCTTCGTGATGCATTTCCTTAATTTTCAGCATATCTGTATTGGTAAGGATCGGATTGTTAATCTTTAATACCTTGCAGTTCTCCGGAATCTGCTCCAGAAGGTTTCCGTCTTTTCCAACATAAACGCTTGTGCTGGTGACAATCTCCTCACGGATCGCATCGATCGGCGGATTGGTTACCTGTGCAAAAAGCTGTTTGAAGTAGTCAAAAAGCGGTCTGTTCTGTTTGGAAAATACTGCCAACGGTGTATCCACACCCATTGCGCCAATGCTCTCAGCACCATTTAACGCCATGTTTCGGATAGAAGTACGATACTGCTCGTAAGTGTATCCGAAAGCCTTCTGAAGACGAGAACGCTGTTCCTCTGTATATTCTTCCATTCTTTCGTTTGGAATCTTAATATCTTTTAAATGTACCAGATTGCTATCCAGCCATTCGCCGTATGGCTGTTTCTTCGCATACATCTCTTTTAATTCGTTATCGTCAATGATCTTGCCCTGAACCGTATCTACCAGAAGCATTTTTCCAGGATGAAGACGCTCTTTTAATATGATTTTCTCTTCCGGTACCGGCAATACTCCAACCTCAGAAGAAAGGATCATGCAGCCATCGGATGTTACGTAATATCTGGACGGACGAAGACCGTTACGGTCAAGCACTGCACCCATCACATCTCCATCTGAGAAAAGAATAGATGCAGGTCCATCCCATGGCTCCATCATAGTGGCATAATACTGATAGAAGTCACGTTTTTCCTGGGAAATGGTATCGTTATTTGCCCATGGCTCCGGAATGGTGATCATCACTGCAAGAGGAAGATCCATGCCGCTCATGGTAAGGAATTCCAGCGTATTATCGAGCATTGCAGAATCGGAACCATTTCGGTTGACTACCGGAAGGATTTTCTGCATTTCCCCTTCTAAGTATGGGGACTCCATATTTTCCTCTCTTGCCAGCATCTTATCTGCGTTTCCCCGGATAGTGTTGATCTCACCATTGTGCACGATCAGACGGTTTGGATGTGCTCTCTCCCAGCTTGGATTTGTGTTGGTACTGAAACGGGAATGTACCAATGCAATCGCAGATTCATAATCAAGGCTTTGAAGATCAGAGAAAAATGTACGAAGCTGTCCAACCAGAAACATACCTTTATAAACAATCGTACGGCTGCTCATAGAACATACGTAAGTGTTGTCATTACTCTGTTCAAACTCACGGCGGGCAATATACAGTTTACGGTCAAATGCGATGCCTTTTTCCAGATCATCCGGCTTTTTGATAAATGCCTGCATAATGCATGGCATGCACTCTCTTGCCTTATGTCCAAGAACCTCCGGAACTACCGGAACTTCTCTCCAGCCAAGGAACTCCAGTCCCTCTTTTTCCACAATGATCTCAAACATTTTTTTTGCCTGGGCACGTTTGATCTCGTGCTGTGGGAAAAAGAACTGGCCAATACCATATTCTCTTTCCTGGCCGATTTCGATTCCCTCTTTTTTACATGCTTTCTTAAAAAATTTATGGGAAATCTGAAGGAGGATACCAACGCCATCACCTGTTTTGCCTTCTGCATCTTTTCCGGCACGATGATCCAGATTCTCTACAATCCGCAATGCGTTGGCAACTGTATCATGGGATTTTTTGCCTTTGATATTGACAACTGCACCGATACCGCAGTTATCATGTTCAAATTCCTGACGGTAAAGTCCCTGCCTTTCCTTTATCACTTCTTTCATTTTCCTCATCCTTTCTATTGTTGATTAAGAGTTTCCTCTTTGTTTACTTTATCTACAGCTGCCTGGATAAATCCACGGAACAGCGGGTGAGCATGGTTCGGTCTTGATTTGAACTCCGGATGTCCCTGGGTTCCTACAAAGAATGGGTTTGCCGGAATCTCGATCATTTCCACAATGTGACCATCAGGAGAAGTTCCTGCTATGGTCATGCCTTTTTCTGCCAGTTCTTTGCGATATGCATTGTTAACTTCATAACGATGTCTGTGACGTTCCTGAATTTCTTTCTGTCCGAAAAGTTCCAGGGATAAAGAACCATCCGCAAGCACACATGGATAACTTCCAAGGCGCAGGGTTCCTCCAAGATCTTCCACATCTTCCTGGTCTGGCATAAGGGCAATTACCGGATTGGTAGTTTCTGGTGCAAGTTCAATGCTGTTTGCATCTTCATAACCAAGTACATGACGGGCAAATTCTACGATTGCCATCTGCATTCCAAGACAGATTCCAAGGTATGGGATCTTATGCACGCGGGCATACTGGGCAGCCAGGATCATTCCTTCTGTTCCTCTTCCGCCGAAACCACCTGGAACCAGGATTCCATCTACCTGGTAAAGCCTCTGATCCAGGTTCTTCTCGTTTAACTCTTCGGAATCAATCCAGGTAATCTCTACTTTCGCCTTGCATGCGATTCCGCCATGTTTCAGAGCTTCCACCACACTGAGGTATGCATCATGAAGCTGGGTATATTTTCCTACCATAGCAATGTTTACAGTTTTATCCGGATGGCGGAGATTTTCTACCATAGCTTCCCAGTCCGTAAGGTCTGGTTTTCTTTTTTCAAGTCCCAATGACTGCATGACCACATCTGCCAGTTTTTCACGTTCCATCGCAAGTGGGGCCTCATACAGATACTCTACATCCAGATTCTGAAGTACATGGCTTACCGGCACGTTACAGAACAGGGCAATTTTTGCTCTCAGGTCGTCGGTCAGCGGATATTCACTTCTGCATACCAGAACATCCGGCTGGATTCCCATTGCCTGAAGCTCCTTTACACTGGCCTGGGTTGGTTTTGTTTTCATTTCTCCTGAAGCTTTCAGGTATGGAATCAGGGTTACATGGATAAGGATTGCATTTTCATGCCCCACATCATGCTGAAACTGTCTGATGGATTCCAGAAATGGCTGGCTTTCAATATCTCCTACTGTTCCGCCGACTTCGATAATGGCAATCCTGTTTTCATCCGGGGATTTTGCGCGATAGAAGCGGCTTTTGATTTCATTTGTAATATGAGGGATTACCTGTACGGTTCCTCCTCCAAAGTCTCCATGACGTTCTTTTTGTAAAACGGACCAATAAATTTTTCCGGTAGTTACATTGGAATTTTTATCCAGGCTTTCATCAATGAATCGTTCATAATGGCCAAGATCCAGGTCGGTCTCAGTTCCATCGTCTGTTACGAAGACTTCTCCATGCTGAATAGGGTTCATGGTTCCGGGATCAATGTTGATGTAAGGGTCAAATTTCTGCATTGTGACCTGAAAACCTCTTGCCTTTAAAAGTCGCCCAAGTGAAGCTGCTGTGATTCCCTTTCCCAGTCCTGACACAACACCGCCAGTGACAAAAACGTATTTTACTGCCATCTTTCGATTTCCTCCTCCAATTGCTTTTAATGTGTTCTAATATGTAAAAAAGGCGTCAAAGAGGAGGATTAGGGGGCACTTAACCTATCCATTTCTCTTTGACGCCTTTGTCAAAACAAATTCTTATTCAAAAATATGGTATATAATATATCATTTTTTTGGCTTTGTCAATCCACTTTTTTGCTATTTAGTTGATTAAAAGTTCTTCAATGCGGACGCATTTGGGCAATGTGTATTACTCACTCGCCGGCGCAACGCTCCAGCAAACTAATCGCTAACTGCGACTAATGCGTTCGGGAGAGCCCTCACGCATAAGTCTCCGTAAGCGCTGGATTTCGCTTGCGCTAAGGGCGCGCCTGAAATGGCTCGCTGGAGTAATACACATTGCCCAAATGCTGTGTACTGGCTGGGACTTGCTGGTTGGTAAGAACTTTTAACGAAGGGGGAGGGGAGTGATTGGTTTCCCGATACTTTCTTGACAACGATAGATTAGAAAAAACAATAAAGTTGCGGGATACCAATTACTTCCCCCCACCCCCGTTGTTGTCGTTACTGTTTCTTTCTTCCCTTTCCAGTAACCAGCGATTTTGCAATGTATATTCGCAAGCCGCGCATTTCAGGAGCGGTTTTAGTGGAGGCGAGATCCATGACTTACGGAGACTTAGGCGCGAAGGCTCTCCTGAGCGTCTTAGTCGTAGTTAGTCATTAGCTTGCCGGAACGTTGCGACGCGCGGCGGTGAATATACATTGTGAAATCGCGTCCGGGATAACGACCAACCAATTAAATAGCAATTTGGGTTATAAAAAAAACAGATGCTGTCGGGATGCCATGCTGTCTCATATTTCAAGTCGTTCCCGGCAATATCTGTTTTTTACGATTTTTATGGACACCTTAAAAGGTGCCAGTTTACAACTGCTTAATCAGGCAACTGCAAACTTCTGTAATGTACGGTTAAATTCCTTGCTCTCGCCATGGCACTGTACAGTAAGAACCCTTGTAAGATCCATGCTCAGAACTCCCAGAATGGATTTTGCATCAATGATGATTCTGTTATAGAAAACATCTATGTCAAAATCACATTTACCCGCTGCCCTTACGAATTCCTGAACATCTTCCTTCGCATTCAGCTTAATCTGCTTCTGACACATCGTTATCACCCTTTCTGTTTTACAGGAATTATAGTTTCCTTTTCTATCAAAATCAAAGACTCTTGAAAACGTTTTCCTTTGATCGAGGCAAATTATGCACCAAGTCTCCATATTTGTCAAGTTTTTTTCTCGCACACTTTTTTATAACATTTCAGAAATAATTATACCGATTGCACAAATATGCAATCGGTATTTTGGTAGTTATGCACTATTTTATTGTTATGAATGTTCTGGAACAACCTGTATAAGCGAAATTATTTCTCTCATATCTTATGAATTTCAAAATCATTTTGTAAATTATTCTCATCTGGAATTACCATCGGATACTTTCCGTCAAAGCATGCCTTGCAAATAGGAAGTCCACCTGCCATGCCCTCCAGATAATCAATCTCCATATAACCAAGGGAATCGGCCCCTATCATCTTACAGATTTCTTCTGTGGAGTGCTGTGCTGCGATCAGCTGGTCATTGCTTGGCACATCGGTTCCGAAATAGCATGGATGTAAAAATGGCGGGGAACTGATCCTTACGTGTACTTCAAGAGCGCCTGCTTCTTTCAGCATGCGGATCAGGTTTGCTATGGTGGTTCCACGGACAATAGAATCATCCACAAGTACAATGCGTTTTCCTTTTACAACTGCATCCAATACGCTCAGCTTCAGATGAACGCTGGATTCTCTCTCCTTCTGAGTAGGTTTGATAAAAGTTCTGCCGATATAAGAGTTCTTATAAAATGCAAATCCGAATGGAATACCAGATTCTTCAGAAAATCCCTTGGCTGCAGGAAGACCGGATTCTGGAACGCCGGTGACAAGATCTGCCTCCACAGGATAAGATTTTGCAAGGGATTTACCGCCACGTATACGTGCGTCATAAACCTTTACACCGTCCATGGTACTGTCCAGTCTTGCAAAATAGATATATTCAAAAACACAGTGAGCACGTTTTTTCACAGTATCTGCAAGAGTCCTGTCTGACTTCACGCCCTTGCGGCTGATCGTAATCATCTCACCAGGTTCGATATCACGGATAAACTCGGCACCTACAGAAGTAAGTGCACAGCTCTCAGAAGCCAGCACGTAAGCATTGTCCCTTTTTCCAAGGCAGAGAGGCTTTAAGCCATAGGGGTCACGGACTCCGATCAGCTTACGGGGGCTCATGATCACAAGGCCGTATGCGCCTTGTAGCTTCCTGGCTGTATTCAGGACCGCCTCCTCTACACAGCTGGTATGTACCCGCTCTCTGGCTACATGAAATGCAATCACTTCTGAGTCAGTGGTGGTATGAAAAACTGCTCCGCTCTGGATCAGTTCCCATTTCAGTGTCCCAGTGTTAACAAGGTTTCCATTGTGTGCCAGTGCCAGACTTCCTTTTACATAAGATAAAACCAAAGGCTGTGCGTTCTCTGCAACGGATGCTCCTGTTGTGGAATAGCGTACATGTCCGATTCCGATATCACCGCTCATCTTATGGAGTGTATCCTCGCGAAGCACCTCGCTTACCAGACCAAGATCTTTGTGAAACTTAACATTTCCAATAGGTCCCTTAGTATCCGATACTGCCAGGCCACAGGCTTCCTGACCACGGTGCTGCAAAGAAGTCAGACCATAGTAAATAGAAGACGTCACATCATTTCCATCCAGGTCATAGATTCCGAAGACACCACACTCTTCTTTAATCTCTGCCATTTGTTTTCCTCCTCGGTACTGAGTTTTATTTTAATGATCAAATCCAATCTCAAAAATGCATCCCATTTCGTCGATTTTGCGTATCGCCAAATAAATTTACAGCCAAGGACGTATCGTTATGCAAGCACGCTCACATATCTTACTGTAAATTTGCCTGGCTCTGAACAAAAATTATAATGGAAGAAACCTATTTGTCAAGTATGCCTATCCTAATTTGAGCAAGAACTTTTTTCAGTCAACCGCAAAATCTTTTTGGAATTTTTTTCAAAAAAACTATTGACATCTGTTTTTTTTTGAGTATACTACAGAACATAAAGCAAAGGCGCTTTGGAATACAGAAATGTATCCAAGGCGCCTTTTTCTTTTATCAAAAATAAGGATGAAGAAAGACATGAAAAGTGAAAGGAGCGTATCCGTTATGACACAGAATATTCCCGAAATCTATGGAAGTCTTGTTTTCAACGACAGGATTATGCGCAGTAAATTACCTAAGGACATGTACAAAGCACTGAAAAAGACCATCGAAAATGGTACTCACCTGGAGCTTGATGTTGCAAACTCCGTTGCAGTAGCCATGAAAGAATGGGCAATCGAAAATGGTGCTACTCATTATACACACTGGTTCCAGCCTATGACAAATGTAACAGCTGAGAAACACGACAGCTTCATTTCCCCAACAGGCGATGGACAGGTGATCATGGATTTCTCCGGAAAAGAACTTGTAAAAGGTGAACCGGATGCTTCCAGTTTTCCATCCGGCGGTCTTCGTGCTACTTTTGAAGCAAGAGGATACACAGCATGGGATCCAACATCACCGGCCTTCATTAAAGACGGAACCCTTTACATTCCTACAGCATTCTGTTCCTACAGCGGTGAGGCACTTGACAAAAAGACTCCTCTCCTTCGCTCTATGGATACCTTAAATAAAGCAGCCGTAAACATGCTTCACGTTCTTGGAAACAAGGGAATTAAACATGTTTCCACAACAGTAGGACCTGAGCAGGAATACTTCCTGGTTCCAAAGGAGCTTTATAAAGAAAGAAAAGATCTTGTATTCTGTGGACGTACCTTACTTGGTGCTCCAGCTCCTAAGGGACAGGAAATGGAAGATCACTACTTTGGAACTCTGAAGCCAAAGGTTGCAGCTTACATGCATGATCTTGATGTAGAACTCTGGAAGCTTGGCATTCCTGCAAAAACAAAACATAACGAGGTTGCTCCTGCACAGCATGAGCTGGCTCCTGTATTTGATACCACAAATGTAGCCGTTGACCACAACCAGCTGACAATGGAAATCATGAAAAAGGTTGCTGACAAACATGATCTGGTTTGCCTGCTTCACGAAAAACCATTTGAGGGAATCAATGGAAGTGGTAAGCACAACAACTGGTCCATGATCACAGATGATGGCGTAAATCTTCTGGATCCTGGAAAAACACCATCTGAAAACATTCAGTTTCTTGTCTTCTTAATGGCAGTTATTAAAGCAGTTGATGAATATGCTGATCTTCTTCGTATCTCCGTTGCAAGTGCAGGAAATGATCACAGACTTGGTGCCAACGAGGCTCCGCCCGCAGTTGTATCTATTTTCCTTGGTGATGAACTTACAGAAGTTCTGAAGTCTATCGAAAATGATACTTACTTTACTTCTCACGGCGCTGTACAGATGGATATCGGAGCAATTGTTCTGCCACACTTTGTAAAAGACAATACTGACAGAAACCGTACTTCACCATTTGCATTTACCGGAAACAAATTCGAGTTCCGTATGCTTGGTTCTGCTGCTTCTGTTGCAAACCCGAATATTGTATTGAATACAGCTGTTGCGGAAGCTCTTGACCAGTTTGCCAAAGAGCTTGATGGTGTAGCTCCGGAAGATATGGAACATGCAGTTCATGAACTGATTAAGAGAGCCATTAAGAAACACAAACGTGTGATCTTCAACGGTAACGGTTATACAGATGAGTGGATTGAAGAGGCTGAAAAACGTGGTCTTTACAACCTGAAGTCTACCCCGGATGCTCTCCCAATGTGGATTGCCCAGAAGAATATCGACCTGTTCACAAAGCACAGCATTTTCACCAGCGAAGAGCTGCACTCCCGTTATGAAATCTGGCTTGAGAACTACTCCAAGACCATCAACATCGAATCTAATACAATGGTTGAAATGGTTCAGAAAGACCTTCTTCCATCTGTTATGTCTTATATTGAAGAAATTGCAAGCACAGCAAGCCTGAAAGCATCTGTTGTACCTGGAATCACCTGTGAGAGTGAAACTACTCTTATCACCAAGCTGTCCGGACTTCAGGATGCTATGACAAAAGGTCTTGAGAAGCTGAAATCTGATACAGCAAAAGCAAAAGCAACTGAAGATGTTCTGGAAAATGCAAAACTGTATCAGACTGAAGTACTTGAGGACATGGAGGAATTGAGAAAATCTGCTGATGAAGCTGAAACTCTCATTCCGGATGATCTGCTTCCATATCCTACATATGGAAAACTTCTCTTCTATATCTGATCAGATTTACAGAGGAGAATTCTAAATGAAAGAAACTGTTCCTGTTTTTGGAATTTGTTTCTCACACAGGTAAATACAGGGGATATCTATTATGAAACTCTACTTCATAATTCATTATCGATTTCCTCATCCATTAATCACACGATACGGATATCCCCTGTTTTACATATTAATTTTACAACTGAATATTTCGTTACTGTTCACTGGTAACATTCCGCAAGGTGTTTTTTGTAAACAAAGTTCACAGAAAACCCGAGAATTAAGTTTGCGCAGCAAACGCTACTTCTTGTGCCTGTCACAAGAAGGTTCGTCTTTCTGTGCATCGCGAAGCGTGTTACTGGTCACAGAGTGAACAGTAACAATATTTCTGCAGACGCAGATAATATACCAGGATCGTAAAGGCGCGAAAGAAAAAACAAATTTGTTTTCTCTTTCGCGCTTTTTGATATTAAAAACGTGTTTTTCGAAACATTTCGAAAAGTGCGAAAAGAGGGAGGAAATTATTATGAATTATTCAGCAGTAAACACGATCTGGGTACTTGTTGGTGCCGCGCTGGTCTTCTTTATGCAGGCCGGATTTGCTATGGTGGAGACAGGTTTCACCAGAGCCAAAAATGCAGGTAACATTATTATGAAAAACCTGATGGATTTCTGTATCGGTACTCCGGCTTTCTGGCTGGTTGGCTTTGGAATCATGTTCGGTGCAGGAAACGGCTTCTTCGGAAGAATCGGTGGTATCGCTTCAGAAGCAAATTATGGCAGTGCAATGCTTCCTGACGGAGTTCCGTTCTGGGCATTCCTGATTTTCCAGACAGTCTTCTGTGCTACTTCCGCTACAATTGTTTCCGGTGCTATGGCTGAGAGAACCAAATTCTCATCGTATTGTGTATACAGTCTTATGATCAGCCTTGTAGTATATCCGATTTCCGGTCACTGGATCTGGGGCGGCGGTTTCATCAGTCAGATGGGCTTCCATGATTTCGCAGGTTCCTGTGCAGTACATATGGTAGGTGGTGTGGCCGCCTTTATCGGTGCCGTCATTCTTGGACCACGTATCGGAAAATATTCCAAAAGTGGAAAATCAAAAGCAATTCCAGGTCATAACCTGACAGTCGGTGCACTTGGTGTATTTATCCTCTGGTTCTGTTGGTTTGGTTTCAACGGTGCTTCCACTGTATCCATGGAAGGCGATGCAATTGTAAGTGCAGGAAAAATCTTCGTTACCACAAACCTTGCCGCTGCAGTTGCAACTGTAACTGTTATGATGATCACATGGATCCGTTATAAAAAACCAGATGTGTCCATGTCCCTGAACGGATCTCTTGCAGGTCTTGTTGCAATTACTGCAGGATGTGATACCGTATCTCCTACATCTGCTGCTATTATCGGTATTGCAGCTGGTTTTATTGTAGTATTTGGTATTGAATTTATTGATAAAGTATTAAAAGTTGATGATCCGGTTGGTGCTGTTGGTGTCCATGGCTTAAACGGTGCATTTGGTACTCTCGCCGTTGGTCTTTTCTCCGACGGATCTGGTACAGACTGGAAAGGTCTTCTTGTTGGCGGCGGTTTCCACGGATTTGGTGTACAGCTTGCCGGAATGTTTATCACAATTGCATGGGTTGCAGTTACAATGACAATTATTTTCCAGGTTATCAAACATACTATGGGTCTTCGAGTATCTGCTGAAGAGGAGATTCAGGGTCTTGATATAAAAGAACATGGTCTTGCAAGTGCTTATGACGGATTTGCTATTCGCGATGCTGTTGCTTCTGTTCCCACTCCTATGGGAACTTCCAGAGAATTTACCGCTGCTCCCAGACCTTCTGCTCCAGCTGAATTCATTCCGGAAATCCCGGCAGACGGCGTTCATAAGCTTACAAAGGTTGTTATCATTACCCGTCAGAACAAGCTGGAAGAGTTTATGCAGGCTATGAATGAAATCGGCGTAACCGGAATCACCATTACAAACGTTCTTGGCTGTGGTGTCCAGAAAGGGGCTCCTGCTTACTATCGTGGCGTTGAGATGGATATGAACCTGCTTCCGAAAGTCAAGATTGAAATTGTTGTCAGCCTTGTTCCTGTTCAGAAGGTTATCGAAACCGCTAAGAAAGTTCTTCATACTGGTCAGATCGGTGATGGAAAAGTTTTCGTATATGATATCGAAAACGTTGTCAAAATCAGAACTGGCGAGGAAGGTTACCTGGCATTGCAGGATACTCACGAAGAGTAATAAATCACTTTGACGTCTTACTACATTTTTGTTTCCCTTATTTAAAAACAGCCCCTGGAATTTTTTCCGGGGCTGTTTTTTCTATACATTTCCGTCACACATATTCGTCAATGCTGCTTCCTATACAATTTTTTTGTTATCCGTTATATTTCCGCAAAAGCTTTTCCAGCTCTTCTGAAATCTTTTTCGCTTCCTCATACTTGCCTGCCTGAAGTGCGAAAGCAATCCGGTTCTCCAGTTCTTTTTTCTTCTGCTCATATTCCAGATAATCCTTATCAAAGTGGTCGGCGTAAATCATCTTTCGGAATTTTCGCATACTTACCTTGCGAAGGCCCTTATCCTCTGTGAGAAGCACATAATCCATGCAGTTGGCTACGGTATAAAAATCATGGGAAACCATGAGAACTGTCCCATTGTATTTCTCTACCGCCTGCTCCAGTGCCAGTTGGGAATATGTGTCCAGATGACTGGTTGGCTCATCCAGTAGCAGCAGACCTGCACCTGTTCTGGAAATCTTCGCAAGCTGGAGAAGATTCTTTTCTCCACCAGACAGATCACATACCGAACTGTAGATCAGTTCTTCCTCAAAACCATAGGTTTTCAGGTAAGCTATCACCTGATCATCGGTATCAAAGCCTGCATCCTCAAAATTTTTAAGAACAGTGGCCTTCTCATCAAATACCTCCCCATGCATCTGGGAAAGATATGCCATCTTAACATTTTCGCCAAGACGGATTGCCGGGTTTTCTCCTTTGATAACATCACGAAGAAGGGTCGTCTTTCCAGTACCGTTTGGTCCCACAATTGCAACCTTATCCCCTGCATGAAGAACAAAGGAAACATGTTCCATAATCTCCCGGTCAAAGGTCACATTATAGTCTTCTACACTTAACACTATCTTCTCAGCTTCATTTTCTGCATTCGCATCTCCCAACTCGGATTTTCTTTCACTTTCCAAAGCTTCTTCCGGATTTTCACCAGAAACTTCCGCATCAAAAACCTCATCTGCATGAAATACGATCTCCGGCTGCTTAATATCCACAAATGGAGACTTTGTCTTTCTCGCTTCCAGACGTTCCAAAAGGGAAACTCGCGCATGCAGGCTTCTTCCCCTTGTTGCACTGTCAATGGCAGTAGCGCTGTTTCGAAGACGCTCTACAATCTTGCGGTTACGCTCGATTTCCTCCATATCTGCCGCAGCCAGCTCCTGCTGCTCAATTTTCATCTGCAAAAGTGCAAAATTATAATCCACATAATTGCCATCAAATTCCTGCATCTCCGTATTTTCCAGATGGAGGATCTTGTTGAAGCAATGATTCAGAAGATAGCGGTTGTGGGTGATCACAAGCAATGTTCCCTTATGGGAATTGATCAGATTCCGAAGTGCATTTAAGTGCTGAAAATCCAGGAACACATCTGGCTCATCCATAATAATAAATTTCGGGCTGATCATCATCTCCCGGATGGCCTGCACCAGTTTGAACTCTCCACCGCTTAAATTTGTAAGAAGCTGATCTTCATACCCAGCCAGCCCCGCTGTTTTCAGCTGCTTGCGAATATTACTTTCGTAAAAGTCACCGTCAATGGCATTAAATTCATCTAAAGTCTGCTGATATTCCTCCATCAGCTCCTCCAGATGATCTGTAACTGCCATATCCTCGCAGATCTGGTTGATCTTATTCTGAAGCCTTACAAATTCTTCACTGATGTAATCAAATACCGTAACCTCTTTTTCTCTCTCAATGGTGTAAAACTGACTGACATATCCAATCCTTCCAGGTACATCCACGATCAGCTTTCCATCGTATAAATATTTATCCGGATAAAGGATCATGTTCACCAGTGTACTCTTACCGGTTCCATTGGTTCCGATAAAGGCACAATGCACATCATCCTCCAGGGTAAATGAAATTTTATTATATAACTCTTTATGTGGAAAAGAATAGGATAAATTCTCTGCTTTAATCATAAGTACTCCTCTAATAGTTGCCTTTTATTTTAATTTCGGCAGGTTCCACCTGTAATGTGCAGCCAGATACCGCATCAGGATCACCGCTGCAGATCCAAAGATCAAGGAGAACACCACTCCAAACCAGCGGTACGTATACACACAAACAATAGCTCCCACAATGGATGCACATGCATAAATATGCTTTACAAAAATATAAGGCGGCACCTCTGCCATCATATCACGGAGCAATCCTCCGCCAACACCGGTGATGGTTCCCACAAATACCAGCAGGAAAGTGTTGTCTGCAAACCCCTGACGGATTCCAGTATTTACGCCAACCACAGTAAATATCCCAAGTCCTACAGAGTCCATCACCAGCATTACTTTGTCATAAGTAACATTTCCTTTCAGCATCTCCCTTTTAAAATAAAGGAGAAAAAACACCAGCACTGAAGTGAGCACTGCTACAGCCGCATATACTGGCTTCTGAAAAACTCCCGGAGGAGTAATTCCCAGCGTCACATCACGAATCATACCACCGCCAACTGCAGTGATCACCCCAAGAACCGAAACTCCGAAAATATCCATCTTCTGCTCCGATCCCACCAGTGCACCTGACGCCGCAAATGCAATAGTTCCAATCATCTCCAAAATAAATGTGATTGTTTCCTGATAACCCATAAAACAATAACCTCGCCCACTTTTATCCATGCCATTCTCATAAAGTTTGCGCAGTAAAAACTACTTCTTGTGTTTATCACAAGAGGGTTCTCCTTTCCCGCTTGTTCCCATAAATGACACCCAATCAGTATAACATATAATTCCCTGTTTGCCACCTGAAAACTCCGAAAAATCCAATTAATTTCAGCATATCCAAATTATTTTTTTGAAACAGCTCAAAAATATGACCGGAAGACTTCTCCTCCGGCCATACACTTATTTTTCTTTAATATTTTTCTTTAATATTTTTCTTTAATATTTTTCTTAATCTAATATATTTTCATACACGCCATCAACCCTTAACACCGCCAAGTGCAACACCTGCGACGATGTACTTGGAAAGTACCAAGTATACAACAACCAGAGGGATAATAGTAACAAACAGTCCTACATAAACTACACCATAGTCAGTACGGAACTGGTTAGAACTCAGCAGCTGTACAAACATAGGAAGTGTTTTCTTGGAATCTGTTGTCAGCAAAATGGTAGGTGTAAACAGGTTGTTCCACTGTGCGATGAACTGGAAGATTGCCTGTGTGGCAACTGCCGGTTTCATAATTGGAAGGATAATTTTGTTAAAGGTATTCCACTCTTTTGAACCGTCGATTCTAGCTGCCTCGATCATCTCCAGAGAAAGTGTACTTTCCATATACTGTTTCATAAAGAAAACAACAGTTGGAGCTGCAATGGTAGGAATGATCAACGGAACGTATGTATCGATCAGCTTCAGATCCAGCATGAAACGGTAGAAACCGATGATGGAAATCTGACTTGGTACCATCATAACTGCCATAATAAATGCCCATGCAAATTTTTTGAATTTGAAATCATATACATGGATACCATAAGCTGTCAGAGATGAAAAATAAACTGACAGGAAAGTTCCAGGAATCGTAATGGTTGCAGAGTTAATGATCGCTTTCTGCAAAGTAATCTGCATACCGTTCTGCTTGATCATCAGGTTTTTCCAGTTCTCGATCAGGTGTGTGGACGGAATCAGGGAAACACCAGCCTTGATAGACTCAGAATCTCTTGTTGCGTTCATAACCAGAAGAACAAATGGCAAAAGTGCAATGATACAGAATAAAATACAAATAATGGTACGGAAGACTTTCTGATGCAGCATATTCTTGCTGTAGCTGTCTACTGTTGCGGCTTTACTCATGATCTTCCACCTGCCTTTCTACGCTGTTTCTGCTCTTTTTTCATACGTCTGTCTTCGCTGTCACTCATAGTTGCGAACAGGATCAGACTGACAACCAACGTGATAATAAACAGTACTACGGAAACGGCTGCTGCCTTTCCAACATCACTGTTATACAGACGCATAATATACATGGCCATTGTGGTAGTCTTATCATCTGGCAGACCAACAAGTCCGGTCTCCGGAACGTTGAACAGTGCCGGGATATCATACATCTGAAGACCACCGATTGCGGAGGTAACCAGTGTATACAGCATAATTGGTTTCAAAAGCGGTAAAGTGATGTAGCGGAATTTTTTCCAGCCTGTTGCACCATCAATATCAGCAGCCTCAAAAAGTCCCGGGTCAATGCCAAGAACGCCTGAAATCAGAAGCAGGGTCGTATTACCAAACCACATCCACCACAGAATTGTGGAGATCAGCCCACGGCTTCCTGCTACGCTGGACATAAAATCGAAGTTCTTGCTGAGAACGCCCCAGTCCTTCAATGTCTGGGTGATTGGTCCGTACTGGGAAAATAAAGATTTAAACAGTACAGAAACGGAAGCTGCAGTGATAACACTTGGAAGGTAAACGATAACCTTCATCGCGCCGGTTCCTTTTACCTTAACCTTCTCATCCGTCAGCCATACAGCCAGAAGAAGGGAAACCAGAATCTGAGGAACAAAGTTGCAGCCCCACATTACAAGGGTATTTTTCAGATAGCTGAGTACATAACCTCTCTCTCCTGCAGCCATACCAAGGATATTTACAAAATTCTGAAGTCCTGCAAACTCCATGAATTCACGTCCGTTACGTTTGTAGTAGGTTAAGGTACTATAATAGAAAGTATTGATCAGTGGCCACAGCTGGAACACCAGATAAGTGATAAAAAACGGTGCAATAAAGAAGTAGCCATACCTTCCATAATCGATCATTTTTTTCTTTTTCTTATTCATAACAGCCTCCTGTCTGAAGTTGCCTGCTTTTCCCAGGCAGAATGCCTGACACTGGCGGGAGTACCTGCCCCTTTGGGCTTCTGCGCCATCCTCCTCTGCCACTGGCAGTCATTCTGCTTTTTTATAGCAAAAGCAGCTGCTCGCTTATATAAGAATGTGCTGCTCCTTCTTTGGGGAAGAAGCAGCACACTCACTACTTACTTATGATTGACTCTGCAAACTCTTAAGCCACATTATTCTGCGCTCAGGTAAGAGAATGTATCATGGATAGATGCAGTCAGATCTGCAAGTGCAGTATCAAGGTCTTTTTCGCCTGTAGCATAAGCCTTGGTCTGAGTATCCATAAGGGAAAGGATCTGCTGGTCTTCTGCTGTTACCATAGAAGCGTCAAGTCCGTCTGCTAATGGAAGGAAGAACTCCATGAAGTTCTGTCCAGCGTCTGGATACAGATAGCCGTTTCCATCTGCGGATGTACCAGCCTCGATGATCTTGCTGACAGCTGCTGTATTGTTTACATAGTCAGAGTTCAGAGCGTTGATTGCAACCATTCCATCTTCATCACATGTGAAGAATTTCATGATCTTAGCTGCAAGCTCGGTATCTGCACAATCTGTTGTAGCTGCAAGTCCTGTGCCGCCCCAATAGCATTTTGTCTGGGTAGGAACAAGGATTGTGTTGCCTTTCCAAGCATCACTTAAGCTCCAGTATACGAACCATGGGCATCCCATATAAGCAAGTGCTGCGTTAGAATCAACGCCATCACCACTCATGTTTGCACTCCAGTCAGCGCTCCACTGATCGGTATTGAAGGTAAGGTCTTCATCATAAAGAGTCTTAGCTGTTTCCATATATGTCTTGATGTTGTCATCAATTGTAATCTTATCGTTCTCATCATAGAAGCCCTGAGTTCTGGAACCGGTCAGGCTACGTTTGATCTCATCATAGCCAGAGAACAGTTTGCATTTTCCGCCGGAAGCATCGTTAACCTCTTTAGCTGTAGCAACGATGGTATCCAGATCTTTGAATTTCTCAGCTAATGCTGCAGGATCTGTTGTTCCAAGATATTTCTCAGCCAGATCTGCACGAACTGCGTAGCATCCAGGAGTTGCCTGCCAGAACAGTGCTCTTACGTTTCCATCAACATCGGATCCAAGATCCAGATTGTACTGATAGCTGTTTGCATAGTCATCAGCTGTGATTCCAAGATCTGCTACATTCTGTACCCAGTCGCTGTTTACATATTTCTGAACATAGTCAACT
Source organism: Blautia faecis (assembly GCF_020554845.1). Taxonomy (GTDB): domain Bacteria; phylum Bacillota; class Clostridia; order Lachnospirales; family Lachnospiraceae; genus Blautia_A; species Blautia_A faecis. The sequence continues at coordinate 29,351 of NZ_JAJCIA010000021.1, read as the reverse complement.
TCCAGGCCCATCATATCAGGATATAACTCATTTGAAGGATCATCAAGTACAGGATCCAGTTTGCTCTGATAATAATCAGATCCACCTGTGTTTACGAAAACGATTCTTTCGTAATCATCTGGATAAGCCTCTTTGAATGGTCCATCAAGGATCTTCTTGATATCATCGTTCCATCCCCATACTACAAAGGAATCATCTGCGGAAGCGTCACCGGTAACTTCGTTTTCCGGTGTTTCTGCATCTTCTGCCATAACCGGGACTGCACATAATGTCATTCCTGCCAGCATAGAAGCTGTTAATAATACGCTCACCATTTTTTTCTTCATGTTACTTCCTCCTTTAATTATATCTTTTAATTTTTTTAATAGCTACTTGAAATTTTTTGATGGATACAAAGTTTTCACGGAAGCTCCTTTAAAAAGGGTTCCATCCACTGTGTATTTCTCAATAACTGTTGTCTTCGGGTGCTCAATCAGCTCAATCAGCCTTTCTGCCGCTATCCTTCCGATTGCCGCTGTGTCCTGGCAAAGGGTTGTCAGCTTGGGTTCAAGAACCTGGGCGATATTGATTCCATCGTACCCGGCTACTGAAATGTCTTCCGGTATCCGAAGTCCTCTTTCCCGTATCTCGTTTATCCCTCCCATCGCTGCATAATCGTCAGGATAGAGAATACAGGTTGGCGGATCTTTCAAATCCAAAAGTTCACCGGTTCTCTCACCTGCCAGATCAGCATCTCTGTAAAAAGACGGTTTTACATATTCATCCGGTTCTTCAATCCCCAGTCTTTGCAGGGTCCGGTAAAAGCTTCCAAGACGATTCTTGGTAACCGATGTGTCATCTCCATGAATGTAAGCGATCTTGCGGTGTCCCTTCTTATATATATAGGTAACAAGTTCTTCCATTCCCTGGATGTTGTTGGATACTACCGATATCCTTCCATCACAGATATGATCGATGGTCACCACCGGAATGTCTGAAAGGAGAAGCTCCTGAACCTCTTCTGCGGTGAAATCCACACAGGCCATTACCACTCCGTCCACGCCCCGGTATCTGCAGTGCTCCAGGTAGGTCATCCTTTTACCGGAAACATTTCCGCTTGTAAAAGTAATGTCATAGCCTTTCGCCTCTGCGGTGCTTTTGAAGCTTTCCAGTACTCTGTTGAAGTAATCATGTGTGAGACCGCTTCGGGCCTCGTCCACAAATAAAACTCCCAGATTAAAGGTTCGCTTCGTCTTCAAAGCTCTTGCCGATGAGTTGGGAAGATATCCCATCTCTGAAGCCGTTCTTAATATGTAGTTTTTTGTTTCTTCTCCGATATCGGAGTAACCATTTAATGCTTTACTGACAGTGGCGACTGAGACATTACATTGTTTTGCGATTTCTTTCATGGAAACCATATGCTTGCCTCATTCTTTCCTGTTTTTCTTTCCTGTCATCTCTAAATCGTTTTCGTAAGCTTATAGTACCCCCTAGTGCACAAAAAATCAAGTGGTTTCTGGCGTTTTTTGTGCGTTTTCACGTCATTCTACCTATTGCACAATTTGGATATTTGTGTTTTTAACAATTTAATCGTGAATAAGAGCTCTTTTCGAAATGTTTTCGCGAAAAGTTTCGTGTTTTAAATCTCTGATTTGTAATATATAATAGATTTAATTATTACTGTAATTTTTATGTTGCTTTTAATCAGTCTTTCTATTATACTAAGAACAAATATATACCATTATTCTTTACTTTTATTTCTTATTGCCTTTACTTATTCGTTTTCGTGTGTTAATTATCTCACAATTCAATCCAATTGATTTTTTCGAAACTACTCATTGCATTTGCAAAACATTATTACTTATATAAGCGCAGATCACTATGCAGCTTCGAAAATTAAAATAATGCACCCTGATGTAAATCACGAATAGCAATCAACCAATTAGAAAGAATTCAGCAAGAATAAAAATTATCAAAGGAGATCCACTATGAATTTCGGACATTTTGATGACGTCAATAAAGAATATGTTATTACAACACCAGATACCCCGTTGCCATGGATCAATTACCTTGGCTCCCAGGATTTCTTCACACTGATTTCCAACACCTGCGGCGGCTATAGCTTCTATAAAGATGCAAAGCTGCTCCGTATCACTCGTTACCGCTACAATAATATCCCGGTAGATTCCAACGGAAAATACTACTATATCAAAGATGGAGATACCGTATGGAATCCAGGTGCAATGCCAACCCGCACTCCTCTTGATGTTTATGAGTGTCGCCATGGACTTGGCTATAGCCGTTTCCACGGTGAGAAAAACGGCCTGGCAGCTGATCTTCTTGCATTCGTCCCTGTTGACACAGCCTGCGAGATCAACAAACTGACTCTGCGAAACAATTCAGATAAAGCGAAAGAGATTTCGTTATTTTCATATGTAGAGTTCTGCCTCTGGAATGCCGTTGACGACATGACCAACTACCAGCGAAACTTAAGCACCGGTGAAGTTGAGATCATTGGCAGCACCATTTACCATAAGACCGAATACCGCGAACGACGCAATCACTACAGCTTTTTCACTGTAAATACTCCTGTAGACGGTTTTGACACCAGCCGTGATGAGTTCTTAGGACTTGGCCGCGGCAATAATGCTCCAATCGTTGTAGAGGAAGGCAAGAGCCACAATTCTGTTGCCAGCGGATGGTATCCCATTGCCAGCCAGCAGATCAATGTTTCCCTGGCACCTGGTGAAGAAAAAGAATATGTTTTCCTTCTCGGCTATTGTGAAAACCCAAAAGACGACAAATGGGAAGCTTTAAACGTGATCAAAAAAGAGCCTGCTAAGAAGATCATGGAGAAATTCGAAACTTCCGAACAGGTAAATGAAGCTTTCGCCATCCTGAATACTTACTGGGATGATCTTCTCTCCCGCTATCATGTAGAGAGTAAGGATCCTCACGTAAACCGTATGGCAAATATCTGGAACCAGTACCAGTGTATGGTAACCTTTAACATGTCCCGTTCCGCTTCTTACTATGAATCCGGAACCGGCCGTGGAATGGGCTTCCGTGATTCCTGCCAGGATCTTCTTGGATTTGTACATCTGATCCCGGAGCGTGCAAGAGAACGAATCCTTGACATTGCAGCTACCCAGTTCGAAGATGGAAGTGCTTATCATCAGTACCAGCCGCTTACCAAGCAAGGTAACCTGAATATCGGAAGCGGATTTAACGATGACCCGCTGTGGCTGATTGCTGCTGTGGCCGCTTACTTAAAGGAAACTGGAGATTATTCCATTCTGGATGAAATGGTTGCTTTTGACTGCCATATGGAAAAAGCAGCTCCTCTTTTTGAGCATCTTCGCCGTTCCTTCGAATACAGCCGCACCCATCTTGGACCACACAAGCTCCCTCTCATCGGACGTGCTGACTGGAATGACTGTCTGAACCTGAACTGCTTTTCCAATGAACCTGGTGAATCCTTCCAGACCACAGGACCATCTGAGGGACCAGTTGCAGAATCTGTATTTATTGCAGGTATGTATGTAAAATACGGAAATGAGTTTGCAGAGATCTGCAGACGTGTTGGAAAAGAAGAGGACGCTGCTATCGCACAGAAAGCTGTTGAAGAAATGTACCAGGCAGTCCTTGACGCTGGCTGGGATGGAGAATGGTTCCTTCGTGCTTATGACGCCACCTCTCAGAAGGTTGGCTCCCACGAATGCAAAGAGGGGCAGATTTTCATTGAGCCGCAGGGCTTCTGTATCATTGCCGGCATTGGTGTAAAAGAAGGCCTGGCAAAAAAAGCTCTTGATTCTGTAAAAGAGCGCCTGGACACCAAATATGGTATTATGCTTCACCAGCCGGCTTACACCAGATATTACCTGAACCTTGGTGAAATTTCTTCCTACCCTCCGGGATACAAAGAAAATGCCGGAATCTTCTGCCATAACAATCCATGGATTTCCATTGCCGAAACCGTTATCGGAAGAGGAAACCGTGCTTTTGAAATTTATAAAAAGACCTGCCCGTCTTATATTGAAAACATTAGCGAAATCCATCGCACAGAGCCTTATGTCTATTCCCAGATGATCGCAGGACGGGATGCAGCCCGCCATGGCGAAGCGAAAAACAGCTGGCTTACCGGAACAGCTGCATGGACTTTCGTGAACCTCTCCCAGGCAATTCTGGGTGTACAGCCATCCTATGATGGACTTTCCATTGATCCGTGTATTCCGGAGGGCTTCGGTGACTTCACCCTCACCCGCCGCTTCCGCGGTGCCACCTATTACTTCGACGTTAAGAACCCGAATAATGTAGAAAAGGGTGTAGCTTACCTGGAGGTTGATGGCAGGCATGTGGATGGAAATGTGGTACCTGTTGAGGATGGAAAGACAGAGTATCATGTGACAGTGCATATGGAATAAAAATAAATATTACTAATTTTAGCAAGAGCCCCCGGAACCGAAATTCCGAGGGCTCTTGTTTTCCTATCTGTTTTATTTCTCGTAAAGCGGATGAATTTCTTTCTTATACGCATATCGTATAAACACAAAGCAGATCACTCCCGAGAACACCTCTGCAATGGGAAAGGACCACCAGCAGGCTCCAAGGCCACCTGCTTTTGACAGGATAAATGCAGCCGGAAGTAGCACTACCAGCTGACGCAGCACAGACACCGCAAGGCTTAAAAAGCCATGTCCCAATGCCTGAAACACAGAAGATGCAACCACAGAAAATCCTGCGATCAGAAAGCTGAGGCTGATGGTACGAAGTGCCGGGATACCGATTGCCATCATATCGTCAGAGGCGCTGAAAATTCCCAGAAGGCTTCCCGGGAACAGCTGGAATACAGCGAAACCAGCAAGCATAATACATACTCCGTAAATAATACTCAGCTTAATTGCTTTCGTAATACGCTTCGGTTTTCTGGCACCATAGTTGTAAGCAACAATGGGAACCATTCCATTATTCAGTCCAAACACTGGCATAAAAATAAAGCTCTGAAGCTTGAAATACACGCCAAATACCGCCGTTGCAGTGGAAGTAAAGCCCATCAGGATCTTATTCATTCCGAATGTCATAACAGAACCAACAGAAGCCATAATAATAGATGGGAAACCTACGCTGTAAATGCTGCGGATCACATCACCGGAAATCTTATATTTCACAAGAGAAATATGAAGCTCTTTATTCAGCTTCATATTCACGATCACACCTGCAATTGCTGCAATGATCTGGCCGGTAACAGTGGCAAGAGCTGCTCCTGTTACTTCCATTCTTGGAAATCCAAATAAACCAAAAATCATGATTGGATCCAGAATAATATTGATAATAGCGCCAAGAAGCTGTGTTGCCATGGAATAAATCGTTTTCCCTGTAGACTGCAGAAGCTTCTCACAGGTCAGCTGGATAAACAGGCCGAAGGACATAATTCCGATCACTCTGACATAATCCACACCATATTCCATGATCTGCGGATCCGTAGTCTGCACCCTGAAAAAAGCAGGTGCAAAAAATCCACAAACAATTGCAAATCCAATAAAGCTGAAAATCGCAAGATAAATACCGTTATTTGCAGCACTATTGGCATATTCCTGCTTTTTCTCTCCAAGAGAGCGCGACACCAGCGCATTGATACCAACACCAGTACCGGTTCCCACTGCAATCATCAGGTTCTGCACCGGAAACGCAAGTGAAACTGCAGTAAGTGCACTCTCACTTAATCTCGCCACAAACATACTGTCCACAATATTATAAAGTGCCTGGACAAGCATGGAAATCATCATCGGTACAGACATGGTGAGCAGAAGCTTTGCCACTGGCATCACACCCATTTTATTTTCCTGAACTTTTACTTCTTTTTCCAAAAACAATCCCCTCTCTTCTGTAATTAAACCTTTTCGTTTACTGTTCACTCCGTGACCAGTAACCCTTTTGTTCTGTCGCCCTCTTTTTTAGAGCGTGTTTGAAAAAGACTTTCTGCAAGATGAGCATCACAATTTGTAGGAAATTTTGTCCGAATGGGGCATCACAGCGGGCTACGCAGACGAAATTCAGGCAAAATATACCGCAAAGCAAGGCGTGCAGATTGCGGGAATGATTTTTCAAACCTGCTCCAGGCCAGTCCTCTTATTGTATATAAGTACATGCCGAATGTCAATATAAGGGTGGATTTATCTGAGAAATTATGCTATCCTTATTACTGTTTACTGGTAACGTTCCGTGAGCAGTAAATCTGTCCTTTTTTCGATTGATATTTATCCAACAGGATTCAAAACAGAAACACCAGATATACACAATATCTTATTTTTATAAAACGGAGGATTTTTCTTATGGAAAGACACAGCTTTGCTATGGAAATCAAAAAAGGAAAAAAAAATGACTACCGCCAGATATTAGGAGAGATCTGGCCAGATCTGACTGCATTTCTGGATCAGGAAAAGGTACATAACTTCAGCATCTGGAACTGTGATTCCCTGATTTTCGGATATTACGAAACAGACGAAAACAACGAATTTTCAGAAGAGAAAAAAGCCAGCATCCAGGCTCTCACTTCCAGAATTGACCACACCTTCACCTGGATCTCCACCCCTGGCGAAAACATGCGTCTGATGTACCACAATTTCGGTATTGTCCGCGAAAACAAAGAGCTGATCCGCCACAGAATGTTCATGACCAGACTGAAACCTGATTGCGAGGAAGAATATAAGGCAAGACATGACGGACTGGTTGCCGCAAGAGAGGGCAGAATTGACCCGGGTCCTGACAGCAACTTTAGCATCTGGAGCGCAGGCGGATATATTTTCGGCTATGACGAAATCGATACCACTATGGAGACTGAGGAAACACCAGAAGCCCATGAAGCTACCGTTGCCTGGGAAACCCGCCAGCTTGGCATCATGGACTGGATCACCAATGACTGCGACTGGCTCACAGGAACAGTCCACTCTGCAAGTGTAAGACTGGCATGGCATATGGGGAAATAGAATCATAATGCTCCAAAACCCTCAATGATTTTCAAAGGTCATTGAGGGTTTTTCTTGTACAGATCATATTTCAATTCTTTTCTGAGAACCTCCAATTCTTCGTCAGTCCTTATGGTCCGCATTTCCAGATAGACCCAGTCGTCTACAATATGACCAATAACCGGAGTATCCATTTTCCGTAAGCAGTCACTGATTTCCTGTGCGGAAAGTCCTTTTCCATTCAGGCTTCTTATCTGCAATGCAGCTCCAGGCAGTGTTTTTCCAGGTGTAGTACCACCGCCAACAGGATTTCGTGTAGAGGTTACTGCAAGTTCATATGCAGAATCTTCGAACAACAATTCACCCATAAGCCATAATGCATTCCGCTTAAGTTTTTCTGCACTTCGACTCATCATATCATAAACCGGAATCTCTTTCTCCAGCTGACCTTCATCCAGATAAATACTTACCGTCTTATCCAGCGCCGCAGCTGTAAACTTATCGATCCGCAGCGCCCGCATGAGAGGATGCCGGGAAATCTTTTCGATCAAATCTTTACGTCCTGCCAATATTCCCGCCTGTGGCCCGCCCAGAAGTTTATCGCCACTGAAAGATACAATATCTGCGCCTTTCTTCAAAAGCTCCTGTACGGTCTTTTCAGGCTCGATTCCATAAAAGGCAATATCCACAAGGCTTCCGCTTCCAAGATCCACCAGAAGGGGAATTCCGCGGTTATGTGCTGTTTCTGCAAGTTCCGCAAGCTCTGCTTCATGGGTAAAACCGGTAATCTGATAGTTGCTGGTATGCACTTTCAGAAAAGCAGCTGTATTCTCTGTCACTGCATTTTCGTAATCCTCCAGATAAGTCCGGTTGGTAGTCCCCACTTCCACAAGCATCGTTCCACTCTGGCTGCATACATCCGGAATCCGGAACTTCCCTCCAATCTCCACAAGTTCTCCTCTGGAAACCACGGTTTCTCCTCCAGATGCCAGCGCCGTCAGCATGATCAACACTGCTGCCGCGTTATTATTCACTGCAATGGCAGCCTCAGCCCCAGTCAGTTTACAGAGATTTTCAGCAAAATGATCATATCTGCTTCCTCTCTTCCCATTTTCCAGATTCATTTCCAGATTAGTATATCCGGTCATCAAAGGTATAAGCTCAGACACAAGTCTGTCCCCAAGGGGCGCTCTTCCGAGATTTGTGTGAAGGATCACACCGGTAGCATTGATCACCCGCTGTATCTGCCTCTGGCTTCTGCACGCAAGCAGTCTCTTCATTTCCTGCAAAATGTACTCTGTATAATCTAATGTTGTCTCAGACAAAGCCTTCAAATCAGACAGCTTTACTGGTAAGCCATCCTTCTGGTCTGATAGTCCAGATATATCCAGGAACACAGCTGGCTTTTCTTCCGCCAAAATCTGCTGACGCATGGCATCCCGCAGCTGCTCTTCCACCTTTCTGGCAGCTTCCAGTACTGCACGATACCCATACTGTTCCGTCAGTTCTTTCGTCAGTTCCATTCCCATAAGCCTGTCAATTTTTGGTAGTCTGCGAAACAATTCCTTTCTCCTGTTCAGAAAGCTTTCCTCTTCTTTATGGGCTTTCGAAGCATGCAGCTTCCTGTCACCTTTATCCATTATTTTTCTGTGCCTCAATCTGCTCCGCCAGATCATTCAGATACACCCAGCGATCCATTTTCTCTTCCAGCTGCTTCTCCGCCGCCTCTTTATCTGCCATAATCTCACGAAGCTTCACGGAATTGGTGGCATTTGCCATCATATCATTCTCCAGCCTGGCAATTTTCTCTTCAAGTCTGGCTATATCCTCATCAATAACAGCATATTCCCGTTCTTCTTTATAAGTAAATTTCAGTTTTTCAGACTTCTGTCCCTGCTTCCAGTCTTTTCTGGTAGGTTTTTTCCCTTCATCCTCTGTACTGTTATTTCCGGAAGCTGCTTTATCCGACAAACTGCTGCCGGCCCCGGCACCAATTTCACTGCTTCCAGCCCCATATTTCCGCGCTTTCGCCTCCGCATAATCTGTATAACCACCCTCATACTGGGTCAGTTTTCCATTCCCTTCAAAGGCAAAAATGCGGTCCACCACATCATCCAGGAAATAGCGGTCGTGAGATACCGTGATCACAATTCCCGAAAATGTAGAAAGATAATCTTCGAGAATTGTCAGTGTAGGAATGTCCAAATCATTACTTGGCTCATCCAGAAGAAGTACATTTGGCGCCTCCATCAGTACCTTCAGGAGATACAGACGTCTCTTCTCTCCTCCTGACAGCTTGGCTACCGGTGTATACTGCATTGCAGAATCAAAAAGAAAGCGCTCCAGCATCATAGATGCACTGATCTTTCCATCACGGGTAGGAATAAACTCTGCCACATCACGGATATAATCAATCACCCGCTGGTTTCCATCCATGTCCGGCACTTCCTGGGCAAAGTAACCGATCCGGATCGTCTCCCCGATCTCCACGGTACCGGAATCCGGTTCCACCATTCCGTCAATAATACGGATCAAAGTAGATTTTCCGCATCCATTTGGTCCGATAATTCCAAGTCTCTGGTTTCTCAGCACAATATAGTCAAAATCATCCAGAATCACCTTATCGCCATAGCTTTTGGAAATGTGATGAAGCTCTACTGTCTTTTTCCCCATTCTGGTCTCCACAGAGTCCATCTGCACATCTGTCTCCTGAACAGGCGCCTTGCCATTTTTTAACGCTTCCAGACGCTCCAGACGAGCGCGCTGCTTGGTGCTTCTTGCACGGCAGCCACGCTTCGCCCATTCCAGCTCCATACGGAGAATGCTCTGTCTCTTCCTCTCAGAAGCCAGCTCCATCTCTTCTCTTTGTGCTTTTAATTCCAGAAATCCTGAATAATTGGCATCATAGGAATATACTTTTCCATGACTGATCTCCAGAATTTTATTGGTAACTTTGTCAAGGAAATAACGGTCATGCGTAACCATGATCACAACGCCTTTAAACCGGTTCAGATAATCCTCCAGCCAGGTTACCATCTCATTATCCAGATGGTTGGTAGGCTCATCCAAAATCAGCACATCAGAAGGGTTTACCAGAGTTCTGGCCAGAGCTACACGCTTCTTCTGTCCACCGGAAAGCTGCTCCACAGGGACATCATGTTCTGTAATCCCCAGCTTATTCAAAATATTTCTGGCCTCACTATCCGTGCTCCAGTCCTTCTGCCATTTCCCATCAGCCACATAGTCCTGTACAATGGCACCTTTTGGAAAATCTGGCATCTGAGGCAGATAGGTGATACGAAGGCCATTCTGGGAAATCACCTGTCCCTCATCTGTCTCCTCTTCCCCTGCAACGATTTTCAGCAGAGTACTTTTTCCTGTTCCATTGATTCCAATGATTCCGATTTTATCCCCATCATGAATTCCATAGGAAATATCATCAAAAATCTTTTTATCTCCAAAAATCTTGCTTACATGTTCAATATTCAGTACATTCATAAAAACCATAACTCCTTTTTCACCATCCACTGGCATTTATTTCAGTATTTTCCGCCTCTGTCAGTTTCTTTTTTTCTCAAAACCATGGATCCAGTCTGATTTCAGATAAAAAATCAAAAACAGAATGGAGCTTAATGACCAGGTCAGCGGATACGCCCAGAATACAGTCTGGATCACCGGATGCAGCTTCACAGCGATGGTTATATAAGTCACACGGATCACGCACCAGCAGCCCAGCATAACAAACATGGGCACCGTAGCTCTTCCCGCTCCGCGCATAAGTCCTGCAATGCAATGGGAAAAGGCAAGCAGAAAATAGAACAGAGTAATGATATGTGCCTCTTTCACTCCGAAAGCAATCACTTTCGGATCATTGTTAAAAGCGGCAATAAATACCGGGCTTGCAAAATACACAATAATTCCCACTATCTCTGCCATCGAAATACTGCAGAGGATACCAATACGTGCTCCTTTTTTTGCCCTGTCATATTTCTTTGCGCCCAGATTCTGACTGATAAATGTGGTCAACCCCATAGAAAAACAGGTAATAGGCAGAAAACCAAATCCCTCAACCTTGGAATATGCCCCGCATCCAGCAACAGCCAGCTTGCCGAAGCTGTTGATATTAGACTGCACTACCACGTTTGCAATGGCGATCACGGAGTTCTGGATGCCGGCAGGAAGACCGTTGGATACGATCTGTTTCAGCATATAGGAGTCCAGGCGAACATCCCTAAGGGAAACCGTATACTCCTCCGGGCTTTTTTTCATCAGACGGTACAGGCACAAAAATGCACTCATAAACTGGGAAATGATAGTGGCAAGAGCTGCGCCCTCCACACCCATTCCAAGTCCGCCTACAAAAAACATATCCAGAGCTACATTCAAAAGCGATGAAAAAATCAGGTAATACAATGGATGACGGCTGTCTCCCACTGCCTGCATAATGCCTACAAAATTGTTATAAAGAACCAGCCCCAGGGATCCCATGGCATATACCTGGAAATACAGGGTGGATTTCGGCAAAATATCTGCCGGTGTTTTCATAAGGATCAGAATCTTCGGTGCAAGCACAACACCGCCAGCTGTAAGAAGTATACCGCACAGAATACCAAAAGCCACCGTGGTATGAATCGCCCTGTGAAGCTCCTTCTTCTGCCTTGCGCCAAAATATCTCGCTATGATAACGCCTGCTCCCATAGCAAGGCCCTGAAAAAATCCTACCAGCAGAAATGTAAGACTGCCGGATGAACTTACCGCAGCCAGTGCATCACTTCCCAGAAAGTTTCCCACGATCAGAGAATCTGCTGTATTGTACAGCTGCTGGAACAGGTTTCCCAGAAAAAGCGGGAACGCAAATCCCATCAGTTTCTTCCAGATAGACCCTTCTGTCAGCAGATTTTTGTTTTGTGAATTATTCATCTTTTTCCCCTCCATCAATCCTTTTTATCGTAACATACCACACCTGCTTTTTCAATCGTAAGTTGCGATGTGCTGTTCACTCTACGCCCTGCAATCGTGTTTCTGATCACTTCGTTCACAGCAACACGCTTCGCGATGGACAGAAATCATACATTCACATGATTTCGCGCCCAGGTTCTCAGGTTTTCACAAATCCAATTGCAAACCTCCTTATTTCGTGTATAATAAGACATATCATTATAATTATTTTTTCATACTTTTCGTAAATTTAAGGAGGACATATATTTGAAAAATCTGGAAACCATTTGGAGCAAAGCGGCTGCCCTGGGACAGACTCTGAAAGAATATCCTCGTCCGGATATGGTACGCCGTCACTGGATCAATCTGAACGGCATGTGGGACTATCTGATTACTGACAGCCGCATTCTTCCATGGCAATTTTACGAAAGCGAATATTTCCCCTTTGACGGACAGATTTTAGTGCCCTTTTCACCGGAAGCACCTCTTTCCCAGGTAAAGCGCCAGCTTTTGCCTGATGAAACCTTATGGTATTCCCGTACCATCCAGTTGCCAGAGAACTGCTTAGATACAGAAAGTCAGCGGCTTCTTCTGCATTTTGGAGCTGTAGATCAGATCTGCAGTGTGTACATTAACAGAAAGTTCGTCACCTATCACAAGGGAGGCTACCTTCCATTTACCACAGATATTACAGACTTTATTACAGAAGATCTCACAGTCTCTATCCTAATAAGTGTCCATGACTTCAGTGACACCTCCTATCATGCCAGAGGCAAACAGCAGCTGAAACGCGGCGGTATGTTCTATACTGCCCAGAGCGGGATATGGCAGACTGTATGGATGGAGATCGTACCAAACGAATACATAAGAGATGTGCGTGTTACCCCGGATTTGGACAATAGTCTGGTCCGGATGCGAATCCGCGTATCCTCCGCATCCTCGACCGAAAATGCATCTCCCGCCCATATAAGACCCATGGCAGCGGATCAGACAGATTCTCAGGAAACTGTTTTGGCTTTTTCACCTGACAGGCAGAATTCATCCAATGTGATCTGTAAGGTTTATCCACCTGTTTTTCTCGAAGCAGACGGACTTAACGATACATTATGCCAGGATGAAATAACTACCGCCGCAATCCGTCCCGGAAAAGAAGCCACCCTCTCCATCCCGGAAAATATGCAGAAGTCCTGGACTCCCAAAGAGCCATGGCTTTACCCCTATTCCCTGGAATATGGCAAAGACCGGATTCTTGGATATTTCGCACTCCGCAAATGTGACGTACAGATAGCTGACGATGGCTATCCCCGCTTTTTCCTGAACAATCAGCCATATTTTCAGAGCGGCGTGCTGGATCAGGGCTACTGGCCCGACGGGCTTTATACAGCACCTTCAGATGAAGCTCTCATCTACGATATTCGTGCAATGAAAGATCTTGGTTTTAATATGCTCCGCAAGCATGGCAAGATTGAAGCAGACCGCTGGTATTTCCACTGTGACCGCATGGGAATGCTGGTATGGCAGGATATGCCTAACGGCGGTTCTTCCTACCATCACTGGTTTGTCACCTATCTGGCCACATTATTAAACTGGATGCGCATTCCAGTAAAAGACCTCCACGCCCGCCTGCTCTCCCGCACAGATGTATTTGGCCGTCAGGAATACATTGACAATATCCGGGATATGGTCAGGACACTGTATAATCATCCTTCCATCGTCACATGGGTACCTTTCAACGAAGGATGGGGACAGTTTTCAACCAAAAAAATCACAGATTTTATTCACCGGCTTGATCCTTCCCGCTTGGTAGATTCTGCCAGTGGATGGTTTGATCAGGGCTGTGGTGATATTAACAGTCTCCATTATTATTTTCTTGGACTTCCAGTACCAGAATCAGACCGCGTACTTGCTTTATCTGAATTTGGAGGTTACTCTCTTCGCCTGCATGAGCACAGTGCCTGTAAAAATATTTACGGATATAAGAAATTTACCACCAGCGAGGCGCTTACCGACGGCTTCTCCAGGTTGATGGAAAACACTATCGTACCTTCTGTAAAAAAAGGATACTCTGCAACTGTTTTCACGCAGCTTTCTGATATTGAAGAAGAAACCAACGGACTGATCACTTACGATCGTAAAAAGATTAAAATGAATCCGTTGATTGTACAGAAATGGAATACGAAGCTGAAGAAATCTTTACACAGCTAACTGTTAAACGCATATTTATCTGATGAAACAAAAAAAACAGAAGCCATGCAGTCTTTTTCCATATACTGCATAGCTTCTGTTTTGTTTTCTTAAGCGCCAGCTTCAAAATTTATTTCCAGCTGACATTCACGTTTCGCATTTAAATTAGCTATTACTGCTGATTGCATTTATAGCAATTAGTTTGCTGCTTCTTCGTCAGCTGCCGCATCGGTCTCAGCCTCTGCATTTTCCACATTGTCTTCTGTCTTGATCAGAGAAACGAAAAGTGTCTCAGCGATAGGCTGAATGTCGTCAGATTTCGGTCCGATCTGTACATTGTACATCATTCCCTCAGCATCCTCCAGGAAAGCGATTCCGTATGTACTTTCAGTCTCGAAGGAAACTGCATAGAGTCCGTTAATGCAAACCTTCTCAACATCTTCATACTCTGTAGCCAGCTCATCAGCCATGGAATACAGATCATACTCTGTTCCAACATCTGTAGCAGTCACTACCATGTTCACGCCTTCTTCAGAATCCGGATCCTGTGCCTGGAACATAACACCGTCTGCAGCATCTTCATCTGAGATTTCCAGAACGTCCCAGTTACTTGGTACATAGAGATCGAAGCCTGGCTCAAAAGATAACCATGTTCCTTCATATGCAGCTTCATCAAGCATGTCCATTGTTAATTCTGTAATCTCATCATCTGCAGCCTCAGTATCTTCTGCTGCATCTGCCTCTGCCCATACAGGAGCAGAAGATCCGGTTACCATTGCTGCGGCACACAACATAGCCATAACTTTTTTCCAGTTTTTCATTTTTCTACCTCACTTTTATCATATTTTGTGATATTATATAGAGGACCTAAAAAGCTTACAATACTTTCTAACGCCTCATCACCTTGAGATTACTATATCCGATTTATTTTGAAAAAACAATATACATGGGATGAAATGACACTTTCAGTGATTTTTTGATGTTACTGTTCACAGCAACATTTTGATTTACTGCAGGTTTTCATTCTTTTGGAGGATTTCAGCATTGAACATTGCAATAATTGATGATGTGCAGTAGGATCTTGATGCACTTGCAGAAGCTGCCCGGGAACATTATGACCAAAGACAGATATCTGTCCAATTACATACCTTCTCTTCACCTGAAGACTTCTGGAACAGCTATTCTCCCGGCAGTTATGACCTGATTTTTCTTGATATCTACATAAAGCAGGCCAATGGTATGGACTTGGCCGCCCAGCTTCGGGAAAAAGGCGACTCCTGTGCTCTTATTTTTGTTACCAGCAGCGATGCTTTTGCGGTTGCCAGTTACGACGTGCAGGCAGCTTATTATCTTCTGAAGCCTCTTGATACAAACAAGCTCACAAAGGTATTGGACTCCATTCAGATCAAGCGTGCACAGGATACACGATATATAGAGGTGATCTGCGACCGTACCCTTCTACGTGTTCCTGTAAAAACCATTTTATATGCAGACACCTTTCACAATGCTGTCCAGCTTCACACAGA
This sequence comes from Blautia faecis, assembly GCF_020554845.1. GTDB lineage: Bacteria > Bacillota > Clostridia > Lachnospirales > Lachnospiraceae > Blautia_A > Blautia_A faecis. The sequence goes on along the minus strand of NZ_JAJCIA010000021.1, from coordinate 13,759 downwards.
CGCAGGAGTTCTGCGCACATACCTGACTTTCCAGAAATTCGAGGAACTGATTCACGATCTCCCCTGTTTTCTCTCCTGCTACCGCGGCTGTCTTGTGAATATGGACCGCATTTACAAAACACTGGAGGAGGGCTTTCTTCTGGACAACCAGGAAACCGTCCAGATCCGTAAACGGGGAGCTAACGCAATCAAGAAGGAATATCTGAATTATCTTTTCTCATAATACAAAAGTCTGCACAACTGGTTGCGCAGACTTTTTATGTGGAAGAAAGACCCGGCAAAATTTCTCAGCCTGTCAGTCAGCTTTGTCAGAAAGCCGTAAATCCATATCTTCCAATGGAATAAACACATTCGCCCGGAATATACCGTTTCTGGCAGAAAAGTCGGCATATCCACCATATTTCTCTGCTGTTTTGTAAACAGAAGCAATTCCAATTCCCTGCCCGCTGTGACTTGTGGAATAAAAAGCTGCCCCATTTCTCTGCACTTCTCCTGCATAGGTGTTTTCAATATTGATCAGAAGTTTTCCCATTTTTACTTTGCAGATGCAATTTACATAAGCCTCATCCGCGTTCTCTTCTTTTTGCACTGCTCTCACTGCATTTTCCATCAGATTACCAAAAATCCTGCAGATATCCAGATCAGAAATTTTCATTTTCTCTGGAACCTCTACTGAATATCTGTACTTTATACCTTTTTGCTCCAGCTGTGACGCATAGTAATGTAAGATTGCATCCACAGACATGTTCTTGCAATAGCATACTGGTGTCTGCATTTTTTTGGTGCTCTCCTGTGCGAACTGATGAAAATACTCTTTCAGTTCTTCATAATGTTCCTGTTCCAGCAGAATGGAAGCAGTACGGATATACTGTCTGAAGTCATGTCTTGTACGGCTTGCCTCTTCCAGCGCATCAGTTAACTTCTCATAATGCTCCTTTTGCATAAGCAGACGCAATTCCATCTGTCTGGACTGTTCTTCATAAATCAGCCGCATCCGATAGCCTTCTGTCAGTTTTCTCCAGAGAAGCATTCCAAATATACCTGTCAAAATGACGCCGCCCCATTCTGGAAACCAGCCGCCAATAATCGGATCATACAAAGACCATATGCGATCTGCTGCCAGAGATACTGCATAAATTACGGTTCCTGTAAGAAGCGAAATGCCCTGCATCCCTTCCGTATAGAAAAACGCAGTTAAAACAAGACATACAGCAGTAAACCATTTCAGCACCTCCGTTGCCGCTGAAATACCATAAGAAAGAGCTGCGGTCTCCATTCCCCCGGCAAAAATCCCGGCAAGCGTAACCCCAAGACCTGCCACAGCTGTAGCAAGAACCCCCCATGCCATCCACTTATACTTTTGCCCGGTGATCTCATATTCCAGCAAAAGCATTGCCGGAAAAGCGAGAAAATAGAACAGCATTTCAACAGAGAACCAGGGCTGTACTCTTAGCGCCAGGTATGTATGCAGAAGGGGATAGCAGGTATACCCGAGCACACAAAGGCATACTCCTGCAAAAAGTACATTTTCCCTGCTTCTGGTTTTAAAAAATGCCCATACGGAAAACGCCAGAACCAGAATGATCAAGGTAAATACAGAGGAATTGATAAACACCGCAATTCCCCTTATGGTGTTTATTTTTAAAGGATTTCCAAAAACAGGTACACTCTGGATTCCCGGCGAAGCAGAGCTTTTATCTGTCACTGCAATCAGAATTTCTAATGAAGTATTGGCCTTGAAGGTAAACATTCTGTTCTGAGTCCGTTCCACATAATGATCCGGGTCCGGATTTCCCATCTGTCCGACCAGAACACCATCCACATACAAATTATATGCTGAAAAAATTTCCGGCAGATACAAACCATATGTATGCTGCTCAGCGGGAAGCATGATTTTTAACCGGTATGTACCACTCCCATACGGACTTCTCCCACTGTTTCCAAGTTCCATTCCGCCATATTCCCCAATAGAAATATAACGAAAATAATATTTATCCAGATCATCCTCCGGCGTAAGAAGTGCATCCGGATAATATTCCCATTCTCTGGACAAATAATAGACAGGAAAGCTCTCATAGGAGCCATCTGCATACAAAAGTCCGTGTATGGCTTTTTCCTCTCTTGTCATATATTTGTTATTTGAACAATACAACACGTAAAAAAACATAAAGGATAGAATCATGGTTATGATTACAGTTCCCCACAGCAGCTTCCTTCCTTTTTTATTTGCTTTGTTCTCCTTCACCCCGTTCCCCCTTTCGGAGCTTTTTGCTGCGTCTCATTGGTATATTCCATAACAATATTAACAAAATTACAATTATTATAACAATTGAAGCCGTTTTTTTATGTTGACTGTTAAGATTCTCATCTGAATTCGCTTTCTGGTTTTTTACATCTTCCGAAAGAAGTTCCTCAACCTGTTCTGACAGCTTTTCTTCCCCTGAGTCCGCCGCATTTTCCAGACTGTCTCCTTCCGGATTATCCTCTTCTGTGTTTCCACCATTCTCTGTCTGATTTTGTGGTTGCTCTTCCACTGTATAATCTCCGGTTTTATCAATGGGAATCACCGCAGCGTTCTGTTCATCATTTACCGAACCTGTATAGGAGTTACCTTCTTCGTCTGTCAGCATAGTCTGAGAGTCACGGTTCGCATACGGAATCTCCACGGTAGCTCCTGGAATATCTGTAACAGCTTCTCCGTTTTTGAAAATTTTTACAGAAACATCACTTCCCACCCAGGAAATGTCTGTCTCAATCTGATCCTCCGCTTTTATATTCCAGTCTTTTACCACTTCCACAGGAACCCTTACCAGCACTCCGTCTCCTTCAAAAGGAATCAGCTTTACACCATTCTTCATAAGATCCAGCAGCCTGTTTCCTACAAGGATGGCGGAAGTATCCGTTACCCGCTCCGTTTCATCGTCAATATCCGGAAGCTCTTTGCCATCCCTGTCTGCATAATTGCGCTTGTACCAGTGCTCATTAGAAATAAGCTCCCCACCATACACAAAAGTATATACCCCGGTACTTCCACCTGGATAGGTTACGTAAATTCCATATTCCCTGCCAGCTTTAAGAACACTTTTTTTCAGATACAGCCCCTTTCTGTCAAAATAGGAATTACTTTTGCCTATTTCTTTATCTTCATTATTTTCCAGCAGATATACCTGCAGATTGTCCAGCTGTTCATCTGTAAAACAGTCTAATATCATAGGAAAGAACAGAACATCCACGCCAACCACACAGCACGTCTGTACTTCCGGCTGATCCGGGCGCTGAACAGTAATATAAGCAGCTGCCCCCGGAACAGTAAGCTCCTGATCCACCGTGCAGCCTTCTGGAGCTGCAAAAGTTCCCGTCACTTTATAAACGCCAGGAGCATTTACATCAACCTGACTGAAATCCCATACTGAATGCATGATAAAAGCCGGATGGGCCGCAGTATCCTCATATTCTTCACAGGTGCTCCCCAAAATATAAAAAGTCTCCTCCAGCTCGGTCCGTACTTCTGCCAGACTCTGCCCCGCCCGCACCGCATATACCATGCAGCGCTGCAGGCTCTTTTCGTCAATCTCCTCGCAGGAACGGATAACAGTATCTTTTGATACTGTCCCGCCAATTGTTCCAGGCTGATAACTGAGTATCTCCAGGCTTCCATCTGACTGATAGCGGTATTTAAGATTTCTGGTTTTCCCTTCATTATAAACAACTGTCAGTGTATATATATTTTCAGCTATCATACTCTGGCAGGAAAGATACATCCCATCGGTATCCGCAAATCCATATCCTTCCTCGCTTACATTTACCCAGTCCTCTCCTTCTTTTTGAAGCCATATTTCCATCATATCTGGATTCTGCTCTGTGATCCATGGAAAATAGTAAATACCTGCTGAAATCATTCGGGAATACACCTGAATCTCCGGCTGTCCCGGATTCTGTACAGAAATCCATGCTGTCCATTCCGGAAGACCGACATTGCTTGTATATCCTTCCGGAAGTCTCACTGTCCCTGTAATCTTATAGGCTCCCACAGTCTGAATATCAATTCCGGAATAGTCCCAGATTGCATCCAGATAAAGCTCTTCTCCATCTTCTGTATATGCAATGCAGCTCATGCCATCATAAATTTCCTGCAGTTTCTGCAGGCTTCCGCCTTTCAAAACTGCTCCGGCAGGTATGTAGAAAATTCTGGAAAAATCCCTTATTACATTTTCTGCTGCCCTTACTTCCTGCACGCTTTTCCAGGCAAATATGCAAAGCAAAAATAAAAAAACACTTATCAGACCTTTTAACCTTTTTTTCATTGATTTTCTCCCTTATCCCAAGCATATAAGATTTCATCGTATAATACAAGAAACCTGTGGCGAACCGCAGGTTTCCGTGAAAAATGGGTGTTACTGTTTACTTTATTACAACAACAAGAGCGTGTTTGAAAAAGGCTCTAACTTTGCATTGTACCGTAATATGTTTTACATGAATGTCCTACTATCAGAAACAAAACTCCCTGAAAAAATCACATTCTGCATCATTGCACTGGGCAGCATCAATTGTTTTTACATCGCAGTGGAACACGTGACCAAGTTTATTAACCTTATCTCCAAACATACGATATACAAAGGGCACATTGTTCTCCATCAGTTTCTGAACTAATGCAGGTGCCTGTGCTTTCTGATGATCTGCCACGGAAGTCATGCAAAATACAGGAGGATAAACATCTGTAATGCCGTTCAGTACATCAATGCTCTCCAGTTCTTCCTCTGTACCGCCTTCCGGAAGAAGTTCCTTCATGATCAGCATAGTCATATTGTCTGCCCCTTCCCTTGGGATCCTGTACACACCGCAATTTAAAGCAATTGCAGTAAGGGCAAAGCCCTCTGGTACAGCAAAATCATATTTGGCAGCATATGCCGGATTCGTACAGATTGCTGCATAAAGTCCCAGAAGATGAGCTCCTGCAGAATCTCCTACTGCAAAAATACGTTCTGTATCAAAATGGAATCTTCCTGCACGCTTCATCACCCACTTGCATACCAGATTTACATCCTCTAACTGTGCTGGAAATTTGCTCTCAGGAGCCAGACGATATGTAAAGTTTACAACTGCAAATCCTCGCTGTGCAAGACTCATACAATAGTACTGGTATCTTTCTTTATCTCCATACATCCAGGCTCCTCCATGAACGCTGATAATGATCGGAAGGTCTTCTCCCTGTGCCTGCTTCGGCCTGTATACGTCCAGTCTCTGCATCTCCCTGTCATCATGTCCATATACAATATTATCCCAACGTTCGATGTCTTCCGGGGTATTCATAAGAGCATCGCGCTCATCATCTGCCTTTTTAAATTCTGATCTGATCTTATCGCTTAATTCAGACATTGTAGTTCCTCCAGGTAATGTATTTTTCTGTGAATATTATAAATGAATTATATAGAAAAAACAACAGGAAAGAATCCTGCTTGCTGCATAAAAAAAGAACACCTAATCAACTCAGGTGTTCTTTAAAGATTCGCTATTAGTCTTCAACTTTAACGATCTCTTTTTTGTTATAGCTTCCGCAAGCCTTGCAAACTCTGTGTGGCATCATAAGTGCGCCGCATTTGCTGCATTTTACAAGGTTCGGAGCGCTCATTTTCCAGTTTGCTCTTCTCTTATCGCGTCTTGCTTTGGAAGATTTATTCTTTGGGCAGATGGACATTTCGGTTACACCTCCTTAAATTTACTGAATATATCACTGATAGCTGCCATACGGGGATCCTTAGGCTCCTCGGCACATCCGCAGGGACCATCATTCAGGTTCTTCCCGCATCTGCTGCAAATCCCTTTGCAGTCTTCTTTACATAAGACTTTCAAAGGCCAGCTCATCAGTACCTCAAGATAGACCAAACGGTCCACATCCAGGTCATAGCCGGTGAGATAGCTGCTCTCATCCAGATCATTCACACGTTCTTCATCCGTAAGCTTCATGTCGAGTTTCCTCTTGAATTCAAAAGGAATCCTGGTCCTAACCTCTTCCAGACATCTGTCACATGGAATTCCAACAGTCACAAGACCGCTTCCCTCCAGTTCCAGAACTCTGTCGCCGGTATTCGTAATCATAAGCTCTACAGGTTCCTTAGCCAGTACTGGAAAGGTTCCCTGCTGGAAGGTGATGGTATCCATCTCAAAAGCAACACTGTAGTGCTGACTCTTACCTTCGCTGGATGAAATGTCTGATAAATGTATCTGCATAATCGTCTCCCTATTCACACTTAATCAATTATACATACCCTGTCATTATTTGTCAACTTGAATTTTCCCTTATATACAATAATTTTTCAAAAAAATTACAAAAGCTGGCGAAATTTCAGGTGGAATATTAAATCAATTTCCTGTTGCATATAAAATCCTGCCAGAGTGTATGATTCTCTGACAGGATTTATGCATTTCTATAAAGTAATGCAGTATTACCGCAAAGCAGCCTGCCTCTCAGCAACTGACTTTGCCATGTACTGCTGATCACACTGCAGCTAATTATTTTACAAGTGCTACCGTATCACGGCAGATTGCAAGCTCCTCGTTAGTCGGGATAACTGCAACCTTTACCTTGGAGTCAGCACCGGAAATAACAACTTCCTCGCCCATAGCCTCGTTAGCCTTGGCATCAATTGTAACACCAAGGAATCCAAGATAAGAGCAGACTTTCTCACGAATCATGCCAACATTCTCGCCGATACCAGCTGTAAACACGATCGCATCAACACCGTTCATAGCTGCTACATATCCACCTACATATTTCGCAATACCATAGCAGAGAACTTCGATTGCATTCTTAGCATCCTCGTTGCCCTCAGCAGCAGCTGCTCTAAGGTCACGCATATCACTGGAAACACCGGACATACCCTGAAGACCTGATTTCTTATTGAGAACATTCATAACACCTGCAAGATCCAGGTTCTCTTTCTTTGCAATGTACTCAACGATAGCCGGATCAATGCTTCCGGAACGTGTACCCATTACAACACCTTCAAGAGGAGTAAGACCCATTGTAGTATCTACGCATTTGCCATTCTGTACAGCACTGATGGAAGAACCGTTTCCAAGGTGGCAAACGATAACCTTGGAGTTATCTTTGTCAAGGCCAAGGAACTCAACAGCACGTTTGGATACGAAGCTGTGGGAGGTTCCGTGGAAGCCGTATCTTCTTACTTTGTAGTTCTTGTAGTACTCGATCGGAAGTCCGTACAAATATGCTTTTGCAGGCATTGTCTGATGGAATGCGGTATCGAATACACCTACCTGAGGTACGTTTGGCATAAGCTCGGAGCATACGCGGATACCAATCAGGTTTGCCGGGTTGTGAAGCGGTGCAAGATCGTTGCACTCTTCTACTGCTTTGATCATCTCATCTGTGATGATAGCGGAAGAAGCGAATTTCTCGCCGCCGTGTACGATACGGTGACCAATTGCATTAACCTCTGCAAGGCTCTTGATCGCGCCTGTTTTCTCATTTGTAAGAGCTTCCAGAACCATCTGGATGGCTTCTTTATGAGTCGGCATGGAAGCCTCTGTGATTTCTTTGTCATTTCCGGCTTTCTGGTATACCAGTCTTCCGTCAATTCCGATTCTCTCGCAAAGTCCTTTTGCAAGAACAGCTTCTGTGTCGGAATCGATCAACTGGTATTTTAAAGAAGAACTACCGCAGTTAATTACCAATACATTCATTTTTTTACTCTCCTGTTTACATGATTATGTATTACCTGACACCAGATATTTTATTCCTCTGGTATCTCTTCAAGGGCATGTGCCCTCAATCACAATACGATTCAGCCCTTTTCAGACTAATTCCAAATTAGTCCTGAGCCTGGCACTGTACGGATGTGATAGCTACAACACCAACGATATCGTCAGCGGAGCATCCACGGGACAGGTCATTTACAGGTTTTGCGATACCCTGGGTGATAGGTCCGTAAGCTTCTGCTTTTGCAAGACGCTGAGCCAGCTTGTATCCGATGTTTCCTGCATCAAGGTCTGGGAAGATAAGAACGTTAGCCTTACCTGCAACCGGGCTTCCCGGAGCTTTAGAAGCACCTACGCTTGGAACGATAGCCGCATCCAGCTGGAACTCTCCGTCAAGTGCAAGGTCCGGATTCTGCTCTTTCGCAATCCTGGTAGCCTCAACAACTTTATCAACATCTGCATGTTTCGCACTTCCCTTTGTAGAATGGGAAAGCATAGCTACTACAGGCTCTTCCTGTACAAGAAGCTTGAAGGACTCAGCAGAAGAAGCTGCGATTGCTGCAAGTTCTTCTGGATTCGGGTTCTGGTTCAGACCGGAATCACCGAATACGAATGCACCGTTAGCGCCGTACTCGCAATCCGGAACGATGATCAGGAAGAATGCGGAAACAAGCTTGGTACCTGGTTTTGTCTTCAGGATCTGAAGGCATGGTCTTAAGGTATCAGCTGTAGAGTGGCAAGCTCCGGAAACCATACCGTCTGCATCGCCCATCTTAACCATCATAACACCATAATACAGATACTGGTTCAGAAGGATCTCCTTAGCCTGCTCTGGTGTCATGCCTTTTTTCTGTCTTAACTCTACTAATTTGTCAATATATCCCTGAGTCTTCTCAGATGTTGCAGGATCTACGATCTGTGCACCGGAAATGTCGAAGCCGCCTTCAGCTGCGCTCTTCTTAACTGCTTCCTCATTACCAACAAGTACAAGCTTAGCAATTCCCTCTTTTAAAATTTTGTCTGCTGCTTCAAGAGTTCTCATGTCCTCTGTCTCTGGCAGTACGATTGTCTTAATGCTGGATTTTGCTCTTTCTTTGATTACATCAATAAATCCCATGATTAAATGGCTCCTTTCATTTGTTACAGTAATCCTCTGGGAACTGGCATAAATATCCCTTTCCCTTTCAGTAACTTATCCTCATTATACGCCACCCCGCCTTGTATTTCAAGCTTTTCAATGTTAGAATATGGAAGAACAACGTATTTTTTGAGGTGCAATTTTATGAAAACAGCCGGAATTATTGCAGAATACAATCCATTCCATACAGGACATGAATATCAGATAAACTATATAAAAGAAAAACTAAGGACAGACTATGTAGTTATCGCCATGAGTGGTGATTTCGTGCAAAGAGGAACCCCTGCTCTTTTTTCAAAATATGTACGTGCAGAAATGGCTCTTCGGAGCGGCGCAGACCTGGTTCTGGAGCTGCCGGTTTCCATTTCTTCTGCCAGTGCAGAGTTATTTGCCAGAGGAGGCGTACAGCTTCTGGATGGACTTGGGGTTACAGATATACTTTGTTTCGGAAGTGAATGCGGTGATACGGATGCGCTTATGGAGCTGGCCAAAATCCTGGCAGAGGAGCCGGAAACTTTTCAGGCCGCCCTTCGCCGGAATCTGAAAAACGGAATGACTTTTCCAAAGGCCAGAAGCATGGCTCTCTCTGCAGTTTTTCCCGAATCAGAAAAATACCAGCAATTGCTCTCTTCCCCCAATAATATTCTGGGAATTGAATACTGTAAAGCTATTCTAAGGGAAAACAGCTCTATTTCACCGGTTTCCATTAAGCGGGAAGGAAATGATTATCACGAAAATACTCTGTCTGAAAATCACTTTCCTTCTGCTTCTGCTATTCGGAATGCCATTTTGGATTTCAACGCTCCACCCAAAGGGGACTGGTCCGATACCGAGCATTCCCACTGCTTTTTATCTGAAGCATCAGAAACCTCAATACAGAATTTTGCGTTTCTTGCTGATATGGCAAAAAAATTTTTACCAGCAAATTCCCTGGAACTATTTTTGCAGGCAATTTCCGGAAATCATTATCTTCTGGAAAACGATCTGGACACGCTTTACCGCTACTGTCTTCTTCAGGAAACAGAAGAAAGCCTGTGCACATACCAGGACATGTCCCACGCTCTTGCCAGAAGGATTCTCTCCTGCAGGGATCAGTATAAAACCTTTTCCCAGTTTACCGACCTCCTGAAAACCAAGGAGATCACACGCACCAGGATCCAGAGAGCACTGCTTCACATGCTTCTTCATATTCAGAGTGTGCCAGCGCAGATTCCCTACGCCCGGGTTCTGGGATTTCGAAAAAACAGTTCTGCGCTTCTGGGCAAAATAAAAAAATGCAGCAGCATTCCTCTGCTTACCAGACTGCCGGATGCTGCCGCAGTGCTTGAAAACGCACCGCAAGCTATGGATTTACTAAATGAAACAACTTTCGCATCCAATCTTTACGAAAGCATTCTGGCACAAAAAAACAGTACTTCTTATGTTCATGAATACAGACAACAAATTATTATTGTATAATATTCTCAACTGCATAAAGAGCCCCGGCTACTGCAATTCCGTACAATAGCCAGGGCTCACTTTTATCCATTTCGTCTTACTCAATCTTACTCATTAGAAAGAAGAATGCGGTCATTATCCAGCTTCTTTCCTGCTCCAACTTTAAACTTGTCAAGCAGCCCTTCCACAGTAAGACCTTTTTTCTCCTCTTCCTTGATATCCAGAACAATATCACCGGAATCCATCATCAGAATACGATTTCCAAGTTCCAGTGCAGACTGCATATTGTGGGTGATCATCAGACAGGTCAGATGATGTTCTTCCACGATCCTGCTGGTCAGGTTCAGCACCTTCTCGGCTGTTCCCGGATCAAGAGCTGCTGTATGCTCATCCAGAAGAAGCAGTTTCGGTGGATTCATAGTTGCCATCAAAAGAGTAAGTGCCTGTCTCTGACCGCCTGAAAGAAGTCCCACCGGATGGTTCATGCGGTCTTCAAGGCCAATATCCAGAAGTGCAAGCTGTTCACGAAAACGCTGTTTATCACTTTTGGAAATACGGGAAAGCCAGCCTCCCTGACCTGCAGCAAGCGCAAGGTTCTCCAGAATCGTCATTCCAGGAGCAGTTCCCCGCATCGGATCCTGATACAGTCTTCCAATATTTTTTGCTCTGGCATGCTGTGGCAGAAATGTAATATCCTCTCCATCCAGAACAATAGATCCGGAATCTGTGAGAAAATCCCCACAGATGGCATTGAACATAGTAGATTTACCAGCTCCGTTGGAACCGATAATTGTTGCAAAATCGCCTTTTTCAAGATGCAGAGACAAATCTCTGATTGCCACTTTTTCATTTACTGTTCCCGGATTAAAGGTTTTGGAAATATGTGAAAGCTTTAACATGGATCAGATTCCTCCCTTCTTGTGCGTCATTCTTCTTTTCAGCTGCGGCCACTGTCGTTTCAGATAAGGGCCGGAAATTGCCAGAATAACAATCACAGAAGATACCAGTTTCAGCATAAACGCCGGCATATTAAATCTTAAAGCCACCGTATAAACCAGTCGGAAAACAAAAGAACCCAATACCATTCCCACAGCTCTTACAAAAATTCCGCCTTTTCCAAGAATTGTTCCTCCGATCAGAAGGGATGCAAGCGCAATGGTAACCATTCCCTGACCAATGTTAATGTCCACAGATTTCTGGGACTGGGAAAGAAGGCATCCGGACAGTGCTGTAAAAGAGTTTGCAATACAAAGTCCGATAATCGTTGTAAATACCGGGTTGATAGACGACGACTTCACCATATCTGCATTATTTCCTGTAGCACGGATTGCAAGGCCAAGTCGTGTCTTTAAAAATACCACCAGAAAAGCAACCACTGCTGCTACTGCGATCAGCGCAACAATTATATCTGTTCTTCCCTTCAGAGGGGTATCTTCCAGAACATCCTTCATCATGGAAAACACCGTATCTGTACGGTTCATGTTGATCAGGGAAGAGCCTCCCATCACTGCTATGTTAATCGAATACAATCCTGTATTCACAATAATTCCCGCAAGCAGACTGTCTACTCCCATTTTTGTCTGCAAAAATCCGGTTACAAAACCAGAACAGATTCCGGCAAGCATTGCTGCTAGTATTGATAAAAAAGGATGTCCGCTGACCGCCACAGCGGCTCCTACAGCGGCTCCTAATGTAAAGCAGCCGTCTGTAGAAAGGTCGCAGACATTCAGCATGGAATAACTTAAAAACAATGCAAGGACAGTCAGGGAACAGATCAGTCCAAGTTTCAGGGCAGTTTCTCCTAAGGAGAGTGCAGTAGCCAGTGTCACAATCATTTCCTCCGGTTAATCGTTAATTTGCTTCCAGTTCGTTAAAGCTCTCTGCTGTAACGATCTCATTTACCTGTGTGCAGAGCGGCTCCATAGCAGCTTTGACAGTTTCAAAATCAAGGCCAAGAGCTTCGCATGTTTCTGTGTTTACAGTAGCAGTACCATTGTCAAAGGTTTCTACAGGAGTGGTTGCCGGATCAGCACCATTCAGAAGAATATCGGCAACCATATCTGCTGTTTTTGCTCCAAGATTTGCGTAATCAACACCATACCCTGCGAAAGCACCATTTAACGCAAAGGAATCAGCTCCTGTGTAATGCGGAATTCCTGCATCAATAAATTTCTCATAAATAGAAAGCTCTGCTGTCATAATAGTATTATCAGTTGGGGTAAACACTGCGTCAACACCATCTGCAACAAGTGCATCTGCTGCAAGCTGAACTTCATCAGTAGTGGTTCCGGTACGCTCAACATATTCGATTCCGTTCTCATCCATGTAAGCTTTTGCTGCCTCGATGGCTGCTGTAGAGGAATCCTGTCCAATATCATATAAAAGTCCGATCTTCTTGGTATCCGGATTTACAGCTTCGATCAGTTTCATAATGGAAGCGGTATCCAGATAATCGCTTGTTCCGGTAAGATTTGCACCAGGTGCCTCCAGGGACTCTACAAGACCTGCACCAACCGGATCCGATACTGCGGAGAATACAACCGGTGTGTCAGTTCCTTCTGTGCTTGCCTGCATACGCATAGCTACTGGTGTTGCAACGCCAACCATAAGGTCTACACCGTCTGCCTGGAAATCAGAAATAATCTGCTCCATAACATTGGCATCTGCATTACAATTGTCATAGGAAATATCAAAGTTTACACCCTTCTCATCACCGATTTCTTTCAGGCGGCTTTCCAGATTGTCTACGATCTGGTTCAGAGATGCGTCATCTACATAATTGCAGATACCGATCTTGTAGTCCTCTGCAAGAACAGGTGTTGCCATCATCATAGTTGCCATTGTTGCTGCTGCGATTGCGATCATTCTTTTTTTCATAGTGTTTTTCCTCTCTCTCTTAAAATTGGCGGGAGCATGTTAAAAAAGGCTTTCCGCATAATATGTGTCACACTTTACGGAAATGATTTTCAAACAGGCTCCAGAAGATAACTAAGCCGATCTTCTGCATCTTGTCTGCGAGAAAGAATGAGTGGTAAAATGGATATCAAAAAACCGTCTTCAAAAAACAACATTCCCTGTTGCTCTTTGAGACGGTAATAAAATCTTATTATCGCGGTGCCACTCAAATTGACAAATCGTCCACTTTCTCATGTACAAACATACACTCCTGATTGGTAACGGGTTCGGTTCCCGTCGGCGCCTACTCTCCTGAAATATAATTTCGGGCCGCCCTCGAAAGTCCATTCCATCAGCCGCTTCATACGAAGATCACACCATCCTTCGCTCTCTGATAAGTCATTATTCAGTCCATTCATAACGACTAAATGTCACATCTGATTTACTACTCTTTCTCATCGGTTTAACTGATTTATACTTTAGCACAGTGATGTAAGAATGTCAAGTGCAAATTTATCTAAAAAAGTGTCTTCGACACTTCAACTCCCCTGCCCCTCAATCTTGAGGGGATAG
>NZ_JAJCIA010000020.1 GCF_020554845.1 Blautia faecis | reverse complement strand
CCAGAATTAAACTGGCAAAGCTATATCCAACAACACTTTAAAAACTAGATGGATGTACTACTAGATCCGGAATAATTCTGCATGCTCTTCTTTATACAGCTCTATATTTAAGTACTCTCCAAAGTGCACTTCATCCGGTCTTCCGTATTCATAAGAAACCTTCACAGATTTTCCTGGCCATGGGTTTTCCACTCTGCATGGGTGTCCTTTGTGACTGAGTATGGTAACTCGCTCTACCTCACCGTCTTTCAAAACAGCGCTTACTTCAAAGCCACCCCAGGCACGGAAATTCCGGAAAGAGGCATTGGGATGCTCTGCGCTCGGCCATACCGGGAAAATACGGATCACACCCTCGCAGCTTTGCAGCATCATCTCCTGGATGGCATCCGGGATGGTGTTCAGCTGCTCGATTCCGTGAGGATTTTCTTTCAGGAATCCATTTGGGATTCCCCTGTTAAGAATCATGTCGCGCATTTCTTTCCAGATGATTTCCGGATCGTAGCCTACACGTACTGCGGCGGTGAAAAACAGACAGCTTAAGTTGGATGCGTTAAAAGCGCCAGCTTTGTAGAAATGAGGATTTTTCACGCCTTCTGCTTCTTCAAGTGCCTTCTTATATTCCAGCTCTCCCAGCGCATTTTCCACCAGCGCATGAATCTGCACCGTATTTCGCGCCACTTCCAGCTCTTCCGGTTCACTTCCAAGCCCAATTGCATTACCCGGGTAAATCTGCATTACATTTCCCGGAAAATGGAAAGACCATTTGCCACCGATACCTTCATCATAATAAATCTCTTTGTCCAGCATTTCTTCCGGAAGCAGATCCTCCAGCTTCACATCCACCTCTTTCCAAAGAGTTGGATTCTCCTGAATCTCCCGAATTGTCCCCTTTGGATAAGGTGCCAGGTTCTCTGCGATTTCCAGCCATTTTTCCCTCTTTTTCTCATCCAGATCAAGTGCCTCACTGATTCTCGGCATCCAGGTAAAGAAGGTTTTCAGATAACCTAATGTATTCACCGGATCTTCCGGAACGCCATTGTCACGGATGTTCCCATCTGTGCGCTCGTGCATACCATCTCCAACTACATGGTAAACGCCATCCCTGCACACCAGATCCTTTTCCCAGAAATCTGCCACACCGCGAAGATAGGGGTAAACCTTCTGTGCATACGTCTCATCCTCCGTGATTCCATAACGATAGATCATATTCAAAGCACCGTGAATGGCTGGGGATTTCATATGCAAAAGTAGGGCCTCACTTACCAGGCCGTGAGGTCCCAGGCCCAGAGGATAATAAAGTCCCTCATGGTGAAGCAGCCGCTTACACATCTCATCTGAAATTTCCATCAGTTTCAGATAAGGCGCATCGTGAGGATCGGACTGCTGGAAATGTCCGGAAACCATCAGATTCAGATAGGGAGACTGATGGTTATAATTAATCTTATAATTTCCATTCCATGCCGGACGGTCAAAAGTACTGATTCCCAGAATATTGGGCGGATATTCCGGATCCCGTGATACACTTGCCAGCATATATTTTGACAGATAATATCTCTGCTCGATCACCGGATCATCCAGAGAAATTTCGGAAACACTCCAAAACTTTTTCCACCATACCAGGTGCCGTTCATGAAGAGTTTCCACATCTTCTTCCGTTATCCACCTTGCCCTGGAAAAGGCATACTCATAAGGTCTGCTGCACTTCGCCCAGGAGCGCACTGGCAGAACGAAGGTTGCCCGCTCACCGGCTTTTATTTTTCTGTGAGTGCTTCTGTCACTTAGCTTCCCTGTATTTCCAAATGCTTTAACTGCCTCAACATTCTTTAAAATACCGTTTCCCGCCGAAGGTTCTGTAAATACCGCTTTATTTGATTTATTCCCACTTTCCTCAGTGGATATAATAGATTCTTTCTTTAAAGAACCCAAACTTTCAACGCCGCCAATTACTTTCGTTTCCTTCAGAAAGCCCCCAGCAAAACCAACCTTAGTTGGAATATCCACATGATCTGAAAACTGCCGGTATCCACTTACAATCCCACCGCCGGTTTTCTTTACCTGCAGCGGACGTCCCGTCACCAGTCCAGCGAACATTCCGTTCTGGATATTCTCCAACTCACCGCTTCCCCAGACATCCACAGCTTTTTCGCAGCCTTTTCCTATTTCGTCCGGAAAATAAAAATCAAATTCCACATCCAGATCTGTCTCACTCTCAAACTCTACCACAAGAATGTTCTCATCTGCAGCCACCCAGCTTTTCAGAGAACATTTCTCTCCGGCGGAATTTGTCAATATTGTTATAGTTTCTCCCGTGGCAAACTTCTGCTCCGTATACCACCTGGCACCCTCCATAGCAGGAATATCAAACACCATACGCCCTACCGGTCTGGGGCTTCCGCCGCTTACCGCCGGATCACATTTGGCAGAACTGTTATCATGAAAGAATTCCCAGTTCGCCGCACTTTCCATTTGCCAGAAGTCATTGGTCGTAAACCAGAACTGTGGATACCTCCCATCCCCGGCCACTGCCGCCAGCAAATCTCCATTTCCCAAAATCGGCGCGTCAATCTTCGTCCCCGCATTCTGCCAGATTTTCCATCGTCCGCCCCCTGAAACATCCACATTTCCATCTGGCACAGCCGTCGGAGCCTCAGTAAATACAGCCCTATTTCTCTCTACAACCATATATCTTTCCTTCTCTCCACTTTCGCTTCCCGCACCGCAGTATCCTACTTTATAATCACCGTCTCATAAACCGCTTCCCTCATTCCCGGGAAGCTGCCCTCTCTACGCCCATTCACCAGCTGTCCTGCCGCATCCTTCCACTGGAATCTGGTCGTCGCATACGCCCCATTCTCAAAGTTATAGTTATTTCCTTCATCCTCATACAGCACAAACTCTCCGTCTGCCCCAGGATAAACGATAATCTGTACCGGCTTCTCTGGCTCCTGCTCTGCATAAACCAGCCCATCAGCCACCGGAATGATCGCACCCGTCTTCACGAAAATCGGGATCCGGTCAATAGGTGTCTCCACCTTCACATACTGGCCGCCCTCATATTTCTCATTTGTCCAGTAATCGTACCAGATCGTACCAGCCGGCAGATAACACTCCCATGTCTTTTCCCTGTTAAGCACGGTACTTTCCGGACCATAATACATAGGCTCCGTAACTGCACAGATCAGCAGGGATGGTCCAAACATAAACTCATTCTCCACCTTTCGCGCCTCCCTGTCCTCCGGGAAATCAAACAACAGGCTTCGCATAATGGTATAATCCTCAAAATGTACCGCCCCTGCCAGCGAATAAATATAAGGCATAAAATGATATCTCAGCTTGATAAATTTCTCGATAGCATCATAGAACATAGTGCCCTTTTCCCCGAAATTCCAGATTTCTCTCGGCGTATCTGTACCATGAGACCGGAACATAGGAAGAAATGTTCCCATCTGAAGCCAGCGTGTATAAAGCTCACAATATCCCTTATCTTTCACACCCTCATTATATTTTCCCTGCCAGAACCACTTGGGCTCCGGATCCGTGTTGCATCCGCATCCACGGTTCTGCCACTTATCTGCAACTGTGAAAAAGGCTCCGATATCCAAGGTCCAATAGGGATAACCGCTCAGTCCCATATTCAAACCTTCTACGATCTGGATCTTCAGATTCTTCCAGTCCGCGCAGGTATCTCCAGACCACAGCATAGCTGCATACTTCTGACCAGATGCATAACCGGAACGTGTCAAATTCAGTACACGCATATCCTCCCGATCCTTTCTCTGGTTCTCATAAATTCCCTTTGCATGCTCCAGGGCAAAAGCGTTGGCCACAGCAGGATCCAGGTATTTCTTGTGCTCGCCTCCAACCAGCTGGAAACGCTCCCAGGGCTCTCTTTTCACCGCACCGCCCCAGTCCGGACCGGAAAACGGCTCTGTGGAGTCACACCACCAGGAATCAAAGCCCTGGTCAAACAGCCCCTCCTTCGCCTGTTTCCAGTACATTTCTCTTGCTTTTTCATTAAAAGCATCATAGGTTGCATAATCATACAGAAGATATCCGGCATCAAAAAATTCCTGATGATTTTTTCCTCCGGCATTCATATTCGGCCATACAGAGACCATGCTGTGGGCATGCATCTCATGAATCCGCTCCATGCACTCCTTGTTATCCCCATAACGGGACTGATCCAGAATCTTCTCCCCCCAGTTGCCCGGATCCCAGGTATTCCAGTCCTGAACCACACAATCCAGCGGAACCCCGATTTCTCTGTAATGGCGTACAATTTCCTCTAATTCTTTGGAAGTATAATATTGCTCCTTGGACTGGATATAACCATAAGCCCACTTCGGCAGCATCTGCGCCTTGCCTGTCAAATAGCGATAAGCATGGATAATTCCATCCATGGTATTGCCGCCCATGAAATAATAATCGATCTGATCCACTGTATCCAAAAACAGGTAAGACTCCCTTCCCTCATCATTAAAAGTCATCAAAGAACAGCAGTCAAACAGCACTCCATATCCTTCTGTAGAAACAAACAGAGGCATTGGGATCCTCATATTGTGCTGGTAAAGATACTGATTGTGTCCGCGATAATTGTAAATTCCTTCCTCCGCCTGGCCAAGACCGTGAATCTCTTCCTCCTCTTTCCAGTCGAAAAATACCCTTGCACGATAACCGTCGCGCACCTTCTCCGGCTTCAGATTCTGAATAAAGTTACGCTCACCGTCAACTGTTTTTACACGGTTGATAACCGGCTTCTCACCTCCAGTTGTATAGCGTACTACGTCAATTTTTGTTAAATCTGCCTTATCCTGTATGCACCACCTGGTTCCGTCCGCGTGCTTCCACTCTATTCTTCCAGATGAAAGTTCCAGAGAGGCCAGAACTTTTCCAGTCTTTAGTTCCAGCTTTTCTTCGTTTTCCTCTGCTGCAAACTCAACTGCCGGATATTCCTTTTTTTCAATAATAAGAGAGTCGTTTCCCTTAATCTCCTCTTTTCCAATTACACAGCGGATAATTTCCTCTGTAACCGGAATCAGCCGGTATAACATTCCTGCCGCTTCCGTCTGTACATACCTGTCTGTTTTTATCATTTTCCATTCCCTCCGTTTTTCAATCCCCTTTTTTTTACGTTGTCTGTCTGAAAGAGCCTCTTGCGTGATAATAAATTCCAACGAAATTTTCCATTACATAAAAAGCTGGCACATCAGGACAAAGCTTCCTGCTTTTATCCTAACATGCCAGCCTGAAAAAGGTCTATGTCTTATCTGCTCCTGAATTTTAATTATTTTTACTCTTCTCATATCCGGGAGTTTTTCCCATATGCTTCTTATATAATCTGTAAAAATTGGAAATATTATTGAACCCACATGCCAAGGCAATCTCAGTCACATTTGCCCCATCCTCCCGAAGCAGCTCCCGGGCCCGGTTCACACGCAGACGTGTCACATAATCACTGAAGCTGATGTTGGTGAACTTACGGAAATAGGAGGAGAAATAGTTGGAGCTCATATAAACAGACGCTGCAACCTCCTCCAGCGTAATCTTCTCACAATAATGAGCGTTTATGTAAGTAAAAGCCTGCTCCAGACGTTTCATGGCATTTTTCTTTTCCCGAAGCATTTCACCGGACTTGGTCTCATCCTGATAAGCCCGGATCAGCATGGTCAGAATCCGCAGAACATTCGCCTTAATCATAAGCGGATAGCCCTCCTTGCGCTCCTGCCATTCCTGATAAATCTCCTGTATGCTGGTACGGATCTCCGTATTCACAGTTTCTTCATGGCCCACTCTGTTCTTAAAATTAGTTCCACGCTCAACGAAGGGCCGCAGATATTCCGTGTCAAAGGTACTGATCTTCTCTGCTACAAACTCCGGCGAAAAAATCATAACCAAAAGCTTCATTCTGCCTCCCAGAAGTTTCCAGCCATGCGGCTCTACATTATTGAAAATGATAATATCATTCTCTTTCATGGTATATTCCTGTCCATTAACGAAATAGTTTCCCTTTCCTTCCAGAACCCAGGTGATCTCAAAATAGCTGTGCCAGTGCCAGGTTCCCGGATGACTGTTGGAAGGGTTAAGCTCCACTTCTGATATCTGAAAAGGAAATTCTTTATCAAGAGGAATGCTGTCTCGTTCCAGTCTCATACTCTGCCCCCTGTAATAATCTCATGAGCACAGTATAGCAGACTTGTGTTCTGCATGCAATCAGCCTTAAAGATTATGTTATTGTTCATTCCGTGAACAGGAACACGGAGTAAGCAGTAACTTATTCTTTTTTTTGACCGGAATACAAAAATTCTTCTAACCTTTGCAGCTCATCCTCATGCTTCCCATGAACTGCAATTCTGAAATAATCTTTTCCCTGCACTCCCTTTATCATATAATAATCATTTTCTATTTTGAAAAAAGGCTCTTTCAGCATATCCAGATACACAAAACTTCCCAGAGGTCTCAGACTTAATATAAAAGCTTTGTCTATAGGCGCATCCAGAAGGTAATCCGTTGCGAACCAGCCTGATTCTGCACACTTTTCTCTTGACGGCTGTTTTCCAAGAATTTTCATTTAATCGGCTCCTCTCAATGATGCTGCAATCTGGCCTGCTGCCTCCAGAAATGCAAGGATTTCCTCTTCTTTCGTAAACCAGGAAACGCTCACTCTCACAGTTCCACTGTTTTTTGTTCCCATTGCCTCATGAATCAGGGGGGAACAATGAAGTCCGGCGCGCACTGTAATTTCATAACCGTTTTCCAGGATATATGCCGCATCCGAAGCTTTCAGCCCCTGAAAATTCAGGCTCATAACAGGTCCCTTACATTCTGCAAAGCTGCCATATATCTGTACCCCCGGAATTTTCCCAAGCCCTTCATACAAAAGCTTCATCATTCTTTCTTCTTTTTCCTGTATCCTGTCCACGCCGGTTTCCAGCACGAATTCCACACCGGCAAGAAGTGCCCTGATCCCCGGCAGATTCTGAGTGCCGACCTCATACTCATAATCACCGTCTTCATAAGTAAGCTGTTGACTGTTCCGCCCTGTGCCGCCATACTTCAATGGCTTCAGCTCCAGCCCCTTTCTTATGAAAAAGCCCCCGGTGCCTTGTATTCCCAAAAGACTTTTATGCCCTGTAAAAATAACCCCATCTGCCCTCCAGCTGTCTGCATCCACCGGAATACAACCTGCACTTTGCGATACATCAACAAGCAGAAGCAGATTATTTTCTCTTACAAAATTTCCAATCAGCTTCATATCCTGCACATATCCGGTCACATTGGAACAGTGGTTTACAATAAGAGCTGACGGATTTTTCCCTGTGTTTTCCAGAGCTTCTTCCAAACCTTTTTCCAGTGCCTTCCGGGTAACTGCTCCATTTTCCAGGCAGGAAATGATTGTTACCGGATGCTTCTTGAATACCGGCTGATTCATAAGCGGGCGCAATACACTATTGTGCTCTGTCTGGGTTGCCAGGATCCCACGTCCCTCTTCTCCGTAATCCAGTCCACACAGCACGGTGTTCAGGCTTTCCGTAGCACCTGAGGTAAAAAAGATCCGGTCATGAGCATGGATGCCAAGCAGCTTTCCAAGCTTTTCCCTGCACCTTTCTTCTGTATCTTTTTTCAAAATTGCGCTTCCTCCCCGAAATTGCGAAGCAGGCGTGCCCATAAGACACGCCTGTACAGCTTCACACACAGAGGAAGGCTTGGGCCAGGAAGTGGCCGCATTGTTCAGATAGATCATCTAACTCATCCTTCCAGGATATTGAAATTCATAACCTTTGCAATTTTTTTGATCAGCTTGGTGTAATCACCAAAAATCAGAACCTGATGATGTCCAAAGCCAGCCAGATTGTGCATAAACTCCCTTGCATCATCCATCTGGATATAGTAATATGGGCTGCAATAGGTCTCGGCATATTCCGAACGGATTACTTTTCCCTTCTTAATGCACATGGTATCACCTGCCGGATTGAAACGGCCAAGTGTAATATAATCGTCTTCATTCTGTGTAAAATCAACCTGAAGCTTGCCGCCGAAGCCCTGTCCGGTAAATGCCCACAGCTTGTATTCCAGCGGTTTTGTTCCATATCCGTTCATACAAAGGGCCGGAACTGCATGATGGATCCTGAGCAGCTCATCTGTCTCATGATTTGGATTTCCCATAAAGGCCGGACGATTTGCAGCGTATTGCATGATCAGCATTGCCATAAGTGCATTCAGGTCTTCCTCGCATCCGCTTGGAATTCCCTCATCCTTCATAATTGAATGACACATACATGGTGTAAATTTACGGTTCTGTGGAATTTCCGTCGTACAAAGCTCATGACAGGCTGTGGAAAATGCATTGCAGTCATAAATATCCATCATTTTCTTTGCTGCAAGATAGTATTTGATATCATTGATAAACCAGTCTGTATTTACCTGGGTATCTGTGGAGCCTGCAATCAGCTTCTCAGCAATCGGCTTAGCCTCTTCATCGGTAATCTGATCCATATATTTGAAAATAGAAGTAAATGGAAGCTTGATCACCTCGAATCCATAGCGCTGACGAAGGACCTCCGGATCACGGATAAGGCTCTGGATTCCAAATGTAGGCTGTGATCCTGCTGTCAGAACAAGTGCTCTTGTATTGCGAACTGCTTTTCTTACCCAGAGAATATGTGCGATCTCGTTTACATCTTGAAGATCCATTGCCACATATGCTTCCACACCAATTGAGCGGCAATATGCTGCAAAATCAATGCCCTCATTTCCATTCTGCCAGATAATGACCGGTTTTCTGTAGCGTTCCAGCTTCGGAATTCTCCATCCCATGCAAAGGAAGCAGTCAATTTCATCTACATCTTCACCGATCTTGTCGAACATTTCTTTTTCTACAACAAAGGATTCATTATATCTTACATCCAATGCCTCTTTAAATTCAACCTCGCTGATCACGTCCTTCAGGGCCTCTACAGAGCTTTTGAAGGTTTCATCAGCAACCTTTGTCTCTGCCTCTACAGTCATATCCTCTTTTCGTCCGGCACGGCACGGGCCTTCCCAGAAATGCGTGTGTGTCAGACAACCGATCAATGGTCTTACAACAAGTTTTACATCCATAGCTTTCTGTTTCATAGTTTGAAATACCTCTTTTCCCCATTCAATTTTTGTGTTTCCCCCGCGTATTAATTTCAATTATATCTTTTAAAAAAACTTTTTCTTCTATTTTCTTCCTGTTACTTTATACTTTCTTATTGTTTTTTGTACTAATTGCACAAATATTATAATTATTCCTATTAGTTTTATATGAATTATTGCACGTTGTATATCTCATACAGACAACGCAAAGCGCCGACAGATTTACCTGCCGGCGCTTTGTGGTTTTTATTATGGAGTTAACAAAACAAACTTAATTTGAATATGGGTTGCTTCCATCAATAGGATTGCATATGTTTCAGCGTCCCAGAGACTCTACAAAAGTACCCTTCACATCGCTCCAGTTGCGGTCTGCATAATCAAGAAGATATGCAGCCTGCTCCATGGACATTTCCGGGAAAAGAAGGAAAAGACTGTGGGAGCCGTATTTCTTTACAATACGGTCTACGTTGCGGATCCAGTCTTCGAATTCTCCGGAATAAACCTTTACCCAGATAGATTTTCCTGCTGCGATAGCTTTGTCGTAGATCACATCCCAATCCGGAAGTGTTCCGTCCGGGCCGGCATCGCCGCTGGTCCACTGAAGAGCATCGATTCCATCAATTTCCATAAGGGCGTCCATATGCTTGATTGCAGCCGGTCCATCCAGATGGTAAAGTACATGGTCTACATTTTCAGACTGGGTACGTAAGGACGGCTGAATGTATTTCCGGAAGTCTTCCGGTGACATCATTGCGGAGAAGTCGCACTGGAGCTTCACAGTTCTGCCTGGTCCCCAGATCTGGAATACGGTGTATGCATTTCCGCCTTCTTCATCTTTAATGATATCATAGAAGCGGTCGTAATATTCATAGTAAATATCCGTTACCTCCTGGATTCTTTCTCCGATCATTTCCGGCTCATCCAGAAGGTCGAAGAGAATGTCCTGGGCTCCGCGAAGAGAAGCAAGAACGTCAATATTTTCCATAAGGTCAGGCATATCCACATAGAAGTCATCTCCGGCAAGTGCCTGGCAGTCTTTTGCAAGCTGAATGTGTTTCTTAAACCATTTATTCTCCGGATCAAAGGTCAGCTTCGGAACACCGTCCCAGCTGTCCAGACACTTATTGAACCATACAGTGTCTTCTTTGAATCCAATCTCAGATCCAAGATAAGAAGCAAGGGAACCTGGTCCAAAGTCGATATTCAGGTTCGGGAAGCTCTCACCAAGGAACGCATGGGTCTCACAGAAGTAACGGTAACGGTCAACGATTCTCTGAGGATTCTGGTATTTATCCTCCATGTCTTTCCATTTCAGTTCTTCCGGCATATTGTAATATTTGCCCTGGCAGATCTGATCCAGATAGCCACCCTCTACAGGAGTTCCATCGGAATACTGCTCTACCTCCGGTCTTCTTGCGATTACGCACATAAGCGGTCTTCCTGTGTTCTTATGTGCCCAGTAATTGCGGAATTTCTCTTTGGCAGCTTCCATGTTTACCTTGTAGCCTTCGCCTGGCTTCGGAAGCTGGATTTTGCTTAAATCTACTTCTTCTTTTACAAAATGCGGCTCAACCTGTATGGGCTTTCGAAGCCAGGAACCATTTTCTGTAAAAGTTTCCTCAGTTGCAATATTTTCCGCTGGTTTCGCGGTTTTTCCTGTCTCAGTAACTTCTTCACTATCCTTTGCAGGTGCCGGATCAAATTCTCCAGCCGCTGCCTTTGCACAGAAACCGGATTCTGCATATTTCTTCGCCTGCTCTGCCGCAGAGGCTGCATCCTCTGTGTATGCGTCTGCTCCGATCTCATCTGCAAACTCCTGACTGATCGGCGCACCGCCAACCATGATCTTAATCCTGCTTCTGAATGGCTGTTCCAGAAGTGCCGCCACAGTGTCACGAAGGGACGGCATTGTAGTGGTAAGAAGCGCAGAAAGTGCAACAATACTTGCTTCTTTGTGCTTATTTACCTCATCAATAAAAGTCTGGATCGGCACATCAACGCCAAGATCGATCACTTCGAAGCCGGCACTTTCAAACATCATTCCAACCAGATTTTTACCGATATCATGAAGATCTCCGGCAACAGTTCCAAGGATAATCGTTCCTGCACTTCCAGCCTCGCCAGTTGCAAGATATGGCTTCAGAACTTCCACACCAGCCTTCATAGCCCTGGCTGCTGCCAGCATCTGTGGTACGAAAATAATCTCTTTCTTAAAGTTCTCGCCAACCACTGCCATGGCGCCGATCATAGCGTCATTGAGGATTGCAGTCGGGTCGCAGCCTGCATCAAGTGCTTCCTGAACAGCCTGTCCGATTTCTTTATTTTTTCCATCCTGAGTTAATTTGAAAACCTTCTGCATTTTCTCATCAAGTGGAGAAGCAGGAACTGGCTGTGCAGCTTCTTCTGTGGCTTTATTTCCAAATTTACCAATGTAACCCAGGCAGTATTCATCACGCTCTAACAGTGCATTTGTGGCATAGATCATACCGATCATGTTCTTGTTGGTAGGATCTACGATGGCACTGTCCATACCGGCATTCATAGCGAGAACCATAAATGCCTGGTTAATATTTTTTCTCACCGGAAGTCCGAAGGAAATGTTGGAAAGTCCACTGGTGATATGGATTTCCGGATATTCGTATTTGATTCTTCTGCAGCAGTCTGCAAATACAGTCAGCGCAGTCTGGTCTGTTCCCAGGGTTACAACCAGTGGGTCAATATGTAAACGGCTTGGTGCAATGCCGTACTGTTTCGCTTTTTCCATAATTCCGAAGAAAATTTTCATACGACGCTCTACGGAATCCGGAATTCCATCATTGTCGCAGAGAAGGGCTACGCACTCCCAGTCTGTATCTGCGATCACTGGAAAAATCGTGTCAATTTTGTCTCCTTCAAGGGAAACAGAGTTAATAAGTCCCGGTCTTTTACAAAATGGAATGGCTGCAACACAGGATCTGGCACTTGGACTGTCCACACAGATTGGTGTATCTGTCACTTCCTGTACAAGGTCGATCATCCATTTCAAGGTTTCTACTTCTACAGCCTCTTCTACTGAGGCACATACGTCCAGAAATGTGGCTCCCGCTTCTGCCTGCATTCTGGCTCTTTCTCTGATCAGGTCCGCATCCTTCTCAGCGATGGCTTTTGCAACTGACGGAATGGATCCGTTCAGCTTCTCACCAATAATAATCATGGCATTTTCCCTCCAATATGAAATTGTAATTGCTACTGTTCACTCCGTGACCAGTAACTTGTAATTTTCCGTCACAATCTTCTCCGCAAGCTGTAACAGTTTCGTTCTCTCCGCTGCAAGTCCTCCGCTAAATGGACTTGCTTTTACAAATTCATTTTATATCAATTGGGGGAAATTCCTCTTCTGTTATTTTCTCATTCGATTATACTATCTTACTGTGAATAATTTCACAACTAAATGCATATGCAGGATTTCAGCGCAAAGCATCGTAAAATACTCACATATACAACTTTTCTTTGCGAAATATCTAACCACCTGCATTTCATCTTCCCAGTTTCACTTTAATAAATAACAGCTGGTATACGCAATCTTTCCAGGACCATAATAATAGTCAAGGTGGTTTGCCTGACAAACCTGCATGACCAGCATTCCATAGGCTTCCATTGAGGAAAAGGCCTGGTCCGGAAATCGGCAGGGGGCCTCCGGGCAGGTGCAGGTTTTGCATTTTGTGCAGCAGCCTGCGCCCATTGGAAGCATGTTCGGGTAAAATTTCCGCAGATCTTTTTCCAGGCTGTAAAAGGAGGCTTTGTGCGTAGCTTCTGTGCGCATCATGCCTTCCCCATCCATGGAATCCTCCAGCTGTCCCACTGTCTGTACCAGGATTCCAAGTTTATACTTTCTTACTCTTTGTTCGCATTCCTCCAGGGTTCCGCAGCCGGGCGGACAACTCCAGCATTTGTTGTATTTGTGACAGGAATCGGAGGCGCACATCTGGCGTACTTCTGGCTTTAGTTCAATGGTATCGCAGGCCAACGGAGCCACGTTGGTAAAACCGTGGGACAGGCATAGTTGTTTTAAGTCTTTGAAATTCATGTCTCTAATCCTTTTTAAATCATTATTATCCACAGATAATAATATACAAAAACATTTTATAATTCTCAGTCTTCTATTTTTATAAAATCAGCACTAAAATTTCCTGTAATAAACACGGAAATCGTTACTGTTCACTCCGTGACCAGTAACGCGCTTCGCGATGCACAGAAATCATGCATTCGCATGATTTCGCGCCGCAATTCTCGGGTTTTCTGTGAACTTTGTTCACAAAAAACACCTCGCGGAATATTACCAGTGAACAGTAACCGGAAATCTCTTTACCTTTCAAATCCCAGCTCATCTACGAAACAATCCTGAAATTCCGGGCAGGCCGCCAGTTCCAGAAATTCAATGCTCTGTACCGCTCTTTCGATCTCATGGCGCTCATTCTTATTTAGCAATGCAATCTTAGCACCTTCCCCAGCGATATTTCCCACACACTGTACTTTCTTCACAAAGCTCTCCGGGATCAGACCAATCCGGGCCGCATTTTCTGCATTCATATAATTGCCGAATCCACCAGCCAGATATACAGTCTGGATCTGGGATTCTTCTATGTTTCTTTTCTTTAATAAGAGTTGGATTCCAGCGGCAATGGCTGCTTTGGCAAGTTGAACCTCGCCAATGTCTTTCTGGGTAAGATAGACTCCGCAATCATTCTCGAAACGCGACTGCCCACTCCCATTTTTTTCGTTTCTCTGTAAACACTCCGTTTTCTCACTTTGCTCATCCTCTGACATATTCTGCCCACATTGGGAAAAACCAGTTTCTTGTGGTGGCACAAGCATAAACGTGTCTGCTCTTTCCTGCCCGCTGTGAAGAATTCCATTCTCATCCAGCAAACCAACTCGCAGAAGTTCTGCCACCAGATCAATCAGCCCGGAACCGCATAGGCCTGCAGGCTTCTCACCGCCAATTGTGGTATACTGCCATTTTCCATCTTCATATTTTACATGATCAATAGCTCCCGGAAGCCCCCGCATTCCGCACTGGATCTTCGCCCCTTCAAAGGCTGGGCCAGATGCCGCGGAGCAGGCTGCCAGGCCATATTTATTTCCAAGGATCATCTCTGTGTTAGTTCCGATATCCAGCATTAAAGTTATTTCATCCTTCAAATCCTGTCGAAGAGCCAGAAGACAGCCACTGGTGTCTGCGCCTATGTATCCGGCGATATTCGGAAGAAGGAGCAACTGGCCTTTTGGGTGGATGTGAATACCATAATCAGCTGCGCGCAAAGTAAGGGACTGACTGATTGCAGGCGTATATGGCGCATGTGCCAAAGAAGCCGGGTAAATTCCAAGAAACAGGTGGTGCATACAGGTGTTTCCAACAAGACTTACCTGATAGATATCTTCCACTCCAGGCATCCATTCAGCGCTTTTCGTCTTGCCATTGACAGTTTGATCATTCACTTTTTTCCTTCCACTTGCTATTTTGGGAGCTTTTTGAGTTTTTACAATAAGACTTTCCAGTATTTTATTTATTGTCTTCTGCACGCACTTGCTCAGCGTTTCTGTGCCATGTTCCAGCGCATAATTGGCTCTTTGAATTACGTCTCCGCCATACTGCATCTGAGGATTCATTCTACTTTCTACTGCCAAGTTTTCCCCAGTTCTACCATCCAGAAGATACCCCACAATTGTAGTCGTTCCAAGGTCGATTGCCGCAGTAAAAATCTCATCACCTTTTTCACCACTACTATTCACTCCATGGACAGAATCTTCATGGACGCCAACAATTGGTCTTAAATCAAGGATTTCTTCATCTGTATAGGCTACTTGCCACTCTGGATTGAAGCTTCGTTTTTCATAGAGACTTCCGGCAAGTTTTACATCTGTTTTTATACACCCATAATCTACATCTGACGTTCTTTTATTGTCTGAGATTCCATATACGTCTTCCACCAGCCGCTCCCACTCTGACTTTTTTTCCCCAGTCTCCGGCTTCTCCAGCCACACTGTTTTCACCTGCAATTCCGGCTGGAAATTCACCTTTCTGGAAAATCCTTCGCTCAAAATTTTACCTCTATTTTTCTTCCCGGGAATCTCCACCTGACAGTCCTTTTCCACCTTCGTCTGACACGCCAGCACCGGCTTTCCATCCACCTTCACCAGACATTTCCCGCAGGTTCCCTGCCCCCCACAAGGCGCATCCGGCGCAAGCCCCGCCCGAATCTCTGCCTCCAGCACGCTGATTCCCACCGGAACCTCTATACTAATCTCTTCCCTCACAAAATACACCTTAGCCATAACCCAAACTCCCTAAAAACAACCGACCGGGCATGCCCCGGTCGATGTATTATTCTTTCAGCAATTTTTCAACAGCCTTTTTGAAATCATATAATTTATCAATATACACATGAACAATTGTCCCGCAATGTTCTTTCACAATCACTCCATCATAGTCGTGTGCAAGCTGATTTCTTACTTTCAGCATATCCATCCACTCATCACCAGTAATCAGATTCGCCTGAAATGATTCTCTGAGAACTTCTCTTGGTGAGCCAGTGACAAATCCAGTTATTGCATAA
This sequence comes from Blautia faecis, assembly GCF_020554845.1. Lineage (GTDB taxonomy): Bacteria > Bacillota > Clostridia > Lachnospirales > Lachnospiraceae > Blautia_A > Blautia_A faecis. The sequence continues at coordinate 64,979 of NZ_JAJCIA010000020.1, read as the reverse complement.
TACTGTACCAGAATATCTTTCATAACCTTCCACGCCAAGTCAAATGTAATACTGAATTTAGCACTGGTTCCACTAAGTACAAAAGAATCTGACAAATCACGCTGTTTCGCCTCCGCCAGAGAGTCCAGTGAATTTCTAAACGACTCAAATCTTCTTATAAATTTCTCGTCCATATTGTTTTATATCCTCCAACAACAGCTGATTCTGACAAGTATCAAGATCAACCAGATCAATTGTGTACAATGTTGGAATCTCTTCTAAATTCTCCTGCAAATCAAGAATTTCGTGTGAAGCGACTCCAGACACTGCAATGTCAATATCGCTCCGCTCTGTCGCAGTTCCCTTTGCCCGGGATCCATACAGAATTATCTTCTGTGCCCCATACAATCTGCACCGTTGTATAATTTCTGTCATGACCTCATCAACGCGCATAGTTTCCCCCATTTCACTCATAAAACTAATTTCATTATAGGTTAAATCCCACGCAACGTCAATTTGCAAAATCTATCTAATTTATTGCCATCAACATCCAGTATCAAATTATCTCTATCATTTTTTCCATTTTCTCACTCATTTCCTAACTGCTTATCACTGATATTTTTTCAAGTTTTTAAAATGTATTTTTAAAACTTTTGTATTTTACATTTTTTTAATTTTATGTGCTGTAGCAGATTATTTTATACACACATAAAAAGAATCCGGCACAAAGCATTTTTATACACTTTGTACCGGATTTCTCTTATTTTTCTTGTACAAATTTTCTCACAAACTCTTCATACCCACAAGGCTTCCCCCAGAAATATCCCTGTGTGAATTCCGGGCACAGCTTTCGGATTTTGAGCCATTCCTGGGCACTTTCTATACCTTCGATACAAATCTTCATATCCAGATTATGAATCATGGTGCAAAACTGATTCAGAAGATAATATTCCTGCTCATCTGCAACTGCTTTCGCAGTGAAAGAACGGTCGATCTTAATGATCTCTGGTTTCAGCTCGCTGAGATAATGGAAGTTCGAGTAGCCGGTTCCAAAGTCATCCAGCGCCAGACTGATTCCCATTCGCTTCAGTTCTGTGAGAAAATGCTTCTCATTTATATTTTGTTCCAGAAGATCGCTCTCTGTCAATTCCACGATCACCGCTTCCAGCGGCAGCCCTGTCCTTTTCATTTCTGCACTGATATCCTGAATCACATCAGACTTAGAGGCCTGTACCTGGGAAATATTAATACTCATCCGGAACCCTGAAAGTATCTTCCTGATCTCACTGCATTTTCCCATAGCCTCTTTCATCATCCAGCGGCCAGCAGGAATAATCAGACCTGTTTCTTCCAGAATGGGAATGAACTCCGCCGGTGAAATCATTCCGAATTTTTCAGAGGTAAAACGCATTAAAGCTTCTGCTCCATAAGGCACTTTTTTGTCTTCAGCAAATACAGGCTGGTAAAAAGCTGTAAAGCCCTGAAATCCATTGATCACAGCTTCCCGCAGTTCCTGGGTGATCTCCCTTTTCCGAAGAAATTTTCTGTAGGTTTCCCCATTAAATATATAACAACGGTTTCTTCCCAGCTTCTTCGCCTCATTCAGGGCAAAATCCGTCAGCTTCAATGCTTCTGAACACTGATTTCCCTTTAATGCCGCAAATGGTACAATTCCTCCTGAAACCGTATACATGACTTTAAATTCATTGGTTTCAATAAATCTGTCTATTGCCTCTCTCACTTTATCATAAAGCTTATCCGCATCCTTCGCTTCGTCAGAAGCAACATCCAGAATCAGAAATTCATCTGCCACAAGCTTGTACACCTTCTGTCCTTCTGATGTACAGCCTGAAATACACTCCGCCGTTTTCTTAAGTACAAAGTCACCGTACTCCTGTCCGAAGTTATCATTGATTTCCTTAAAATGATCGATTCCTATACGAAGCAGATATCCTGTCTCCAAAGGAGTATCCAGCTGGTTCATATACTCCCGGAAACCAGACTCTCCCAATAGTCCGCTTACATTATCTGCCTTCTGTCTCTTTCCAATTTCGTTCACACAACCAATCATATAAAGAGGTTTCATGTTATCGTCACGGACCAGATACCCTTTGCAATGAATCCAGATCGGCTTTTTTTTCAGATCCAGCCAACGATATTCCATGCTATGGGTGCAGCGGTCTGTTTCCAGAAGATCATCAAATTCCGCTTTCAGTTTTTCATAATCCGGTGCATATACAAATTCCTTATGCTTCGAAATTACATTATGAAAACCATTTTTGGGAATACAGAAGCGTTCAAGAGCCTGATTTGCTATGTAATAAAAATCCGACCGAAAGTCAACCACATATGGGTAATTATCTGTAGTCGGACTAAGAAGATCGATCACACTGCAAAGCTCATCCACAGACATGCTCTGAAACTTTTTCTCCTGCAGGATCACCTCATCTGTGATCTCCTCTGTCGACTGCTTACTCATACGGGAGAGCAGATTGTCCAGACCTGCTGACCGTGCCACCTTCTTTCTGCGCTTCTGACGGTACAGCATGGTATCACTTCGTCTTACAATATCCTTAAAGTCAAAATCTATATCAGGCTGATAATAAGCATATCCGGCTGACATGCTGAGTGGATACTCCAGCTTGTTCGTTTCCGCTGTTTTTTTCAAAATCAGCTCCAGCGCCTTCAGCCGTTCCGGAATCATATCCTTCTCATCGCTATGATATACATATGCAAACTCATCGCCGCCAATCCGAAAACAGTTCTTTACATTCTGAAATGCCTGACTGATACACTGATAGCATAGCTTCAGCGCTTCGTCTCCCTTTTCATGCCCAAAATTGTCATTGATCACTTTCAGATTATCCAGATCAAACAGAACTACACCTGTTGTACGAAGTTTAATATCACTTTCCTCCAGATATTTCACCATGTCCTCGTAAGCGTTTCGGTTCATGGCCTCTGTGAGCATATCCATGTTGGCTATTTTCTGCAGATAGATCACCTTTTGTTTCTGGATGTATTGATCGTAATATTGGGAAACCTGGATCCAGATCAGCATAATGATAAACAGCAGGGTTCCTATGGGAAGCAAAATGGATGTCTGTTGAAATTTTCTCAAATAATAAAGGAACATTTCTACCATTCCGAATACTATGAGCACACACATAGGATACTGGAATTTCTTGGCTTCATCGTTGCCTTCTTTTCTGGCCTCGTAAAGAATGAGGGCAACTGTGTAAACTGCATTGGCAACCATAATAACATGGGTTGCGGGAAGCAGCCGGAATATATCAATAATTCCCGTACACTGAAGCAGAACGTCAGCTGCCATATTCGCAAGATAAAGAATGGGAAAAATCAATGCACCTTTGTGGTATCTGCTTTTGCAGATATCATATAGCAGAAAATTAAAGGGTACCGGGAAAAGGAAGAATGAAAAATAATCTACAAAATACAAAGTTCTTCCATCCGGAATCAAAAACTGCAGGAATCCACATTGTGCCAGTGTCCATACTGCAATCAGCAATGAGAAAAATCCAAGGTTTAAAAAGACCTCTATCTTCGTTTCTGTCTTGTCTCTTCTTTTTCTTCGCACTGCTCCCAAATAAAGCAGCAGGCAGATGATGCTTGCAAACAGGATCCCGCAGCTGAGCAACAGGGTTTTAAAGCTGTCCATTAAAATTTTCAGAACGCAATTGCCCCGTGTTCCGTATACAATGCTGACTTCATTTCCATAATAGTTGTCATATACTGGAATAATTCTGACCTCAAGACTTTTACCAGCGCTGTCTTCCGGAATATTCACAATGTGCCAGCAGCTTCCCGGTGACTTCATAAAGCTGGGAGCATCTTCTTCATTTCCGTATTCGTATATTTTTTCTCCGTCCAGCCACACTTCTGCAATGGTGTGTGTGGTTTTAAATAAGATTGATCTGGGATCATCGAAGTCTTCGGGCAGAGCAATATTCTCTGATTTGATTTCTCCATCTGTCAGTTTTTTTGTTTCAAACCTAATCGTATTATCCCAGAGCAATTTTTCCCTGGCTGTACTCTGACTGAATATCCAACCTGAAAAACCAATTGCAAACAATCCAAATACGAACAGAGTGATCCATAGTTTTTTTTCTATTTTCATAGTTTCTCCCTACTATATAAAATAGCACTGCTCACTAAGTGCACAATGATCACCTTGTGCTGCAATTCTGTGCAAAATTTACCCGCACAGAATATTACCTGTAAACAATGACTTACAACTCATCAAAAGATATATATAGACAGCATATCAAACCCATTTAGCTTTTTCAAGGTTTTGACAGATTTTGTTAAAACCTTTTTATTTGAGGGCAAAAAAATATCTGACGGGGCAATTCTGCCCTGTGCCAGATATTTTCTTCGTTTCTGTCAGCTTATGTGTCTGCCGATTCTCCGGTAATCACGCTCATATTAATGTATGCGACTTCCCTTATGCAAATTTCTCATCCAGATATTCTTTCAGGATTCCCAGATTTTCATCACTGTACAGCTGATCTGCCGCATGCTTATAATTATGAAAAAGCTTAAATTCCACCTTATCTGTCCCAACAATTCTTGTAAGCAGTGCATTCAGTCTCTCAGACTGCAGATACGGAACATCTAAATCCGCATCACCATGCCAGATCAATATATCCGGGCTGTTTTTCTCCGTAAGATTTTTCTCAATATAATATAATGGACTATAATTGTTTTTCTCATCCTCAGTAAGAGTTTTTACATCCTTGCGCATCCAATAAGATTCTACATCTTCGTAGCCGGTATCTTTAATTGCTCCCTGAAGCCACAGGCTGGCCGCCCAGCGGACAATTTTGGGGATCCTAAGCTCCCTGTAATCATCTTCCATGGTTCCGAATTCCACACAGCCGTAATAGTCCAGGATCACCTGCACTTCACTGGAAACAGGATGGTTCTCATCTTCTCCGATAAATGGAACACTATTAAATTCCTCATCATTGGAAGCGCCACAGATCACAGATAAATAGCCTCCAGCTGACTCTCCCCAGATTGCAAAACGCTCCGGATCGTATCCATATTTCTCTGCATTTGCACGAAGAAAACGGATTGCTGATTTCACATCTTCCACACCTGCCGGAAAGGCTGCTTCCTGGGCAAGACGATAGTTAACGGATGCACATGCATATCCATGATCGCGGAAATAGCGGTACATCAGCTGCGCCTGACGGGACTGGCTGTCATTGTATACAAAGCCGCCCCCATGTACCAGTATGATCAAAGGCATAGGTTTTTCACTGTCCGGCACATACAGATCCAGATAGTCATTTTCGGAAGCCTCAGAATATGGCAGCTTCTCATAAGCTTTTCCTCCGTTCCATTTGGAAGAATCATCTAATTTCACTGATGGAGAGTATACATTATGAAAAACCACACGGACAGCTTCATGATTGTAACCGAGAATACCAGCTACAACAGCAAGACAAATTCCCCCTATGATAAAACCTTTTTTCTTCATTTTTTCAACCTCTTTTCTACCTTAAATCATAAGCCTTTCACTTCATTCACATGGAATTTCTGCCACATAAAACCGTTCTTCATCTGCCACTGTAACCTTCACCGGTCCGTTTCCATCTGCCTGTACAACTGCCATCGCCTCACCATAATAAGTCGCCACAGTATGGTCCGTGTAATTCCCTTTTACATACGGAGCCGGGCTTCCAAGCCCCTTCAGGACACCATTTTCTACCGTTACTTTTATGTTATGTTTCTCCATTGGTTTCCAGATTCCCTTGCTATCTGTGTATTGCAGTTGAATAAATGCAAGGCCTTCCGGCTTCACGGTTTTCTCCTCTGGGCGCACCTGAAGAACCGTATCTTTTCCTGCTGTCTGTAAGGAATAACGGTTGATTTCTTTTCCGTTTTCATCGTAAGAAACCGCCGTTATCTCCCCATCCTGATAGGTGGTATTAAAGTTTGCACGGCATTTTTTCACTTTCTTTTTACCAACACTTTTGCCATTGATAAACAGCTCAACCTGTGCAGCCCTTGCATAAACTTCTACCTTCGCCGGTTCTCCGTTACAGCCATCCCATGCCCAGCTTTCCAGAGCTTTTGTCAGCTGCCAGCCAGTAAGACGAAGCTTTTCTTTCTGGTAAACAGGATCAACTGCAATAAACGGACCTGTTTCTCTTTCAAAAGCGACTCTGGTATATGCAGCCTCTGCACGCGGTTTTCCGTTCAGGTCAATTCGGCCGTTTCCACCTGTCATTCTCGTGGCGGGATCTTCAAATTTATAGTCAGAATACTCTGCTGCACCATCCCCGACTTCTCCGATATAATCCCATCCTGCCCACACAAAATCACCGATAATCCGTTTGTTTTTCTTGGCAATTTCCCAGAAACTATACGCATCCTTACAGAAGGTTTCGCTTCCCAGAATCAGACGGTTCGGGTACTTTTTCAGGTCATGCTTGTAGCGGAAAATACCGTAGTTATAACCTGCGATATCCATGTTTGCGTAGGCATCCTTCGTCCTTAAATCGCATGGATAAAGGGTAGCACCGCACTTCATAAAGTAGTCTCCAACCAGACAGGCAAGAGTATTATAGAACTCGCTTCCTACTGGTTTTTTCTTCTTTTCCGGCTTGGTACTGCCTAATCCTTTTTTTCCATTTTCTGTGGCTTTATTTACTGTCTTTTTACCACTTTTAACTACTTTTTTCTCATTCTTTCCAGTTGCCTGAGCGGCATTTTTCTCTGCATTTCCAGCGCTCTTTTCTGCCTTATCATCGCTGTAAACACCAAGTCCTATGGAGCTTAAGAAGTTGAAGAAAATGTTGATTCCGCAGGTAACAGGACGGGTTGAATCCAGGCTGTGAAGGAAGTTTGTCATATCACCGGTGAGGGCAATTCCCTTCTTCTGGGCGGTCTCTGCAACCTCATTTCCGGTGGAGTACATGATCACACTTGGATGGTTGTAATCCTTATCAACCATGTCTTTTAAATCCTGTTTCCACCAGTCCGCAAGCTGTCCTGCATAGTCATATTTAGTTTTATGAATGTACCACACATCCACATATTCATCCATCATCAGCATTCCCACACGGTCACAGGCATCCAGAAGTGCCTTAGAGCAAGGATAATGTGCAGAGCGGACTGCATTGTATCCATTTTCTTTGAGAATACGCATTTTACGTTCTTCTGCTTCCGGATAAGTACATGCACCAAGCACACCATTGTCATGATGGAAGCAGGCTCCGCGAAGAATCACACGCTCTCCGTTAATGGTCATTCCCACCTGCGGGTTCCAGATCAGCTCGCGGATTCCGAAAGTTTCGATTACTTCGTCTTCACCGAAAACTGCTTTACAGGTATAAAGATTCGGGTGCTCTGTATCCCAGAGCTTTGCGTTTGGAACGTCCAGCTGGAAGATGGCCTGGTATTCTGCTGCCTGATTATTTTTTTCTGCTTCCACCTGCACCAATTCACTCTTCTGACCATTTTCTCCAGTCTGTACTGATCCATTTGGCTGCATGTTTTTATTATCTGATGATATTATTCTGTCATTGTTTACATTCCCTATTTTTGTACTTTCACCAATTACTCTAAGTACTTTAGAGCCCTCAAACTCAATCTTCAGGGAAACCTCTCCCGGCGCAGAAGTCTTTACAACAACCTCAATTTTTGCCGGATCATAACTCAGAGTACGGATTTTCACACCATTTACCGGAATATATTTCTCCCCTGCAACATGCAGATAAGCCGGACGGTAAATACCGGTTCCTGAATACCAACGGCTGTTTGGCTGGTCAGCATTGCGCGCAATGACTTTGATCTCATTCTCTTTTCCATACTGGAAAAAGCCCTCTGTATCCACATAAAAATTGGTATAACCATAAGGACGGTAAGCCGCCTTTTTCCCATTTATGTAAACTTCGCCATTGTGGTAAATCCCCTCGAATTCAATGAGGACTTTCTTATCTTTATACTCCTCTGGCACAAAGAAATTCTTAGTATATTCGTAATCTCCACCAATATACCATCCAACATTTCCCTCGCCGGTACTCTCCTGAGTACGCGGCTCACTCAGCATTGCATCATGTGGCAAAGTCACCGGATAAGCTTCCTCATCCCGGGTAAGACACCTGCATATCCAATCCTTGTTAAAATCAATTTTCTGCATACAGTAAACTGCTCCTTTCTGAAATCTCTGTCCTTAAACCAACTACTTTTTCGGCATTCTCAATCTGTTAACAGTTTACTGCTTTTTCCTATCTCTGTGGAAGAATTAGCGTGAACAGTCCTTTTTTTAACGCTAATAACAGCCCACAGAACTTTATAAATCAAGTCTGTGAGCTGCCTTCTCTACCTTCAGCTCGTTCCCATCCCACACAATATGTACCTGTCCCTCAGCAACAGGCAATGTACAATCAAAGCTGTCGAAAAACTCAGTATGCGGTTCTACCACAAATTCTTTTCCGCCGACTCCAGTAAATTTCAGCCCCATGAAATACTTCGCCAGGAAATAGATCGGGCTTGCAGCCCAGGCATGGCAGAGACTTTTTCCAAAGCGGTCGCCGTACATATCGTACTGAGTTTCTACTGGTGCCTCCGGGTCAAACTCTTCCCAGAAGGTAACTGCACCGCGGTCCAGCATACCGCCCCAGTAATTGCGAATCTTATTTAGTACAAATTCCAGATTTCCGGTCTGGCAGAGCATATCCAGTTCAAAGAAGTTGAAATACGGAGTTGTAATTGCCGGAATTGCATCATTCTTAATTACATTTGCCAGAATTTTCTCCTGCTCTTCTTGTGTTGCAATGTGAAAAAGAATTGCAAAAATATTGGCATGACGGGTCACATTTCTCTTACCGGATTCAAAGGAATCAATAAATGCGCCTTTCTCCTGATCCCAGTATAATTTACGGATCTGCCCGATCAGTTTCTCATATTTCTCCATGTATTCCGGATTTTCTTCTCCAAGAGCCGCACTCACTTTCGCCATGGTCTGCCAGCATGCTGCGAACAGCATCTGCTCTGCACAAAGGGCACCAGTCTTATCCATGTCAGCCCAGTCAATGTAGATCCAGTCATTTTCACGACCTACAAGAAATCCGTTTTCATCCAGCTGACCCTCACAGAACTCCATAAGGGAGCACATTTTCGGATAAACCTGGCGGACAAATTCCAGGTCACCATATGCCTCATAATGATAAAGCACGCCCAGGATCCAGAACAGGGAATAGTCCATGATGGTATTGATATGTCTTGTCATAGGATCATTTCCACGTAGTGCTAAAAGAGTTCTCTGGTCAATATCAGGATCTGCCAGCAGATACTGATTTACAAAAAAGCTCTGGTAGGCGTCTCCAGACCAGATCCATTTGTCACGTTTCACCCCATCCAGGAAAAAGATACCGCTGCAAAGACGGAAGGTATGCTCCGCCACCTCCCAGATTTTATTTAGTTTCTCATCATTACACTTAAAGGAAGCGCGTTTCGGGAAATCTACATACTGATAGAATGCTGTGATTTCCACATCTTCGGCTTTGCAATTCGGAATGAATGCAAAACGGACTGCACAGCATGGGCATCGATTTGTAACCGGATTCGGCTGCCAGCTGTAGTAGCAGTGCTCAAGGTCAAGAGCTTCGTCCTCAGATTCACCGCAAAAAACCTCTAAATCCTCATCTTCGCTTGTACTGTCAACACAATTACTGCGTTTACTTTTCACATAAACCGCCGCCGTCAGTTCCGTCGCAAACTCTGCCAGCACGCCACCGTTTATCTCGCTGATTTTCACCGGCTTGCACTCTTTTTCTGTATATTCCCACACAGTAGGATTCTGTCCCGGCTTGGTAAAATACTTACACACTCCAACCGGCACTAATGGCTGGGAATAATCCTCTGCCTTCCATGTTTTATCAGAATGGATCACCTCACCCTGCACATAAGCGCAAGGAAATGCCTCCACACAGCCTGCATGAATAGAGATCCGCACCTTTCCAGGTGCTACTGTAATCTTCTTTCCAAATGGATATTTCTTCTCCCCATTCTCCCTGGTTACAAGCACATGACCAATCGCATTGGAAAATACAGTAAAACTGGTCTCCTGCTCCAATTCATAAGTCCGGCGGAAAGCCACACGGTTGCGGAAGCCCTCACTCTTCCAAAATGCCGGCCATCCAAAACCTCTCTCCACACGGCTGAAATTCTGCTTCATGGCATGATATAATTCAAAATCTCCCGGATACCAGATCCAAAATGTATGTTCCATTTCTGTTTTCCTCCCGTAAATTATTGCTGTTCACAATCTTTGAACAATAACCAATTCTCATTTCTTGTAAATCTACTCATAATTTAACTATAGTATAAAATGAATTTCTCCAGGAGTCCACAACATCCCACGTTTAAAAAGCTACAGATTACGCTTTCGTATCTGGTTACGGCTGGTGAATTAAAAAAAGAAGGGCGCGGAAAAAGCACGTGCTATTTCAGGTTAAATTAATCTACCACGCGCAGAACGTTCTGATTTTTATACAAACAAAGAAGGCGCAACTTAAAAACAAACTTTTAAGTCGCACCTTTTTTGTTTGCATCATTACATTAAAAATGAAAGCTTTTTTCTTTGGCATAATAGTACAGACATCATCAGAAAAACACCTTCAACGAATTATACAAATCTGCGATCCAGCAATTATACGCATGACCGCCCTCTTGGAATACGACCCAAGCTACATTTTTATCCAGTGAAAATCGCTCTGGCATCTTTTCCAATACTTCATCCAGAAACTCCTCATGATTTTCCAACGAAAAATCGTCCGTTCCATTTCCATTGTACCAATATTTAAAGTCATATTTTTTGTATTCATCTGATTCCAGAATCTTTTTAAATTCTTCCACATCTGCCCAAGCCCCTGAATAAGAACCAATATAGGCAAAAAGATCTGCACAATGCATCATACCGGAATTTACCGTTGTTTTTGAGCCTCTGGAAAGGCCTGCAAAGCCTCTGTGATCTCTGGTATTCTGCAGATTTTCCTCACTTACATTTTTTTGCGCATAAGTAGAGTATTCTGACTCTACCAACGGAATAATGTCATTTCTTAATTCTTTCCAGAAATACATTGGCCACTGGTCGGCATAAGGATCTTTTTCCGTGTCAAACAGTTCTGTCGGTTCCATATCCCGGTACCCCATAGACACAACCGGGGAATAGTAAGTTGGAGATACTACAATGACCGGTTTGCATTCTTTCCTTTGAATCATATTGTCCAAAACATTGCAGGTTATTCTTCCAGTAGAGCTGTCCCCAATCCAGTAATCTTCAAATCCTCCCGTTCCATGGAGCAGATAAAGAACATCATATTCTTTATTGTCATCATAGCCATAAGGAAGATAAACATTCATAGATTTCTCAACCATTATATCGCTTTCCCCGGTCACTGCTTCCAGCGCATAGGAATGGCAGGTATATCTTAAAGTTTCTACTGTTCCTTTTTCACTGCATTCTTCTGCATAGAACGAGTCCAGAGGAATGCTCCTTACAAATTCTTCCTCTTTTCCATACACATTTCTCCCGATACTTTCATCTTGCGCATAAACATAACTGCAACAGGTTATCAAAAATGTCAGATACAGAAAACACCTTACAACTCTCTTCATTCGTACGCCAGCTCCCTTCTCCCGCATATATTTATGAGTAATGTCCTCCAAAAAAGGCCGGCATATTTCTCTATGCCAGCCCTTTTTCTCCCAAAGCTTATTCTACCGTAATTTCAACTTTTTTCATTTTCTTTCTCTTCTTAAGCGCATGTACCAGAACAAGAATTGCAATCGCGCCGATTACGATTCCGGCAGTCACATTCACTTTCATAAACAGCTTATCCATGTTGGATTTGCCTCCAACCGGATTTTCATCACCAGCATACGCACCACTGTTTACAATCGTGTACATAATGTTCTTGCATGCCTGACGCATTGCCAGTGTGCCTGTTGCACTCTGGTTCGGGAACTGGTTGGACTCGGAATTGCCATAACCAAGCATCAGGTCATTTCCGTTTCTTACACAATTCTCGGAAATCATGTAGCCATAGGATCCGTCATAGTCTGTGATAGTCATGCCCTGGAAGCCCCACTCATCACGAAGAACGGTCTGAAGCAGGTCAGAGTTTGCACAAGCCGGAACGCTTCCAAGCCAGTTATAGGATGTCATCACAGCCATAGAACCGCCCTCTAAGCCTTTAATACAAATTTCAAACGGTTTCAGGTAAATTTCTCTCATTGCCTGCTCAGAAACAAAGGTAAGCAGGAAGGATTCACGGTTTGTCTCCTGATCGTTTACTGCGAAATGCTTAACATATGGGTATACACCCTTACTTACTGCACCATTTACCTGGTTCATAGCCAGATATCCGGCAAGTACGCCGTCTTCAGAATAATACTCGAAGTTACGTCCTGCAAATGCGGAACGATGTGTGTTCATAGCAGGTCCGTACCATCCATAATTCTTAACATCTGAGAACTCCTGCCCCATAGATTCTCCAACCTCACGGGCAAGGTCCTTATTCCAGGTCTGTGCAAGCAGCACCTCTGTTGGGTAAGAAGTACCATATGTCTTAGTTACAAAGTTGTTCAGACCTGCAGGTCCGTCACAGTCTGAGGTTGCAATCTTACCAACAGAAGAAACTTCTGCGGTCTGCCATCCGCCTACGTTGATCATTGTGGTCATATCTTCATAGGTAAGCTGGTCAAGAAGCTCATCCCATTTCGCATCATTGTAGTCCACACCCTTCAAATCGAAAAGTGTCAGTCCATTGTCAGCGCCCATGGTCGGCATCTCATCATCTACATTATCATACTTGCTGCTGTCATAAATGCCAAATGTGTTTGCTTCTACTTCTGCACGAAGCTCATCAGACATCTGTGCTGCTTCTGCTGTAGGTGCAGCCCAGGAAGCTCCGGCATTCTTGAAGCCGTCTGCTCTGGAAAGCTGGATGAAGTCACCCTGTGTATAATCTTCAAATACGTTTACCGGAGCAGTTTTGTCTGTAGAGCGTCCCTCTGTGCTGTAATCGATGTCCTCATCTACGGTAAAGGTTTCTTCTGCAATTACAGTGTGGGAATCAGAACGAACTGAAATTGTATATTCGCCTGCTTCCAGGATATATCCGCCGCCAGCTACCTTGATCTCATCAGAATCATAGGAAGCCATATCCTCTTTTGCAATCTCGAAGGAAAGTGTCTGGGATTTTCCCGGCTCAAGTGTTTCTGTTTTCTCAAACTGAACAAGGTTTACAGATGCTTTTTCAATACCGCCGTTTGTGTAAGGAGGAGTATAGTAAACTTCTACTACATCTTTTCCGGCAACATCACCTGTATTGGTTACTTCAACATCAAAGGAAACGGTATCCCCATTGTCCTTGAAGTTTGTCATTGTCTTATCAAAGCTTGTGTAGCTTAAACCATATCCAAACGGATACTGCACGCTGCTTTCGTAGTCGATCAGACCTTCCTCGGCAGCTGTTTCATAGAATTTATAACCAACATAAATTCCCTCTACATAATTTACGAAAGAAACATTTCCCTTGTAGGAAGAATCTGCTGCAAGTGCCTGTGCTTTCAGATCATCTACGTTTGTGTATGGGAAGTTTCCGATATTGTTAATGTAGTGTGTGGAAAGCAGATTCTTAACATAAGTGTCTGCTGTTTTTCCGGATGGGTTTACAGTACCATTCAGGATTTCACCAAGTGCTGTGAAACCAGTCTCTCCAGCTCCAGGAGCAAGAATAACAGATTTAATCTGCTCATAGTTATCAACCCAGCCAAGCTCCATTGTATTGTTTGCATTAATTACAACGATTACATTGTCAAATTCGGAGCAAACCTTTTCAATCAACTGTTCTTCTGTTACAGAAGGCTCCAGATAAGACTCACCCTCTTCAAAATCATCATAGGAACCGTTGTTTGTATAGGTTGCATTCATGTAACGCCAGTTTGCAGGCGCATTGGAGGTTGCAAGTCCCTGATTGTAAGTGCCGTTGATAACAGCGCTCATGTTGGTAGGAAGGTCTGCCCCCTCACCGCCAGGACGTCCAAGTACAACCATTGCGGTATCGGAGAAGTCTTTTGCTTCGTTCATGATATCGTCTGTGTAATGCTTCATGTTTGGCTCCGGCAGTGACCAGTCCTGAGCGGACATGGAAATGGTCGGACGCTCTGCACAGTATTCTGTGTACATATTGGAAAGTGTTTCATTTGTTTTATATCCTGCATCCTGAAGAGACTGCAGAATGCTCACGTTTCCATCAGAATGAGATCCGGCAGAACCGGTTCCGCCATAGATTGGGCAGGTGGAATCCCAGCCAAATACATTCAGGTTTGTTACATCAGAAGATAACGGAAGAAGACCATCGTTCTTTACAAGAACCATACCTTCTTCTCCTACTTTTTCAATTGTGTCTTTACTTTGCTGGATTGTCTCCTCAGAGAATTCTGCTTTTGATGCGTTCAGGAAACCTGAAACGTTTGCATACATCGGACCATAGCAAATTGAATTCACAATGATCAGAATAGCAGTAAGAAATGCCATAAATGCTTCAAGACGAACTGCACAACGAAATCCCTTTTTCGCAAAGTGAGCAAGGAACATCACAGCTACCAATACAACAACTGCGGCAATAATTGCATAAATATAGCCTTCCAGCTGTGTAAGGTAAGAGATGAGATCTGCTTCACTAACGCCGAGATTGTACAGTGTTGGTCCAAGAAGTTTTACTAATAAATCAACCATTTTTCTCCTCCTTCTTTTTATCCACGCGACCATAAAAATATGGCTCATTGGCGGTTGTTTCTTTTAACTCGAATTTTACCATAAATTCGTATTGTATAGGACTTTACTTCACAAATTGTTGTGTTTTTGCATGAATTGTCTATGACAGCCAGCCAAACGCCTACTTTTCGTTTGATCTCTTATCTTACATAAATTTAAAGCCCGGCAAAGATTTCTCTCTGCCGGGCCATACTAAGCATTGACCAGGGCTTAGCTTAATATTTTATTTATTTGTTTGCAGCTTCATATGCAGAGTAGTCAAAGTTCTGTACCTTTGTAAGAGGCTCTGCTGTATATTTAGCTGTACGGTCATCATCGATCTTGCCGGACCAGTTAAGACCAAATGCAAAGTCATAAGTATTTCCTGCTGCATCTGTGTAGCATTCCATATCACGAGGAACATCCTCAAGCTGAGCTTCAACAGCTTCCATGTTTACAGGCTGCTGGAATACAAGAAGACCAGTTGGCTCTGTCTGTCCAAGGATAACTTCTGCTACAATATCCTCACGCTGCTGGTTGTAGTTTACAAGGATTACGTCTGCAAGAGGCTCAACCTCATCCCAAACCATTCCACGTTCCATCTTCATGGAAACAATTACCGGAACATCACCTGCGTTCTCATTTGCATACTGAAGAGCTTCCAGATCACCATAGTTCGGAACCTCGTGTGCTGTTACACCCTTATAGGAACGGTTCTCTTTTGTTCCATCTTCAAGAGTTTTTCCACCGATGGAAACTTCACGAGCTGTATCAGCTGTGTACTCGCCATACTGAAGAGATGCCGGATACCAAACCTCTTCAACATCATCAGCAACCGGCTCGCCACCGAATGCGCCTGACAGATGAGACTCATAAGAAGGTGCATATGCATTTGTCATACCAACAAGTACATAGTCGCAAGCTGCGATCTCGTCTGCTGTTGCACGTGTAAGGTCATCTTTTGTATAGGTTGCATTTCCTTCAGAGTCTGCCTCACCGGTAGGATCGCCAAGGGTATCAGTTACAACATTGAAGTACTGGCTAAGCTTGTCAATATCCATTCCCGGAGTCCATGTTGGAGTTCCATCAGCAATACCACGCATCCAGGTTGCGCTCCATCCTGTGTTGTATACATATGGTACATATACGGTTGGCTTCTCAGAGGCAGCACCATCAGCACTGATTGTTCCGTCGTTCTTAAGCATAACGATGGATTCTCTCTGGCCTTCTTTTGCGAAGTCGCTGGAACCGTCTGTTGTGATAATTGTATCAGCATAAGCTGTATCTACATATGGATTCTCGAATGTGTTAAGATTCATCATTACAGCAACGAATTTCTCTGTTGCTGCACGCATAATCTCGTCAGCTTTGTCCTGACCGTCACGATCAACAAGAACACCATAAGCTGCTTTTGCTGTATCAACATCGCTGTATCCGCCAAGAAGGTTTACGCCATTTTCCCAGCTTGTTGCGATACGGTCAGCTTCTTCAAGATCTTCAGCTCCCCAAACACCAGCGAACTGATATACACCCCAGTCAGTGATCTTAAGACCTTCAAAGCCTGCCTCATCAAGCATGCCATTCAGATATGTATTGTAAGCACCAGCCCACTCACCGCCGTATGGATTTCCGTCAGCGTCGACATCAATACCATACTGTGTCATGATACCTGTAGTACCTGTTTTTCCAGGAAGGTTGAATGCACCATCAAAGAATGTGATCAGGTGTGCTTCCAGATTGTTTCCTGGGAATACTGCGTAACGTCCGCCATTTGCATGGTCATCACGTCCGCCTTCTGTGGAACCGTCACCAGAGAAATGCTTTGTGAAGCAGTATACGGACTCATCGCCCCAGCCAAGATCTTCACCGTTCTCATCATATGTGGACTGCATTCCATTGATATATGCTGTAGCAATGTCAAGTGTAAGCTGCGGATCCTCACCGTATGCGCCGCCTGCACGAGACATGATCGGGGAAGCGATATCAACCTGCGGTCCGAGAAGTGCATTCACACCAGCTGCACGATATTCTTTTGCTGTCTCCTGGCCAATTTCAGCTGCAAGCTCTGTATCCATTGTGGATGCCAGGGAAAGAGACTCAACAAGACCGGAAATGTTAGCCGGGTCAATGGAAATCATAGCCGGAATTCCGTAGAAGCTCTGCTCTGCAACTGCCTGAATTGCGTTTGCCCACTTTGCATGAGCAGTTCCGCCCTGTTTAATGTTACGGGTAACGCCACCGCGTCCGCCCTGCATCAGGTAGGTATAAGAGCCATCATCCTCTGCAAGAGGCTCTGTTGTGAAATCGCCCCAGCCACCGTGTGTCAGGACTGCTGCCATTTCCTCGCCCTGCATCTGGTTCACCAGATCAGCTGCACGCTCTTCTGTAGAAAGTCTCCAGTCCTCATATTTATCAAGCTCACCATTCTGGTTCATATCCTTGAATGCATAGCCATCAGCTTCAAGAAGCTTTACTGCAGAATCAGCTGCCAGACCAAGAGTATCTCCATCTTCGTTCTCAACCTTAATCCAACCATCTTCTGTAACGGAGATTGTATATTTTGCATCTGCACTTGGAACAATTCCACCAATTGCATCTGTTGCATCAGAAGCTTCCTCAGCCTGTTTGTATGGATCGTCTGCATTTGCTGCCTGCTTGTACGGATCATCTGTAGCTGCTGCCTGCTTGTACGGATCATCTGCAGCTGCTGCCTGCTTGTACGGATCATCATCTGCGGCTGCTGCCTGCTTGTACGGATCATCGTCTGCGGCTGCTGCCTGCTTGTATGGATCATCGTCTGCGGCTGCTGCCTGCTTGTACGGATCATCGTCTGCAGCTGCTGCCTGCTTGTACGGATCATCGTCTGCAGCTGCTGCCTGCTTGTATGGATCATCTGCAGCTGCCTCTGCCTGTTTGTATGGATCATCTGCAGCTGCTACCGGAACCGCAGCTCCACTTGCTGCCATACTTGCGGTAAGCATTAACGCCATCAAACGTCTGGTTCTCTGTTTCATATTGTTGTCCTCCTTTTTGTAAGAACTTAACTTCGTTCCTCGCTGTAACAAGAATATAACACAAATCATTTCATCCTTTGCTTCACTTGCATAAATTGTTGTTTTTTTGCATTAATTGTTAAATACTTCTGGTGTCTCCTCGCCTCTTTTATGCATTATGCACATTTATTATTTTTATTTTTGTGCACTTTTTCGTTTCGTTGTGTAAAATTAACCAGTTACTGTTCACTCCGTTCACAGTAACGCGCTTCGCGATGCACAGAAAGACGAACCTTCTTGTGACAAGCACAAGAAGCAGCGTTTGCTACGCAAACTTAATTCTCGAGTTTTCTGTGAACTTTGTTCACAAAAAACGCCTCGCAGAACGTTACCAGTGAACAGTAACATTAACCACTCTTAATTTCCATACAACCAGAACAGCTTCTTGACCTTTTGACACTGGTAGCATATTATAATAGTAGAAAACATTTACGTGATGCAGAAAAGGAAAAGCATATGATTAGAATTGCAATTGTAGAAGATGAAGAAGCGTATGTACAGCAGTTAATCAGCTATCTTCACGAATATCAGAAAACTGCAAATGAAGAAATTGCTGTAACTGTATACCGGGATGGTGACGAAATCACCTCCAAATATAAATCTCAATATGACATTATTTTAATGGATATCCAGATGAAGTTTGTAGACGGTATGACAGCTGCTGAAGAAATCCGCAGTATTGATTCCAGTGTCGTCATCATTTTTATTACAAATATGACCCAATACGCGATACAAGGGTATAAGGTAGGTGCCATGGACTATATCCTGAAACCTATCTCCTACTTTGCGTTCAAGGAACGGCTTAGTCAGGCAATTTCCAGGCTGAAGCACCGAAGCAGCAATTATGTTGTTGTTCCGGTAAAAGGTGGGGTTCTTCGTCTTGATACATCAGATATCTACTATATAGAGAGTCAGGGGCATAATCTGATCTACCATACCTGCACCGGCGTCTACACTGCATCCGGCACCATGAATGCTGCAGAAGAATCACTTAGCAGCTATGGTTTTTCCCGTGGAAATAAGAGCTATCTGATTAATCTGGCACACGTAGATGGAATCCAGGATAAATGTGCTATGGTAAAAGGCGAAAGCTTACAGCTAAGCCGTCCGCGCCAGAATGCATTTCTCCAGGATCTTACCAAATATTGGGGAGAAAATTAATATGTCACTATTATCCATATCTCCGAATATACCAAGAATTTATACTGCGATTGCAGAATGGCTTTCCTGCGTAATCTGCCTTTTGGAAGTCAAACACCGGGTAAGCACCAGAAAATTCATACTTATCGCTGCCGGAACCTTATTTCTGCAGTCTACTTTCCTGTCTCTGACTCCGAGACTGGATGATTTTCTTTGGATTTTGTGCATGTCAGCCGCAGGGCTTATGATGTATACATTCATTTATCTGTGTGCAGATATAAACTGGAAGGATGCAGCCTATTATACTATACGAGCTTTCGTAATCGCAGAATTTGTAGCCTCCTGTGAATGGCAGGTCGACCTTTTTTTTCAACACAGCAAAACACCCCCTACACCATTAATCAGCATACTGATCCTGATCGTCTGCTATGGAATTCTTTTTACCATATGCGAACGCTTATATCACCGTTATCAGTCAAAGGAACAGCCCCTTAATATTACAAGCCGGGAGCTGGCATCCTATGCCATTATCGGATTAGCAGTTTTCTTCATGAGCAATCTTGGGTTCGTAGCACCAAGCCTTCCGATTTACAGAAATTACTCTGATGAGATCTATAACGTAAGAACCTTGGTGGATCTGGGAGGCGTTGCCATTATGTATGCTTACCATGTACAGCGTATGGATCTTCGCGTGCGTTATGAGCTGGAAAGCGTCCAGAATCTTCTTCATAATCAGTATGCACAGTACAAACAAGCACGCGAGGCAGTAGAACTGATCAATTACAAGTACCACGACCTGAAGCATCACATTATCGCCCTACGTGCCGAACAAAATATGGATAAACGAAATGCTTATCTGAATCAGATGGAAGAAGAATTGCAGAGCTATGAGGCTCAGAATAAAACCGGCAATAGCGTGATTGATGTAATGCTCACCCTGAAAATGCTCTATTGTCAGAAACATGGCGTTACTATAACAAGTGTGATTGATGGTACTCTTTTTGATTTCATGAATGCCATGGATATCAGTTCCATCTTCGGTAATGCACTGGACAATGCCATAGAGTGCGAATTAAAGATTCCGGATAAAGAAAAAAGACTGATCCATATCAATGCACATTCCAGAAAAAATTTTCTTATTATTCTGTTTGATAATTATTACGAAGGGGATATGAAGCTTGGCAATGGGCTTCCGGAAACCACCAAAAAGGATGCCCAGTTTCATGGATATGGCTTAAAGAGTGTGCAATATACTGCTCAGAAATACGGCGGTGCAGTAGATGTCAGTGCTAGTGACCATTGGTTTCATTTGAAGATTCTGATTCCTATGCCAAGTCCTGTCACCACATCTGCAGATGATTCTACAGAGAATCATAATAATTTCTCTATATAATACCAGAAACAGCCGGTAATCACATTTGCAAAAGCGTGATTTCCGGCTGCTTCTTACAGTACAAATTCCGTTGTATTCTTCCCCTGCGCCTGAATATCCAGACAGCAATCTGCCACATGCTCCTGATTCAAGTCCAGAGAATAGTTCACTTTCATGGCAATTTGACCGTCACTTTCTTCCAATTCCAGATTCGTCGCTGAAATTCCCATTTCAAGAGTTCCGAATGGGGTGGTATAAAATGCCATATTACGCTTTCCCTGCTCGAAAACCATATGTGTATTTACCTGTCCTTTTTTTCGGACTTCCATTCCCCTGGAGGATATCTTGATATAATTTACAGTAGGATCTCCCTGCTCGTCCAGCATTTCTTCATAGCGAAGATAATGACTGCCGTTGCGGAAATAATACTCTCCCGGAACCACAATCTCGATTGGCTCATCACCTTCTGGTGTGTCCATCATATGTAAACCTTTTACGTGAATTAAAACTTCTTTTTCCATTGTTTTTCCATTTCTTTCTCTTTTTCAATATTTCTCAATATCAATCTTCTGCGTTTTCTCCACATCAAATGGCAGAATCGAATTGGCAAAGCCCTTGAATTTCTCTGCCAGATCGCTCACATAGAAACGATATGGGAAATCAGACTGTCCCTGTCCGGTGCTCTGCATATCCTGCTCTTTCAGAAGTCTGCCAAGCTCCAGTGCCGTCTCGTACGCCGGGTTCACCAAAGTAACACCCTCTCCCATGATCTGTCCGATGGTAGAACGGAGCAGTGGATAATGGGTACAGCCAAGGATCAGTGTATCAATATCTTTTTCCTGTAGTTCCCTCAGATATCTGCTTGCAACTTCCACTGTTACCGGATCATGAGTCCAGCCTTCCTCTACCAACGGTACAAATAAGGGGCATGGCTTTCCGATCACTGTAATCTCCGGATCGATCTTTTTCAGAACCTCCGCGTGGATTCCACTTCCAACAGTACCTTCTGTACCGATGATTCCCACCCGTTTATTTCTGGTAACCTGCGCAGCTACCTTGGCACCGGCTTCAATCACCCCTAAAATAGGAATATCAAATTCTTCCCGGACTGCATCCAGGGCAAATGCACTGGCTGTATTACACGCTACCACTATTGCCTTTACCTGCTGTTCTTTCAGGAAACGGATAATCTGACGTGAATATCTTATAATCGTTTCCTTGGATTTATTTCCGTATGGAACCCTGGCAGTATCACCGAAATACACGATTTTCTCTGCTGGAAGATTCCGCATGATCTCCCTTGCCACAGTAAGTCCGCCAATACCGGAGTCGAACACACCAACAGGCGCATCTCTGTCTATTTTCATTCATCTATCTCCAAATTCATAGTTAAGCGATATTCGCAATCTGTACTTCATTTTAACACCAAAGGAGCAGCGGTGCAAGTGCTTGTACTACATCAAAGCGTTAAGTGTCTCCACAATCCAGAAATGAAATCTTGGCTCTGCCTTCTGGCCTTCCTCTGTCCTCGGTGCTTCCATAAAACAGAACTGGGGATAAATGGTTCCCCACCATGCAAGAAGGTTGAAATTTTTATTAAAATTTTCACTGCCCTGGCAAAGTAATACTGCTGTCAGAAGTGCTGCCGCTATATGATATTTGTTTTTTCTTAAACAGAACATAAAAGTACCTCCAATATTTTTCTATCAAAAGTATTCCCTGTCCCAGTCCGGAATAATCACCTCCAGTTCCTTTCCATAAATTTCCAGTTTCGGCAATTCAGGCAAAGCACCACGTTCATAAAACTCATGATAAACCTCACGAAGAGTTACTGCCTGTCCCGGGCTTCCATTTGGATTATTTTCCAGAAGCCCAAGAAGATACTCACCAAGGGAAATATCCTGAGGACTTACCCAGGCTACTGCTTCAGATGCCGCATCGCAGCGAAACACATAAACATTTTCACCTATAGTCGGCTCCTGCTTCAGATACTCAAGAACCTGCTCCCAACGCCCTCCATCCAACAGACTCTCGCCCAAAACCAGAATTTCCAGATGTCCCATATCCAGATATTTTTCCTGTGTCCGGCTGTATATATTTTCAATCTCACGGAAGGTTTCTCCCTGAATCGACGGAGCAGCATTCCCCTGGTCTTCCCCGTCTTTTTCCTGTCCTGTAGATTTTGGAAGATCCGGAATTCCGTAAGTCAGCTGATATCTCCCCTCTGTAATATCGGCTCCAAGTGCAAGCGGATACATGCGTTTCTCCGGTTCCACACCACCACAGCCGGCTAACAGAAACAATGCACTGACACACGCTGCGGCAAGCTTTTTTTTCCACTTCTTTTTGCCTGTCATAAAAAAAATAATCTGAAGCACCAGCATTCCGGGCACAAAAATATATTTCAAATATAATGGAAAACTATTCCGGATTCCCCATCTTTCAATATCCCACACAGCTACGGCAAAAACCAGAGTGGATATCCACAGCTTTCCAGTTCCCATATCTGCTTTTTCCACAATTAAATGACCATAATGCAGAAAACTTCCAATAGAAAATAAAAGGCTGTATAAAAGAAATCCCATCCAGAGGACATCAAATCTTGCCAATACATTCCCTGGAAGCTCCGCACCTGCCAGAAGCGGCAAAATCGGGCAGCTTTCATATTTCAGGCGCCCCCATCCAAATACGGAAGGAAGCAGCAATTCCGTCAGAATAAGCAAAATTCCCAGGGTAAAAACGGCAAAACTTACAGTTTTCCCTGTATCTTTACTGTTTCCTACACTGTCCAATGCAAAGGGAAGCAGCCCCAATCCGGAAAATGCACATATCACATCATATCCACTTTCCATAATTTTTCTTCCTGAGAAAGAGGAATTCCATACCATTTCCTGAAAATACTCCCATTTTCCCTGTCCCACAGCCAGGACTAACATAAGCATAACCGCTGCAAGTACCACGCCTCCTGACACTTCTCCCATTCTGCCTCGTCTCTGAATCCCCTTTTGCGTGCCCAGACTGCAAACCAGCAATGTGATCAGACATAGCCATTTTTTTCCTATACCTGTTCCCAGACTAACTGCAACAATTTCTCCCAGAAGATTCAAAAGAAACGCTGCTCCAAGAGTACAGTATATTAGAAAAAACAACGCTGCCAGCCGTCCCCACACCACACCGGCTGTTTTGCAGGGCCTGGCAAAAGCATAACGAAGACGGATGAGGAAAATCACATAAAACAGCACAGCTGCAAGGGCTGCTGCAGTCCCTGCCAGCCCACCAAGCCCCAGAGTTTTTCTGTTTCCGAAAAGGCACAATATTAATGGTGCAATAAACGCAATCACGATCTGCCTGTAGAGCTGCCGCTGGGAGATTCGATTATTTTCTGCAAATTTCATTTATTCCTGCTACCTATCCTTCCTGTTTTTATTGCGGATTTTTTGCAGTCTCACTCGCTCATTTTGTCTGACATATGAAGGACGCCTCCATCTCTTTTTAAATGGCACTCTCACAATTTTGTTTCCAGTCCCATTATCCATACTTTGTTTGACAAAGGGCGTCAGATATGGGACTCCAAAGCTGAGAAGTCCTGCCAGATGTGATACTGTCAGATATACTCCGATCACAATTCCAAAAATCCCCAGATATCCTCCCAAAAACAAAAAGAAGTATTTAAGCATCCGAAATGCTGAGGCAAATTCTTCATTTGGGATTGCCAGAGAACCAAGTGCAGTTATTGCCACAACCATGACCACGATCGGGCTAACAAGATTCGCTTCCACAGCAGCGGATCCCACGATCAGTCCTCCCACAATTCCCATAGCATTCCCCAGTGCTCCCGGAATCCGCACACCTGCCTCCCGAATCAGTTCAAAAGATAATTCCAGCAGAACAAGCTCCGCAATGCTGGAAAATGGTACACCTTCTCTTGCCTGGGCAAAGGACAGAAGCATGTTCGTGGGAAGAATCTGCGTATGAAACCGGATCACCGCAAGATAAAGCCCCGGCAGCAACGTAGCTGCTGCCATTGCCACATAGCGCAGTATTCGAAGAAACGATGCCATTTCAAATCGGTTATACCAGTCCTCACTACTTTCCATAAAACTGTGAAAAACACCTGGTAAAATAAGCGCTGACGGAGAATTATCACAAAGAAGCACTGCTTTTCCATTTAAAATTTCCTGCGCCGCCCGATCCGGTCTTTCCGTAGTCTGATACTGTGGAAATGGGGAAAACCAGGAATCCTCCGTCAGCTGTTCCAGCATTCCGCTGTCCAGAATTCCATCAATTCGAAACTCTCCAAGCCGCTCTTTCACCTGCTCCAGAAATTCCTCCTGCACCAGATCTTTCATGTACACCATCTGTACCAGTGTATGTGATCTCTCCCCAATATAAAATTCCACTACCTTTAATCTGGTATCCCGTAGCCGCTTCCGGATCAGTGCCGAATTTATTTTCACAGAATCAGAGAAGCCTTCCCTGGAACCTCGCAGAACCTTCTCCATCTCCACTTCTGTTACCCCCATGCTTGGATAACCGGCACTGGAAATTTTCATAGCCTGGTCAAATCCGTCCATAAAGAAAACCGCGTTTCCGGCAAGCAGCCCTGCAAACACCTGCTCCATGTCAGTCAGCTTCTTTACATCCGCAATTCCCAGACTGTTATACTCCACAAATTCCTGCATCTCCCCAGGCGAAATCTCCCAGAAATGCCCAACCATTTTTCCAATGGCAGAGTCCTCCAGCATCATATTGGAAGTCGCTACCTCAATATAGACCATCAGACAGTCAACCTTCCGCTCATCCCCCAGCCGCATCTTCCGGATCTGAATATCTCCACAATCTGCCAGACGTTCTCTTATATACCGTTCATTTGCTCGAATATCCTTTGAAATCATAACAATATTATCATTTTTATCCAACGCTGCTCCTCTTTTCCATTTTCAGGCAACAAAAAAAAGACACTGGTTATCTCTCCCAGTATCTCCCATAAAAACAATTATATTCATTTTCTCTCAACTTCCCCAAAAGAGGAACGCGGGCAGGATGTGCCCGCTCCGCTCCCAGAAAACCACTCAGTTTACTCTTCTGCCCGAATCGCCTGAATAATTCCCATCCGCTGATTTTCCAGATGTTCAAAAGACAGCTCCTGTGCCGCTTTCACGTCCCGTTCCTTAATCGCCCTGGTAATTTTCTCATGCTCTTTCACCAGACGGTTTCTGGACTCATCCTCTTTCAAATATTCTACACGATATCTGTAGATCTGCTCGCGAAGATTATTCAGAACCTGCATCAGTCTTTTATTATCAGCAGCTTCATAAATTACCTCATGGAAATTCACATCCGCCTCAGCCATCTTTACCAGGTCTCCTTCCGCCGTACTGGTCTGGAAAACCTCAGCCGCCTGCTCCAGTTTCCGGATATCCGCATCTGTCATATTGGCACAGGCCTTCTCAATAGCCATATTTTCCAGAGTGATCCTGACCTCCAGAACGTCATTCAGATCCTTCTCTGTAATATTGGCAACCTGGGCTCCACGTCTCGGGATCATCACAACCAGCCCTTCCAGTTCCAGCTTACGCATGGCCTCCCGGATAGGAGTTCTGCTCACCCCAAGCTTCTCCGCAAGGGCAATCTCCATAAGTCTTTCGCCCGGCTTCAGTTCTCCCTTCAGGATTGCCTGACGCAATGTGTTAAAAACGACCTCCCTAAGTGGAAGATACTCATCCATATGCACTGTAAAATCACTTGTCATTTGTATTTTCCTCCGCTAAAAAACATCTGTGGCAAAAACAGTCTTCGCAAGTCTGCTCTCCCTGAGAACAGCTGCTGCCCGATCCATTTTCTCCTTATCATCAAAAATGCCAAATACAGTAGGACCACTTCCGCTCATCATGGCCTTACGTGCTCCGTTGCTCTCCATCAAATCTTTGATTTCCTGGATCACAGGATATTTGCTGATAATTCCCGGTTCAAATACATTTCCCATTCTGGAAATCATTCCATCAAGATCACCATTTCTGACAGCTGTCACCATACCATCGATATCCGGATGAACCACAGCAGGATCGTCCAGTTTCAGGTTCTCATAAGCAGTCTTGGTTGAAACATTTACTCCTGGTTTTCCCACCAGAACATAGCAGTAAGGTACTCTGGGAAGTCTGGTCAGCTTCTCCCCGATTCCCTCTGCAAGAGCAGTTCCGCGCATCACACAATAAGGAACATCAGCTCCAACCTTCACAGCACGCTTCATCAGCTCTTCCTCAGAAAGTCCCAGTCCAAACAGGCGGTTCACTCCAACAAAAGCAGCTGCCGCATCAGAGCTTCCACCAGCCATGCCGGCTGCTACCGGGATAAACTTCTCCAGATTCATGGTAAGCCCCTCTTTTATATCAAACTCATCCATTAACATTTTCGCCGCTTTATATACAAGATTCCGCTCGTCAGTAGGAACGTAAGGAATGTTCGTGGTAAGGACAATTCCCGGCTCCTTTTTTTTCTCAATTTCAAGCACGTCATACATCTGTATGGTCTGCATGATCATACGGACTTCGTGATATCCGTCATCACGTTTTCCAACCACGTCAAGTCCCAGATTTATCTTTGCAAGTGCACGTAAACGCATAATTTCCTCCGCTTGTAGCTGCCGCTCACATAAAACCTCTGGCAGGCTCTAAGGGCAGCAGTTTCTTTGTACTTTGTATACAATTTTATCAATGCTTTTATTGTAAAATATTTTTGTATTTTTTTCAATACATTTATGCGAGGAAATTTCTCATTCTATATATATCGTTACTGTCCACAACGTGACCAGAGCATGTTTGAAAAGGTTTTCTCCAAATATATGCAGTAAACAGAAAGCCGCCTTACCCTTCCACCTTCTTCACCAACAGCAGCGGCATTCCAGGCACAACTCTGTCCTCTTCCAGTTCATTCAGCTCACAGATTTCCTCCACTGTAGTATAAAATCTTTTCGCAATATCCCACATAGAATCCCCATTTTTCACCACATACACCGTGATTCCCGGCATTGCCTGGATTTTCTCCATATCAAGGGGACGCTCCTCCACTTTGCTTATGATCATCCGGTTTTCACACTGAAGCACCAGCACATTGAGACTGATCACAGCCTTCACCTCAATCTCATTGCTGTCGATCATAGACGTTGACAGCTGTTCCAGATCTGCCTGTAGAAAAAAGATACTGTCCTCATTGATCCCGTTTGCCTCAATTATATGGGAAAAAGGGATCATCCCATCAACGGAATAGAATGGCATTTCATCATTTCCTGTAATATACAGGATTTTCATAAATACAATTCCATCGGCCTGGATTCCATTTTCTACAATTTTCGTTTTCTCAACCTTTACACGTCCCTGGCTGTGACAGATCTGCAGGATTTTCCCCTGGCTTTCCTTCAGTTCAATACGGTCAGATACGCGGCATTTGGAGTCATTCCGTACCAGGAGGCTTTCCAGACACATCTCTTTTCCCTGAGGAATGCATTCTTTCAAAGGCGAGTACACATCCAGAATCAGGTCATGCTCTTCTTCGCGGTAAAGCTTCATGTCCAGTTCCAGCACCGTGTCTACACTCATTACCCGTTCTTCCCCATCGGAATCCGGTTTTACTTCAATGCTCTGATGCATAACGGAAAAGCCAATATTTGGAATCATCTCTCCCATACAACCAGTACACTCCACTTCCGTATTAAACGGAAGCACATACTCTGCCCACTGAAGCGGATTTTCCTCATCTTCTCCCGAATACAGGACAAAAACTGACAGCTCCCCTCTTGCCTTCACCACATTATCCTCTGGACGCAGATCCATTCCACGGACATCGATGGTATACCACAAAAGCTGTTCAATGTTCGGTTTATTGGACACTAAAGTCACTTCATCCTTAATCCGCATAGTGTCCTTTTTATGTACCATAAGACTCATTAAACGGACTTTCTTCCTTTTTACTGAAATTCCCTCCTCACTGATTTCCACCGGAAGCTGAATCCCTGCCATTTCATCTACCACTGCATAAAAGGTGACAATTGCTTTTATGTTTAGTTTTCGGGAATGAATCATGTGCACGCTGAGATCCTCAATCTCCCACTTCAGGCACATTTTATCCCCACTTGCAATCCCTTCCAGGTTCAAAGTCTCATCAAAAGGCAGTTTTGCCCCCAGACTGCTCACCTTCTGGTTTTCTTCCCCCACATAGAGAATATCCACGTTCAGGTTTCCGCTGATAAATGCCTTTCCTTCGCTAAGACGCACTTCATCCATGGAAACGTCACCCTTGTTCTGGATCAGTCGGCCCACATCCGGCTTTGCATCTGGTACATTATAATCTGTATCAAACGTTACCTGGCTGGCTGCACGGCTTTTTATCTGAAGCATCTGCACACTTTCTTTTCTTAATTCCACGATTTTCCACTCCTTTTTTCACCAGACTGCTATATTGCATCATTTTCGCTTTTTTCAGTAAAGCGTTCAAAAATCACAGGTTCTTTTCGGTATTCCGTCTTCACCACGATGTACGGATAGGAAGGCGGACTGATCGTTATTTTCTCGTCTGATGGCCCCAGCAGCATTGTCCGGAAAAAAACAGCCTGGGAAGTCCACCCCAGTTCTTCCACGGAAATACTGTAACCTCCGCTCATTTGCTCCCCGTATCCTTTTACAAGAAACAGGTCTTTTTCACATTGATAGGTCAGCTGAAATTCATTCTTCTTTTTCTCCTGTATCAGGGCAGCCAGTTCTGCCGGTATCTCTTCATTTTTTACAATGGAATACTCCAGAGGCTTCCGCGGCTCTTCCTCAATGCGGATAAAATTGCATCCACTGATCAAAAGCAGTGACCACAAAATTACTCCCAGAAGAACTGCTTTTGTTTTTTTCATTCTGCCACCTCAGATGTCTCGTTGCTGTTCATCTGATGCTCAGCCTTTAAACACAGCAAACAGCAATCTCCATTTATTTTATTGTATGAGGAATAAAAAAGATTTATTGCAAGAATTTTTCAAATTACATATAATAGACATAAACAATATGCCAAAACATGCTTCCTACGCATGAGGCACAGATCAAAGAAAGGAAAATCATATGATTCGTTTTATTTTATGCGTGATCGTAGTGGTTGGATTCCTGATTTTATCCATTCCCATTCTCTTTGTAGAATGGATCATCGGCAAATTCAATCCTATGGCAAAGGAAATCAGCTCTCTTCGGATCGTTCAGGCAGTATTTCGTTTTATCCTGTGGATATCCGGTGTGAAGCTGACTGTTATCGGAGAGGAAAATGTACCAACTGATGTGCCGGTTCTTTATATCGGAAATCACAGAAGCTTTTTTGATGTACCGATCACTTATCCACGCTGCCCCATCCGTACCGGCTATATCGCAAAAAAAGAGATGGAAAAGGTTCCTCTGCTTTCTACCTGGATGAAACGTCTTCACTGCCTGTTTCTTGACCGTAATGACCTTAAGCAGGGACTGAAAACCATTCTCACTGCTATTGAGAAAGTGAAATCCGGCATTTCCATCTGCATTTTTCCAGAGGGTACACGAAACAAAAATGAAGATGAACTGGACATGCTTCCATTCCATGAGGGCAGCTTCAAAATTGCCGCAAAGACAAACTGTCCGATCATCCCGATGGCGATCAGCGGCTCCGCTGATATCTGGGAAAACCATTTTCCAAGAGTTAAGAAAACCCACGTTATCCTGGAATATGGCAAACCAATCTACATAGACCAGCTGGAAAAAGAGGACAAAAAACATCTGGGTGCTTATACACAGAATATCATTCATGAAATGCTGGTAAAAAATAAAGCGCAGTTATAATGCGTCAGCTTCCAACTGGCAGGACAGACCTTTACATAAAGAATTTAAGGCTGTCCTGCTTTTTTCATTTTCAACGGGTTTAAAAGCATGAATTTCTAATATTTCAGTTTTTTCTTCTCCTTACTTCCTTCGGCGATTCCCCATAAGCTTCCTTAAATTTTCGCAAAAAACCTTTGTAATTGGTAATCCCGTTTTTATCCAGAAGAAATGTTATATTTTTATCTGTCTCCAGAAGATCTGTGTGGAAATGCTCCATGCGGATCTGATTTACATAAGCCAGGAAGGTCTGTCCTGTATATTTGCGAAAAAGGCGACAGAAATGCTCTGGTGTAATGGCCAAAAGCCCTGCAGCATCGGCAAGGGAAATTCTTTCCCCATAATGTTCCCGGACAAATTCCATGCATAACTTCATCCGCTCCAAGTCTCGCAGAGTGCCGTGAGCGGTTTCTGTATCTTCCTCACTCCTGATTCCTTCTGTATAAAGAAAATAAAGTAAACGGTAAACAGCAGAAAGCACCAGAAGATGATAGCCTTCTTTTTTTTCTTCATAAAAGCCTGCAATTTTCCGAAATACGTCTCTCAACTGATCATACAGATCATCAGCCCGATTTGTAGACTTTCGATTCTCCCTCATCTCCACAAGTCCCTTTCCCTGCACATTCTCCAGTTGTTCTCCCTGAACACATGCGTCAGCTGATTTCGACCTTATAAACTCCTGAAATTTCAGTCCCTCCCACTTTGCAGAAATTCTTTCCAGATGAACCGGCGGGATCTGTAAAAGATAATACCTGGCATCCTCATGCGTATGGGTATAATGGATATCATTGGAATTTACCAGAAAAATATCCCCTTTTTTCAACTCATAACTCACATCATTAATAGATGCTGTAATCTCGCCGCCAAGCACATAAATAATTTCCAAATGCTCATGCCAGTGTGCTGGTAACAGTTCATCCCAGGTATTTACATATGTAAAATGAATTTGTCCCAAATGATCATCCAGCACGTTTTCATATTCCGCTCTCATAGTATGCCTCACCTTCTTTTTTCACTCAAATTTCCCGACTTCCATCCTCATCCAAAATACACAACACTTATATCACAGGTTTAAAATCAAAATACACCATCTATTCTTTATGATAATATATAATATTTCATCTGTAATATCAAGAAAGACCTATAAAAGAAGCAATAAACCATCTAGTACACCACCGCTTTTTCCAGTACAATAGCAACATCAAGACAACTACACGAAAAAAATTTCTAATTATAAATTTATCTACAGGAGGACATCCCACAATGAACAAATGGACCAGAGTTAAATTCCAGCCAAACCTTCCCCTTAGGGAAAGCGGCCGTGTTACCGCAAGCAAAGAACATATCCTTCTTTCCAAAGAAGCCGCCAAAGAAGGTATGGTTCTTCTAAAAAATGAGAAAAACCTGCTTCCTCTTACTGAGGGCACACGCATCGCCCTTTTTGGCAAGGGCAGCTTCGACTATGTAAAAGGCGGCGGCGGAAGCGGTGATGTTATGGTTTCTTATGTACACAACCTTTACGATGGGCTGAAAATGCAGGAAAACGCCGTTCAGATCTACGAACCGTTATCCGATTTTTACCGCACCGATATCCGACATCAGTATGAAAAAGGTGCCGCACCAGGAATGACGGTAGAGCCAGAGCTTTCCCAGGAGCTTGCTGACGGCGCAAAAGCATTTGCTGACGTTGCAGTTGTTGTGATCAGCCGTTTCTCCGGCGAGGGCTGGGACCGTTCCAGCATTGAATGCAACAACGAATTTAATCCATGGGATACAGAAACCACCATGCCGAAAATTTCCGGCGAAGTTTTCCCAGATGGCGACTTCTATCTCACTACCAGGGAGAAAGCAATGCTTTCCATGGTAAAAGAGCGCTTTGATGATATCGTAGTCGTTCTCAATATCGGCGGAATCATGGACCTTTCCTGGGTAAAAAATGATGACCGGATTTCCTCCGCTCTTCTTGGATGGCAGGGTGGCATGGAAGGCGGGCTTGCCATGGCGGAGCTTCTCACCGGCAAAGGGAATCCATCCGGTAAGCTGGCTGACACTTTTGCTGCAGACGTAAATGATTATCCATCCACTGCTAACTTCCATGAGTCTTTTGATTATGTAAACTATACAGAAGATATTTATGTAGGCTACCGTTATTTTGAAACCCTTCCAGGAGCACAGGAAAAAGTAATCTATCCATTTGGATACGGACTTTCCTACACCACCTTTTGCCTGAACACCACCGCTATGTGGGAAACAGAGGATCAGATTTTCGCTGAAGTTCAGGTGACCAACACCGGTAACCTGGCTGGAAAAGAAGTTGTCCAGATTTATTTCGAAGCTCCACAGGGACTTCTGAAGAAACCAGCCCGCCAGCTTGCTGCTTTTGCAAAAACCCGTCTTCTTCAGCCAGGTGAGACACAGCAGATCCGCCTTTCCTTTGCAAAGGCTGACATGGCTTCCTACGATGACCTTGGAAAAATCAAGAAATCCGCATATATTCTGGAAAAAGGTACTTATAAGTTCTATATTGGAACTTCTGTGCGCGACACTAAGGAGAGCCTCCTGACAATGGAACTGTATGAAAATATGATCACAAAGCAGCTGACAGCTCATCTTGTTCCAACCAGCCTGAAAGAGCGTATGCTCTCTGACGGCAGTTTTGAGGAGCTTCCACAGTCTGCATGCAATGACATGAACGAATGCGTATTTGAGAAAATGGAGCCGGGCACTGAGGAAGGTATTACCCCTGCAGTCCGCTGCTGTACACGTGGCACACTTTTCGACAACTTTGGCAGAAAACAGTTTATTGATGTAGCAGAAGGCAGGCTTTCCCTGGATGATTTTATGGAACAGTTAAGCGATGACGATCTGATTCATCTTCTTGGAGGACAGCCAAACGTAGGTGTTTCCAATACCTTCGGCTTTGGAAATCTTCCGGATTATGGTGTTCCATCCATTATGACAGCAGACGGTCCTGCCGGTCTTCGTATCAGCGGGGAATGCAGCATGAACACAACAGCATGGCCTTGTGCAACCCTTCTTGCCTGCACCTGGAATCCGGCTCTTGTTCAGCAGGTTGGACAGGCTGGCGCCGAAGAAGTGAAGGAGAACAATCTTGCTGTATGGCTTACCCCTGCAGTAAATATCCACAGAAATCCGCTTTGTGGAAGAAACTTCGAGTACTATTCCGAGGATCCGCTGATTGCCGGAAAAATGGGCGCAGCTATGGTAAAAGGTATCCAGTCCCAGCACATTGCAGCTTCTGTAAAGCATTTCGCAGCAAATAACAAAGAGACCAACAGAAAGCACAGCGATTCCCGTGTTTCCGAGCGTGCACTTCGCGAGATCTATCTGAAAGGTTTCGAGATCATTGTAAAAGAAGCACAGCCATGGACGATCATGTCCTCCTACAATGCAATCAATGGTCACCGCGCTTCTGAGAACCGTGAGCTTCTGGAAGATGTTCTCCGCGGCGAGTGGGGCTTCAAGGGAATGGTCACCACTGACTGGTGGACAAGAGCAGAGCATTACAAAGAAATCAAGGCCGGAAATGACGTAAAAATGGGAACTGGTTTCCCAGAACGTGTGAAAAAGGCCATGGAAATGGGACAGCTTGGCCGCCCGGAATTAGAGCACTGTGCAAGACGGGTGCTGGAACTGATTCTGAAGATTGACTGAAATTGAATTTTAGTTATAAAGAAACCCATGGCAATTTTATTTCTGTTGCCATGGGCTTCTTATTTAGGCTCTGGAGCGTGTTTGAAAATACAATCCGAATTATTAGTATTATGTTTTATACATTTTATTTTCTCTCTGACGGATACCTATGCAGCCAGGGCACCGACGAGGTAATCTTATGGAAATTTTCTCTTACAATTTCCTTCTTTTTCCCATTTTCCCCAAGAATCAACAGGCGATCTGCCATAGCCAGGGAATCCGATAAATTCAAAGATAAGATCACCACCGAAATCCCCTTATCCAGGAACTTTTCCAACATACTCCAGATAAACATCCTGTGAGCAAGATCAGCGCCGCAGAAAGGCTGAATACAAAACAGAATCTCCGGTTTCTGCAAAAATACTCTTGTATACACCAGCTGATACTTCTGCTTTTCACTCAGTTCCTCCACCGGCATTTCAAAAACATCTGTCCCTAATATGGGACTGTATTCATTCCGAATACTTTTCTGAAGACGTTTGTTGTGCCAGATTGAAGGAACTTTTTCTGCCAGACAAATACAGAGATTATTCATATAATCCAGTTTCGGAAAAATCATGGTTTTTGTAGTACGTTCCTGGATTACTGCAATCCTGCCATTTCCCGGAATCTCTGTCTGCTTCCCATTCAACAGGATTTCTCCACTTTCCGGTAAAATATCTCCGGTCAGAATCTTCCGTAGCTCCTCCATTCCCCTGGCATCCATAATCTGTACGGCCAGGCATTCTCCTTTATGCACATCAAAGGAAAAATTGCAGGCTGCATCCTCTCCGTAGCCCTTCCATTGAAAAACAACCGGTGCAGCCTGCTGCCCTTCCCTTTTTTCCGTATGATAACGGACCATGTCGTTATATTCCGTCATGTAAGTTACGGGCGGATCATTGAACAGCTCCTCTCTTTCCAGAATCTTCTGGATTCTTCCATTGGTAAACAGCGCACATCTGTCACAGATACTGGAAATCTCTTCCAGATGAGAACAGATATAAAGAAAAGAAAACCCTTTTTTCACATAACGACGGATAATTCCATGGAGCTTTTTCAACTCATCATCACTGACAAGGGCTCCAACTTCGTCCAGCACGATCAGATGATATCCCATAATCACAGCCCGGAGCAATTCTACAATGATCCGTTCAAAAGTAGAAAGCTTCTCCACATCTTTATTAAGGGGAATGTCCATTCCGATATCTTCTAAAAAAGGTTCCATCTGCCGGTTCAGGATCTTTGTGCGGATCACCCACTGGCGAAAGCCCGGACGCAGGACAAAAATATTATCTGCAATGTTCAGATTTCCTGCCAGAGAACTTTTCTCCTGGATAATGCTGATCCTGTTTGCTGCCTTGTAATTCTCTTTCCAGGTGTTTACCTTTTCCCCTCCATAATAAATATAACCGTCATAGAGGGGAAGATTCCGTTCCAGAAGCTTCAGAAGAGCTGTTTTTCCATGACTGTTAACAGGCATAAATCCCATAATCTCTCCCTGAAAAATCTGAAGATTGAAGTCCTCCAGCTTCACAACCTCATCCTCTTTATACGTCACACGCTCCATTCTGAGAACTTCGTTTCTCATACCAACACGCTCCTGTTTTTCACCTGTCTGTCGTCAGTAAGTATAGGGATGGTGATCTCCACATCTGTTCCTTCTCCTGGTACAGAATAAACATGCATGCCATATTCATCCCCAAAGATCAAATGGATTCTGTTATTCACATTCACCAGAGCAATTCCGCCCTGTTTTTCTTCATTGTCGTGAATGGCCTTGGTTGACTTGCCCAGCTTCTGGTTCAGCTTTGCTAAAGTCATCTCGTCCATTCCCACCCCATCGTCTGAAATACGGATGAGCAGGCGATCCTTTGTACACTGAAAACGGATATAAAGATTTCCACCGCCAACCTTCAGCTCCACGCCATGGATAATGCTGTTTTCCAGAATCGGCTGCAACGTCAGTTTGGGGATTCTGCAGTTCATGATCTTTTCATACTCTGCAATATCATAATCAATATGAAGCTGCAGCCGGTCCCCGAAACGATATTTCTGAATTCCAAAATAAGTCTCACAGTTATCCAGTTCTTCCTCCACAGAAACCAGATTCTCCACCTTGGTAATGGTGTAACGGAAAAATCTTGCCAGGGCTTCTGTCATATCTGCAACGCTGTCCAGACCTGCAATAATAGCTTCTCCACGGATGCTTTCCAGTGTATTGTAAAGAAAGTGGGGATTGATCTGATTCTGCAAAGCCAGGTACTGAGCCTGTCTTTTGTTCAGATCCATATACTGGGGAGAACGCACAATGCGGTCTACCATTTTCATCTGCTTCTGGATGCTTGGAGTCAGGTTCAAGAGTTCCATATCTTCTTTTTCGGAAAAAATATAACCATCCAGAAAACGATCCGTCATTTTTTCACAGCGCATGTAAGGGCGGTGAATCCACAGCCAGAATACAATCGGAAACAAAATTGCAAATATTGTTATAATTATGGCCATCCACCAGGGTGTTTCGCCTTTATATGCCAATAACAGCTGAATTACCGCCAGAATAATAAAACTCCCGAAGACTACCGTTCCCAGGACAAGAGCCCGGTTGGATATGTATTTCAGTTTTTCTTTAAATTTCATTTTTGATTTATCCATACAATTTTCTATATGTAGAGGGTTTCACCCCTGCCGCTTTCTCAAAGGTATGTGTGAAATGTTTCGGATCGTTATATCCTACCCTCCTGCAGATTTCTGTTACTGGAAGATTGGATTCCCGAAGGAGTAGCTTGGCCTGTTCCATTCTCACGTTGATCAGATATTTTGCAAAACCTTCTCCTTCTGTCTTCTTGAATAAGGCACTGAAATAAGCAGTGCTAAGTCCCACTATCTCGCTGACTTCCTCTAAAGTCAGCGGATCACTGAAATGGTTCTGGATATATTCCTTTGCCTTGCGAACCGGGCGGATAGTATCAGTTTCATAGCGTTCAGCCTGCTCCTGGATATATTTTTTCTGGAAATCCCCAAGACAGGAAAAAATTTCCTCTATTTTTCCACATTTATCACACTGTTTACGGAATTCCTCCACAGTAGCAGTACGCTCTGGAATCCGAATACTTGCCGCAAAAATATCAGCTGCTGCATACACCAGTTCAAAAATCTCGCTGCCACGAATTTCTTTCGCCTTATTTACCGTATCCTGCAAATCCTCTACTGCTTCTGCTGCATTCTGAATGCTGGAAATTTCTACGGCATGAGTAATCTCACGAAGATACTTTTTCAGCAACTCGCTCTCCTGGATTTCTGAAGCTTTTCCCAGACAGTCAAGAACCCGTCCGTCCCCTTTTACCAGCCTTTCCTGGATCAGTTTTCGGGCTTCCTGCATAGAGTCAGCCAAATGCTCTGCCTCTTTGTATGCAGCTCCAACTGCCATGGAAAAGCTTACATGCTGAAACATATTTTTCTGGATTTCCATCTGGGTAAGGCTGCTCTTCATGCTCCGGCGGATGGATTCCTTCTCACTTTCCGGATAGTTAAGAATACCGTAGCAATAGTCATCACGAATCAGAAGAACTAATTCGCGGCTGTCTTTTTTCAGATTTCGTTCCAGGACCTCACGTACTTTTTCCATAAGGATTTCACTGGAAGTGGAGCTGATCTCTCGTGCGCCAGCCAGACCTGTTGTTCCATCCATTCTGCCGCCAGAAATGATCTTTCTTCCATAATCCACTTTTACACAAAACGCCTGGTACACTCCCTGTCTTGCTTTCAGATGATAAATGCTCGTCAATGTGTCCTGTGAAACCGGCATATCCGGCTGATCCAGCAGCCGGTCGATCAGATTTGCCCGTAAATGGTCATCATCCCTTTTCGCCTTATTTACAAGCTCCTGATGATTCAGTTCCGACTCCTTGCGCTCCCCGATCTTTTTCTGCAATTTCTGCAGGGTAGCAGTCAGTTCCCCCTTGTTTACCGGCTTCAGAAGATAATGTCCCACACCGTAACTGATAGCCTGCTGTGCATACTCGAAATGGGCGTAACCGCTGATTATGATTACTTCCAGAGCGGAATCCAGCTCCTTCACCCTTTTTACCAGCTCCAGGCCACTGCAGCCTGGCATGCGGATATCTGTGATCAGAATATCCGGCTGTGTCTGCCGTACCATTTCGCAGGCTTCCTCTCCGTTGTGGGCGATTCCCACCACCTTCATTCCCATAGAATCCCAGTCGATCAGTGCCTGGATCAGCTGGCAGATCCGCACCTCATCATCTGCAATTACTACCTTTAAAATCTCCATGTTCTCCGTCCCCATTACATGATTACTGTGAAGAAATTTCCCCATTTTTTTAGAAACTCTCTCCACTTTTTCTTACTTCTAATAATAATCCATTTCAGCATTTTAAGCAAGAAAACCGCCGGAAAAACCGACGGTTTCTTGCTCCTTATAATTACTGCCCCAGCCGTCATCATATCCATGACGTTCCATGAACAATATTCCTTTTATTTCAGATTATTTATCAGAATCCTTTGTGATCACAGATACACCTGTATCTGTAACTTCTCCGCCGAGTTCCTCGCCGTTGATTGCTTTTACAGCTGCTTTTACGCCTTCAGATCCCATAACATCTGGGTTCTGAGCCATTGTGCAAAGAAGATATCCGTCGTCGATCAGGTTCAGAATCGCGTCAGATTTATCAAAACCAACACCGATGATGTCAGCGTTTCCAGCTGCTTTGATGGCATTTCCGGCACCAGTTGTGGAGCCTTCATTACATCCGAAGATACCAACAACACCCTGTGTAATGTAGTTCTCTGCGATACTCTGGGATTTTGCAGCATCACCTTCGCCGTACTGGGTTTCCATGATCTCGAAGTCTGTGCCGTCAAATGCTGCGCGGAAGCCTTCCTCACGGTTTACGCAGGAATCAGTAGCTGCGTTTACATTAATGATACCGATTTTACCAGATGTAATACCAGCATCCTCAAGCGCCTTCTTCATCTCTTCTCCTGCTGTTGTTCCAGCTGCCTCATTGTCTGTGGAGAAAGTAGCTTCTGCCTCTACATTTGCAGGGGAATCAACATATACGATCTTAATTCCCTGATCTTTTGCTTCCTGAAGTGCGGAAGAAATAGCGTCTGGTCCGTTTGCAGCAACCATGATTGCATCATAACCGCCTGCTACTGCATTGTTTACACACTCGATCTGCTGAGCGTCATCTTTTGTATTCGGGGACATGAAGTCAACTGTTACACCAAGCTCTTTTGCTTCTTCCTGAGCGCCTTCGTTCAGGGTGATCCAGTGCTGGTCGATAGAGTCCATTGTGATCAGCGCAATTTTCTCATCGCCTGTAGCCTTAACATCATCTGATGCATAAACAGTAGCTGCTCCAAGGGAAGCGATCATAGATACTGCACATACCATAGCTAAAAGTTTTCTTTTCATTGTAAAAATCCTCCTAAAAATTATTTTTTATAACTACCCGCCTTCTCCATTTGCGGTTTAGTTTCATGAAATTATTTTACATCTCCCATATTCAGTTGTCGATTTCATTTTCCTGTGAAAAATACTGTTTTCTTGCGGTTATTTTTTTCTGTGTTTGCCAAACTGTCCGTTTCTTACAACTACATCCAGCAATACGGCTGCAACTACGATCACGCCGATTACAACTCGCTGGATACCAACTTGTGCACCGATCATGTTCAGACCATTTTCCAGAGTCTGCCAGACAGCTGCACCTGCGAAGGTTCCAAGAAGGATTCCAGTTCCTCCAAGTGGGGAAACGCCACCGATTACGCCGGCTGCTACGCCATACATCTCGTACATGTTTCCAGCTTCCATATTTCCCATACCAGCCTGTGCGCAAAGGATAAGACCAACTACACAGGAGCATACGGAGCTTACCAGATAAGTCTTTACTGTGGTGGAAACTACGTTTACACCAGAAAGCTTTGCCGCGTCCACGTTAGAACCGATTGCGTAAATATGACGGCCTGTACGTGTCTTGGATAAGATAAAGAAAAATATAACAAAAATAACAAGTGCGATCCAGAATGTGTTATAAATGCCAAGCGTTTTACCGTAATAAAAACAATTTTGGAATGCATCAGCCGTTTCTTTTCCAACACCTGTTGCAATGGCATCTGTATTTCTGTTTCCGTTTACCATGTAGGCAATTCCTCGTGCTACGAACATGGTTCCCAGAGTTGCAATAAATGGAGGGAGTTTAAATTTTCCAACCAGATATCCATTTACCACACCAACTACCAGACAGGCAATAAGTGCGATCACAATTGCAAGGAATGGTACCATTCCTGTTGTCATTAAGGTAGCTGCGATCATGGCGCTCATTCCGACCATGGATCCGATTGACAGGTCAATGTTTCCAGTGATCAGTACGTAACTTTGTGCAATACCGATCAACAGGTACTTGGACATGGAACGCAGCAGGTTCAACATATTCTGTCCTGAAAAAACCGCCGGGTTAATGATACCAAATGCGATATAAATAATGATCAGCCCCACGAATGCGGTAAGTGCTGCCCCCATTCCCCTGATTCCCAATAATTTCTTTAAAGGGCGTTGCTGTTTACTATTCATTTTTACTTCCTCCCTCAGTTTCCTTAATACTCTTGTTTTCAAAGGATGTTGCCATTGTAAGGATCTCGTCCTGGGTGGCTTCCCTTGCTGAAACCTCACCGGTGATACGTCCGTCACACATTACGATGATACGGTCTGCAATTCCCATGACCTCCGGCATTTCAGAGGATACAAACATAACTGCAATTCCCTGTTTTTTCAGCTCATTCATCAGATTGTAAATTTCTACCTTTGCGCCAACATCAATTCCTCTTGTGGGCTCATCAAAGATAACAACCCTTGAATCTCTTGCGAGCCATTTTCCAACAACTACTTTCTGCTGGTTTCCACCAGAAAGATTGCCGGAATCAATTTCCACATTCGGTGTTTTAATCTGGAGATCCTTCACTGCTTTTTCGCAAAGAGCATCTTCTTTTCCTGAGTTTATCACACCCATCTTATTGCATACAAGGTCAAGATTTGGCAGTGCCAGGTTCTGACGGATGCTCAGTTTCGTACAGAGACCGTCTTTTTTACGATCCTCAGGAGCAAGCACAACACCGTTTCGAATGGCATCCATTGGACAGTTGACTTCGATTTTTTTACCATCCACATAAAACTCTCCGCTGTCTTTCGGATCAACACCGAAGATGGCTCTTGTAGTCTCCGTTCTTCCGGCTCCCATCAGTCCCGCAAATCCTACGATCTCGCCTTCATATAAAGAGAAGTTGATATCTCGGACCATTTTTCCGGCATTGAGATTTTTCACTTCAAAAATCTTCTTGCCTTTCCTGCATTCCACTCTCGGGAATTTTTCTTTGATTTCACGGCCTACCATATTTTTGATAATGTAGTCCATGTCCATGTCTTTGAAATTACCGTCTGTTATGTATTGTCCATCTCGCATGATGGTAACTCTGTCCACGATATGGGACAGTTCTTCCAGTCTGTGTGAAATGTATACGATTCCTCTTCCTTCGTCCCTCAGCTTTCGGATGATACGGAAAAGATCATCAATTTCTTTTGCTGTCAGAGAGGATGTAGGCTCGTCCATGATCAGGATCCTTGCATCGATGGAAAGTGCTTTTGCAATTTCAACCATCTGCTGTTTGGATACTGGCAGATCTCCTACGATCTGATCCGGACTGATGTCGATTCGAAGATCGTCCAGAACCCTCTTGGCTTCTTTCCGCATCTTCGCATTATTTAAGGATAAACCACCTTTTACTTCTCTTCCAAGGAACATGTTCTCCGTTACTGTTAAGTGCCTGCACATGTTCAATTCCTGATGGATAATGGCTACTCCTGCTTCCTGGGCCTGCTTTGGTGTTAGGTCGTCATAGGATTTTCCGAAGATTTCCATCGTTCCTTCGTCTCTGGTATATACACCGCTGAGGATTTTCATCAGGGTCGATTTTCCGGCTCCATTTTCTCCCAGCAGCGCCATGACTTCTCCAGAACGCAGCTCAAATTTTACATGATCCAGAGCCTTAACACCCGGGAAACTTTTGCTGATATTGTTCATGGAGACAATGACCTCATTCATTCCATTCCCTCCTTATTTATTTGTTTTTGTTTTCCTTTGTTGATATTATCTTAACTCATACGATGGGGTTGGGATAGAGGGGGAGAGTTTGGGTTTATAGGGGTTTTTTTATTGTATGAAGGGTATGTGTGTAAAAAACAGGACCCTGTTTTCATGCAGGATCCTGTTTTTTGTGAATATGAATATGTGTAATACCTCCGATTATTTTCGGATGGAATCAACCAGTTTTCGTGCTTCTGCTGTCAGTTCTCTGATCTTGTCAAATTCTCCGTTATTTACAAGCTCTCCTTTTACCATCCAGCTTCCGCCGCAGCATATAATTTTGTCAAAGGAAAGATAGTCTTCCAGATTTTTTGCATTGATACCGCCAGTGGGCATAAACTTAATTCCCACATAAGGTGCAGCCATAGCCTTGATCATGGAAACTCCGCCTGCTGGTTCTGCCGGGAAGAATTTTACCACCTTAAGGCCTCTTTTTACTGCCTGTGCAACCTCAGACGGTGTGATGCAGCCTGGGAAAACAGGAATTTCTTTTTCCAGACAGTAATCTACAATCTCCGGATCAAATCCAGGGCTTACAATAAACTTCGCACCAGCTGCTACAGCTGCATCCACCTGCTCTCTGGTAAGAACAGTTCCTGCTCCTACAAGCATCTCCGGAAATTGTTCTGTCATCAGACGGATTGATTCTTCTGCTGCCTCTGTACGGAAAGTTACCTCTGCACATGGAAGTCCACCTTCAACAAGTGCCTTGGCAAGGGGTACTGCATCTTTTGTATCTTCCAGTACAACTACCGGAACAACACCAAGCTTCTGAAACTTTTCTGCTATATCCATCATTTGAATTTCCTTTCGTTATCTTTTTATATCAAAATTCATTTCCATTACATGTCTGATCAGAGAAACATCATCTGTAATATTTCCGTCACCATGAATGGTATGCTTCACTGCACTGGCTGCAACACCAAAGTTCACAATATCCTCCGGTGTATATTCATTCATCAGGGCATAAATAATACCGCTTACGAATGCATCTCCACCTCCAACACGGTCAAGAATATGGAAGGTAAGCCGTTTGCTTTCATAAATTTTTCCGTTTAACCAGAGATAAGCCATAAGGCTGTTCTCGCTGCAGCTGTGTGCAAAACGCACATGTCTTGCAATGCATTTGATATTCGGATATCTCTCTACAAAAGCCTTGAAGACTTTTTCCTGCTGTTCACGGTCCGGCTGGAATGGAACACCATCCTTTACATCACCTGCGGTATGATCTTCTTCATTTTTCCAGATGTGGTAAGGCTCGATTCCAAAAAGAACATCTACGTATGGAAGACAGAGGGTACAGAAATCTCTTGCTTCCTCCCAGCTCCACAATGTACTTCTGAAATTTCCGTCAAAGCTGACTGTCATACCATTCTCTTTTGCTGTTTTCAGGCAGGTCAGGATCAGTTCACTGCAGCTTTTTCCAAGTGCAGGAGTGATACCGCTCAGATGAAGCCAGGTGTAACCTTCCAGAAGTTTCTTCACATCTGTTTTACTGAAGTCATATTCTGAAAAGGCACTGTGCTTTCTGTCATACACCACTTTACTTGGGCGGATTCCGTAACCCGTCTCCAGATAATAGGTTCCAAGCCGATGTGTCGGTGTCTCTTCTTCTGTTGAATAAACTACGCTGTCGCAATTTACGTCATTGCTTCGCAGCATACGTACAGCACTTTTTCCAAGACTGTTTCCCGGAACTACTGTAAAGAATGAGGCAGCTACTCCAAGATTTGCAAGGGAGAGGGCCACATTGGCCTCACTTCCCCCATATCTTGCCTCAAAAGATGTTGCTGTTCTGATTTTTTCATAATCCGGCGGAGTCAGGCGAAGCATGATCTCGCCGATGGTAATAAATTTATACTTCATAATCAATACTCCAGATAAGCTCCCTTCATTGGACTTGCAGCATGCTGGCTGAAAAGTCTCAGGACACCTTTTTTGTATTTCATTTCACGTGGTTTCCAGTTTTTACGTCTTTGGGCAAGAATCTGATCGATTTCTTCCATAGACTTGCGTTCTCCTGCGATTCCGATGATGTTCAGTTTTCTTTCCATAACATCGATTTCGATAAGGTCTCCTTCTTCCACAAGAGCGATCGGTCCTCCATCAACAGCCTCCGGACTGCAGTGTCCGATAACCGGGCCGGTAGATGCTCCTGAGAAACGTCCGTCTGTGATCAGGGCAATGCTCTTTCCAAGTTCCTTATCACTGCTGATTGCCTCAGAGGTATAGAACATTTCCGGCATTCCGCTTCCCTTTGGACCCTCGTAACGGATGAAAACTGCATCACCCTTCTGAACCTTATGCTTCAGAACTGCATCCAGACATTCTTCCTCGCTGTCAAATGGTCTTGCGCGGAGAACAGATTTAAACATTTCCTTCGGGCATGCAGTGTGTTTGATCACTGCGCCTTCCGGAGCAAGATTTCCACGGAGAACTGCAATACTTCCATCTGTTCCGATTGCTTTGTCATATGGACGGATGATGTCTTCCTTCGTAACATTTACGTTGTAACGTTTGTTAAATTCCTGAAGCCATTTATCACATTTTTCATAGAATCCGTTGTTCTTCAGTTCTTCCAGGTTTTCACCTAATGTCTTTCCGGTAACTGTCATGACATCCAGGTGAAGGTGATCTTTGATCTCCTCCATGATTGCCGGTACACCACCTGCATAGTAGAAGCACTCTGCTGGCCAGCGGCCTGCCGGACGTACATCCAGAAGATATCTTGCATTTCTGTGCAGCTTATCAAAGGTATCACCTGTGATCTCAATGCCAAACTCATGGGCAATTGCCGG
This sequence comes from Blautia faecis, assembly GCF_020554845.1. Lineage (GTDB taxonomy): Bacteria > Bacillota > Clostridia > Lachnospirales > Lachnospiraceae > Blautia_A > Blautia_A faecis. The sequence continues at coordinate 20,110 of NZ_JAJCIA010000020.1, read as the reverse complement.
AAGATGAAGCAGACAGTTGGTGCTTCCTGAAATTGCAGCATGAACAAGGATTGCGTTCTCAAAGCTGTCCATAGTCACAATGTCGGAAGGACGCATATTTTCCATCTGGGCAATTCTCACTGCCTGTCTTCCCGCTTCTCTTGCAAAGTCAAGAAGGTCAGGGCTGGTTGCAGGCATCAGGGCTGTGCCTGGAAGTGCAAGTCCAAGTGCCTCTGCCATAATCTGCATGGTAGATGCAGTTCCGATAAAGGAACATGCGCCACAGCTTGGGCATGCATTGCATTTTGCCCAGTCAAGCTTCTCTTCATCAATTTCGCCACGCTCGAATTTTGCGCTGTACATTCCAAGCTGCTCCAGTGTCAGCATTTCCGGTCCGGCATTCATGGTTCCACCTGGAACAAATACGGAAGGAATGTTTACTCTGGCAAGTCCCATCAGATTTCCCGGAACACCTTTGTCACAGCTTGAAAGGTATACACCTGCGTCAAAAGGAGTAGCATTTGCATGGATTTCGATCATATTGGCGATCATCTCACGGCTGGCCAGACTGTAGTTGATTCCATCTGTTCCCTGGCTTTCACCGTCGCAGATATCGGTACAGTTATAACGTGCTCCGAAACCGCCTTCTTCTGCGATTCCTTTGCGGACTTCTTCTACAAGGATATTCAGATGTCCGCTTCCCGGATGGCTGTCACCATAGGTGCTTTCAACCATAACCTGGACTTTTCCAAGATCTTCTTTTGTCCATCCTGTTCCAATACGCAGCGGATCAAGCTCCGGTGCAAGTTTTCTCATTTCCTGACTTTTTAACTGCATGATTTTTTCCTCCATTTTTTATTCTCTGATAAGCTTTAAACTTTCCAGTGTTTTCCTGAGTTTCTCTTCGTCCTCTTCTTCTGCTCCAAGTTCTACATCATCAAATGTGGGAAGACTGAACACCCCCAGCATTGATTTCGCATCTACAATATATCTTCCACAGATCAGATCTACATTTTTCTCACATCCTGATGCAGCCTGCACCAGATGCTTGGCATCACACATATCTCTTAAATAAACCGGTATCTTTATCATTGCGTCCTGCCTCCTATGCAAAGATTGAAACAATAAAGCTTACAATAAGTGCCGTAACACCGATCAGTGTTTCCATGATCGTCCAGGATTTCAGGGTTGTCTTTTCGTCGATCTCAAGGAATGAGGTTACCAGCCAGAAGCCTGCATCATTCACATGGCTCAGTGCAGTTGCGCCGCCACAGATTGCACAGCACATAGCAGCTCTGTAAAGCATGCTGGTACCCATTACAGCCGGCATGGTTGCCATAATTCCGGATGCCATTGTCATCGCTACAATTGAACTTCCTACAGAAGCTCTGACCAGAAGTGCAATGAGAAATGCGATCAGGATCAATGGAAGCCCACTCTTCTCCAGCACCGGTCCAATAATGTTTCCAAGGCCGGAATCCTGAAGCATCCATCGGATCACTCCGCCGCTGGCAATTACCAGAAGGATCATGCCTACCGGTCTGAGTGAATGATCCAGGATTTTCTTTAACTGCGCCCCGGTAAATCCTCGTTTGATTCCCAGGAAGTACATAGATGCCAATGTCGCAATGGTCAGTGCAAGGAATGGTTTTCCTATGAATCCCAGAACATCCTTTACTCCTTCTGGAAGCGGCATATACTTGGATAATGTGCTGAGAAGGATCAGAACAAGCGGAATCAGGATCACACCTAATACCAGGCCAAAAGGCGGAAGGTCTTTTCCATCATCTTTAATCTCTTCCACATTTGCCGGAAGCTCTGTATGAATCTTGTTACCAATGAAGCTTCCCCAGAAGATTCCGGAAACCATCATACAGATCAGTGCGGTTGGAACTCCTACCATGATCATGGTTCCCAGGTTCACGCCAAGGGCATTTGCCACAAGTACCGAGCCTGCTGAAGGTGGAACAAAAGCATATCCACTGGCCAGACCGGAAAGAAGGGGAATCGCATAATACAGGGTGGATTTTCTGGTCTGTTTCGCAACACTGAATACCAATGGGATCAGTACCACAACACCAGCTTCAAAAAATACGGTGGTACCAATTACAAGTCCTGTAAGTCCAAGTGCCCATCCGGCTTTTTTTTGACCAAATTTACCGATCAATGTCTCTGCTATTCTCTGGGCTCCTCCGCTTACCTCCAAAATTCCGCCAAACATGGATCCCAATCCTACCAGAAGCGCAATTCCCTGTAGTGTCTTTCCAACACCTTTCTCTACTGTGTCCGAAATCATCGTAAGCGGCATTCCTGCTCCCGCTCCAATGATGATTGCGGAAATCATCATTGACAGAACCGGATGAAGCTTAAATTTGATGATCAGTACCAGCAGAACCACAATTCCCACCGCCGCCGCGATCATCAGTCTCATTGGATCCGCCGCAAAAGTTGTTTCTTCCATTTTTCTTTTTACCTCCTTGATTCATCTGATGTTTTACAATCTTCTTGTGAATTCATCTGACCTTTTTGGTGGTTTTTATGTCATTTTTCCTTTAGTTGCTGTTTTTTTCTTTGAATTCATCTGATGTATTTATAATATAATCTATTCGTCAAAAACGCAATACGGAATTTTATCTAAAATTGTGTATCTTTTTTTGTGCAATTTAGCGTTTTGACATTGGATTTAAAAAACATTATCATAGAAAATAAGAATTATTACATTAGAAGCGGAGTAAATCATATGATGAATTTGTTATCAGAAGAAAAAAGTCTTCCACAAAAAATATCAGAGGATATTATTGCATTTATTTTAGAAGAAAACTTACAGCCAGGAGATAAATTACCGAATGAAACCATTCTTTCTGAACGTCTGAACGCAGGAAGAAGTTCTGTCCGGGAAGCCATGAAGCTTCTCGCATCCCGAAATATTGTTACGATCCGCCAGGGCTCTGGTACCTATATTGCCTCTTCTCCCGGAATGGTGGATGACCCACTAGGCTTTACCTTTATCGGCAATAAGCAAAAGCTGATCAATGACCTTCTGGAAGTGCGCTTTCTCCTTGAGCCCCCTATTGCTGCAATGGCAGCTACACGCGCCGATAAAAAAGACATAAAAAAAATCACCGCACTTTGCGATGAAGTTGAAGAATTATTAAGAAAGCACGAGGACCATACACAAAAGGATATAGAGTTTCATGCAGCTATTGCTTTAAGCAGCAAAAATGTTGTAGTTCCAAGACTGGTTCCTGTGATCAACAGCTCGATTCCTCTGTTTGTAGAGACCACCAGAGGTACACTGCTGGAAGAAACCATCGAGACCCACCGTGAGATTGCGGATGCCATTGCCGCTCATGAACCACTCCGCGCACAGGATGCTATGTATCTGCATCTGGTTTATAACCGTAAGCGGATTCAGATGAAAAAAAAAGGCTCTGAATAAATGCTATATTTTTGTTGTTTTTATAACAATATTAACATTTTTATATTATGTGAAATCCATAAAAAGGGTATCATAAGATTCGGAACTTATACCATGTCTCTTATGATACCCTATGACTTTTTTATAAAATTATGTATCAGTTTAATGAAGTCTTAAAAATTTCCTTTTTGCGACTTATTTCTTCAGCCCGGTAGTCACCTTACAATTTGTAACCTTCAGGCTTCCCTCAGAAGCAAACAGTGATAAGCTTTCCCCTGGTCTCTTGTATGCGCGTGCATTCAAAGCCACACCATCCACATAAATGGTAGCAATTGTATCATCCACGATCATACGAATGTTATATTTCTTTCCCGGAATCAGATCAATTGGTCTTTCCAGTCCGATGTTCTGATTTGCAGGCCATGGCCAGTTCGGTTTCTTCTCGAATACATAACGGTTCTCTGTAGTATTAAATACAAACTGATAAGATTCTGCTTTATCCTCGTCCTCATAAAATCTCACGCCAAATGTTCTTGTGCCCTCAGAGAACTCCACATCTGCTTCAAATTTGAAAATGTCACCGGTATTTTTTCCAATAACAACTTCAGAACTCTTAGTTGGTGTATCGATTACGAAATCGTCCTTCTTTTCCTCTTTGTCAAAAGCATTCCATACAGTTTCCGGAATTCTTACACCAAGAGTACCATCCTCTTTCTGGTATACCTCATGTGCCATGAAGGTTCCTGCCCAGATAAAGTTTTCGTCATCATCATCTTTGTCTTTCGTTGCAACCCATCCAAACAAAATTCTCTGTCCATTCAGTTCAAAAGTACGTCCTGCATAATAAGCTCTGCCGTCAAATGCATCATCCTTCGGTGCGATCCATGGACCATTCAGGCTCTTGCTCATACGGTAAACCATTTTGCTTCTGTCACTGTATTCTGTCACAATATGATACCACCAGTCACCGATTTTAAACAGGTCTGGCATTTCATGCATGGTATAAAGATCCGGCGCCCAGAAATCACCTTCGAACTTCCAGTTTTTCAGATCCTTGGAAGTAAATTTAACAGTTCTACCGGTCTGTCTTGTTTTTGGTCCCTGCAGTCTTGTTCCAAGAACCAGTAAGTACTGGTCATTTTCCTCGTCACGAATCACCCATGGATCTCTCCAGTCATCTGAATCATAGCCTTCCTGTGGTGTAAAGGTAAGAGCATCCTGAGTTTTGTGCCAGGTAACCAGATCATCACTATATGCATGCATCAGTACCTGAGATGGTTTTCCAAGAGCCGGATAATCACGGTTGTAACCGGTGTAGAAAATATGATACTGTCCTTCTGCTTCAAAAACACTTCCTGCGAAAATAAACTGATCCTGCTCTTCATCAGTTCCTCTTGGAATTGCCACTCCACAATCTTCGTAGTGAACAAAATCAGAGGTTGTTGCTAAATCCCAGCCAAATGGCTCTCCAAATGGTCCCGGTTTTCTGGTATCTCTCTGATGATATAAATAAAATTTATCTCCATGGCCAAATGGCATACAATCGCCGAACCAGGTTCCCGGAAACTGATAGTATAATTTCTGCATAATAAGATATTCTCCTTTTCTTTACAGGCATTCATATATCGAATGCCTGTCCCATATGGTAAAAAGTCCTTTTATCAATTAATTATCCTTTTACTGCGCCTCCCACTGTAAGAGAGTTTTCAATTTTGTCACTGAAGCACAGGTACAGAATAATTGTAGGTATACTGGCAATCATCATTGCCGCACCCATAGCTCCCCAGCTGGTACTGTGCTGTCCCACAAAGGTTGCGAGTCCTGCCGGCAAAGTTTTCAGCTCATTGCTGGAAATCATAACCGTTGGAAGAATATACTCATTCCATATTCCCAGTGTGGCAAATAAAGCGCCTGAAGTGATTGCAGGTTTTACCAGTGGAAGCATGATTGAAAAAAAGGTTTTATAAATACTTGCTCCATCAATTACCGCTGCCTCTTCCAGTTCAGCAGGCAAAGCCCGAAAAGAGGATGAAATTATCATAAACGGAAATGCCAGATTAAAAGCAATATACGGCAAAATCAACGCCCAATGAGTATTTGCAAGTCCCATGTTTTTGATAAGAACAGAAAGAGGAATCAGGCTGACCTGCAAAGGGATAAAAAGGCCGATTGAAATAAACATGGAGGCTGCTCCCTTTAACTTCCACTTCATTCTTGCTACTGCATAGGAAAATGGCAAAATCAGAATAAAAACACCAACCAACGCAATGGCAGTAGTTAGCAGACTGTTCTTAAAATATGTCATAATATCAAAGGTTGTAATTGCCTTTATATAGTTGCTCCATTGCGGATGCAAAGGAAGCCCAAAAGGATTTGAATAGAATATTTCATCGTTTGTTTTCAGCGAATAACATGTCAGATATAATAGCGGGTATATGCTAAGGCAGGCAAATATCAATAATATAATTGTTTGTACCCAGGCCTTGTGAGATCTTACTTTGATTCTTTCCATCATTCATTTTCCTTCTTGCTCATAAGCATGTTAATAACTGCAATCGAAGCCAGACACATAAGCATTAGCGATACTGCTGAAGTACAGCCATATCCATATTTTCTAAGTTTGAATGCACTGCGGAATGTCATATAAGTCAGGCTGTATGTAGCAGTTCCAGGACCACCTTGAGTAAGCAGCTGCATCTGCGAATAAATATTAAATCCACCTGTCACAGCAAAGATCAGACAGTTTCTCAGCGTATCTCTCAGCATAGGCAAAATAATGTAAAAATTTGTCTGCCATCTGGTAGCACCATCAATACGACTGGCTTCAATATAATCTGTTGGAATAGAATTTGCCGCTGAATAAATAATTACAAATTGATATCCCATATACTGCCATGCATTTACAAATGCCACGACCAAAATCGCCACATGCTTGTCTGACAGCCATTGCTGCTGGAAATCAAGACCTAATGCAGAGAAAATCTGATTGATCAGTCCAATTTCCGGATTTAATATGGAGGACCACAGCTGACACACTACTGTTACTGACAAAACAACTGGTATGAATAAACTGCTACGAATAAATTTTCTACACTGAATCCTCTTATCCATAAGCACAAGTGTCAGAAACGTTCCAAGAATTACTTCAAAAACAATCAGAACTCCTGCAACAAGAAAACTGTTGCGGAAAGATGTCCAGAATATTCTGTCCTGAAAAAGTTTTATGTAGTTTGCAAGTCCGGTAAATGTTTTGGTCGTCAATCCATCCCAGTCAAAGAAACTCATGATTACAGTTTGAAAGACCGGATAAAAGGCTATCAGCCCAAAGAAGATCAGACAAGGCAGCGTAAAAATCATTATTGCTTTCTTATCTGCCATCACCTTATTCATATATATTCACCTCTGTCTATACTCTTAGTTTCCACCAACACTGTCTACGAGATCATCAATAGACACAATTACATCATCTGCATCCATTCCTGTAAGCATTTCCTGTAATAATTCTACAAAACTTGTGGCAAACTCGGCATTTTTCAAAGTGTGTGTCCATGCAGTCTGGAAATCCATGTTCTTTAATTCTTCTGCTTCTTTTTTTGCCAGTTCCGGAACCGGAGTATTCGGTTCAATAGAAGAATCTATATTAATTACAGTTGGAATTTTGGACTGATAGATATAATTTCCTTCTACAGTACCTTCTGCCAGAATTGAAGCAATATCGGCAACAAGCTCCGGATCCTCTGTATCAGAAGAAACAGCATATCCCTCATATGTAAAACCACCGGAAAATGCATAGTAATTATCCTGCTCTTTTCCAGCATCAGCCATAGGATAGGATTCAAAATATCCTACATCATCGCCCATTTTTTCTACTAAAGAAGAAATATCCCAGTCGCCGTTAATAAACATTGCTGCCTGACCTGATGTAAACAGATTCTGTGCTGTCTCATAGTCTGTAGATGTACATCCAGCCTGGAAGAATCCCTCATTTACAAGGTCAACCATTTTTTTAATGCCCTCTGCATATCCACTATCTGATGCATGAGCCTTTCCCTCTGATAAAGCCTTTAATCCAGCTGGATTTGATTTCAGCGCAAACATATCGAAAAATGCACCGCTCACAAAACCTTCCTTGGCAAAAAGAGCACATGGGATGATATCATCAGCTACCAGTTCTTTCGTTGCCTCAAGAAGTTCATCATAATTTTCCGGCACCTTAATGTTATTATCTTCGAATACCTTTTTATTGTAATAGAGCAGAATTGAAGAAGCTCCGGAGTCTGGGAAAATATATGTTTTTCCATCATCATAGACTTCCGTTCCCTTTGCAGATTCGGTCATTTTATCTGCATATCCGGTATCCTTTACATACTCAGCTACATCAAGTAAGCTGCCGCTTGCTGAAAGTGATTCCACATCTCCGGCATTTACATGTGCAATATCAGGCATGTCTCCTGTTGCGGCACGTGTCTTTAATGTCTGACCATCATCATTAGGATGTGCCTCAATTTCGAACGTTACATTCGGGTATTTCTCCTGAACTTTGCTGATTGCATAATCCAGAATCGGTTTCTCTGCTTCTGCATAATGTGCAAAAATTTTTAATTTCCGTTCAACATTCGTATCCGTTTCTGCATGCACATTTGCAAGTCCGTAGCAGCCAAGTCCAGACAATGTAAGGACTGCCGACATCATAAAACTGATTACTCTTTTTTTCATTTCTTAATCCTCCTTTTTGATTACCTGTTGTATTTGATGTCTCTATTATCTTTGATTTCATTGACAATTTCCTGTGTTTTATAGGTTTGTTTTTGTAAAAAACAGGCTTCTTTTCTTCATCTGGAAAAAACAGGCTTCTTTTTAGAAAAAACAGGCATTTCTTTTGTTCAGCTTTAACTCTCCATACGATAATGTTATAATTCATTACAGGTTTACAGTACATGAATTCCTAAAATTATTTTGTACTTATCCTATATTGTAAGATTACTTTATTTCGGAACCGGAGGAGAAATCATGTCTGCAAAGCGGTTTGCATTACCTGACTTTACATTGAAAAAGAAACTGATTCTTATCATCATGTTTCTTGTATTGCTGCAAAACATTGTTTTACTTATTTTCGCCAATTACCAGTTTTCGCAAAAAGAGCTGAAAAGTTCTGTAGAACATATTCAAAATGAATGTCATCTACTCCACAATGACATGAAAACCCAATATCATAATGTCATTCTCTGTTCAAATGAATTGATCAGCACAATCAACCAAACTCAAAGTTATTATTTTAGCAATCCGACTAATTCCTACCTGAAGTCTGCTTTTAACTATAACCTGCACTTATTTTCTTTTGTAGACTCTGTGGTTTATCTCACTGTAAATGATAAAATTGTCTACGCCGGTACCGACAGGGAGCCTGACCTCAGCAAAATTAAGGAAGCGCTGCTTGATAATATTCCTTCAACCGGTGTTCCGCAGAATCAGTTTCTCAATATACAGAAGCGTGCATATCTCGGAACCGATTCACCAGTTTTAACATTTTCAAAAAGAGTAATCAATATTAATACCGGAAAAACACTTGGTTATTTATTTTTAAACACAAAAGCTGCTACTATTTCTTCTTTGTTTGACAATTTAAATCAAAACTATTATATAATTAACTCCAAACAGGGAATTGTGGTTTCCAATTCAGGAAGCACTGCTTTGTGTCAGGCAGATCCTGACAGTTATTCTTTTATATATAGTGCTAAAACCGGTTCCCGGATTATAAACATAGACAAAGAAAAGCACATGCTAACTTGGATTCCCACAGGTTTTCTTGATTATATTCTGGTCAACGAAACTCCACTGGAAAGCCTCAGATCCACTTTTGCCATAAATATGTTTTTACTGGTTCTTATCCTGATATTAAGCACAATCACTATTATTTTCCTGATTTCTGCTTTTACCAGACTTATTACAAGCCCTTTGGAATATCTTTCTGAAAGAATGCAGCACGTCGAACTTGGAGATTTAAAAGTTCGCTCTAATCTTAAGCAAAATGATGAAATCGGAGATATATCCAATAATTTTAATAGCATGGTTCAGGAACTGGAAAAACTGACTGCACAGATCAAACAAGATGAGCGTCAGAAACGAAAATATGAACTGTCCTTAATGCAGGCTCAGATCAATCCCCATTTCTTCTACAATGTATTGGATTTGATTTATATTTCCTGCTATCAAAAACAGGAAAAACAGGCAGCCACTGTAACAAAATATCTTGCAGATTATTATCGTTGTGTGCTCAGTAATGGAAAAGAACTGATTCCAATTCGGGAAGAATTCCGTATGCTGCAAAATTATCTGCTCATTCAGAGATACCGTTATGCTACTATTTTGGATTTCCAGATTGAAGCTGAACCAGAAGCAGAAAACTACATAATCCCCAAAATGACCTTACAGCCTCTTGTAGAAAATTCTTTATATCATGGAATAAAGGAAAAAACATCTCCGGGAATTATCAAGATTCTCTCCAGAGTACGGACTGACCATATTACTTTATGTGTTTGTGATAACGGAGTAGGAATGGAACAGGCAAAGCTTCGCCGTTATCTGAATTCTCCTGAAGCAGAAGATCATTTCGGACTGAAAAGTGTTTACAACCGACTTTTCCTTTACTACAATAACAAATGCAAATTTCGGATTTTCAGTCAAAAAGATACCGGTACAGCTGTTGTCATCTGTATACCAAAGAATTGGGAGGAATTATGATACGTGTATTAATAGCTGACGATGAACTATATTTTCGTAATTACATGCTTACTGCCGTAGACTGGCATTCCCTTGGTTTCCAGGTCTGCTGCCTTGCTCAGAACGGAGAGGAAGTTCTTTCTGAGCTTTCAAAAAATACTATTAATATTGTTTTTCTGGACATTAATATGCCCCATATCAATGGATTAACACTGGCAGAAAAAATCAAGGAAGAATATCCACATATTATGATTGTATTTATAACCGGATATTCTGATTTCTCATTTACCAGAAAGGCAATACAGCTCCAGGTTGAAGACTATATGCTAAAGCCAATATCTCCGGATGAACTCTCTGAGCTTCTTCAAACTCTGAAACAAAAATATAAACAGAAGCAGCAGGAAACTATTCGCAAAAAGAAATTGCATGACTTTACCCTGGATAATTATATGTATTCTCTTCTTTCCTTCTCAAAAGAACCATCTGAATCTGATGATGGTGCAAAATATCTTTTTGACCAATGGAAAGTATCAGATATTTATCAGATTGCCATAGTAGAATTTAATTATATCTCCTGCCAGGAGCTTAATAAATTAAATTTATCTCTTCTGAAATTCAGTGTAAAAAACTGCCTGGATGAATTGATAAATTCAACAGTTAACTATTACTCTTTCCAGGATACTTATAATAACATTGTTTACCTTTTTAATTTTCAGACACAAAAAAGAGCGGAGAATTTTTCCTTTGATTTTATGAAAACCGTCAAAACATTCATTCAAAAATGGTTTTCTATAGACCTTGCTTTCGGAATTGGAACCATTGCAGAAGATTCTGGTCAGATAGCGGACAGCTACCAAAAGGCTTTACTTGCTTTGCAATATAAGACATCACAAGACAGTCCCATTTACCGCTATAGCAATAATAATCACATATTTTCACCACGCTTTGCTGGTTTGGATATTTACAACCGCTTTCTTATGGCATTGCGTCAGACATCATTGGAAGATGCGAAAGAGGTACTGCTGGAAATTGAACAACAGGTTTTGCTGCAGAATTCTGACATGTATACTGCTCAGCTTCTATTATCTCCGCTTTTTTCCATCATTCTTTCTTTTCTTTCAGAAAAAGAAATTAATATCAATGATGTGCTGGATAATGACCCTGTTTTATATCCAAATATTTTTCTGAAATCCTCAACACATGACAGCTGTGATCTGTTGTTTCACATATGTCAGAAAGCGATTCTGCTTTCTGGCAATTCCAAGCCTTCACGTGCATCGGAAATAATTCATCTGGTTCAGGATTATATTCAGCAGCATTATATGGATGAGGAGTTATCAGTGAAGCAAATTTCGGAAAATGTTGTTCTGGATGCCAGCTATATTCGGAAAATATTCAACAAATATATGAAATGTACCATTACAGATTATATACTTTCAGTCCGAATGGAACATGCCAGACGATTACTGGAACAGGGAAATACCAGTATTACAGAAGTTTCTTCTCTTGTCGGTTATAAAGATTCCGGTTACTTCAGCAAAGTATTCAAGAAATATTATGGAATCTCCCCTAAGCTATGCCGATAATCAAACAATGAAACAAACAGTGCTATGAGCACCTGGACGTTTCCCTTCACAGCAGTTAGCAAATATCCATGCATACATGACATCTTAATTCATAGCCAAAAAAACTGGGACTGTCGCACTTAGTGTGATATGCTCCCTTCTAGGTAGGCAAGTGAAATAATAAAAACTTGTCACTTAGGAGGGAGCATATTTTATGTCTAAAAGAAAAGTATCTGTTGCGGATAAGATATATGCTGTAAATCTATATCTGGATGGAAAAGAAAGTCAACGGCGAATTGCCGATATGTTTGATGTAAGTCTCGCATCTGTCCAACAATGGATTCGAAACTATGAATCTATGGGAGCAAATGCATTCACATTGAAAGGGAATAAAAAATATTCCAAAGAATTGAAACAACAAGCAGTCGTAGATTATTTAGCAGGCTATGGTTCTCAAGATGATATTTGCAAAAAATACGAAATCCGTTCAAAAGCTAAGTTACAAATCTGGATAAAGAAGTATAATGGTCATGAAGAATTAAAATCTTCTGGAACAGGAGGAAGCATTATCATGACCAAAGGAAGAAAAACCACTTTTGAAGAACGGGTTGAAATAGTACAGTATTGTATCGCACATAATCGTAATTATGCCAAAACAGCAGAACAATACCAGGTGTCCTATCAACAGGCTCGCAATTATATAGTCAAATATGAAGCTGGTGGAGTAGAAGCTTTAAGAGATAACCGTGGCAAACGAAAACGTCCCGATGAGATGAGTGAATTAGAAAAGCTGCGTGCTGAAGTTAAAATTTTAAAAGCAGAGAAAGAACGTGCTGAAATGGAGGCATCTTTTTTAAAAAAACTCGAAGAAATAGAGAGGAGGCGGGGCTAAGCCTGGTCCGTCATGAACATATATAGCAGGCAATCAAAGAAGAACATGAAGATCATAATTATTCAGTTGCTGCACTTTGCAAACTTGGTAATGTTTCTAGAGCAGCTTATTATAAATGGCTACACAGAGAAATTCCCAAAAGCGAGCAAAAGAATAGGTTTATTGCTGACGAGATAGAAAAGATTCACACAGACTCACCGGATAAAGGCTATCGAAGGATCAGAGATGATTTGGAACGATATCATGGTATTGATATAAACGATAAACGTGTGCTACGCATTTGCCGTAAACTTAATATAAAATCAACTATCAAGTATTCTAACAGCGGATGCACAAGACAGGCTGCAAACCCTCAGTATATAGCTGAAAACATACTTAATCGGGAGTTTACTGCCAAAGCACCAAATGAAAAATGGCTCACTGATGTGACAGAATTCCATTATTATATTGGGATTGAAAAGCATAAAGTTTATCTAAGTGCAATACTGGACCTATATGATAGACGGATTGTTTCGTATGTTATTCGTGATAAGAACAACAATGCTTTGGTGTTTGATACGGTAGACAATGCTTTACTTAGAAATCCTGGTGCGCAGCCACTGTTTCACAGTGACAGGGGATTCCAATATACGAACAGGACATTTCATACAAAACTTGTAAATGCTGGAATAATACAAAGCATGTCGCGAGTTGCTAAATGTATCGACAATGGACCAATGGAAGGCTTTTGGGGGATTTTGAAGAGAGAGCGATACTATGGAAAACGATTCACTGATAGAGGTACTCTCGTAAAAATGATCGAAGATTATATAGATTACTATAACAATAAACGCTTACAAAGGAATCTCGGAATTTTAACACCAATGGAAAAACACGAAATTTACTTGCAAGCCGCATAAAAACTGCCAGCAGATAAATTTCTGCTGGCAGGAAAAATTTATATTTTTTCAATTGTCTACTTGACGGGGAGCGGTTCAGTGTGACAGCCCCTTTCCTGTTGTAAATATCCTTTATAAGTACTGACTGAATTCAACCTTCTCTTTGTTCGGACCTTCAATAGTGAAAAACTTTACTCCATTTTCCCAGAATGGTAAAAAATGAATACTGTCCTGTGTGGTATTCAAACCAGCCTGGTTAATGTACTGATAAATTTCTTCTATATCCTTAACATCGAGTGCAACATGATCAATTGCTCCAGCACGAAAGACTGCTACATGATTCTCATAGGCTTCCACAACCAGAGTTCCAAGCTTCAGAAATACAACCTTCTCGTCCGCCTCTTCATTAACTGTTTCAAAAACTGTTTCAAAACCCAGTTTATGGTAAAAATCTACAGTTTTATCAATATCGTTCGTTGGAATTCCAATGTGCTGGACACCTGTTGAATAGTTTTTCAAATCCATTTCGATTTCCTCCTTTGTAATGAACAAGCAACAGCTTTTTTACAATATACGCACAAGTTTTCTTGTTTGTCAAGATTTACGCTTGTTCAAAATCCAAAATCCTCATAATCCTCTGGCAGAAATCTATGGTAAATAAAGTGAAATCCCTCGTCCTTAAAGCAGTAATAGTACGTATCGTCTGCCTTATCCAGAAAACGGATATAGAAATCAAATTCCCCATTGTCCATTTCCTGGCTTTCTGTTTTTTCCCAGTAAGAAGCAAACAGGTCAAGTAATTTTACCTTCGTACATTCATGCTTCTGAACCAGTTCAATAAGTACTTTAATAAATTCATTCTCTTTCATATTCTCATGTACATAAACGCTTCCTGGCTCCGGTATATAAAAGCAGAATCTGTCCCCTTTATGAGACACCCTCACTTCTCCCAGTTTGGATGTCAATTTTTCCGGCAGGTTCTGGAGACGGGCTGCCATTTCATCTGCGCTGTCCTGTGCCAGGAAGAAATGATTCAGGGAAGACAGCGGATAATATAAGTGAATCTTCTCTTCTTTAAATCCAAGCTTAGCCTGTTCTTCCTTTATTACATCTATTAAACTGTTTTCCAGCTTCTCAAATCCAGTCATAAGTTCTCCTACTTCCACTAAAAAGCAGCCTTACATCCCATTCTTTCAGCCGAATGCTTCCGCCACTTTTTCAATCAGTTGACATTTTTCTTCTATTGTGAGTGTTTTCTTTTATTTTTTATAACAAAAATCACAATTATATAACATTTTGTTTCAGCATTTCATATTCTATCATACTTCCAGGTTCGCCGCAACTTACTTTTTCACTTTATAAACCACATACTCATGGCTGAAATGATACCCCAGTTTCTCTGCCAGTCCTACTGACATTTTGTTGGCTGCATCCCAGTTTGGATAAAGCCCGCGTTTGTCACACTCCAGAAGCAGCCGCGCCGCTCCGATATATGCAAGACCTTTTCTCCGGTAGTCCTCACGGGTTACTACCTCAATTTCAATTCCACCATGACATCCAAGATTCTCGTCACTTCTTCTGCCATAACCAGAATAAGAGGAAATTCCGGCGACTACTTCCCCGCCCGTTAAAATGCAAACACCAAGTCCATACTCTTTGTATTGACTATAGCTTTCGTAGTTTGCTGTCAGATCCTTACTCCACTGTGTATCTCTGCAAATTTCAAAAAGCTCCTGATCGATCAGTCTCATCTCATACTCTCCTGGCAAACTCTGTGCTACCTTCTGAAGCTGCTTTAAATCAAAAATCCCAGGTTCCTTTTTGATTGCATAACGGAGCGCTTTCTCTGCCTTCTCCCCGTAACACTCCACAATCATCTGTGCCCAGTCATCATTTTGCGGAACCAGAATCACTTCCTCTGATGCACTATTTGTCAAAGCTCCGGAAATGATCTCTGATTCCGGTTTTCCACTCAGGAAGCAGAAATCCCCAAGCATAACAACACCACTCTCCGGTTTTTCCAGAGAATCCACATATATTTTCCCCATCACTCCCTGCAATGCGGACCAGACCACACTATCCTGCCAGCCTGCAAAAAGAGCACTGGCTCTGCCCGTTTCTATTAATTCATAAATCATATTCATCCCCCTTACGTAAATCAGGCGAGAGACCTTTGCCCCTCGCCATCCTTGCTTAATTCAATTATCTAAACGAACATGTCGGTGACATCACCATATATGAAAGTCAGCTGTTCCACGCCTACCAAACGCTTTAGAGCGTGTTTGAAAAAAGCTCTACGGTTCTATATATTTATCATTTGAAAAAGTGTACCCATTCTTATATTTCACCGTTAAATAGAATGTCTCTTTTCCATCTGTAACCTTTACAAAACAAACATTATTATCATCAAATTTGTCGGTAATGTCAATACTCTGATTATGAAAATAAACCCATACGCTTCCATCTTCTTCGTATTCTACATCAGGAGAATTGATTTCCTCCATAAGCTCTTCCGCTGTAAGAGCGCGCTGAGTTCCGTCAGCATCAATAGATACTCCACCGCCACCGGTTTGATGAAGTGTGCCATCCTCATTATAGTATTCCATAGTATAAGTACCGTCATTGGAAACATCTAAGGTCGCCTGTGTCTGATCACCATGAAGCCAGATCTGAACCGTGCGCTGGATACCTCCAACATTCGCTGCATATGCAGTACCGGTTCCTCCAAGGATAATACAGCCTGCAATCACTGCAGCTGCAGTTTTCATTTTTGTTCTTTTCTGTAATTTTGCCATATTTTCAACCTCCTGTAATGAGCCCTTTGAAGTCTGCAATACGGAAAAAGCTTTTTTATATTTTTCACCATTCGTCATTTTCCCATTCCTCCTTTAAAGAATCCTTAAGCAAGGCTCTTCCCCTGGAAAGCCGAACCTTTACATTGCTTTCTGAAAGCTTCAGGATTTCGGCTATTTCCCTGACGAGATAATCTTCGTAATAAAACAAGTGAATCACAATGCGGTACTTGTCCGGAAGCTTCATTACCTCTTCAAACAAATCTCTTGACTGGGAATCTGGAAAAGAAAGAGTTTCCATATAATCCTCCAGAGAGCATTTATTTTTCTTCCAGAAAGTCCTGTTTATATTTTTCGCCTTATTGATAACCACACGAAGGAGCCATGCCCGGATGTGCTGCTCATTTTCAAATTCTTTTCTGCTGGTGTAATACTGAACAAACGTCTCCTGAACAGCATCCTCCGCATCCATCTGATTCTGACAAATATTAAACGCTGCGGTAAAAAGATTGTTCTGGTAGAGCTGGATCAGCTGTTGAACTGGTTGTCTCATGAGAACTCCTCTGGCTGCTGATCAGTATGAAAAGCAGCGGTCTGTTATTTTCTTGTGTCGGGTACCTTCACTAATTATACAAATAAATAGGGAGAAAGGTTACAAAAAATTTTAACTTTTCACATCCAATGAATTATGCTAAAATACAGCCAAAACATACTTTAAGGGGGCTTTTTCATGGAATTTCAGACACTTATTGAGAACAGAAGATCTGTGCGTAAGTACAGTTCCCATACAAATGTTACTAAAGAGCAGATCCAGCAGCTTGTACAGGCCGCTTTGGAAGCGCCATCATGGAAGAATACAGAAACAGGTCGTTATTACTGTGTTTTATCAGCGGACATGAGTCAGAAGCTTCGTAAGGAATGCCTGTGTTACGCTAATAACGATGTAAAAACTGAGCATGCAGCTTTAATCGTCACCACCTTCGTACATAACCGTGCCGGTTTCCAGACAGACGGCACTCCTGATAATGAGATTGGAAATGGATGGGGCTGTTACGACCTTGGTCTTCAGAACGAAAACCTGATTCTGAAAGCCACAGAGCTTGGTCTTTCCACTCTGATTATGGGACTTCGGGATGGGGACAAAATTCGTGAAATGCTTTCTATTCCGGAAAGTGAAACCATTGTTTCCGTTATTGCTGTGGGAAAAGCCGATGAGGAGCCCAGCCGTCCGAGACGCAGAGAGTTGGAGGATGTTCTGAAGTTCTTTTAAAACGTGTTTGAAAAGGCTTTCTGCAAGATGTGAGTTACAATTTGTGGGAACGATTTTGAGGACACGCTATAGTACAAAAATAACTTGACATTAAAGCAATCACAAGAATAATATGAAGATAAATAAAAATCAGAAATGAGGAATTTTATGGAAAAATCAACTGTATATTTCACTGACTTCCGCTGTAAAGTCGGCACAAGCCAGCTGGACAAGCTGAAAAAGCTTTGCATCGCAGCAGGAATCAAAGACATCGATATGGAGGGTAAATTCGTTGCCATCAAAATGCATTTCGGCGAACTTGGAAATCTTGCTTTCCTGCGCCCCAATTATGCAAAAGTAGTAGCCGATCTTTGTAAGGAGCTTGGAGGAATGCCGTTTCTTACTGACTGTAACACCCTTTATCCGGGAAGCCGTAAGAATGCCCTGGAGCACATGGATTGTGCGAATCTGAATGGCTTTAATACTATCACCACTGGCTGCCAGATCATTATCGGTGACGGACTTCGCGGTACAGATGATGTAGAAGTTCCTGTAGAGAATGCAGAGTATTGTCCAACTGCCAGAATCGGCCGTGCTGTAATGGACGCTGACGTATTCATCAGTCTTACTCATTTCAAGGGACATGAAGCCACCGGTTTCGGCGGCGCAATCAAGAATATTGGTATGGGCTGCGGAAGCCGTGCCGGAAAAATGGCTCAGCACAATAGTGGTAAACCAGTTATCGAAACAGACCTTTGCCGCGGCTGCAAACGTTGCGCAAAGGAATGCGGAAGTGACGCTATTACATATCCGGAGAAAAAAGCGGTCATTGATTATGATAAATGCAAGGGCTGCGGCCGTTGTATCGGTGCCTGCAGTTTTGATGCAATTCACAACCCGCACAGCAATTCCAATGAGCTTCTCTGCCGTAAGATGACAGAGTATGCACAGGCAGTCTGTCATGGACGCCCATGCTTCCATATCGCTCTGGTTCAGGACATCAGCCCTAACTGTGACTGCCACGGCGAAAATGATGCTCCGATTCTTCCGGATATCGGAATGTTCGCAAGCTTCGACCCGATTGCTCTTGATCAGGCCTGCGTAGATGCATGTCTTGCTGCAGAACCAATCCGCAACAGCCAGCTTGGCGACAATCTTGCGAAACCGGAATGGCATTGCCACCACAACCACTTTATGGATTCCAATCCGAATGTAGAGTGGGAAGCAACTCTGGATCATGGTGAGAAGATTGGACTTGGAACAAGAAGCTATGAACTGAAAAGAATTTAATTAATAAATAGCTGCCGCATTATCAAAACACTTTGAACAATGCGGCAGCCGTTTAATTTTAGCCTCTTTTTGCCAGATATCTTTTAATCAAAAAGGAGCAGAAATATGGAAATGTATAAATGCCATTTTCTATTCCCACATTGCTGTCAGCCAGTTTTATTCCCCACTTAATATCGCTGTAACTTTCATTATCAATCAATTTTCTTAAAGATTTTGAGCGATTTTTATTTGCCTTTACTTCAACCGGAACCAGTTCATCTTTTGTCCTGACAAAAAAATCTTCTTCCAAAGTTGCATTTTCTTTTTTGTAATAATATAATCCTAATCCTTGCTTCAGAAACGCCTCTGCAACGAAATTTTCATATAAAGCCCCCTTATAAACACCCATATTTTTATTTGCACGTAAATCTTCCTGCGCTTCTTCATCTAAAGAGGCAATTAGCAGGCCGGTGTCTGGATAGTACAGCTTAAACTTCAATTCATCATAATTTCCTTTTAACGGCAATTCCGGATATTCCAAACAGTAGCAAACAGAAACAACTCCCGCATCCTTAAGCCAGTCAATACAGCCCGAATACTCTCTGCTTCTTGCGTTTTTCTCAATTTTACTTAACTGGAATTTTTTATTCTCTTTTGCCAGCTGTACCGGAACACTTCGATATACACTGGCAATCTTCGTTTGGTCTAACCCTTCTGCATATTTTCTGATATCTTCTTCATAATCTAATTGAATCTGATGCTGAATTTCCAAAGTATCAGAAAATGTATTCGTTTCTATATATTGTCTGATCACTGCTGGCATGCCCCCAAGCACGCAATATTCAAGAAACAGTTTTTTGTAAACAGACAACTCCGTATCAGAAAATGCTTTCCCAGAACACATATGTTCCAGGATCTGTTCGATGTGTAAATCTGAGTAACCCTTTGCCCAGAGAAACTCCTCAAAATCCATGGAAAACATTTCGTAATCTGTTTTATAGCCAACGCTATTGCTGTGGATCTTTTTATAGTTAATTCCAAGTAGAGATCCGCTGCAAATTACATCAAATCTTCCATCCAGCTTAAAAGCCTTCAAAGAAGTGGCAATATCCGTCACTTAATATAGTTTTATACTGCCCCTCCAGCACAAAATTTATAAAAACTATATTCTCATAATTTTCACTTGCAAAATGAACAATAGATTCCGTTTTCCCAATCTGTCTTGCACCTTTAATGATTAGCGGAAGCCTGTTTTCTTTATCCTTCCACTGTCTTAAATAACTATCTACCTTTCTCGTGAACTACTCGGCAACTAAGTTACCAGAGTATCTGAAATCTGGCGGGATAC
>NZ_JAJCIA010000002.1 GCF_020554845.1 Blautia faecis | reverse complement strand
CCGTGCGGGCATTTTTCAATTCAAGAGAGCGCCACAGGCGGTCTTTCCTATAAAGTAAAGAAACCAGCCCGTTTCCGAGCTGGTTCCAATTCACATAATGTATAAATAACATCCAGTCTTGCTTATTTTACTTTTTATTACAGAACCAACTAATGAATCACAATCTCTTCCGCCCGATTGTAAATGTTGTTCATAGCTTGTATCCACGCCATCTGATTCTATTCTTTCAATTCGTCCGTTACATCCTCAAGAGCTTTCCATGATGCTCGATTTCCCTCTACATATCTGTCTTCGCACTGATTAACCTTTGCCCACGCCACGCTCATTACCATATGCCTGTGCAGTATCAATATGTCTATATCCAATCTCTACCGCTGCTTTTACAGCGTCAGCAACCTTATCATCATCAATAAACCAGGTTCCAAGACCAAGCTGTGGAATTTTTACTCCATTATTCAATACAATATTTCTATCAAACATTTCATTCACCTTCCTATTATAATTTCCCATATTCTTCATCACTTACTGGTTCAAGCCATTCATTAGAACCATTTTCGCCCGGAACCTCTATTGCAAGATGGCTAAACCATTCATCTGGTGCGGCGCCATGCCAGTGTTTCACTTCTGCCGGAATATTGATGCAGTCGCCTGGCTTCATTTCTACAGCTTCTTTGCCTTCTTCTTGATAATATCCTCTTCCGGCAACGCATACCAGAATCTGTCCACCTCCACTTTTTGCATGATGGATATGCCAGTTATTTCTGCATCCAGGTTCGAATGTCACATTGAAAATTCCAACCTGAGAAGTAGAAATCGGTGCAAGAAAACTTCTGCCGGAAAAATACTGTGCAAAGCCATCATTTGATACACCGATTGGAAATACCATCTCTTTTGCATGCGCACGCATCCCTTCCTCTTCGTATGGCAAATCTCCTTCGCCTGTTTCCCACACTTCCTTTGCAAGATTGAAAACAGCCCATGCTTTTGGCCAACCTGCATAGAATGCGGCATGTGTGATCACTGCCGCAATCTCTTTTTGTGTCACACCATGATTTTTTGCATTTTGAAGATGATATTTTAAAGAAGAATCCGTAATTCCGGAAGCCATCAGAGCAACCACTGTGATAATGCTTCTTGTTTTTACGTCGATATCCTGGTTATTCCAGTTTTCGCCGAAAAGTACATCATCGTTAAAATGTGCAAATTCCGGTGCGAATTCACCAAGTGTATTTTTTCCTGCTGTCTGTATTATTTTTCCCATTTTCTGTATACCTCCATAATACTGTTGTTTATAAAGAGTTTACCTATTCACTGATTTCCTGTTTTGTTCCATGATTTAACAGTCTGCCTTTCCAAATGGTAACGGAAAGAAGAATCCGTTAATCCCTGCGCAAGCAATGCAGTTACCGTGACCAGTGATCCGTCCCTCAAGCCGCACTTCTGCATATACATCCCCTTAAACTTTTTTCCCATCCCATAAGCCTCTTTTAATGCCGGATTGCCCTGTATTGCGCCAACAGCATCTGCACCTCCGCCAAATACGGTTCCTGCAAGTTTGGAATTTAGAAAACATTCGATTCAACATTGTTTTCATATGTCCGCTACGGGGTATATGCCATGATTAACAAAGATGAGCGCCGTGATGTGAGTATTCGCAAGCCCCGGCCATCTATCCGCAAGCAGCTTGCCGACAGCAAACAGGCCACCAGCCCGAAAAAGGCGGCGGCCAGAACCAAGAAAAATGAATTGGAGGTATGAGGAATGATACACTTTACCGTGGAAGAAGAAAATTTGATCTGTATGTACCATAACGCAGACCGACGCAGGACGATAGGCAAGATCACCGCAGCCATGCCGGGTATGGACGGGGATATGTGGACGCTTGCGTCCGGCGTCTTTTCTTTTTGCCTGTTCCTACGCATTTAGAACCCAGTATTGACGGGGATAGGATAAAGTATTCGCCCACCTCTGCAAACGTATGGGAGAAGCCTTGAAACTGGCGGTTATCAGCCCCGAAAGGCGTAGGTTACAGTCATTATTAGCCCCCGAAACAGGTACAGACGCGCAGCGGGTGTATCTGTTTCGGAGGTGTGCAGGTGATAGCCGCAAAGCGGCGTAAGAGGGTGCAGCCCTCTTGATCGTTATTCTTGTTCCAGCGGGAAGCTCGGCAACGCTTCCAGCAGCTTTAAGGAAATGTGCTGCCGCATATCCTCGTCAATGACTTTTTTCACTTTGCCGCCCGGCTGCCTGATCTCCACCGTGGAAAGCTCGTCGATGTAGTCCGCATAGTGGGCCAGCACCTTTTCTGTGGCCCACTTCTCACCGGCAACGGCGGCTTTGATTGTTTCATAGTCCAGCAGCTTTTCTTGTCCGTCCATCCTGATACCCCCGTCAGATTGATTTTTTCCATGATACCATATCTGGGAGTATGGAGCCAGAGAAACCGGCGATTTTCTGCTGGTAAATTATACGCATTTAGAGCGGCACTATGGCGGGGATAGGATAAAACACTCACATACCCCGCCGACTATGCGGGAAAAACCTTGAAATATAGGGCTTTTTAAGGCCCTAAATACGTAGGTTGGTGCTTTGTTGCGATATGCTCCACGGTTACGGTGTATTGTTCATATTCTGTTTTCGGGAATCTTTATGAAATCTTCAAAATTGCCCGGTATGCTATCCGTAAAATCAAAGAAAGGACTTGATTATATGGATATGATTTTGAAAACGACTGACCTCTGCAAAAATTTCAAGGGGCAAATGGCGGTAAACAATGTGTCACTGAACATCCGGCGCAACTCGGTTTATGGTCTGCTGGGGCCGAATGGGGCTGGCAAATCCACGATCTTAAAAATGCTCACCGGCATTTTACGCCCCACATCGGGAAGCATCGAGTTTGACGGCCACCCGTGGAAGCGGAATGATCTGGAGCATATCGGTGCTTTGATTGAGATGCCCCCGCTTTACGAAAATCTGACTGCATACGAAAATCTCAAAGTCAGAACTACATTGCTCGGCCTGGACGATGCACGAATTAACGAGGTATTGCAAATTGTCCAACTCACGAATACCGGCAAGAAACGGGCCGGGCAGTTTTCTCTTGGTATGAAGCAGCGGCTTGGTATTGCTATTGCATTGCTGAACAGTCCCCAGCTTTTGATTCTGGATGAACCGACTAACGGCCTTGACCCTTTAGGGATTGAGGAACTTCGAGAGTTAATTCGCTCTTTTCCCTGCAAAGGGATTACAGTTATTTTGTCCAGCCATATTCTGTCAGAAGTCCAGCAGATTGTAGATCATGTGGGTATCATTGCTGGCGGCGTCCTTGGATATGAGGGAGAGCTTCGCGCCGGTGAAGATTTGGAACAACTCTTTATGGATGTTATTCGCAGAAATGGTAAGGAGGGATATTAAATGGAGATGGCATATATTCAGGCAGAGAACCTAAAGCATAAGAGAACTTTCACAAAAACGCTGATCGTTCTGGCCCCGTTTGTAACTGCGCTTATGAACTTTTTTGCCCCGCTTTGGTTCCAGCTCAATTCTTATAATTGGTGGTATAACCTGCTTTATCCTGGATTCCTTACGCTCACCTGTGCCTTGATTGAACAGCGGGATAATGGCAAACTAAAATATCGTGCCGTTGCTTCATTGCCTGTTTCGCAGAACAAAGTCTGGAAAGCAAAAATTGGAGTGGCCGGTATTTACTCCTGTGTGGGGAATTTCATTTTCCTGGCGCTAAATCTGTTGGGCGGTTTTGCAATATTAGTTATCAACAAAATTCCCCTGACAATCGGAATTTGGCAGGCTGCGGCCGGAACAGCTTGTATTGTCATTGCAAGCCTATGGGAAGTTCCGCTGTGCTTATGGTTATCAAAAAAAGTTGGTATCTTTGTCACGGTTATTCTTAATGCCGGACTTGGAAGCGTTTTAGGGATTTTCACGGCTACAACCTCTTTGTGGATGATCTGCCCGTATAGCTGGGTGCCGCATCTTATGATTTCCGTGTTAGGTATTTTGCCTAATGGTGAGCCGGTTGCAGATCAGAGTACGGCAATGGCATTTTGGATGATTATACTTGTATTGGTCATTTCGCTGGCCTGGTTTGCGGCGCTGTCATTTTTAACTGCAAGATGGTTTGAGAAAAAGGAGGTGGGGTAACTATGGTATCTGTGGTTCGCTGCTGGAAAGCAGAATATCAGAAGTGTAAACATAGCATTTTGCTCTATATGCACAGCATGATTCCGATTATATGTGCGGCGATTTTTGCGGGTTACTATCATATATCCAGATGGGAACTGGCAACCAAAATCAGTGCCTATCTGGAAGTGCTGGCCGTTGCGTTCCCGTTTCTGATCGGCATTATTGTGGGCCTGGTTGTTCAGATCGAAAATCAGGCCGGGCATTATCAGCTTTTGTTGGGAACAATCCCATCTCGCATGGCAACGTATATTGGTAAACTTGGTTTTCTGATGATCTGTGCTTTTGGCGCAACATTTTTAGCGTTAGGAACATTCGCTGCACTATATAGGGATGCTCCGGCAAGCCTTTACCTGAAAGCAGGGATTCTATTGTTGATTACCATGCTTCCCATTTACCTGATTCATTTGTTTGTGGGAATGAGCTTCGGAAAAGGTGCATCTATGGGATTGGGAATTGCAGGGAGTTTAATAGCTGCCCTTATGATAACAGGGCTTGGTGACGCTACATGGAAATATATTCCCTGGGCCTGGGGCGTTCGTGCTATGGATTACACTGTGCTTGCATGGGATAGCCCCCAACTGTATGCACAGGTAAAAACCGATTTTTTCAGCGGTATGATTATTTCTGTATGCTGCACTGTTTGTCTGCTGATTGCCAGTTTGGTTTGGTTTCATGGTTGGGAGGGAGGTAAAAACAGTGAATAAAAAGTGCCTGTTTGCCGTGGTAATTGTGCTTGTAAGTCTTATATGCTTATCGGCCTGCGGTGCGCTCCGCGATACCGCCGATAAAAATAAGGCGTTAAATGAATCTCTGCCGTATTATGAGCTGAACGCCGCAAACTATGATGAAATTTCATATAACGGCCTGACATATACCATAACGGATGAATGTCTTGAAATGTCAGAACTGCAAGAAGAAATCGGGCAGGTATCGAAACGCTTCAAAAATGTGGCGGGGGAAGATTTCAGTTTCGGCTACGTTTACAGTATTGTGGATGTGGATATAAGCAATGCCGTAGCTGTAAATATCAACAATGAATATCGGAAAGCTGACATTAAAAATAATGATGAGTAACCTCGACAACGTGGTATAATGGGGCGGGAGGTGATTTTTTGACCCACTTACTTGTAGTTGACGATGAAGTTTCTATCTTGGAATTGATTAAGAACAGTTTGGGGAAAGATGGATATTTGATAACAGTCTGTCAAAATGCGGATGATGTAGACATCAAAAAGCTGCATTTCTATGACCTCATTCTTTTGGATGTGATGATGCCTGGCACAGACGGGTTTGAGTTTTGCAAACAGATCAGGAATATGGTAGACTGCCCGATTCTCTTTCTGACCGCAAAGACATTAGAGGAAGATATATTGTTTGGATTGGGCATCGGTGCGGATGATTATATTACGAAACCTTTTCGTATTCAGGAGCTTCGCGCCCGTGTCGCGGCACATTTACGCAGAGAAAAAAGGGAGCATCACAGCACACTTTCATTTGAGCCTGATATAAGATTTGACCTTTCCGCAAAGATACTGTATGTTTCAGAACAGCCGGTTCCCCTTACCAAAAGCGAGTATTCAATCTGTGAATACCTTGCGAAAAACCGGGGACAGGTTTTTACAAAAGAACAAATCTATGAAGCCGTTTTCGGGTTTGATGGAATAGGCGATAACTCTACGATCTCAACGCATATAAAAAATATTCGTGCGAAATTGGAGCATTTCAAAATAAGTCCGATCAGCACCGTATGGGGGATAGGATATAAATGGGAGTGAAAAAGAAACCTACATTGAAAATATTGTTTCGCCAGTTTGCTATCTCCCTCATTGTCATGCTGGTAGCGGCAATTATTGTCCCTTCTGGTTTGGAGGGACTTGCTGTAAATGCTGGATTAGCTACAAGAGCAAATCTAAGTGAATTGCAGGTAAAAGAGATCATTCCAACGCTGACGATTGCCCCGGATATTACAAAGGTTGTGATTCCACAGGGATGCGGCTACTTAATTCTGGACAAGAACTTTAATGAGCTTTACAGCAATATGGACGATGATGAAAAAGAAATTGCCCTGCTGTACGCAAAGGGAGAATATATTGAATATGCTACGGGGAGGCAGTTTGCACTTGTTGTCCGGGAAAACGAATTTTGCGTTTTAAGCTATTATATTGGTTCTCAATTTACAGTGTCATGGCTACCGGAATATTTTCCATCTCCTGACACGCTTGCGTTTATCCTGATGGCTGTAAATTCGCTGCTGGTCATTATCATACTGACCGCCAGATTTGCTAAGAACCTGCGTACACAACTGACCCCGCTTTTTGAAGCAACTGCGGAGGTTTCAAAGCAAAACCTTGATTTTGAAGTAGGACATGCCAAAATCAAAGAGTTTGAAGATATCCTTGCATCTTTTTCAGATATGAAAGATAATCTGAAAATTTCGTTAGAACGGCAATGGAAAACCGAACAGACACAGAAAGTGCAAATCGCCGCGCTTGCCCATGATTTGAAAACGCCTCTGACGGTTATTCAAGGAAATGCTGATTTACTCACAGAAACAAATCTTGATGATGAGCAACGATTATACGCTGGTTACGTCGTGGAAAGCTCCGGCCAGATGCAGTCATATATTCAAACCCTGATTGATATATCACGGGCGGCGGTTGGTTATCAGCTCCATATTGAAAGTATAGACTTGCCAGCGTTCATGCAGCACTTGTTCGGTTATATGGAATCACTATGCCGGACAAAAGAAATCCGGCTGCAAATGAATACTGTTTCACTCCCTCAAATGCTGAAATTTGATAGGGTGCTGATAGAACGTGCTATTATGAATGTTATCAGTAATGGGCTGGACTACTCCCCGCAAGGCGGAACGCTTTATGTGGATGTTCAGAGTAACAACGGTTTCGTGGAAATTTCAGTCACAGACGAGGGAACGGGGTTTTCTAAAGAGGCATTATGCCACGCACAGGAACGGTTCTATATGGGCGATCAAAGCCGCAATTCAAAGTTACACTTTGGTATGGGTCTATATATTACAAATTCGATTATGGAACAACATAATGGTCAGCTTATTTTAGAAAATTCAAAAGAAACTGGCGGCGCAAAGGTTACTATGAAACTTCCTTGCTGATTTTCCGATAGTGTAATGGACGTCTTTTATGTCCGTCCATTTTTCAAATCTTTATGGAATCTTCAAAAATTCCTCTTATCATGTATCTAAAGAAAAAACATCTGCCCAGCGGCAGAAAAGAAAAAAACCGCTGCTGGGCAGACCCATTTTCACGCTTAATTTATATTCACTGGTGGCTGTTTTGAGAAATCAAGGCCGCTGCTTTCTTTCTGTCATTCCCAGCAGTTAAAGGCATGGCGGCCCACGGGAGGACGCCGCCATGCTGTTTTACTATCATTATAATCTAATCCACTTCTACCGCTTAAAAAAAGCCTTGCCCCGCCACGGGAATATTCCGGCTATGAGTATGAACTATACCATGTAAGAAAACAACAAAACGCTTCAAATCGTCGCCCGGTAGGTTTACGACCTGCCGGGCGATTTTTGTCGATTTTCGCGGATTGTCATTTCCGGCAAAAAATCAGATGGAAAAGGAGGCGGTCAGCAGACCAGGGCCAGCATAGGCCCCTGACAACGGACAGGATCATCCTGCTCACTCCCCACGGAAAGGGGGTGAGAAGATGAAAGTTACCCCTGATGATTACGGGAGGCGCTGCCAGTATCTTTTCCGCTGAATACATTTGATATGTGCATGACTACCAAGTCTTTTTCTGGCTTGGTCAAGCATATCTATGCTGTAATCAAGGCAAGTAATATGTGCATTTTTCAAGGAACTCCATTTGTTTTCCGTAAATACAGCAGTTCCAACCGGAACATCAAGAAGATTTCCTGAAAAGTCATCAGGAACATATGCTAAAACTTTTCGTGCTATATCATTATCATCAGTGCCACTCCAAAATAACTTAATATACAGTTTACTGAAAATATTTCTTTGAGTAAGAACATCGTCATATATATTTTTTGATGTTTCATAAGCATTTTGTATTTTGTCTGCCAAATTACCCTCCAAATTTAATTTTAATTCTAAAAGTTCAAAACTATCGTTCTCTGATCTTCCTGATATTACGATTCATGAGGTGTCTTCCAATATGTCTATAAGCAAATGCTTTAAAAGCTGAAATTTCTTGATGATGTTCCTTCAATAGTTCATCTGGACAATCATAAACACCATTCCCTAAGATACTTATCTTTCATTTCCTATCGCCTTTCCCATAGGTTTTCTCACAACACAATGCATTCGCATACCTTTACGAATTTCAAATTTTTCTACTTTTAATCCTGCTTTTTTGCAACATTTTATGACCACATCTCTTGTTGGCACCTGGACATCTCCATGTCCGCATATATTTGCCAACGGCATTTCCAATGTATTCATTAGCCATACCAATACTTTGTTGTCACTGTTCACATCTCTAAGAACCAACCTTCCATTTGGGCGAAGACATCTCTTCACACTGTCAAAAAATGCCTGTGGATCCGGATAATCTTTCTTGCACATTTCGTAAATACCAGCATGGCTACTTTCATATCTTCCTGCTGCTTTTGTAAATTCTTTAATTGACATTTTTTTTATTCTTCATTTTTCATGCTTTTTTCTCCAATCACTGTACCTTTTCGCCTTGCATCCGCATTTCTTCATTCTTTTCATATAAGCATAAAACTGCTTATGCAATTCCCTCATTTCATCTGGTGCCTTCATAGCATGTTGATACATAAATTTATCTCCAAAACTGCTTTCAAATGTAACTGCCAGCATAATCGTTAAGAATCATTTCTCGCCTCTTACCCTAATGCCACATCTAGGATCATCATCAAACTAAATCCAAGTGCAAAGAAAAGCGTACCAATATTCGAGTGCTGTCCCTGCGACATTTCCGGAATTAGTTCTTCAACCACAACATATAACATGGCTCCTGCTGCAAAGCTCAGTAAATATGGTAATGCCGGGATTACCAGCTGTGCAGCAAGAATCGTCAGTACTGCTCCAATCGGTTCAACCACTCCTGAAAGTACACCTCCGAGAAATGCCTTTCCCTTGCTTTCGCCCTCTGCCCTAAGCGGCATGGATATAATCGCTCCTTCCGGAAAATTCTGAATGGCAATTCCAAGTGATAAAACGAGTGCACTTGTTGCTGTAATCTGTGCATTTTCAGCAAGAAATCCTGCATACATAACACCAACTGCCATACCTTCAGGGATATTATGTAACGTAACTGCCAACACCATCATCGTAGTACGGCCAAGTTTGCTTTTCGGTCCCTCTGCCTGATCACTTCCAACATGAAGATGTGGAATCAAATGATCGAGCGCTAGTAAAAACAAAATACCAATCCAGAACCCAACAACTGCCGGAACAAATGATAATCTTCCCATATTCTCAGATTGTTTAATTGCCGGAATCAGAAGACTCCAGATTGAAGCAGCAACCATTATACCTGCTGCAAACCCTGCAAGTGCACGTTGCACTGACTTGCTAAGTGTTTTTCTCATAAAAAACACACATGCTGCACCTAGTGTTGTTCCAACAAACGGAATCAGTATACCTTCAAAAATATTCATTAGCATTACATTTTCCTTCCTTGTATAATCGAAAAATTTTTCATATATATAGCAAAAATAATTCTCTTCAGCGGTATAGTAACAGTTCTATAGCTTGTTGATTATATTTTCGCTATAATCTTTCAAACCGTCTTTTTGTTAGTTTAAACTAACCACCGCATATATAAGAAACCGCGCAAAAAGTAAACTATAATTTTACACGGTTCTTCTTGTGTTTAAGTATATCACTTACGAAATCATATAACAATAGAATTCTTTCAACAATGTTTTAATTTTTTCTGAACAGTAACCTGGACAGTTTCAGCACAAAATTCCTTGGGTCATTTCATCAATCCTTCTCCCCTTCATTCGCTTCCTCCAGCATAACACTCTCCTGTACCTGTATGTCAGCATACTGGACGCGAAGAACTGCCTGAGGCCAGTTTATGCTGACCATTGCGTTTTTCTCTTTTTCCATGCCTGCTTTGCGGATTAGGTCAAGAAGCTCATTTAATACTTCTTTTGTCAGGTATCCACCCCGCCAGTGAAAAACAAGCACCTTTCCTTTCTTAGCAGCCTGCAAAGACCGCTTGTATACATCCTCCTGTTTGGTAAATGATAATTTCTTCTCTTTGTAGTAAAAATGATCATGATCATTGCAATGAGGCGCAGGCGCGATCAAGGGCTCATGATCGCGAAAGATCTGCTGATCATCCAGGTTGAAATAGTCATAGCGGATTTCCTTGTTTTCGCGATCTTTTCCCAGGCTGTTGTCAAAAGTGGCATCTAAATGATAATATGTGCCATTTATCTTCACAATATTCCAGGTGTGCCGGTATTTGATTCCTTTTTCCGGATTGTTACCGCAAATTGCGATCACACACCATACTCCCAGCGCATCCAGAAGAACCTTCACCGCTTTCGCAATGCCCTCGCATACCCCGACGCTCTGTCCAAGAGGACCTATGATCTCATGGGAATATGCTTTTTTCAGTTTGTCATAACGGACATTTTCGCAGATAAAATCGTGCACATATTTCTCTTTTTCCCACTCAGACATCTTCTGTGCCGGGCGGACAAGCTTCTCTACCCTGGCTGTCAGAGCCTTCTGATGCTCCCGGATCTTATTTTTCTCAAAAAGATATTCCGGTATGAAAATCAGGTTCGGCGAATCTTTGTAGTAACGATATTTAAAATTAGTTACCCAGAATATTTCCGGATGGTCCAGCCTCATCTGGAAAAAAATATTGTAAAGCTCCTCTCCGGAAAGTGCCGGAACCTGAATTTCATCCGATAGATTTTTCACCCCGACAAAAATGCTGTGATAAGTAGCCTGCTGGGGTTTGTTCATATGATTATAATAGTATTGTTCCATTTTTATCCTTTTAGCTTATCTGTCAGTTTCAGATATCCCTGCACAAGTAGATCTGTTACGATCAGCACAACGACTGACAAAATCAGACAATCTCTTACACTAAATTCGTAAAAAGCTGCAAAACCAGCAATCGTCCAATATACTCCAATATGCACTGCATACATTTTGGATATCTGCCTGGAATAATAGCACAGCTTATTGTAAACAAATTTCCATTTTTCTATAATCGGCATGAGAAAAAATGCCACTGCAAATACAAGGATAATGCTGCAGAAGGTTCCCACTACTTTCACAAGTCCGGGAGTTCGATACTGTTCGATCATATAATTAAAGAATCCGTCAACACCCGGATGCATTACGATGCAGATTACAAACCAGGCTGCCGCTACGATTCCGCATACCAGACCGCTCTTTTTGTAAAAAGCTCCTTTTTCATCCTCTGGTACTTTTCTGATTACTTTTGCAAAAACATATCCTAAAAATACATAACTCAGATATGGAAAAAAGCAGAAGCTTGTCTCACCTTTTCCCCCAAAGGTCATATCCAGAAGCCAGTTAAGTGCCTGATTATCAGAAACCAGCAGTTTGGTAAAAGGTGTTACGATTCCCACTATCAATGCACTTATTATGTAACCGCCAAGTTTTACATTAAATTTCCTGTACAAAGCAAGTACAAGGTAGCACATACCGGATATGAAAAAGATATTCACAAATGTAAGCATGGAATACCGACTTGCTTCAAATACTTCCCTGCTGCCTGCTACTTCTCCTGTAATAGAATTTCTAATGGCGTAGCTGACCGTCATGACTGCCGCATAGCACAAATTGCTTATGCCTTGGTAAATCAACAGTTTTATACCGTTTCTGACCATGTCCTTTGGCTGGGAATGACGTGTAAAAACACTTCCAAAACCCATGGTAAACAGATATAAGCAGGCTCCGGTAGGCATAAACAGGGCAAACATAATTTTATGTACACTTGACTCTGCCGCTGCTGCACCTGCAATTGTCTGAAAGGAATGTATAAATACAATCATGATCATCAGAAAGCCTTTTACCAGGTCAAGCTCTCTCTGGCGTCCAGTATTTACTTCTTTTTCTTTTAAAGAAAACATATTTCTTCCCCTTTTCCTTAATTTGTTCAAATATTATCTAAAAGTGCAATGTTTTTTGGATACTCCATATTAGAATATAAGTTCAGCTGCAGCTGCAATATCCTGTTATACTCATCACATCCAGGCTCAAGGACTCTTCTCTGCTCATACAAGTCGTGGTCTTCCTTGCTCATTTTCACATCAAAGCTTTCCTTTGTATGAAACTGGATTTCAATTCGGTAGTTGCGCGGATTTTTAAATTTGGTATTCACGCCATTGTATGGAAAACTGTCATTAGTCCAATAATTTTTTAATGCATAAATTTTCCAGTTTTTCTCAGACAAAGCCGTTATAACAGAACGGATCTGTTCTACATAATCTTCCGGATCCAGTATGATCGTATAACGGACTACATCCGCCAGCGAATCAAAGAAGGATTTCTCTACTCTCTGATAAAGCTTATTGTACAAGGATTTCGGTGATTTCACTCTGTACTCTAATCCTTCCAGTACGGCTTTGTTGGTTTTCGCGAACTCTACAAGGAATTTGGTTGTCTCGAATTCTGTGGATAAATAATCGGCATAAAACACTCTTTCCTCAGGAGAAAGCTTCTGAAACAGTTTCCTGTCCTCATCTGTCCATAATTCTTCGATTTCTTTGTTCAGATAGATTTTTTCAGCTGTTTCCGCAGACGGAAGGCGGTGAAGCTCTATGGAAGCAATAGAAAAAAGATCAAAACTGTGGTCTGACCGATTAGACAGACTACTGACAATTTTCCCGAAATTATCAATAATTAAATTTACCTTCCGCTCAATCAGTGTATAAGCCGAATCCGAACCGCCTGCTTCTATCACCAGCTTGCCATCTTTTACCTTAATACTTCTTACCACGTTTCTTTCAACAAATCCAACGATTTCTTCGGAATTATATTTGTCGAACTTGTCATAGCTCAAATCAATATTTGCATTTTTTAGTTCTGCCAGCTGGTTTCCAACAGCTAACACAGCTGCCAGTTCCTTCAGCCTGATAACATTTTGATTGTTCAACACCAAAGCTTCTTCTAACTGAACAGGTGCTGTACCATTTTCACCGATAAAGTGAAGCATACGGATTATGGCATATTTATGCAGATCTGATGGAAATTCAAATATATCGCCGTATTCTTCCAGCAGACATGCACTGAACAAAACATGATATTTACTCATAACCTGAAAGAACGTAAGCTCTTCTGCCTGCTTCTGAATTCCAAGCTTGTCCACATATCTATTCATAATTTCCTGATTTAAGCCAAATCCAATATGTGCAAATAACGCTGCAGACAAAAGGCAGTAGCACTCATCTTCATTCAAATTTTCCAGTTTCTGCTTATCCATTATCATATCACAAAATTCTGCAATATCGATAAAATGCATTATAGAATAATCAGAAATATTAGGATATAACTTTTTATATTTTTCCAGCATTCTCTGGACAACTGTACAGTTATCCCGGTAGTTCCCATATAGTTTTTTTGATTTTG
This sequence comes from Blautia faecis, assembly GCF_020554845.1. Lineage (GTDB taxonomy): Bacteria > Bacillota > Clostridia > Lachnospirales > Lachnospiraceae > Blautia_A > Blautia_A faecis. The sequence goes on along the minus strand of NZ_JAJCIA010000002.1, from coordinate 183,773 downwards.
CTAATAAAATTTCCGAACATTTATTAACTATCATTTAGTTTTTCTCCAGTCTCTTTTCCCTGTTCTCCTTCGTTTGCCTCTTTAATCAGGATAATGGCGCAGAGTTATTCGTTTCTTTTCCGGCTTAATTACCTCAAGATTACTTACCGTTTCAAAATAATCATTCATATTCCGAATATTCTTTTGTCATTTAAAATCATATCGAACCACAGCACAGTTTTTTACTCCAAATGCAGCATATTCCCCATTTGTCATGTCCGTAAAATAGGACTGTACCACTCTGGCGATTCCGTTGTGAGCAACCAGGATGTAGGTCTTTTTATCGGACTCTGCTTTTATTTCATCAAGAAGATTATAGATTCTCTGCGCCAGCCTGAGTGTGGATTCTCCACCTTCATGACTGCATGCAAAAAACTCCTTTGCTTTCTTGAAATCCTTCCCATCCCGAGGAGTGGACTCCCATTTTCCAAAATTCTGCTCAATCAGCCTTGGTTCCACCCTGTATGGAATTCCTGTCATTTCCGAAATCAACTGAGCCGTATCTGCCGCCCTGCTAAGCGGAGAGCAAAGGATTTCATCTGCCTTAACCCCCTCTGTAAGAATCTTCTGTCCCGTCTTCTTTGCCTGCTCGCGTCCATATTCTGTAAGCGGACTGTCTGTAGCCCCGCAAATTTTGTTCTCAACATTCCACACGGTCTGCCCGTGTCGGATAAAATAGAAATGTCCCATGGTGAGTTCCTCCCGTTATTTTCTTCTCATAATCCTGGTTATATTTCTCGGTAAGCGTCTTTACCTCTGCTTCCGTAAATCCAATATAAGGTGCAAAATTCCTAGAGCATGTTTAAAAAGGCTTTCTGCAAGATGTGCGTCACAATCGTCCAAGAAAATAAAATACAAATAAAAGCAAAGTAGCAATAGCCGATATATTTGCTATATCATTCCACATATTCCACCTTGTTCTTACATTCTTACGCTAATCGCCTTAATCACCGTCACATCCGCTGGCAGCCATTCTACATCTCCCATTTTTTCCTTCGTCAGCCATTTTGCGGCTTCATGTTCTTTTAACACAAGATCCCCTTTCACAATCTCGCACCAAAAGCAGTCCATGGAAAGGTGAAAATCTGGATAGTCATACTCGATGGTATCAATTAACTCTCCCACTGCAATTTCTGTATCAAGTTCCTCCATAATTTCACGTTTTAACGCTTCCTGCGGTGTCTCGCCAGGTTCTATTTTTCCACCGGGAAATTCCCAGCCGCCTTTTAAGGGACCGTAGCCACGTTGGGTTGCAAAAATAATGGGTTCGCTTTTTTCATTAACAGCTTTTATTACGGCTGCAACTACTCTAACTGTTTTCATAATCTTCTCCTCATCATGAATTCACAATATACTCATAAATATCTTCTCTTACAGGTACATCAAGAATCCACTCTATCTCCACTGCTGTTTTTTCTGTATTTGCCATTTTAAATTCTTTCGTTTTTCCACTTGCAGTCATAGTGCCAAGATAATAGAATTCTTTGGAAATTTTGTCATCTTTGTTTTTTCGTACAAAAAGTTCCACTTGGATTCCTCGCTCTTTCGCTTTTAAGAAATTCTGTACATCCTCTGACTGCAAGCTTCTTCCAGATTTCGAAATTGCAATTAGGCGATCTCGAAAGCCAGGAATAAAATGATCCTCATATTTGGTAGTATCGCTAATATTTTCTTCTTTATCATAATTGATAAATACAGGAAATGTTTTTGTCTTTTTGTCAAACTTGTAACCACCAATATTTAAAGGCACTTCATTTTGTGCCCAATTCAGCAAGCGGCAAACATCTTCATAAGTATATTTTTGATATAAAACCAAATCAGTCTTAGCATAACTATTCCTGTAATCTCTTTCGTAGCGGTTTATTCCAAAATCAACCAATTCTTTAAGGATATTATAAAAATCATCATTTGATAACATTTCCACAAACGATTTCGTTGGTTTATAGTCATTTCCAGCTTCTTCAATAAACACACACTGAGAATAGGTCTTCTTACCTGTTCCAGCAGGAAATTCATTTGTCATCACATTTACAATATTTTCTTTTTGATCCTGGCTAAGTTCTTTTCCATATGATTTCATATCTTTGGAAAGCTCTGCAAAGAGGCCTAATTTAGGAAACCCATGAGAATACGTGAGCATCCGTTTTAACAGTTGAAGTTCCTGTATACGTTTTCCATTTGCTAATTTTTTAGATACAAATTCAATTACCTTTTCCTCATCCAAGGACAACCGAACTTTATATTCTTTTTCATATTTCACCAGGAATTTGTAATAGGAACCAAGACTGTTATTGTCAAAAATCCGAATAACATCCATCTCTCCGTAATCATCAAAATCACGAAGGTTTGGAATCCTTCCAAGCTTATTCTTCAGATTCGTGTAATTTTCTTTGATAAGCTTAATATCACTGAAGTTTGCATTATCTACAGATGCAAAAATTCTTTTCCGGCTAATTTCATCAAAATGTACGGTAGAAGCTCCTGGAATTATCCTTCCGCCTTCCATAATGTATCTACGAATATTGTCTTTATTGTAAGTTCTATCCCCAGATAGCGCAATTGGAATCATAAAATTGTTATTATAATTTCCAATAAAATCCAGAATAACTACATATTCCTTTCCCTTGGCTTTTCGCAAACCTCGTCCAAGTTGTTGAATAAAAACAATTGGGGACTGCGTTGGTCTAAGCATAATAACTTGGTTAACCTCAACAATATCCACACCTTCATTTAGTATTTCGACAGAGAAAATATAATCCAACGGCTGGTTGTCATCTGTTGCTTCATCATCGTTCATTGCCAATCTTTCAAAAGCAGCTTGTCTTTCCGATTCAGAAGCATTCCCATTAAGCGCTATTGTTCTAAACTTACGTCCAGTGGAAGGATTCATTATTTGATTAAACTTCGCAGACAGTTTCTCTGTTTCTTTTATACTGCTACAAAAGATTAGCCCTTTGACTTTTTCTCCACTGTAGCCATAGTAATCAGCTTGACCGATAATATGTTTTACTCTCTCATCACTTGTCAACATAGAAAAATCTCTACAGGCATTTTCAGCATCACCAATAATTGATAAATCTGTTATTCCAAAATAATGGAACGGACAAAGCAGATTTTCTTCCATTGCCTGTTGAAGCCGAATCTCGTATGCGATCTGATAATTGAAAAGCTCATAGACATTTCTGCCTTCCATATTATCATCTCTTTTATCCGGAGTTGCTGTCATACCAAGCCAAAGCTTCGGAGTAAAATGTTTCATTACTTTCTGATAAGTATTGGCTGGAACATGATGAGCCTCATCCAGAATAATACAGTCAAATGCATCCTTTTCATATTGGAATAAATGCTCATTACGATTCAACGTTTGAACTGTAGCAAAAATGTAATCCGCATCATACTCATGATACCCAGCACCTACCAGCCCCATAGAAACAGACTTTCCAAAGACCTTTTCGTAAGATTTTTTCGTCTGTCTTGCTAATTGACCTCTATGTACCAGGAACAGTACTCGTTTGTAACCTAATTCCCGCATCGCAAAGGCCGAGGCAAAAGTTTTTCCCGTTCCTGTTGCAGAAATCAAGAGTGCTCTTTGCTCTCCTGATTCCACTATTTTCCGAAGGTTTGTAATGAACTTCACCTGCATACTATTGGGTTTCAATTTATAGCTTTCAATTGAAGTAATTTCTTGTTCTTTGGCAATTTCTCTTTGATGCTTTATTATCTTATAACGTTCTTTGTAATTTTCATAAAATTCATCGTAAAATAGGGCATAGGATGAGTTCCATAATTCTCTGAACTCAGCAACAATTTCTTTCGCCATTTCGCCTTGTTCTGTTGAAAGCAGCTTGGTATTCCATTCACGATTGCTGGTAAGTGCGGCGCTGGTGATATTGGAGCTTCCAATTATAATGCGATATATTTCGTCTTTTTTAAAAATATATCCCTTTGTATGGAAGCCTTCGGCTGCTCTTTCTACATCGAACATTTTCAAAGTAATGTTAGATAATGAATTAAGTTTCTCCAAAGCTCTTGGTTCGCTGAAATTCAGATAATTAGTAGTCAGAATTTCACCTGGAATATTTCTTTTTTCAAGTTCTTTTAGTGTCTGAAGCAATGGAGTGATACCGCTCATAGTAATAAAAGCTACACTAATCTGAAAACGGTCGCATGTCAAAAGCTCATCTTCTATGGATGAAAGAACCTTTTTCCCTTTTTTGTAATTGTTTGATACAAATCTAGGACGATATGTACTACCAGATGCAACAGCCCCGTCTATATATGCAGTTTCAAAACCGGATCGCATTTCATCAATTTTGCTCATTTGTTTATAACACTCCCTGCTTCCACATTTCTTCTGACACAATCACATATTCCTTACTATTCTCCACAATCCCAATCTTCTCTTCCCATGTAAGGTTTCTTTTAATCTTCGCGGGACTTCCCATTACCAGGGAGCCGTCTGGGATGATAGTGTTTTTGGTGACAAGGCTTCCGGCGCCGATGATGCAGTCGCTGCCGATTTCAGCTCCGTCAAGAATTATGGCGCCCATTCCGATTAAAGTACGATCGCCGATTGTGCAGCTGTGGATTACGGCATTGTGGCCTATTGTGACATTATTTCCAATGTGCACTGGCAGGTCGCGGCTAACATGGATTGTGCAGTTTTCCTGGATGTTGGTTTCCTCACCGATTACGATTGGCGCGTCATCTCCGCGGATTACACTGTAGTATAGCACACAGCTGTCACAGCCAATTGTTACATCACCGATGATTACGGACTGCTTCGCAATTTTTGCTGTTTTATCTATTTTTACATTTTTATAGTTCATTTATCATTCTCCGATCTCATGATATTATATTGAACCAATGTCAGACTGTTTTCATTATAGTACCATACCAAAAAAAGAGATTGTATATTATTTCATTCAGTTACTTGGGCGTATATCAATTTTTTTGTTCTAAAATTAATTTTATTTTAATTCCAAAATATGCTCGTTTCTTTTTTTATGTTTGCGGACACGTTAGCGTTGTTCACGGTATTACCGGAAATCAGTTCAGTAACAGATATGGAAAACGCATCTGCAATGGGCTCCAGCAAAGCAGAGTTTCCTACACTAATAATCTTCTTTTATAGGCAACACCAAACTTATTTTCCTAAAAACTTTTCTATTATATCCCAATAAACTTCCATCGTCTCATCCCCGCCACAATATATCTCATGCTTCGTCCCGGGCATGTAAACATACTCGCAGGGGACAGCACCGCGCTTTCTGATTTTCGCTGCGAATTTCTGAAGTGCGCGGACGGATACGAAATCGTCTTTTTCGGCCTGGAAAATGAGCAGAGGAGACTGGAGTTTCTGCCAGCCGTGGTATCTTAAATACCAGCTCATTTTTATGGCTGCCTTCAGCCAGCCATAGGATGGTGCACAGGTCTGGAGAAATTGTTTTTCTTTTCGCAGGTTGTTGTACCTTATAAATTTAGGTTCAGAGGTGCCAGCGCTGGTTTGGAAGGTGTCGGTTCCGTCGTATGGCTTCTGTCCTAAGACATAGGACTCTTCCTTTCCCAAAACGCATTCTGCATGGGCAATCAGTACAGTCAACGGCCATGGCACGCCTCCAGTGAGCGGTTTGATCATAGGAGAGCTTAATATCACTTTATGAAAAAGAGCGGGTTCCCAGGCTGCGGCGATTGCGCTGATTGCACCGCCCATGGAGTGGGCAAAAAGGTTCAGGGGCAGGTCTGGATGTACCCTTTTAATTTCGTGGCATACTTTCAAAAAATCCCTTACATACCGCTTCCAGATATCAATATATACTAATGAGGGATCTGCTGTCAGGCGGTAGCTTTGGCCGTGTCCCATATGTTCTGGCATGTATACGTGATAGCCAGCCTGTAAAAAATAGTAAATCATCTCCTCATATTTTGGCGCACCTTCTGTGAAGCCGTGGCTGATTACAACCACCCCTTTTGGATCATCTGCCAGATAACGTTTCACATGGATTTTTCCTATAATTCCATTTTTCTCATGGTAAATGTCTTCTGCTCCTGGAATGTACCCATCTCGGCAATGAGCCTTTAAATAAGGTTCCACCTCATTTTTCATAGTATCTAAATATTCGTTTTCCTGTATTATTTTCATTTCAAAACTCCCCTTACAAGCAGCTTATAAAATCATAAAAAACAATCATCACGATTCACACATTCCTGATAACACAACTCATTCAAAAGTATCTTTGAAAAAGGTGTACTGCGACATGTGTTACAATTTACGAGAGTCTTAATACTTTATTACTATCCCCCAATAATCCCATTAATCTTCTTCTCATTATAAAACACCAGAATAATTCCGCCCACCATACAAAACACCGCTGCGCCAAAGGCTGCGATTCTATAACCAGTTCCCTCTCCTGCTCCAATCGTAGAAACAGCAGTAAAGATCAGCATGGAAAGACTCTGGCCCAGTTTGAATGCAAAGGTTCTTGCCGCATAAAACATTCCTTCCCTGTTGCTTCCGGATGTGATGGAATCACTCTGGGCGATATCTGCCACAACCGCCTGGGGCAAAATTCCGAAAATCGCCATCGGCAGCGCTGCCACCACCGTCAGGATCAATCCCTGTACGGTTTCCGGAATAAAGCTCATTTTTCCCATAAATCCTGTATAGAAATAAGCCAAACTGAATACAGCAAATGCAAATAGAATCATCTTTTTCTTACCCAGTTTCGGGGTAAGCTTATTTACCGGAATGTAAAATACCAAAGACAATGCTGTCATCCCCACAAAATACAGGGTTGTCATCGTCTCCGGCAGCTTCAGAAGGCTGGTCACAAAGAAAGGCAGACCTGTCTGAAACATGGTAAGGGCGATCCAGTAAAAAATATCGGAGCCCACAAATTTACAAAATTCTCCATTCTTAAACGTAGCAGTCAGGGAGCGAAAAGCAGACTCTTTTGCTGGAACTGTGTCCACGTAATCCTTTTCCCGAATGCAAAATACCGGTATCAGCATGCAGATAAATGCCACCACTGCCATCAGCGTGAAGGTGACACGGATGGCGCCAACACGTCCAAATGCCGGGATAAATGCACCCCAGATAGTTGGTGCCAGGTATGCAACTGCAGTTCCTGCAATGAATGTAAAGGAAATCACCGTAGAAATGTTAAGCCGCTCCTGCTGAGTATGTCCCAGCTCCGGAATCAAGGCATTATACGGTGTGCAATAAGCTGTAATGGAAAGGTAATAGGCCAGAACCATCACCAGCAAAAACGCTGCATTGAGCCAGCTTTTCTCATTAATCGGGGACCAGAACACCAGCACTGTGGAAAGTGCCAGAGGCAAGGACGCCCATTTCAGGAATGGAATTCGCCGTCCATCTTTGGCTGTACACCGGTCCGACCAGGACGCGATCATAGGATCTGTAAAAGCATCAAAAATTCTCCCGAAGGCTGTGATTCCTCCGATAATAGTGAAAATGCCAAGCACCACCAGTCCCTGTGGAATAAATACGTTCTGCCCCTGGCTGATGGCGGTTTCATCTGGCTGATAAAAATACACAAGCCAGTTTGAAATGATTCCGGACAACATTGCCCATCCAAACTGACCTGCTGCAAACTGCCATATTTTTGCTGTTGTAAGTTTCTTCATCACGTACTTACCTCCTGCTTCTTTATATAATGATAGTATCATTTTTGTGCCCGCTTCACAATATACGAATCATTACTATTGCACAATTTTAGCATTCCACAGCTACTTTGATCACTCCATCTCTCTTATTTTCAAAGAGCTCATACGCTTCCTCAATTCTGCAAAGCGGATAAGTATGTGTGAGCAAAGGCTCTGTATCAAGCCTGCCTTCTGCAATCAGCTTCAGTGTTTCCTCGCAGTGACAGCCATCCACTCCGCCGGTTTTAAATGTAAGATTCTTGCCGTACATATCCGGAAGAGGCAGTATCTGGGCTTTATCATAAAGTGCTACCACAGTCACAATTGCATTTGGTCTTGCGCATTCCCATGCCAGACGAAATGTAGCTTCCGCTCCTGCAACCTCAAGAACCACATCTGCTCCTCCATGCTCACTGTTAGCCAACGTAAACTTCTTGCATTCTTCTGGTGATACAGTAAGGACCTGCGGATAATGTTCCTTAATAAAGCCAATACGCTTTTCGTCTTTTTCGCACATAATGATCCGCTTCGGTTTCTTCAGCATCACACAAAGCAGCGTACAGATTCCGGTAGGACCGGCTCCGATGATCAGCACCGTATCATCTTCTGTAATCTGGGAAATATGTGCCGCCCAATAGCCTGTAGCCAGAACATCTCCTACCAGCAAAGCCTGCCTGTCAGTAACCTCATCCGGAATTTTGTTAAGCCCCTGATCTGCAAAAGGCACCCGCACGTACTCTGCCTGACCTCCGTCTATGCGGCAGCCAAGAGCCCAGCCCCCATTTTTATCCGTGCAATTATTAACATAGCCTTTTTTACAGAAAAAGCATTCCCCACAAAAAGTTTCCACGTTTACCGTTACTCTGTCTCCCGGTCTCACATTTGTTACACCACTTCCAACTTCTTCTACAATTCCTACCATCTCATGACCAACTGTTATCCCCGGAACCGCACGTGGAACACTTCCATGTTTGATATGAAGGTCACTTGAACAGATGCTGGCAAGAGTTACCTTTACAATAGCATCCCTGTCATCTATAAGCACAGGCTTAGGCTTTTCCATTAATTCAAATTTTCCTTTTGAAACATATGTATATGTCTGCATTTTTATCTCATCACTTTCTAAAAAGATTTTTAAGCATTCACTGTCTGCCATCCGTAACTTTCATAGTAGATATAAAAACAAGTGAACTAAGCAGCAGCATATAAGGATACAGCAGCATTGGAAGTATATCAAATGCGCTGACCACTTCTCCTAAACTGGCTGCAGCAGAAACAGCAACCAGCATTTGCGCTCCGTATGGTAAAATCCCCTGAAAAATACAGGAAAATGTATCCAGGATAGAAGCAGCTTTTCTGGCGCTGATACCGTAATCCTTTGACATTTCCTTTGCAATCGGGTTCGCCATAACGATCGCAACTGTATTATTGGCAGTTGCAATATCCATTAACCCAACCAACAATCCCATTCCCAAGAGTCCGCCTTTTTTTCCTTTAAACACTTTCTTTATCCAGTATAATAAAGCGGAAAATCCACCGTACTCCTTGATCAGGGCACAGATTGCAGCTACCAGAATCGCAACCATACTGGTTTCAAACATCCCTGCAGCACCAGTTCCCATATTTCCGATCAGGTCTGTTGGTGCTATCATTCCTGTTGCAATCATAATAACTGAGCCACTTAGAATACCTGTAATCAGTACGAAAAATACATTAAATCCGATGATACCACCTATAAGAACCAGAATATAGGGAACGGTCTGTATTAAATCGTATTTTTCTTCGATGAATCCACCATTATAATTTTTCACAGACAAAACCAGCAGAATAACAATGCTGGCAATGGCAGCCGGCAGTGCAATAAAGAAATTTTCCTTAAATTTATCTTTCATTTCACAGCCTTGTCCATTACATGCGGCAATGGTTGTGTCTGATATAAATGACAGATTATCTCCAAACATGGCGCCGCTCATGACAGAACCAATACAAACCGGCAGTGCAAATCCGGATACCCTTGCTACTGCAACTCCAATTGGAACGATCAGTGTAATTGTTCCTACAGAGGTACCCATTGCAAGAGAAACAAAACAGCTGACCACAAAAAGCACAACAACTGCAAACTGAGGCGGAACCAGTGACAAAATAAAATATGCAACACTGTTTGCGGATGTTCTTCCGACTATACCTACAAAAATACCTGACAGCATAAAAATTATGATCATTGTAATAATGTTAGGATCACTGATTCCCATCCCCATAACTTCCAGCTTATCATTCAATTTAAGCTCGCGGTTCTGTATACAGGCAACAAGTAATGCAACCAGAAATATTACAACAACGGGGATTTTATAAAATCCCATCTCGATATCCAGGCCATACTCAAATAATATGCCAAGCCCCAGATACAAAACAACAAACACTACTATAGGAAGCAGTGCTTTTCCATTTCTTTTTTCATTTTTCCTCATCCTACACTTTTCTCCTTCTTAGTTATAGTACTAATAGTATCATTTTTGTGTCCGCTTCACAATAGCAAGTCAACTGGATATTTTATATAAAAAGATCCCGGCAGGCTTCTGCTTCTGAGCGCTCAAACTCAAAAGTATGAAACCTGCCGGGAAGTTTTATTTTCATCAACCAAAAAAACTATAGCTTACTGATAATCCGTCTCTTATATTCCAAAAATTCTTCTGACAATGCAAAATCCGCTGCCCTGGGTTTTCTCTCCTGGATCACGATCTCATCTTTGATGGTTCCCGGAGTTCCGTTCAGAATGTAAATCCGGTCGGACAAAAGAATGGCCTCATCAATATCATGGGTGATAAACAAGGTAGACAGATCAATATGCTGCATAACTTCCAGATACCATTTATGCACGCTGGCCTTTGTCAATGTATCCAGTGCACTGAAAGGCTCATCCAGAAGGGCAACTCCGCTGGAACTTAAATAGGTTCGAAGCAAAGCCGCACGCTGACGCATACCACCGGACAGCTGGCTTGGATACTGATACTGGGTGCCTTCCAGACCAAATTCTGCAAAAAGCGGATTGGCCTTTTCCCTGGCTTCTGCTTTCTTCACGCCTTTCAGTACAAGGGGAAGTGCTACATTGTCGATCACTTTCTTGTGGGGAAGGAGAAGATCCTTCTGCAACATGTAACTGATGCTTCCAGGTGTGGAAGTCACATCCTGATCTTTCAGATAGACCTTTCCTTCATCAGGTGGGATAATACCGGAAAGCACATTGAACAATGTGGTCTTTCCGGAACCGCTGACTCCCAGAAGGGAAACCAGTTCCCCCTGCTCCAGATAAATGGAAATGTCCTCCAAAACCTTTTTTTCACCGTATGTTTTTGAAATATGTTCTGCTCTTAAAATCACTTTATTTTGTTCTGATGACATATTCGTTCCTTATACACAGTGCTACTTCTATAACCAGTTCCATTTTCCGCAAAAATCGGGGTAAATTTTCCTGACAGAATAGCTCTATGCGTTAATTTCTTTCTCTTTCATTCCTTACTGTGGAAGATACTCGTTAGAAAATCCGACTCCAGTAAGATCCTTGTCGCAAAGCTGGTTCTCATACAGCCATTTGTAGAATGCATTCCATCTGTCTGCATCAAATACGCCCCAGCTTTCTGCATCGTCAATGTATTTTGTGGAAAGGAATTCCTGACTCTTCTTTACAAGATCTTCAGCATCCTTCAGAGAGCCTGTATTATCGCCGTCAATGAGGATCTGTGCTGCCTCATCCGGATTCTCTGCTGCAAACTCATATCCCTTTGCAGTTGCTTCCATAAATGCTTTCGCCTGATCCGGATTCTCAGCAAGATAGTCGTTATTTGCAATGATAACCGGTGTGTAGTAGTCAAATACAGGATTGATATCAGAGAATGCAAAATAGTCGCAGTCTACACCTTCTACGTCAGCATTGATTCCGCCCCAGCCCTGGAATACCCAGATGGCATCCGTCTGATTGGCAGCAAGTGCTGCAGGCTCATCTGTAATATCATTAGGGATCAGGGTAACCTGACTGAAATCTCCGCCGTCGCCGTTTACAACACTTTCCAGCATAGCAAGCTCGATTGGAGAATCCCATGTGGAATAGGTTTTTCCGGTAAGTCCGGCTGGTTTGTCAATTCCGTCACCTTTTCGGGAAAGGATTCCGGAGGTATTGTGCTGAATGATTCCTGCAACTGCTGTGATTCCAAGAGGCTCGTCAAGTGCAAGGGAAGCAGCCATGGTATCCTGAGCCTCGATCGCAAACTGAGCCTGACCTGCTGCGCACATAAGGGCTGCACCATTTTCCGGTGGCTGAACGATTTCCACATCAAGACCAGCTTCTTCGTAGTAGCCTTTTGCCTGTGCTACATAAAGTCCGGTGTGGTTGGTATTCGGTGTCCAGTCCAGGCAGAATGTGATTTTCTCCTGTGCACCATCTTCTGCGTATACACCGGTAGGAACTGCAAGCACCATAGCTGCCGCTGCAACTGGTGCGATTACTTTTTTCAAATTCTTATTCATGATTTTTCTCCTTTTCTACCTGCAGCCATGGCATTGTGATCCGGCTGACAATATTTACTGCCAGAAGAAGTAAAAGGCTGATGATCACAATGAAGATAATGACTGCAAACATTTTATCAAAAGAATATGCTTTTTTTACACGGGTCATATAAACACCAAGTCCGTTAAATCCACCCAGCCACTCAGAAACAACTGCTCCTACAACTGCGTAGGAAGCAGATATTTTCAGCCCAGAAAAAAACTGGGGCAAAGCACCTGGAAATTTCACATGGCGGAAAATCTGTGCCCGGCTGGCTCCCATGGCCTTCATCAGACGAATGGCATCCGGATCCACACTTTTATATCCATCCAGCAGTCCGATTGTAATTGGGAAAAAAGTGGTGATCACAACCAGAGTGATCTTCGGTGCCATTCCAAATCCCATCCAAAGCACCAGAATTGGCGCAATGGCAATGGTCGGTATGGTCTGTGTAATGATCATGATCGGATAAAATGCCTGATCCATTACACGGAACCGATCCATCATAGTTGCAAACACAAATGCCAGCGCGATTCCAATGAGAAGTCCGTAAAAGGATTCCAGCAAAGTGAATTTCGCATGGAAAAGTATGGTTGGCAGATCGCCAAACAGGGCTGTCAGCACTGCTACCGGAGATGGAAGCATGTAGGAGGGAACAATTCCCGAAATGCTTACCACTTCCCAGCCAAGCAGAATCACGGCCATGGCTGCAATTGAAGGGATCTTACTGGTGATGTTTGGTAACTTTCTTTTCAATGGTAAGTACATCCCCTTCTGGTTTATATGCAATTTTAACATATACGCTCATAGCCTTGCAGCCTGCGCGCTCAGCTACATGCTGACACTCTTTTACAATATCCATCAGCTGGTCGTAATCACCTTCGATGGTGGTCTCAAATGGTCCTACATAATAGTTCAGACCAGTGGATCTGATGTAGGCGATTACCTCGTCTACAATGCGGATAACTTCCTCTTCATCCTGTACATTTGGCAGTACCTGAATTGCTACACTTGCGTTCATTTTCTTTTCCTCCTATTTTCTGTCCCATAAACAGGACTTTGTAATAAAAATCGAATAAGAACCATTCTTGAAACTGTGACGGAACTGAACAGGCTCTGTCAGTCAGTATAAAAAAAAGAGCACCTGCCATCCAGACAAATGCTCCTACTTACATCGTTAAACACTTCCTACACTGGCATGATCCAACAGGTTAAAAGGGTCTAAGGACTACCTTACTCTCAGCTTCTCAATTGAAACTCCCCTGGTCTTTATTCAGATTTCGTTGCTTATTATAATACACCTTTCTTCAAATTACAAGAAACTATTTTTATCTCAATTATATTTTACATACCCTTAACAGAATTGTACTGCTCGCAGTCTGACCAGCAAGCTCTAATTAATATTCCCATTTCATCAGAATTCGTTAAAAAAATCCCCCTGCATATCACAGTTATTTCCTGCAGAATATATAATAAATCTATAGATTCTCAAAAGCAGCCTGAATACTGTCATAGTGCAGGAATTTTCCCTGGGCTGCAAATTCCTTGATCTGATTCAGGGTGGCAAACATGTGGCCGTCTGTCTCTTCTTCCTGAAGATGTAGATCTTCTTCTTTCACATCCATCACAAAGCGGTAAACATCTACGAAATAGTTGTCTCCCTCCCCTGGATTCTCTCTTTTGTAAGTAAAAAGATAGCCGCCCTGCGCACCGCTTACATCAAGGCCTGTCTCTTCTTTCACTTCGCGGAGTACAGCATCATAAGAAGATTCCCCTGCCTGTGCTGCACCGCCGGAAACTTCCCACCAGCCTGGTGCCCAGGCTTTTGTCATCACACGTTTGGTAATGAGAAACGTACCATCTGGTCTTGCCACTACTCCAAGTACGGTGAGATGGTATTCCCCGTCTTTTAAGCACCAGTCGTTTCGCTTCATGGTGCGGCCTGTAGGTTTCTTGTTAATATCATAGATGTCCCAGAATTCCAATTTTTATCACTCCTGTTATATGTTTCTCTTGTATATTTTTATATTATGATTATTTTGCGAATATTGTTATCGAATATAATAATTCATCTTTTCTATTTCAGAAGTTCCTCCACCATCTCTCTGGTATACTCTACCTTCTCTACATGGTTGACCTCGATCTGATACAGTGCATTTGCCGCAATGTGCTCTGCTGCCTGCTCCAGATCACGAATACCTGAAGTATTGGAATAACGCTGGATGATTGCCTCCAGCGCCCCCTCTGTGATAATGCACTCACTCTCTTCCATATGCATTCTCTTAAGAACTTTCGGAAGAGAGAATCTGGAAAAGATTACTTTCTTCTCCTCAGCTGTATAATCCGGAATATCAATTACTGCGAATCTGGACATCAGCGGTGCACTGATCTGGTCACGGTCATTTGCAGTAGCAATTGGATAAACACCGCCAGTTGGGATCATACACTCCATATAGTTATCTGTAAATCCAAGATTGTCCAGAAGGGTAAGAAGTACGTCTGCCGGATTTCCATTTCCTTTGCCGGAATTTGCCTTATCAAGCTCGTTAATAATAAATACCAGATTAGAGGCACCAGCCATGGAAAATGCCTCCATAATAATTCCGGGCTTTGCATTTGCGTAAATACGGGGGCTTCCGGTAAGCTGCTTAGAGTCGTTAATTGAGCTCATGTCCAGCGTAGTCCACGGAAGTTTCAGGATTCTTGCAACTGCATAGGCTATCTGGGATTTGCCAGTACCGGCAGGTCCGATCAGAAGAAGTCCGTAGGCCGGAAGGGTATGTGTACGGTTGATCTGGATAATCGTCTCGATAATACGTTGTTTCACACGCTCCATTCCATAAAGCTCTTCATCCAGGATTCTCCTTGCCTCAACAGGATCGATTGCTTCAAAATAATTGTTCTTCCACTGGATATTCAACATAATAGAAAGAGCCCTCTGTGCATGATGGCGCTCTTCCTGGGAAACTTCACTGGATCTTGCCACTGCCAGATTTCTTCTGGTCCAGAGTCTGATATTATCCGGCAGTGTTTTGCCTGCGCAGGTCATAAAATCGGTAATACTCTGAATGCTGGTAAGCTTCATCTCATCACCGTTTTCCTCCTGTTCCTCATCCTCTTCTGCCTCAGCAGGTGCATTACTCTCCAGAAGTCTCTCAATCATAAACTGCAGAAAGCCATCCTCTGCAGAAAGCTTTGTGCCGCCGCCAAAAGCAGTTTCGCGAATGCGGTATACCGCATATCCGTCCTCCCTGTTAGTACCAGACAAACGTACATTGATCCTGCTGTCTCCCAGCCATTTCAAAAGACTGGTAAATCTGGAATCAATTTTCACCACATCTGCTGTATGGTTACCGTCTTCTTCCTTAAAATCAAAAGCAGTACGGTTTACCGGATTGGTAAACACACCGCAGGAATGATGTTTCCACTGTCTCTCTTTATTGTCAAGCACCATGATCGGCTGCTCCGGTGAAGGCTTCGTATGGCTGCTGTGAAATGTTGTGTAAGTACACTTTGCCTCCGCTTTGCTTGCAGAAGCACCGCTGAAATCAAATACTGGCATAGCTTTTTCCTCTTTCCTGTGTATTTAAAGGGATATATTTCTCTAATTTCTCTTACCTACTATAACAACATTTTTCTCTAATGTCCAGAATGAGTTGGCCTGTTTCATAATGCAGCATTGTCTTGTATTATTGTTCACTTTGTGACCAGTAACTATCTTATTTTTTATATATCTTGGCATTTCTTAGTTTTTTACAAAA
The DNA here is from genome assembly GCF_020554845.1 of Blautia faecis. Lineage (GTDB taxonomy): Bacteria > Bacillota > Clostridia > Lachnospirales > Lachnospiraceae > Blautia_A > Blautia_A faecis. Next base: position 167,768 of record NZ_JAJCIA010000002.1, on the reverse strand, counting down.
AATCTCTTGCCAAAATGGAGAAATTCGTGTATTCTATTATACGGACTACTTTTCAACAATTTGATTTTCACTTAACATTTGATATATATTTCTGATTTTTAGTGCGCAGACACCATAGTCCCTCCCAAAGCTTCTAATGGAATACTGCAATCTAAAAATAAAAGACTCCCGGGCGCTCTAGAGCGTGTCTGAAAAAACTTTCTGTAAGATTTTTCAAACAGGCTCAAGTGTTCCGGGAGTTTTTCAATTCATTTATGCCAGACTTAACAGCTGCTTTCCTTCTGTCAGTCTTTCTTCAAACTGCTCATAGAAATCTCTGCCCACTTCATATGTTTTCATATAAAAACGATTCACCACATATAAATTCAGATTTTTGATCAGCTGGGCATCTGTGGCATTATAAAGAACCTCCTGCACATCCAGCAAAAAATAATGCCAGTCAGCTACAAACTTTTCATACTGGCGAAGATCCGGAGTGTCGATCCATTTCTTTACCTTGATCTTGCTCCGGCTTGTCTTCTTACATTCATGGATCTGCAGAAAATACTTAAATCCTCCATTTTCATAGAAACGTCCCAATGGGAAAAGTCTGCAGAACCCAGGACGGAAGTCATGAATGCTGCACCGTCCCTGTTCATTCAGGAAAACACAGCATTGGTTTTTTCCACTCATGCAAAGATGAGGCAGAATATTCCCATCCATGGCATCGAACTGGATCAGCCCGGTGCTTACCAGTTCCTGTGGTGTTTTTCCCAGATTCGTACACAGACGGTACACATCCATGGGATCCAGCACAACTGAGTCCCCCATACCCTCACAGCAGTCATGACAGCCCGCACAATCCTGACAGTCTGCCTTTACCATATCATTTAATTCATAAAGTCTTCCGTCGGAAATCTCTTCCAAAGATACTTCTCGGCGCATATGCAAATTCCTCTTTCTTTTATTTTTTTGTAGACAAACATGGTTACGGTTCACTTCGCGATGCACTGAAATCATGCATTTTCAAGATTTCCCGCTGAGATTCCCCATTTTTCTGTAAACGATATTCACCAAAAACACCCCGCGGGACATTGCCAGTGAACAGTAATATAACATGCTGCCATCAACAGCATCTCCGTATTATCTATCCTCTGTATTTACAACTTAATTCCAGACAATGCCTGTGCAAAAGCATTATTCACCGGCTCATTTGCCTCTTTCTGCTGCCTGCGCAGATAGTTCTGCACGTCACGCTTGCCTACTCCTGCGCCCTCTTTCTGGCGTCTTGCCTGGAACGCGGAAAGCTTCTCTTTATAACCGCACTGGCAGACAAACGTCTCTTCCTTACCTTTCACATACATTTCCATACGTTTATGGCATTTTGGACAACGGGCATTGGTAGTGCGGGAAATCGTTTCACGGTAGCCGCACTCCCGGTCCTGGCATACCAGCATTTTGCTGTTTTTTCCATTGACAGCCAGAAGTTTTTTGCCGCACTGCGGACATACTTTATTTGTAAGATTGTCGTGGCGGAACGTGCCCTCCCCGGTTTTGATCTCATCTACAATTTCACAGGTATAGTCACGGATTTGGTGAAGAAAATCCCCCTGACGTATCCTGCCTTTTGCAATCTGGGAAAGCTTCATCTCCCAGTCAGCTGTGAGCTCAGGCTTTTTCAGGTCTTCCGGCACCAGCTCCAGAAGCTGTTTTGCCTTTGAGGTAATATGGATCTCATTGCCTTTTTTCTCCATCATAAAGGAATGGAAAAGTTTCTCAATAATGTCTGCTCTTGTGGCAACGGTTCCAAGCCCCCCAGTCTCTCCAAGGGTTTTCACCGCTTCTTTATCTCTTGTCTCCATAAATTTCACCGGATTTTCCATAGCTGCAAGAAGAGTTGCCTCTGTGAATCTTGCTGGCGGTTTTGTTTTTCCTGTATTTAAGGAAGTTTTCAAAATCTTTAGTCTGGTTCCGGTTTTCATCTCCGGAAGACGCTGGTCTTTCAGTTTTTTCTCATCATCCGCCTCATCTTCCAAATCATCATCTGCTCCGCCTTCGTAAACTTCCTTCCAGCCCATGCTCTTTATCACTTTGCCGCTGGCTGCAAAAGTTTCTCCTGCCGCTTTCGCCTCCATGGTCACCTGCTCATACTGGCTTGCAGGATAAAGAACTGCAAGGAAACGACGGACAACCATATCATAAATCTTCCGTTCTTCATTTGTCATGTGGTCCAGCTGAACAAACTGTTCTGTCGGAATGATCGCATGGTGGTCACTGACCCTCTTATCATCCACAAAACTTCCATTCACCTGCACAGGCTTATTCATAAGTGCGCCAGCAAGCTTTCTGTACGGACCGATTCCGCAGGCCTTCAGTCTTTCCTTAATAGTAGGAACAATGTCCTTTCCAATGTATCGGGAATCGGTTCTGGGATATGTGAGTACTTTGTGATTTTCGTAAAGGCGCTGCATAATATTCAGGGTCTCTTTTGCAGAAAAACCATATTTCAGGTTGGCTTCCCTCTGCAAAGTTGTCAGGTCGTACAGGCCCGGGGCCATAGTCTTTTTTGCTTTTTTCTCTACACTGGTTATTTCAAGAGCAGCGTTCTCCAGCCTGCCTTTGATCTGCTCTGCCCTTTCCCTAGAAAAAGTACGGAAGCTCTTTGTTTTCTCATCTCTCCAGGTCCATTTCACATCCTGGGTCTCCAGAGAAATACCATAATATTCTTTTGGCACAAATTTGCGGATTTCTTCTTCGCGCTTTGCGATCATGGCAAGGGTGGGGGTCTGCACCCTGCCACAGGAAAGCTGGGCGTTGTATTTACAGGTGAGAGCTCTGGTACCATTCATTCCCACCAGCCAGTCTGCTTCTGCCCTTGCAACAGCTGCACGGTAAAGATTATCATAGTCATGCCCGTCTTTCAGATTGGCAAAGCCTTCTTTAATTGCTTTATCTGTGACTGAGGAAATCCACAGTCTCTTAATTGGCTTATGGCAGCCTGCTTTTTCCAGAATCCAGCGGGCAACAAGTTCCCCCTCCCGTCCTGCATCTGTGGCTATAATGATTTCTCCAATATCTTTTCGGAAAAGCTGAGTCTTTACTACGGAAAATTGCCTGCCTGTCTGGCGGATGACTACCAGCTTCATCTCCTTGGGGAGCATGGGCAAGGTCGCCATTTCCCATTTTTCATACTTTCTGTCATATTCTTCCGGGTCAGCCAGGGTTACAAGATGTCCAAGTGCCCAGGTTACTACATAGTTTTTGCCTTCGAGAATACCACCATTTTTCTGGTTTGCGCCAAGAACACGGGCAATGTCTCTGGCGACGGACGGTTTTTCCGCAATTACAAGTGATTTCATGTATACACTCCTGATTATTTTCGTATTTGATGATGTCTGCTTAAGCAAACAGTGAAATCCTCTCCATAATTGTTAAGGAATAGTTATATTATAACACACTTCAGAAATTTTTAAGAATATTTTGTTAAAATTAATTTGTAAAACGATCCCACCAATGCTATTATGTAACCATAAAAGACAGAGAATCTACATCGCAAGGCTTCAGGTTCTTTGTCTCAGAGCATGCCCCCAAATACTTTCCCTGATATGTGCTTCACAATTTATGGGAGATTTTGCAAACATGTTCTAAAAACCTAGGAGAAGTTATGTATTATTTTATTGTTAATCCCAATTCCCGCTCTGGCAGGGGACGTTCCATCTGGAATGAAATTCATCAGCAGCTTATGCTTCGGGGAATTGATTTCCAGTACTGCCTTACAAGATATTCCGGACATGCCGCAGAGATTGCTTCTGATGCCTGTGCTCTTGGCACTGAATCTGAGCCTGTATATATCATTGCAGTGGGAGGTGACGGCACCATTCACGAGGTGCTCACCGGCATCACCGATTTTGACCGGGTAGTCTTCGGATACATTCCAACCGGCTCTGGCAATGATTTCTGCAGAAGCATGAGACTCCCTTTTGATCCAATGGAATCACTGGAATATATCCTAAAGGCAGAGCATATCAGCAAAATGGATGTTCCTTACCTGCTCCGCAATAATAAGAAGTCCCGATTCGGTATCAGCACGGGAATCGGATATGACGCCGGCGTATGCCAGGAGGTTCTGGCAACGCCCTTAAAGAAGATATTCAATCGTCTTGGGCTGGGAAAGCTGATTTATCTTTTCATTGCATTGAAGCAGCTGATTTTTATTAATCCAGGAAAAATGACAGTGACCCTAGATGGAGAGAATACTTTTTCCTATGACCACGTATATTTTACAGCGGTTATGAATCAGAAATATGAAGGCGGCGGTTTTAAGTTCTGCCCGGATGCTCAGCCTGACGATCAGCTTCTGGACGTGATCCTTGTGGAAGGTATCCGTAAGATAAAGCTTTTATTTTGCCTGCCTACTGCTTTTTTCGGAAAGCATGTGGGCATCAGGGGAATACATATTCTCACCTGCAGCGATATCCATGTACATAGTGCGTCCGCTCTTCCCATTCATATTGACGGGGAATCTGGCGGAATTCGCGAAGATTTAACAGTTTCCATTGAAAAAAGCTCTTTAAAAATCATTTTACCTGTGGTATAATCTCTCACGATTTGGGGGATCCGGAATTACAAGACCGGTAACCCAGATTGGAAAAGGAGTGAAAAAGACTTGGTACAATTTATAAAAAAATACAGGCATGGTCTGATCATACTTGCGTATGCCATTGTTTATATGCTTTTTTTTGAGTATCTGGAGTGCAGGCCGGTATGGGGATTTCATGTGATCGACACTGTTTTTGATGATTACATACCATTTTGTGAGTATTTTATTGTCCCCTATCTATTATGGTTTCCGTATCAGATTCTCACAGTTTTATACTTTATCTTCAGGAACAAGAATAAAAAAGAATATTATCAGTTGATTTTCAATATGATGATGGGTATGACTGTTTTCCTGATCGTGTCTTATGCATATCCAAATGTACTGCACTTAAGACCATCAGAGTTTCCAAGGGAAAACGTGTTTACAGATATGGTAAGATGGCTGTATCGGACGGATACACCGACCAATGTTCTGCCAAGTATTCATGTATTTAATTCTCTGGCAGTTCATATGTCACTTACCAATTGTGAGGCGCTGAGAGACCACAAAGGGGTAAGGTATGGATCATTGGTTCTTACATTACTTATTATCATGTCTACTATGTTCCTGAAGCAGCATTCCGTAATTGATGTGTGCTGTGGTGCTACGCTGGCGCTGTTTGGATATCTGTTTTTCTATCCGCAGAAGGCAGGAGAAGAAGCAAGTGGCATGGCAGTAGAGAGAATTGGACGGAATAATCGCAGGAAACATTATTAAAAAAAACGCGCACTTCCAGAAATGGGAAGGCGCGTTTTTTTTTAACAAAAATACGAGCGGCGACAACCGAATATAGATAAAATATGCTGCAAAGTGGGGCGTACAGATTGCAGGAATGATTTTTCAAACAGTCTCCAGAGCGCCCTGATCATTAATCAGTTAAATCCGTAGAACTTCTGGCAAAGCTTGTATGCAGCTACAGACACCTTACGTCCGCCGCGGCCTGGAAGGTTCATGAAGTTACCCATGAGGCTGTGGCGAAGTTTTCCGTAGAGGGCACGGTTCGTGGAGCGGATATATTCCAGAAGCTCCTTCTTCTTGTCGAGAGCTTCCTTTGTGCCGGAGCGGATCAGCATAATGGAGGAAATGGTAGTAATAATATCCAGATAACTGATCATGTAGGCTCTGGTGCGTTTATTCATGCTGCCGCAGCTGGTGTAGGAATTTACCATCAGTTTATTTACGCGGAGCTGCTGGTCGATTCTGCGGATCATAACTGTCTCGTTTACGGACTGGTCATCGCGGCCGATAAAGTAACGGTAGAAATTAGTATCCAGGTAGTACATGTTCTGTACATACGGCAGCGGATCAAAGGCAAAAATATTATCTACGTAGAAGGTATGCTCCGGCAGAGTCAAGTTGCACTCAAGGAGAAGCTGGGTACGGTAGATCATGGAGTGCATGAGAAGATATTTTCCCTTTGGCATGTGACCTACTTCATTCCAGGTGAAAATCTGGTTCACTGGCAGGCAGTGACGATACTGCATAACCTTCTTGCGGGTAGCACCCTGTTTCTCGTATACAAAATTACTGATGAGAAGATCAACTGTTTTGGAGCCTTTTACCAGCTCTTCCAGAGTTTTCAGGATCTCTTTGTAGGATTCTTCATTTACCCAGTCATCGCTGTCTACAACCTTGAAATAGAGCCCCTGGGCATTGTGGATACCGGTGTTTACGGCGCCGCCGTGGCCAAGGTTTGGCTGATGGATGGCGCGGACAATGCCTGGATATTTCTCCTGGTATTCATCTGCGATCTCGGCTGTTCTGTCCTTGGATCCATCGTCAATTACAAGGATCTCTACTTCATCTCCGCCTGGTAAAAGGGATTTGATGCAGTTCTCCATATAAGCTTCAGAATTATAACATGGAATTGCTATGCTCAGTAATTTCATTTATTTTCCTCCTCATGTAGTGTAACGATTCTGTATTTTAAAATTACGCACCTTGCGATGTATTTTCCTTTTTTTCTTTGAGTTATGTTCTCAAAAACGCCAGCTGAACCGTTACATATATTTTTCATAAGCGCCAAACGCAGAAGGTATGGCGTAGTTTCTCTCTGATTCTTTTTTATCTGCAAAAAGAATTCCCGGGGCATGTGTCTGCTCCAGGGAGGACACGCGGATCCGGTACGCTTTCATCCGCCACTCAATGTGGGAAAAAATATGCCTGGCCTCCGGCAGTTCTTCTATATATAAGGGCTCTGCGCCAAGCTCTTTCACGTATTCCAGGGCTTCCTCACGGTTCAGGTATCCTTCTGTATTGGGAAGCTCGTATAATCCGGCAAGGAGGCCTTTCGGCGGCCGCTTGCGGATCGCAGTGCAGCTTCCATCCTGAATAACCAGAACGGTTCGCTCTTCCACCACTCTTGGCTTCTTTGGTGCTTTCACCGGAAACTTTTCCATAGTGCCGTGAAGTCCCGCCTGGCAAAAGCCTCTCACCGGACAAAGGTCGCATTTGGGCTGTCCGTTGGGGACGCACACTACTGCTCCAAGCTCCATCATTGCCTGATTAAAATCACCTGGACGGTCTTTTGGGATAATTTTCTGCAATGCGCTTTCTGTTTTTTTGCGAAATGCAGGTCTGGTAATGTCCTCCTGATCCTCCGTCATTCTGGTAACTACACGGAAAACATTTCCATCTACGGCTGGCACTGGAACACCATACGCTATGGAAGCGATAGCTCCTGCGGTATAACTTCCTATCCCCTTTAACGAGATAAGAAGGGAAAAGTCGTCGGGAAGTCTCCCATTATATTTTTCTACCATTTCCCTGGCTGCCAGCTGCATGTTCCGCACACGGCTATAGTATCCAAGACCTTCCCACAGCTTTAACAGCTTTTCCTCCGGACAGACTGCCAGGGCCGGGATATCCGGCAGTTCCCTGATAAATCTTTCAAAATAGGGCTTTACAGCTTCCACGCGGGTCTGCTGGAGCATGATCTCGGATACCCAGGTGTAATAGGCGTTGTGCTTATCCCTCCAGGGCAAAATCCTTTTGTTCTCATCATACCAGGCAAGAAGAGGCTGTATAAACTCATCTGTCATCTAGTTTCCTCCAAACACACAGGCACTTGATTCTGTATTTCCATCCCGTCTGGCTCTACCAGACAGTCATAGGCCAGAATATGCACCCCTGCCTTTTTCGCTTTCTGTAAGGTTTCCCCAAATTCCCGGTGCGTATCCCAGTTTGGTTCAAATCTTGTAATTCCCTTCATCTGGATCACCAGAAGCAGATAAGCCTCATATCCTTCCCTCATGCAATGGATCAGCTCTTCCAGATGCTTCACGCCTCTCGCAGTAGGAGCATCTGGAAAACGGGCAATATTGTCTGCTTCCAGGGTTACACCCTTGACCTCAATAAAAGCCTTTCTCTTATCTGAACAGGCATACAGATCGAATCTGGAATTTCCATAAGTTTTCTCAGGAGTTACCTGCACTTCCTCCGGAAAAAGATGTCCTGCCCTTACCCATTCCAGGGCGGCTTTATTGGGAATCTGGGAATCCATATTGATCAGGCGTCCGCCTTTATTTACACAGACCAGATCGTATGCTGTTTTCCTTGCCGGATTACTGCTCTTTTCCAGAAAAACCTGAACACCAGGAATCAAAAGCTCCCTGCATCTGCCTGTGTTCTTTACATGAACCGTCTCTGTCTGTCCCGCAATCTCCACATGTGCAATAAATCGGTTCGGACGATCCAGGAAACGGCCTTCTGTAATATTTTCGTATTTCATAGTTCACCTCGTGCTGCTGCCTGACTCCCAAAACGTGTCTGAAAAAGGCTTTCTTCAATGACAGTCTCAAGAAATAATGTAACTATTTCACTGCAATATAAAACTGACCAATAGTTCAAAAGCAACAGTCACCTTTCCTATCATAACATAAAATCTGCAAAAAGCCAGTTAAAATTGAAAAATCCCATGTTAGGAGATTGATTTTTTTGATTTTCCTATATAGAATAGAAACCGTCAGATTTCAAAACAGAATGAGAAAAGAAGCAATTTAAGAATTTTAAGCACACCAGAAAGGACTAAAAACCTCAAATGGACAGTATTATTTTTGATATTGACGGAACTATATGGAATTCCACCGACGTTGTAGCTATGGCGTGGAATAAGACTTTAGAAAAAGAGAATCTTGATGTCCGTGTGACAGCTGATCAGCTGAAAGGGCTGTTTGGCAGACTTCTCCCAGATATTGCGAAGGCAATCCTTCCAGAACAGACTGAAGCGGAGCAGCTTCGGGTCATCGATATCTGCTGCCAGGCTGAGCACGATCTGCTGGGTGCGATGGGGGCACCTGTTTACGACGGACTGGAAGAAACTTTGAAGGAGCTTAACAAACGCTACCCTCTTTTTGTAGTAAGCAACTGCCAAGCTGGATATATTGAGCTTGTTTTTGAGAAAACAGGGCTGGGAAAATACTTCACCGGTCATCTGTGTCCAGGAGACAGCGGGGAAGCCAAGGCAGCTAATATCCGTTCTATTGCTAAGAAATATCAGCTGAAAGCACCTGTTTATGTAGGAGACACCTTCGGGGATTACCAGGCATGTCAGGAGGCAGGGGTACCATTTGTATTTGCTTCCTATGGATTCGGACAGGTGGATACACCGGATTATATGATTGAGAAGCCAGCGGATCTGTTGAAATTATTCTAATTATTTATACAAATTTTTATTAGCAGTCCTTGCTTTTTCAAAAAATAGTGCGTCTAACTCATTACTGAAGTAACGAGAATGCGACACACAGTTATCCAACAGCAGATCGCCGGAATGATTTTTCAAACATGCTCCAGTGCAGCTCAATATCCGGATTACAAAAGAAGCACCTGTATATCAATTTCCAGATATACAAGTGCTTCTTTTTCATCTCATTTCTTACATTTCTTGCGAATCACTACCACCATGATAATGAAGATAACAATTACTGCTGCCAGATAAATGATATCGTACACATAGCTCTTGATCACCATATCCAGACCGGTGAGAATTCCGAAAATGAGCAGAGTCACGCCGGAAACCAGCTGAACCTTTTTGTCATCGTAAAGCTTCTTACGCTCAGCGGCATTTCCGCCTTTCATAAGAATATCTCCATGACCGGTAAGAAGCATAACTCCCATTACAAGAGCTGCTATAGTCAGTATCATATCAAATGAATCCATATTCATATTAACTTATTCTCCACTTCTTTTGTGTTATGCTGCTGCCCGCGGTCTCAAAGACATGCAGCTGTCTTTTCATCCATCTAGAGCGTGTTTGTTCGTACTCAGTGACCAAAAACTAATTGTTACTGCTCACTGCAATTTTCCGGTCAGATAAATGATCTTTTAGTAGAAGCACACGATCGGCACATTGGTATCAATAATGCTGTACAGAGTAGCTGCTGCATCCAGCGGCATATTGATACATCCATGGGATCCGGCGTAGGTATAGCGGTCACCACCGAAATATGCCTGCCAGGTAGCGTCATGGAAACCAATTCCGCCGTTAAACGGCATCCAGTAGGTAACCTGGGTTTCGTACTCGTAAGTGCCGTCCGGCTTCTTCTCTCCACGAAGCACATCCGGGCTCTTCTTATAATACAGGGTGAAAATTCCCGGAGGTGTGGCTCTGTCATCATAACGGATATCTCCGGAAACAATGTCAGAGTCAAAGATGATGCTGCCATTCTGGTAATAGTACATGTGCTGACTACTCAAATCTACCTCGATATAGGTACTTCCAATATCATTGTATCCGTAAGAATTGGCTCTCATGGAATATACCGGTTCCCGTGTAGTCTGAGTGCCTGTACGGATCTCTTCTGTCAGCTGTGCTGCTTCTGCGTCCTGATCGATTTTCCAGCCATATGCAGAGCCATAAACAGAAACGGTACGGCCACTGGTCGTATTAAAGGAGCGTGTTGTTCCAACTGTGTCATGCTCACTTGCCAGCTGTGCCACAAAATCCTTGATATGCTGGGTAAAGGAAGCATCATCCTGCACCAGCTGTCCCTTGTCATCAAACTGCAGCCATTCCTTAAGGGTGCTTCCGTCAAGAGTGACTGTCTGCTCTCCAAATGTATAGGTAATGCTGGCCTTGGTATAATTATTATAAGCATCCCTGGTGGCCTGAAGGGTAGGATCATCGCTGGTCACTGCTGCCACTGCATATACATCCGGCGTATTTCCCAGATCAATGGAGGTCTGGCTTCCGGAAATGGCGGTATCCAGCGCTTTATAGGCTTCCTTCACCTTCAGCTTGCTGCCCTCAGTCTCAGGAACAATGGTAAACTCGCTTCCCTCAAGCGCCACATATGCATTCTCCGGCTCAACCTGGTTTTCTGCCTGTGCACACTTTAATTCCTTTACTTCACTCTGAAGCAAACTCTTATCAAAAGTCACATTCTCCTGGGTGGTATAGCTTCTGGTCTCCATGAACCCTTTTACCCATTCATATGGCTTCTGCTGCTTCAAAAGATCCAGAACTTCTCCATCAGACACATAGCGGTAATTGATCTGGTTTCCGCTGATGGCCTGCGGCTCCTGGTTCCTCGCGGTAATCTCAATGGAATAATCCTCTACATTGCTTGCAATCAGCTGCTCTGTTTCGTAGGCAGTCTTATTGGAACAGTTGATTCCGTTAATATAGGTTCCCTCAAAGAATCTGTCTGCATAATAGTAACTCACTGCTCCATAAGCGCATCCTGCTGTCACCGCAAGAATAGCTGCCACAATTCCCGTAACTTTAAGTCCCTTATGCTTCTTTCTGGGAACAGGGATGATCTTCTCATCCAGTTCCTCATCAGTAATAGGAACATAGGAAATCTTCGTCGGACGGGCAGATCTGGCTGCCGGCTTCGGAGACGGTCTGGCAGATTTCTTAGAAGTCTGCTTCTCAGGCTGGTTAGGTGCTGCCGCACCGGCAGAATCTTTTCTTCGGTGCTTTCTGCCTTTATTTGAATGGGGCGGAATAATTTCCACCTGAAGCTCTTTTTCAGATGTTTTCGGTTCATCTGCAGATTCAGCGTCCTCTGAATCTTCGCTCTCTGAATCTTTTTCCTCTGAATTCTCTTCTTCAGATTCTGTCTCTTCCTCGTCCCAGAAGTCCTCTTCTTCCGTGCTCAGCTCTGCCTCATCCTGGTCGTACTCTTCTTCCTCTGGATACTCCTCTTCAGAATCCTGCTCAGCCAGTTCTTCTGCATCGGAATCGTCTTCACCTTCCCAGGAATCAAAATCGCTCTCCTGGTCATCTTCATCATAAAAGTCTGCGCCGTGGAATTCCTCGTCCAGATCTGCTTCAAGACCTGCCATAGCCGAATCTATTTTATCTTCAAAGTCTCCCGGGCTTCCCTGAGTATGCTTATTGTCCTTACTCATGTATAAAACTCTCCTCTGATAAAAACACTGTTTGAACAAGGCTTCTCCATCTAATGGCGAAACCTTGTTTCATTATAACATATATTTTCCATTTTGTATCTTAAAATGTATATTTCCTTCAAAAGAATCCCTTTAATGTTAATTGCAATTCAAACTTCCACCCCAAGAGCTTATCCGTGAAAGTTAATTCTTCCGAAAGAATATGTGGAAGTTACCCTTTCAAACTGGAAACTCGGATTGCAATCGACCTTTTTTCAGCCTTAACAGTCTATAACAGATTCATTTTATTAAATCACGTTTACGGATTTGTAATCCTGGCTTTCACTGCAGACATAATTTTCTCTTCATATCCTTCATCACATAGAAGTAAAGTACAATAAGAAGGACTGTTGCTACAATCCATGCAAATGGACTGGCCATGCATGCCATTGTATAACTCCTGGCATCTGCTGCAACAACTGCCATCACACCTCTTCCAATAAGCTCTGCCACGCCTGAGAGCATAGGAAGAAGCCCATATCCCATTCCCTGAAAGCCATTACGGTAACAATTGACCACATAAAGGGGAATCATAAACATTCCAACACAGCGAAGATATGTATCCACCATAGGGATCACCGCCTCTGCATTATCAGAGATAAACAGATAAGAAAAGCTTTTTCCCACAAAAAACAGGACAAATCCTACAACAACAGCATATGCACAGCCGATCACATCTGCACACCGGAACCCCTGACGCACACGGTCCAGCTTACGCGCACCAACATTCTGTGCACTATATGTAGACATTGTAGTTCCTATAGCTACAAATGCCTGGGTAAAGATATTATCAATTTTAGAGCCTGCTGTAAAGGCCGCAACTGCATAAGAGCCAAGTATATTCAAAGAACTCTGTACCATCATGCCTCCAATGGCTGTAATGGAATACTGCAGTCCCATGGGAATTCCCACACTGATCTGTTTTACGGCAATATCACGGTTAAAACACCAGTCTTCTTTTTTCATCTTTAGTTCCGGCACGGCCTTCCACATATAAATCAGGCAAAGAACTCCTGACACTCCCTGTGAAATAACGGTAGCCCAGGCAGCTCCCGGCGCTCCCCAGTGAAAAAAGATAATAAATACAAGGTCAAGTACAATATTCAGTCCTGCCGCCAGAATCAAAAAGTAAAGAGGCGTTTTGCTGTTTCCCAGTGCCCTTAAGATACTGGACACCAGATTATACAATACCTGGGTAAAAATTCCGGCACAGATGATCATAATATAACCATATGCACCATCAAAAATATCTTCAGGTGTATGCATGAATACAAGAAGCCTGTGCATTCCCAACATGCTTACTGCAGTCATAACAACTGCGATCACAGCAGAAAGAATTGCTGCATTACCAACCGTCTTACGCATCTCATCCATTCTTCCTGCTCCGAACTTCTGAGAGGTAAGAACGGTAACTCCTGTTGTAACCCCCATCAGAAATCCAATAATAAGGAACGTAATGGTTCCAGTAGCGCCTACCGCTGCCAGCCCCTTAGTTCCAACAAACTTCCCAACAATTACCGCATCCGCCATACTGTACAGCTGTTGGAAAACATTTCCAAGAAATACAGGAATGGTAAAATTCAACAGCATTTTCATAGGTTTTCCCACAGTCATATCTGTCTGCATATTCTTTTTTCCTCCACAAGAAAAAATATCGTTTTAGAGGGATTATAGGCGATATTTTTTCTACTTTCAAGCCCCTTTTTTTTATTTTGCAACTATTCAGCAGGTGCTGTTCCCCGAGGTGTTTATTTGTGAACGTAGTCCATAGGATTGTATTATTTTAAGCGCTTGACAAAAACCATTTTCTGCCATACTATAAGAACCACATAACGAAATGTTAATGTGTGAAAGACATCTGTCTTTTTCGCGCTTACGTTTATATCTGCTGCCAGACTATGAACGGGAACCACGATCAAACGGCAGCACTACTATTTTTAAGAAGGGAGTTCCCCATGGGAGAAAAAGTTATAAACGCAGCCCTGCTTGGGCTTGGAACAGTTGGAACCGGTGTTTACAAGGTTCTGAAGAACCAGGAGGAAGAAATGACAGCCAAAATCGGCTGCAAGGTTAAAATACGCAAAATACTTGTCCGCAACCTGGAAAAGGCAGCTGGCAAGGTAGATGATCCGGCTGTCCTTACCAATAGCTGGGAGGATATTAAAGCAGATCCTTCCATTGACATTATAATCGAACTGATCGGCGGAATCGAACCTGCCAGAACCTATATTCTGGATGCTCTTCACGCAGGCAAGCACGTAGTAACAGCAAACAAAGATCTGATTGCCGTCCACGGAAAAGAACTTATGGACACAGCCAGAGCTTCCCATGTGGATTTTCTCTTTGAAGCAGCTGTAGCAGGCGGAATCCCTATTATCCGTCCTTTGAAGCAGTGCCTGGCAGGCAACCACATGAGCGAGGTTATGGGTATTGTAAACGGTACTACCAACTTTATCCTCACAAAAATGTCCCAGGAGAATATGGAATTTAAAGATGCACTGGCACTTGCCACAGAGCTTGGCTATGCAGAAGCGGATCCTACTGCGGATATTGATGGACTTGATGCAGGACGCAAGGTGGCTATTCTCGCCAGCGTTGCTTTTAATTCCAGAGTGGTATTTGATGATGTTTATATCGAAGGAATCACAAAAATTTCCGCCAAGGACATCCGCTATGCAAAAGAGATGGGCTGTGCCATCAAGCTTCTTGGTGTTGCCCGCAATACTGAGTCCGGTGTAGAAGCTTACGTCTGCCCGATGCTGATTCCAAATGATCATCCTCTTGCAACCGTTAATGATTCCTATAATGCAGTCTTTGTTCATGGAGATGCTGTAGAGGACGCCATGTTCTTCGGACGGGGTGCAGGTGAGCTTCCTACTGCAAGCGCTGTAGTTGGAGATATTTTTGATATTGTGCGCAATATGGAAGCAGGGTGCTGCGGCCGTATCGGATGCACCTGCTATAAACAGCTTCCTGTGAAAAAAATGGAAGATACCTACAACCGTTACTTCCTTCGCCTTCATGTAGAAGACCGCTGTGGTGTACTTGCTGAAATGACGGAGGTTTTCGCCAAATATCACGTAAGCATTGCCCAGATCATCCAGAAAGACAGCCAGAATCAGGACGACCATCTTGCAGAGGTTGTTGTGATCACTTCCAAGGTTCGTGAGGGTGACTTTAAGACAGCGGTACAGGAGCTTTCCAATAAGTCTTCGGTAAAGCGTATTTCAAAGACTATCCGAGTTTATAGGAAGTAATTAGAAAAATCAAAATTATATTGTACATATGTTTATCTTAAGCATACAGTCAAAGGCACGATTCGTTCGTGCCTTTTTTATGTAATAAGCTGTTATATAAAAAGCCTGCCAAGGCAGAATTCTTTCTCATCAGAACTCCCATAGTAAATACTGCTAAAAATAGTTTCCAGAAATAAAAAAAATTGTGATTGAAAAATCCCAGATTTTTGATACTATATATAAGGAACAACAAAAGGGAAATTTTATCATATAAAGGAGCACATTATGAGCAAAAAACCAACGGTTTTAATGATTCTTGACGGATATGGCCTGAATGAAAGACATGACGCAAACGCTGTATACGAAGCGAACACACCTGTCATGGACAAGCTGATGGCTGAATATCCTTTTGTAAAAGGTAATGCAAGCGGACTGGCTGTAGGTCTTCCGGACGGTCAGATGGGTAACTCCGAGGTTGGTCATATGAATATGGGTGCAGGCCGTATCGTATACCAGGAGCTTACCAGAATCACCAAAGAGATTCAGGACGGAGACTTCTTCAAAAATGAAGCACTTCTTGCAGCTATGAAGAATGCCAAAGAAAATGATTCCGCGATCCACTTCATGGGTCTTCTTTCTGATGGTGGTGTTCACAGCCACATTACTCACCTTTTTGGTCTTCTTGAAATGGCTAAGAAAGAGGGACTTAAGAAAGTTTATGTACACTGCTTCCTGGACGGCCGTGACACCCCTCCGGCTTCCGGAAAAGGATATATCCAGCAGCTCCAGGCGAAGATGGATGAGCTTGGCGTAGGTGAGATTGGTGTTGTTTCCGGACGTTATTACGCAATGGACCGTGACAACCGCTGGGATCGTGTTGAGCTTGCTTACAACGCACTTACCAAGGGCGAGGGTGTTAAGGGAACCGACGCAGCTGAGGCTGTACAGGCATCCTATGACGACGGCAAGACAGACGAATTCGTTCTTCCAACAGTCATTGAGAAAGATGGCAAACCAGTTGCCGTTGTTTCTGATAAAGATTCTGTTGTATTTTTCAACTTCCGTCCTGACCGTGCACGTGAGATCACAAGAGCATTCTGCGATGACGAATTTACAGGTTTCGCAAGAGAGAAACGCCTTGACCTCACATATGTATGCTTCACAGATTACGATGACACCATCGGAAATAAGCTGGTTGCATTCCACAAGGTTCAGCTTCACAACACATTCGGCGAGTACCTTGCAGCTCACAACATGACTCAGGCACGTATCGCTGAGACAGAGAAATATGCTCACGTAACCTTCTTCTTCAACGGTGGCGTTGAGGAGCCAAACAAGGGCGAGGACAGAATCCTTGTGAAGTCCCCGAAGGTTCCGACTTACGACCTGCAGCCAGAGATGAGCGCTCCGGAAGTTTGCGAGAAGCTTGTTGCAGCAATCAAATCTGAGAAATATGATGTGATCATCATCAACTTCGCCAACCCGGATATGGTTGGTCATACAGGTGTTGAAGCTGCAGCTATCAAAGCTGTTGAGGCTGTTGATGAGTGCGTAGGAAAGGCTGTAGAGGCTCTGAAGGAGGTTGACGGACAGATGTTCATCTGTGCTGACCACGGTAACGCAGAGCAGCTTGTAGACTATGAGACAGGCGAGCCATATACTGCTCATACCACCAATCCGGTACCGTTCATTCTGGTTAATGCAGACCCGAAATATACTCTTCGTGAGAACGGCTGCCTGGCAGACATCATCCCGACTCTGATCCAGCTTATGGGCATGGAGCAGCCAGCTGAGATGACTGGTAAATCACTTCTGGTGGAGAAATAATCCGCTTATACAGCTCTGTTGCTTTAAAGGGTGCTGGCTTAAATGCCAGCGCCTTTTTTATTATGTCCTTTTTTATTATGGCACAAAAAGAACAGCTCTGACAGATTTTCCATCCATCACAGCTGTTCTATTATTCCTGATACCTATTGTCGCCAGCTCTTTCTGATTATTGTTTCCCTTATACAACAACACGATCTAAATCGTACTTCCACTGTTTACTACTTCTTATATAAAAACTACTTCTCACTGAGCTCCTTCAAAAGCTTCTGAAGATGGCGGATATAATGAAACCCTGCACACAGAGTTACCGAAATAATAACAGACAACAGTGCAGCCATGACCACATATACCACAGCGCCAGATTTCGCCCCTGCTACCATACAGTAAAACAGACACGAAGACAATGCAGCTGCAAATACAGTGGAACCTGCTATTTTTAATCCTTTTCGCATATCTTAGTCCTCCCAGATAGGGTGACTATAATCACCCTGTTATGTTTTTCATTTTAAACCCATAATAGAGATATGGCAAGAACAAAATGGACAGGAATTTGAGTGATGATAAAATACGACAGATTCTGGGAGACATTGAAAAAACGCCATATTTCACAGTACTATCTCATTAATGAGTGTGGAATCGAAAAAAGGTTATTGCGCAGACTTCGGGACAATGAAAATGTAGAAATCTTTTCATTAGACCGAATATGCACTGTTCTTAACTGTGATCTGGATGATATAGTAGAATACGTACCCAATAACCCTGATATCATTGAGGATGCGAAAACAGCCCAAAAAGAGGCAGCCGCATCACATCCTGTTCACACTCCATCGAAATAACTGGTGCTTCAGACTCCCACAGTATAAACCATACATAAACTATACGTGTCTCAGCTCTGATAAACACGTTTTTTTGAAAAAGAATAAAAATACTTACATTTTTATTTTTTTGCACGGATGCCTAATTCTTTGTTTCGGCTGAGTGGAGAGAGTTTGGAATTATTTTTAGAGCATTTTGTTCTTTTTTCATATTGTTTTTTAATTAATCCAGGGTATTAATTTTTCCATAAAGAACCCTGCTGCATAAAAAACACCGCCAGGTGACTTTCGCATTTTATCTGCGAATTTTCATCTGACGGTGTTTTTATCTTAAAAATTATTTATTCAACCTCTTCCGGCTCCATACTCAGCTTATGCTCCACTTCTGTGCCAATATCATACTTCTGTCTGTATTCCTTAAAATAAGTGTAATATTCCAGACTGTCTGTAGGATAAATTCTGGAGTTGTGAATGTGGATATCGGTTGTCTCTTCCCCACTTTTCATAAGTGCTGTCATAGCACTTGCACAGTGGGAAGCAATACGTCCAAAGCTGTTCAGAATATCGCTGAACACAGTTCCCTCTTCCAGTCCGCATTTGCCCTGGCTGAGGCGCTCTGCATGGCGCATCTTCAGTTCATCACAAAGTCTGGTGATTACCACGCCAAGTGGTGCAACACGCTGTGCGGCTTCTCTGTCATCGTTCATAAATGCATTGCAGGTCACATTGATTTCCTCACGGACTGCATCCATAACTACATTCAGCTCATCCCATGCTGTCTGAGAGAAATTCGTGTGGTTGTCATGCATTTCGTTGGACATATGTGCGATGTAGGAAGCGTGATCGCCAATTCTCTCAAAGTCATTGATAGTGTGCAGATAAAGGGAGGTCTGGCGCGTCTGGGCGGTGTTCATCTCACGTTTGGTGAGCTGGATCAGATACTCTCCAAGACGGCTCTCATATTTGTCGATCAGGTCTTCCTTACGCTGTACCTTGTCATATTTATCCTGCTGATAATCATTCAGAAGGTTCATAGCTCTGTTTACATTCTTACGAAGCTTCTTGGCCATACCATTCATAGCACGATGACACTGTCCGATTGCAAGTGCAGGATAATTTAACAGACGCTCTTCCAGAAGATCGAAGTCTGCCTCGTCCTCCAGCTCCTCTGCGCTGTCCTTAACCAGATAGCAAACCAGTTTCTCCAGCTTGGAAATAAACGGGAAAAGCACCACAACGGTAGCCACACGGAAAATGGTGTTCAAAAATGCGATGGATACCGGAGTCATGATCATATCCAAAAATCCAAAATGAATGAACGCATTCAAGGTATAGAATACAATGGACCACAAGATCAGACCGAATAAGTCATTCAGCAAATATACAAGAGCTGTTCTCTTACCGTTCTTATTCGCTCCAACTGCAGAGATCAGTACCGGACATGCAGCACCAACACCGATACCAAGAACAATTGGAAATGCACTTGCAAAGGTGAGGATTCCGGTTACGGAAAGAGCCTGCAGCACACCAACTGTTGCAGATGCACTCTGAAGCACTGCGGTAAATGCAATACCTACCAGGATACCTGCAATTGGGTTGGAAAACATTGTCAGCATATCAATGAATACAGGACTTTCACGAAGAGGAGAAACTGCTCCACTCATCATCTGCATACCATTCATCAAAATGGCAAAACCCAGCATAATGTTTCCAATATTTCGGTATACAGATCTCTTACAGACCATACGAAGCATGATACCGATTACAGCAACTACTGCTGAAATAGTGGCTGTAGAAAGAATACTTGCAATTCCACCGGAGCCCTGGATATAAGACAGACACAGAATCCATCCTGTAATACTGGTTCCGATATTTGCGCCCATGATAATACCAATTGCCTGTTTCAGCTTCATCATACCGGAGTTTACAAAACCGATTACCATAACGGTAGTGGCGGATGATGACTGGATTACACTGGTAACACCTGTTCCAAGTGCTACTCCCTTCAGCGGGGTATTGGTCATTTTGTAAAGGAATGCTTCCAGCTTATTACCAGCAACGGATTTCAGTCCGTCTCCCATCAGCGACATTCCAAAAAGGAAAAATGATACTCCGCACAGCAAAGATAAAACCATTGAAAAAATTGCCATGTTCTAATCCTCTGTTGTCGTTTCCCTCTGCCAATTCTGCAGAGGCGACCTTTCTTTTCAAAGTATTTTCTTTTGTTAACGTGGATTTTTCTCAATTTTTACATATCCTTAATCATTATGCCATAATCATAGGCTGATTACAATATTTGATTAATTTCAAATTGTAATTTTTTGCGGTTCAAAATTTCCATTTTTCTGTATAATCTGACGAAATATATGGTAATTTTTATTTCTATTCAGCTTACTGACGATAAGTAGATACCATTATGCAAGAATCTTACACACAACCGGCATCTCTCTTATCAGTGACATCACTATATATAAAATTCCCATCTTCTGATTACCATATAATTTAAGCGTTTAATTGCTTTTTATCTGGATTAATATATCTGATCTGCCAGATAATGCATTTAATTGATACTGGAACTGCAACAAGACAGGCAATAGCACCAAATAGCATAATCGCAACATCCTGAAAGAGGAATCTGGAATTGAGAATGATTTCCAGACTATATTTTTGTGTCTGCACATAGGAAAACAATAAAATACTCCCTCCAAGATATGCAAAAAGCAACGTGTTTACTGTTGTGCCTATAATTTCTTTTCCCACCTGATACCCTGTTGAAGTAAGTTCTTTCTCTACCAGACTGTTTTTATGAGTCCAGACTTCATACACAGATGACGTCACAGACAGTGCAGTATCAATGACAGCTCCCAGAGTGCTGAAAACACTTACAAAAACAGCCACATGAAGCATATTAATACTGATATCTGTGTTGTAATAGTACATAAAATCCTCTTCTGAAATCTGAAGTTCATTTAAGCCATAACTTCCTGTTCTCCACGTAATAGCAAAAATCGGAATAAACAGAATCAGCATTACAAACAGTGTAGCCAGAAAGGCAGCTCGCGTTTTGACATTATTTCCATTCTGATAAAACAGAGAATTATAACAGACACCTGCTCCTGCCGCCAGTATCAGAAGCAGTGCGGGAAAACCAGCTGACATCAATATAACCGAAAAAAACAGAATAATAATATTACCTGCCAGTGCCATGATTGAAACAGCTCCACGTTCTCCTCCAATTGTAATCATCAAAAAAAGCAGCACTAATGTAAGAAAAAGAATCATTATTTTCCACTCCTTTTCAGTGATGGTATTTTCATAATAATCGAAGCAATTAAAACAGATACTGGTATTGCCAACACTATTCCAATACTTTCTATCAGAAAGCGACAGATATCATATGGAATGTGATATCTGACAAGCGTTATAAATCTGATCTCATTATTCATTTTAAGAATAAACATTGGAATCATGCCACTTACAAGAACAAATAGCAGTACATTTATCATGGTTCCCATAATATCATATCCGATTTCCCTTCCCGAATGTATCAGCTTTCTTATAGAAACTGATGGATTTTTGCGAACAATTTCACCAGTTGCTGCACTTATAGTGACTGTTACATCCATAATCGCTCCAAGCCCTGTCAGCATAATATCTGTCCAGAATATGTCGGCTGAATTACTCATGCTTCCAAGGTATTCCAGATTAGAATAATCTAAATCTCCATACCTGTGAATAGAAAAATCAAACAGCATCATAATCAGGAAAAGAACACATAAAGTCGAAAGAACAGCAGCCCATGTTTTCCTGTGAATTCCATTCAGACAGATCAATGTAGTCAACGAAAAAAGAAGTGCAATTACATTACATATTCTCAGAATATTCTTTCCATCTCCCAACAGTTGAAATCCGTACGCAAAAATCAATGTATTCAGTATCACTGATACGATCGTATAACCCCCCTGTTTTCTCGTAATATAGATCAGAAGAATAATCAGACCACCCACCAGTACGACCAGATAGATGTCACGTTTTACAGAACGTATAGTTTTTCCAGGTCTGTCTTTTGACCCATTCAGAAGTACCGTATCTCCTTTATGGTATTTCTGCGTCTGAACCTGTGAAGAAGTGTATTCGTTAGAAAGTGTAATTTCTTTACCTTTATATGCACCGTTCAATATCCGGGCTGTAATTTTCTGAGTATAATAGTGTTCTTCTGCACCTCTGGTTCCTTCTCTGCTCATGGTTTCCATTTCTGATACAGAACATATTTTTGCCAGAGGAGTGTGATAGAATCTGGCATTAAAACAGGTAAATATAACACAGATAATATAAATGCCAGCTAAAAGATATTTTTTATGAGATAGACAAAATTTCATTGAATTTATTTTCTCCTTCCAGATTAATATTTCTGCCAATATCGCATTGTACGCTTTTATTCGATGTTGGTCAATGTAAATTGCAGATTATTTGCAAATATTGTTGGCATTTTGATACTGTTCACTGGTAACGTTCCGCGAGATGTTTTTTGTGAACAAAGTTCACAGAAAACCCGAGAGTTGCGGCGCGAAATCATGCAAAGCATGATTTCTGTGCATCGCGAAGCGCGTTACTGTGAACGGAGTGAACAGTAACGGCATTTTTTTCTGTCCCGCGCCAGCATCTATAATACAAATAGTTTGCATTTACACAAAATTATTTTCTATTTCCGGAGTTAATAAATGATAGATAAAAGGCCCCAAAGCTCTGTTTCAAACATTCTGATGGAGCAAAATATATACCTTATAAATAGTTTTCTTGAATCAAGCTAACTCTGTTTAATAAATAGGATAAACATATTCCTCTTCTGACGGCTCTGCGTCTTCTATATCAGTGACAGTAATTTCCATCCCTTTATGTTTGTCATAGTGATATGTACCTGTTACATTTATCCATGCATCCTGCGTCAAATCAGAAGGCAGGTACCATATTGGTAACCTCAATCTTATCCCCTCCAACCTTTGTTGCAAAATCATACATAGGATAAAAGCTTGCCATAACATTTATTTTTTTTCCAGAAGAAGTATCCTCAGTTTCTGCTGCATATGCCAGATTAAAAGAACCAATGCCAAGTGCTATTGTAGCTGCAAGTGCTGTTCTAGTTAATAATTTTTTTCTCATAATAAAATCCTTTCTGCACAAACCTGATGTGCCTGAAAATAAAATTTCAAAAGCATATTATCTCATCCGCTTAAAATAAGCGCAAACCATTTGCGTTTATTAAAATAACGCATAGAATACCGGCCGTCAATAATATTTGCAAATTATTTGCATTTCTGGAGCATAATTGACTTAGGCGAAATAAAAAGATACAATAGAAAAAAGCACATATGAAAGGAATAAAGAAAATGGCTGAGCGAAAACCCTATACTACAAAAACACGACAGATTATTCTGGAGTATTTGAAGTCCCAGAAGGCTGTCACTGTCAGTGTGGCTGATATTGAAAAATATTTAAAAACTGAAGGAATTAAGGTAAACACAACAACTGTATACCGATATCTTGACAAGCTTTGCGCCGAGCATATTGTAATCAAATATCCGGATCTGAACAGTGATAAAGCTGTGTTTCAGTTTGCAGGAGAAGAAAAAAAATGCACAGAACACCTACATCTGAAATGCATCAGATGTGGCAAGGTTGTGCATCTTGACTGTGACTTTATGGATGAATTTAAAGAGCATTTGTATAAAGATCATGGCTTCCGGCTGCATTGCAGCGGAGATATGCTTCATGGCATCTGTCAGGACTGTGAAAACAAAAAAATTTCTTCTCCACAGAGCTGACTGTCTTTTCCTGAGTGTATTGCCGGTTCTGCACATAGGAAAACCTTCTTTTTCACAGAAAAAATGGCACACAAGAGAATATTCGCCTCTGGTGCTGTCAGCGAAACATTCCATACATCCTCAGCACTCATAATCAGACGGCCATTTTCCTTTGTTTCAGCAGCACAACACGAGATGGAAAACCTGTCAATTTCTCTGGTCTGTCAGACAGTTTTTCCACTGAGGATTGCTGCCTTTTCTTCTATTGTCATCTTTTCAACCAATTTTTACTGTTTCATAATTGTTTTCCATCCCACTTTCATCCTTATTCAGCATTCTTTCTTTTCTTATATCCTCTAATTACCAGTACTTCCATTCCTGCCATGAAAAGGGCTATTACAGTGTCGATACCAATTCCTGCTTTTTTCCAGTTTTCCATACCTGTTTCTTCGTGTTCTCCATCATAAGCCCAACTGCTTACAACTGTATACATGACATTTTTGCAGGCATTTCTCATCTGAAGTACAGATGTTGGATGCTCTGGATTGGCTACATTGTTCTCTTCTCCATTGAATGTAGACAACATTACATCTACTCCATTCGCCAAAGCTGCATCTGCATTCATAAATCCATGACCATTGTTTCGGAAGAAGTCTGTAAGCGCCATTCCCCTGAATCCCCATTCATCTCTGAGAACTGTATTCATAAGGTTACTGCATTCTCCAGTCCATTTATCTCCAAGGAAACTCCAGGAAACCATAACCGCATTTGCTCCACCTTGTTTTACAGAAATCTCGAATGGTTTCAGATAAATTTCCCGGATTGCCTGCTCATTCGACCAGACACTTACCATTTTGGCATTACCTTCATACATAGCAAAATGTTTAATGTAAGAATAAACTCCGTATTTTCTTGCTCCTTCTACTGCTTTTGCTCCCATATTTCCTGCAAGAACTCCATCTTCTGAAAAGTATTCATAGTTTCTTGCTCCAAATGCGGTTCTATGAGTATTCATACCTGGTGCATACCAGCCCTCTGCACCCATTTCCTGACTGATCTTGCCCATGCATTCACCCCAGGTTTGTGCAAGTTCCTTATTCCATGTGGAAGCAATCACAACTTCAATCGGAAATCCAATAGAACCAACCCCTGTAAAGTTGTTATTAATTGCTGCCGGTCCATCGAAATCAAGTGTAGCCACTTTTCCCACAGAATCCATGGCTGCTGTCTGATAACCAGCCATTGCAATCATATTTGCCATTTCATCAACAGAAAGCTGATCCAGAAGTTTTTCCCAACGAGGGTCGTCATAATCAGCATCTCGCATATCCTCTAATGTAAGTCCGTTATCTGCTCCCGTTGTCGGCATTACATCCTCATCATTAAGGTATGTAGTCTTATCAAAGTTACTGTTCAGATGATATTCAGAAACATATGGCTCACTCAGTTCTGCAGATGCCGGTGCTGCTGTAGCCTCTTCATAATTTGCAAAATGATCTGCACGTGACAGATATGTTATATCTCCTTTTGCATCTTCAAATACATTTCCAGCAGCAGTATCATCTGATGCTCTTTTATTTTCTCCCTTATATACTACATCAGCATCTGCGGTATAAGTTTTCTGATCCAGCACAGTATGTGAATCGCTGTTAATAGAGATTACATAGTCACCTTTTTCAAGAACATACGCTTTTGCATTATTCTCATCATAAGAGGCCATATCTTCTATACTAAATGTAACTGTAACAATCTGAGATTTTCCCGGCTGAAGCAGATCTGTTTTTGCAAACTCGATCAGATTTGCAGAAGATTTCTCAATTCCGCCATTTGTATATGGCGGATTATAATACACTTCTACTACATCTTTTCCGGCAACATCTCCAGTGTTGGTTACTTCCACATCTACAGAAATCTGTCCGTCTTTTTCCTCCAGTTCACCCATTTTCTGTTCAAATTCTGTGTAACTCAGACCATATCCAAATGGATACTGTACAGTCTTATCGTAATCAATCGCACCTTCCTGGGCAGCTGTTTCATAGTACTTGTATCCTACATAAATGCCTTCCACATAATTGGTAAATGCCGGAGCATACACCTGCGCGGTTCCTGCGTTCATTCCTTCAACGGCCATATCTGCCAGATTTGTATACTCTGTTTTTTCTGCATTATCCCACCACGGAGCAGTCGTCATATCATAAATGAATGTATCCGGTGTTTTTCCGGAAGGATTGACTTCACCTGAAAATACTTTACCAAGTGCATTAAATCCCACATTTCCCGTTCCGGGGCACCATACAACAGATTTAATCTGAGGATATTCATCTGCGAAACCAAGTTCAAACTGATTTGCTCCATTATAAATTACAATCACATTATCAAAGTTTGAGCAAACCATATCCACCATATCTCTCTCAGTTTGTGAAAGCTGTAAATAATGCTCTCCCTCAGGAAAATCATCATATTCATCTGAATTATTATCATATGCTGCTTTTTTTACGTCCATAGGAATATCATTATGACCTTCACCTGCTTTTCTGGAAAGAACCACAACTGCCACATCAGAATACTCTTTCGCACTTTTAATAAGCTCATCACTGTAAGTATCTACAGGTGGCTCAGGTAATGTCCAGCTCTGTTTCTGGATAGACATTTCCGGATCATCTGCACCATAATTGTTATAAAAATCAACCAGTTTCTGGTTAATAGAAAATCCGGCATTTTCAAGTCCCTGATTCAGACTGACAATATCATACAGATCATTAATTCCACCGGAACCAGCTCCTCCGTAAGCCGGATTAATAGATTCCCAGCCAAAAATATTCAGTTTTTTTGTTTCATTTAAAGGAAGCAAGCTTTCATTCTTCAGAAGAACAATTCCGTCTTCCATAATTTCTTCTGCCACTTCCGCAGCTTCTTCATTTGTTTCATCGCTTAAAGTTCCATTTCCCGTTGCAAGTCCAATCAATGTAGCCATTGGTCCAAAACAGATCATATTCACGCAGACAACAACAGCAAGAACCATTGCGATCACAGCTTCTCCTCTTATCAGAAATCTTTTGTCCCTGGACATCCTGCGGCATGCGATCATAATTACGATTCCAATTACAAGTGCGGCAGCAATACCGATAATATACGGTTTGCATAATTGTAATACCGCCAGAACATCTTCCATTTCAACACTGATCATTCTCTTTTTCCCTCCTTTGACTCTCTCGTCCTTTTAAAGTATCATTTCCTGTTGTCATTACTATAACATGGTTATTATTTCGTACCGTTTTTGGCACGAGATGCAGCAAATACCAAATACCGTAACCTTTATTGATCTTCCCCTTTCCGTTTGATATTTCCGGATATACTCTGTTAATTGTTTTACGTAAATTTCTTCATCTTCCACAATTGCATTCTTTGCAACTGTTCAATCACACAATATTGTTCCAGATTTTTATTATTATTTTATAAATAACTTTTATTTCAGTATATCACTGCTTCTTTCTTGCGTTAAGTGGATGTAATATTACAAATTACAGCTGTGTAATCTGGTTTTCTTTTATCATATATCCGCAGTTATCGCATACACTTTCGCCAACTGTTTTTCCATCTCTCACAAATACTTCTATATCTGCACTACATTTCGGACATTTAACTTCTTTAATTGAAGTCATGCTTCTGGCATCCATACATCCTGAAAAAAATCCCATTTTTTCACCTTTTTCCTGTATATATTCTATTATTTTCTTAACCTAATTTTTCTTTTATTTTTTTTATCTCATCTACTGCTGTCTGGCTGAAATCATAAGGAGAAACTCCCTCTCTGTCTGCATTCATAATTTCCGGATTATAATGAACAAATCCCAGCAAATCACTTTCCGGTATTCTGTCTTTCACAAATGCTTCATCACTTTCATCCCTGATTTTATTTGCAACAACTCTTACTTTCTTTACCCCCAGTTCTTCTGCCAGACGCTTTACGTTTCTATAAGTCTGAACACTTCTGGCTCCTGGCTCTATCACAACGATAAACTGATCCATGCCTTCTGTTGTCCCTCTTCCAAGATGTTCCAAACCTGCTTCCATATCCAGCAGCACAACATCCTCTCTGTGCAGAATAAGATTGTTGATGATCCGTTTAAGCATTACATTTTCCGGGCAGACACAGCCGCTTCCGGCTGTTTCTACTGTTCCAAGAATCAATAATCTGACACCATTACGAAATTTCGAATATCTCTCCGGAATATCGTCAACTTTTGGATTGATTTTGTAAAATGTATTGCTTTTATCCGCTCCGGTCCGTTCTTCCACCAGCTTTCTCATTTTGCTGACTGGTATAATCTCTGCCAGTTCTTCCTCTGAAAAACCTAGTGCCAGTCCCAGATTCGCATCCGGATCTGCATCCGCTGCATACACTGTTTTTCCTTCATCTGCATATAATCTTGCAAGAGTTGCAGCGATTGTGGTCTTTCCTACACCACCTTTTCCTGTTACGGCTATTTTCATTTCTTATTACTTCCTCTCATTTATTGCTTCAAAATTTTCCTTGCAAGCATATGAATTTCCGGAATTTCCATCATTAGTTCATCTCCAACCAATCCCTTTCTTGCGATTTCTGTATCTGTTGAAATAACTGCCAACACCTTACTCTGATCGTCAATAGACTCCAACATTGTTGGCAAAACCAATTCATTTACTTTATTTAACACAAAAAATACAGTTTTCCCAATGCTGTCCCCTAGCTGTTGGATTTTTTTCGTCAATTTCAATGATTCAAAAGAAGGATCTACGATCATTAAGATTAAATCCACACTGTTATCTACACCACGTCCAAAATGCTCTACGCCAGCTTCCATATCCAACAATACAACTTCATTTTCTCCTACCGTCAGATGTTTGATAAATTGCTTTAAAATACTATTCATTGTGCAGGCACAGCCTTCATTTGACTGACGTATTTTTCCACTGGAAATAAGCATCACGCCATTGTTTCGTGAAATATATTCTTCGGGTATCTCATTCAATGTAAATGGTTCCGAATAGAACTTTTTTGCAAATGCAGACAACTTCACAGTATCAAGAATCTCTCCTGCCATCATTGTTTTAAAAGCTTTCTCCTTACCACCAAAATACTCTGTAAAATCCCTTGGAAGCTTTACACCAAGTTGGCGATGCAGTCCATAATTTGATTCATCAGAATCAGCTACAAGAACAGTCTTTCCCATTCGTTCAAATTCTTTGGCAAGCAGCGCTGATACTGTACTTTTTCCACAGCCACCTTTGCCACATACTGTAATCTTCATACTTTCAATCCTCCAACTCACAATCCCAACTTCTTTACAATTCCTTCCAGTGCACTTCTTACAGGAGAATCTTTCGGAAGCTGTATGATCGGCTTTCCATCACAGTCATACTGATATACCTGGTCATCATGTGGTACAACCCCTAACAGTTCCAGTCCCTGATTTCGGATTTCTTCCAGAGTTCCGGCATCCAGTTTTCCATCTGGAACACGATTCACGATTAATCCGGTTTTCTGTGGTTTAAAGTTTAATTCCTTCATCAGCTTTGCAATACGTCCGGCTGCCTGAACACCTCTTCTGGAACAGTCACTTACAAGAATCGCAACTTCCATCATTGGCAGGATTCCTCTGCTGATATGTTCCATACCTGCTTCGTTATCAACCACAATATATGGATAATGGCTTTGCAGTTTCTGAACCTGGGTCTGCACAAGACCATTTACAAAACAATAGCAGCCCTGTCCCTGGGTTCGTCCCATTACCATCAAATCATAATCGTCTTCTTCTGCAATCGCATCAGAAAGACGCATTTCCAGATATGCCTGTTTTGTCATACCGGAGGGAATCTGATATCGTGGGTCTACGCCTGCCCGCTCAATTTCTTCTCTCAGCTCTCCAAGTGTGATCTCCGGCTCAACACCGAGCACTTCGTTCAAATTTGCGTTTGCATCTGCATCCACCGCCAGGACCGGACGTTTTCCGCTTTCACATAAATACTGGATCAACAATCCACAAAGAGTTGTTTTTCCTACGCCACCTTTTCCTGATACTGCAATTACATGTCCCATGTTTTTCCTCCTAAAATTCTGAACAATCTGTTGACTTTTTCTTTAAACCTCATTATAGTTGTTACTATATAAATTACAATAATCAGTCTGTGAGATTTGTATGGTTACTCAACACATCAGAAAAATTGTTGAGAAATTATATGATACTAACTAATACAGGAGTATATAATGTCAGAAAAAACGAGAAAACAAGATCGCCGTACCCGCTATACCAGGCAAACCATAAAAGATACGTTCTTAGAATTGTTAAAGCAGAAAAGTTTTACGAAAATTACAGTTACAGAGATCTGCAAAAATGCTGAAATCAACCGTGGCACTTTTTATCTTCATTACTACGATATCCATGATGTATTATCAGATATTTTTAATGATATGACTCAGGATATGTTAACAACGGTAGATCATTTATTCTGTCTAAATCAAAAAAGCTGTTCCTATCCGTTCTGTCAGAAAATACAGATGGAATCACAATACAGGGCACTGTTTCTGGATGATGCAATTGCCCCTATTCTTCTGGAAAAAATAGCAGAAAATACAAAAGAAGGCTATGTGACCTGGCTTATGTCACACAGCCTCCTGACCTTTGAACAGGCAGAATCGGTTTTTTATTTTCAAATGAATGGCTGCCTTTCCATCAACAGACTGATGCTCCGCAATCACTGTAATGACTGGAAACAGATTCAGACAGTAATCGACAAATTTATCAAAGCCGGGCTGGAAAGTTTTCTGATTCATGATCAGAGAGAAGAAAAGGCTTCCGATAATTTTTGCAGCAAAATTTCTCCAACTGTTACCGCATCTTCTACACTTAGATAATGATCGGCATGATCCTGAAGAAATATTTTGCCAGATACAGGAAATTCTTCATCTGCAAACCATATTTTTAAAGTTACCGGATATCTTGGCAGAACTGGAAAAACAACACACAAATCCGCCGTTGTCTCTGTAAATTCTGCACCCAGGTTTTTACATGCTTTCTGAATTTTCTCAGGATCTTTATCCTGCAAAAGCTTTTCCAGTTTCTGCTCTGCGGTCCGGTCAAACTTGGTTCCTCGAATCAATCCATCTTTCAGGTTACCAAAAGTAATGAGCTTCTGTGAACCTTCTGTTCCATCGGCCATATCCAGATAATGCAGCAATGTCAGATAATGCCATTCGTCCATGTCTGAGTTAATACGAAACTCAGGGAGTTGAATTTCAATCTTTTCGTAAAAGCTCTGTACTTCAAGCACATTTCGGCTGCTTTGAAAAACAGCCCCACTTTTTGCAGCAAGATCCTCTCCGGAGCGATTTTGCAGCCGTTTTACTGCTGCCTGCAACATTTCCTGAAATGCACGATTTTCTGTTTGATTTTTGTATTCCATAACTTCCCCTTTGCGAACATTTTATCGCATCATATAATAATCAATGTTTATGCAAGAATTTGGGTGGTTTCATAAATCTGGCTTTGTCCGGATTCTCTTTCATCCATTCCCGGGCAAAATCCATTACCTCAGTCATAGTTTCATAATCTTTTCCACAAAAACAGCAACTTGGGCATGTTGGACATGGCCATCCCTTATTTTTGAATCTGCATGCATCTAAATGTCGGTATGCTCTTAATAAATTTGCTTCATATTCTTCTTTAGACTGTGAAGCTTCCCTGTTTTCACGATAATAAAGGTGATACATTTTTTTAGTCATATGTTTTTTGATTCTGGTATATAAATTTCCTTTTAATTTGTCCACAATCAGCATATTATACAATCCTCCGTAAGTTTTATTACTATGTTGACTTTTCCTTTAAATTTCATTATAGTTGTAATTATATTATTTACAATCATCAAAATAAAAAAATATGTACAGTTTCTCAACACATTAAAAGAGCTGTTGAGAACTTGGGATGTTTTTGACAAACCAGAAATATTTTCGCCTCAAAAACGTGAAACCAAAATCATTATATCATACTACAAGGAGTTTCTTATCATGAAATACTCAACGAAATTAAGCGATACTGTCCATGTAATGGTTCTGATTGCTATCAACCAGGAAAACTCACTCTCCAGTGCCTCAATTGCAGAAAGTATCCATACAAATCCCGGCTTTGTACGCCAGCTCATGTTAAAACTAAAAAAGGCCGAACTTATGACCAGTGTAGCCGGACATGCCCGTCCTTCTCTTTCAAAACCAGCAGACCAGATTACGTTGCTGGATATTTATAAAGCAGTGGAGGGCGAGAAACCGCTACTTCATTTAGATACTCATACCAACCCTGATTGTGGCGTTGGCATTAATATTCAGTTGTCCTTGCAGGGATTCTATAATGAAATTCAAAAAAACACTGAAGAAAAGATGAATACAATTACTTTACAGGATATCATAAATACTTATTATCAGCGAACATCCATGCAAAATGATTTACAAAATATTATATAGCAGGAGAAACGAGAATGGACTTCCAGATATGGATTATCTTCTAAATGATGAAGAATCTGATAACGATTTGGCGAGTAAAATTTTATATTTTCTAATCCAGGGATTTTCTTGTTATCATGCCCGCCTCCGTGCGGGCATTTTTAAATTCAGCAGCGCACCACAGGCGGTCTTTCCTGTACAGAAAAAAAGAAGCGTTCCTACAGGCGCTTCTTCTTACCATATTAGGACTTCGATCAAAAGTTAGTAGGCCACAAAGTGGGCCATTTTTCAAAAAATCACATGAATTTATATAGAGTTTTATCCAAGTCGGAAATCCGCTAAATGCTCTAGCTATCAGCATTTAAAGGCATTTAACAACTTATCTGGACATTTATGAAATCGGCCTCGTAATAACGATACCTAATTTCATTATTTCTGCTTATTTGAATGACAGTGATTTTTCCTTCCAAAAGTGATACCAAAAGGTGATAGTAGGTAAATTATAAAACGCCCCTACCCACAATTCAATTGGTAATATTTACCAATCATCCTTGTGTTTAGGGGCGTTTAATTACTTCTCGCTTGGACACATTAGCTAAAAAATAGCTATTATTTTATTATTTGTTATAGTTTACGATATCGCCGAACTCTGGTTTCAGGGATGCACCGCCTACAAGACCGCCGTCGATGTCTGCCTGAGCAAATAATTCCGGAGCTGTCTTAGCGTTTACAGATCCGCCGTACTGGATGCGGATTGCTGCTGCAGTGGCCTCATCATAGATCTCAGCGATGCAAGCACGGATTCCTGCGCATACTTCCTGAGCCTGCTCAGTTGTAGCTGTTTTGCCAGTTCCGATAGCCCAGATTGGCTCGTAAGCGATAACGGCTGTTTTAGCCTGATCAGCTGTAACGTTCTGGAAACCAACTTTAACCTGCTGACGGATGAAGTCCATAGTTACGCCCTGCTCTCTCTGATCAAGAGTCTCTCCACAGCACATAATTGGAGTGATTCCGTGCTCAAATGCTTTAAGCATTTTTTTGTTTACAGTTTCGCTTGTCTCAGCGAAGTACTCTCTTCTCTCAGAGTGTCCGAGAACTACGTATTTAACACCAGCGTCTGTAAGCATGTTCGGGGAAATCTCGCCTGTGAAAGCACCTTTCTCCTCGAAATACATGTTCTCAGCACCTACCTGGATATTGGAGCCTTTTGCAGCCTCAACTACAGGAAGAATATCGATAGCCGGTACGCAGAATACTACGTCAACGTCATCGTTTGCTACTAATGGTTTTAAAGTTTCTACTAATTTAACTGCCTCACTTGGAGTCATGTTCATTTTCCAGTTTCCGGCAATAATTTTCTTTCTAGACATTTTATATATCTCCTTTTGTGTAATAAGGAAGTCCGATTCACTAAACGGACATGTCGCCGGCAGGCGACATCACCATATATGAAAATCAGCTGGTCTGCGCCGTTGGCTTGCTCTCATTAAGTTCCTTCGAACCAAATTCGCACATAATTCAAGCTGCGCTTACAGCTTGCTTTCATTAAGTGCTCTATTTATTTATCGTTAGCTGCTGCTACACCTGGTAACTCTTTTCCTTCCAGGAATTCAAGAGATGCACCGCCACCTGTGGAGATGTGTGTCATCTTGTCACCATAGCCGAGGATGTTAACAGCTGCTGCGGAATCACCACCACCGATGATAGTGGTAGCATCTGTATCAGCAAGAGCCTTAGCAACAGCCTCCGTACCACGAGCGAAGTTCGGCATTTCGAAGCAGCCCATCGGTCCGTTCCAAACAACTGTCTTGGCATCTTTTACAGCGTCAGCGAAAAGTTTCTCTGTCTCTGGTCCGATGTCCATTCCTTCCCAGCCATCCGGAATCTCGCCACGTTTTACAACCTGGATGTTGCAGTCGTTGGAGAAGTCATCTCCGATTCTGTTATCTACAGGAAGAAGAAGCTTAACGCCTTTATCTTCTGCTTTCTTCATCATGTCTAATGCATACTGAAGATAATCATCCTCGCAAAGGGATTTTCCGATATGTCCGCCCATAGCCTTGGAGAATGTGTAGGACATTCCACCACCGATGATCAGAGTATCTACCTTGTCAAGAAGGTTGTTGATAACAGAAATCTTGCTGGAAACCTTAGCGCCGCCAAGGATAGCTACGAATGGTCTGTCAGGATTGTTTACAGCGTTTCCGAGGAAATCGATTTCTTTCTGCATCAGATATCCAACAACAGCTGTATCTACATATTTGGTAACACCAACATTAGAGCAGTGTGCTCTATGAGCGGTACCAAATGCATCGTTTACAAATACATCGCAAAGAGAAGCAAGTTCCTTGCTGAATTCATCACCGTTCTTAGTCTCTTCTGCACGATAACGAGTGTTCTCAAGAAGAATGATCTCGCCGTCTTTCATGTCAGCTACTGCTGCTTTTACAGTGTCATCTACAACAACCGGGCTTGGAACGAATTTCACTTCCTGTCCGAGAAGTTCTGTGAGACGTTTTGCAACAGGTGCAAGAGAAAGCTCCGGTTTCGGCTCTCCTTTCGGTTTTCCAAGGTGAGAGCAAAGGATAATCTTTCCACCATCTGCAACAAGCTTCTTGATTGTAGGAAGAGCTGCTACCAGACGGTTCTCATCTGTAATCTTACCGTCCTGCAGAGGTACATTGAAGTCACATCTTACGAGGACTCTTTTGCCTTTTACGTTGATGTCATCAACAGATTTCTTATTCAGCATCTTGTTATGCCTCCTTATAAAATTTAACTTTTTATACAGACAAAAGGGTCCGGTCCTATTCAGACCGGACCCTTCTCTGAGTCTTATTCATATGCTGTCAAGCCGTGGCTTGTCAGCATTCGAAAACCCTACTCTGCTTCTGATTAAGCGTTAAGCAGTTTGCCAAAGTGTTTGATTGTACGAACCATCTGGCTTGTGTAGGAGTTCTCATTATCATACCAGGAAACAACCTGAACCTCTGTTGTGCCATTCTCAAGTGGAAGAACCATTGTCTGAGTAGCATCGAACAGAGAACCAAATCTCATACCAACGATATCGCTGGAAACGATCTCATCTTCGTTGTATCCGAAGGACTCGTTAGAAGCTGCTTTCATAGCTGCGTTGATCTGCTCTTTAGTTACATTTCCTTCAACAACTGCTGTAAGGATTGTAGTAGAACCTGTTGGGGTTGGAACACGCTGTGCGGAACCGATCAGTTTGCCGTTCAGTTCTGGGATAACAAGACCGATTGCTTTAGCAGCACCTGTGCTGTTCGGAACGATGTTAACTGCAGCTGCACGGGATCTTCTCAGATCGCCTTTTCTCTGCGGTCCGTCAAGTGTCATCTGATCGCCTGTGTAAGCGTGGATTGTGCACATGATACCGGATTTGATTGCAGCAAGATCATTAAGTGCTTTAGCCATTGGAGCTAAGCAGTTTGTTGTACAGGAAGCTGCGGAAATGATGTGATCCTCTTTTGTAAGAGTCTCATGGTTTACATTGTAAACGATTGTCTTAAGGTCGTTTCCAGCCGGAGCGGAAATGATAACGTGTTTAGCACCTGCATCGATATGAGCCTGAGCTTTGTCTTTGGATGTATAGAATCCAGTACACTCAAGAACTACGTCTACACCGATCTCTCCCCATGGAAGCTCAGCAGCGTTAGCTTTTGCATAAATTTTGATTTCTTTTCCGTCAACTGTGA
This sequence comes from Blautia faecis, assembly GCF_020554845.1. Classification (GTDB taxonomy): domain Bacteria; phylum Bacillota; class Clostridia; order Lachnospirales; family Lachnospiraceae; genus Blautia_A; species Blautia_A faecis. Next base: position 131,890 of record NZ_JAJCIA010000002.1, on the reverse strand, counting down.
TGGAATCCTCTCCAGCTACTACTGTATCTGCAAGAGCATATCTTCCCTGAGTTGAGTCATATTTTAATAAGTGAGCGAGCATTTTAGGAGATGTTAAGTCGTTGATAGCAACGATTTCAAATCCTTCTGCACCGAACATCTGACGGAATGCAAGACGACCAATACGTCCAAAACCATTAATTGCAACTTTTACTGCCATGATAAATTCCTCCTATGAATTAAATGGTAAAAATTATGTGAGTGCTTCAATCTTTGTGAAAGAAACATCAACCTATAGCGTATTGTACCTAATTCCGAACAAAAATTCAAGCCTATTTTCAAAAAAATAACAAGCAAATTGCCACAAATATCCTCTGATATGATATACTGCTCTCAAATGAGACAATTAAGTCCCTTTTATGACACAGTGGCAGCATTTATGCACATTTTTTCCTTTCTTTTTCGTGTAGGAAGAATTTTTTTCACATGTTCCTTCGCTGTACACTTATCCATAAAATATATCTTTATATTTACAGAAAATATATTTTTAAAATACTTTGCTTGGTTTATAATTCATAAGGAGGTTATTATGAAAATACTTTCCAACTCTCCCGGAGTTTTGTGGGACTGCCACATGCATTCTGAATTTTCCGCAGATTCCGGCACTCCCACTGAGGATATGATCCGCCAGGCCATTGCACTGGGGTTTAAGGGAATCTGCTTTACAGAGCATCTGGATCCAGACTATCCACCAACTCCGGATGACCTGGAATTTGCCCTGGATATTCCCGCCTATTACACCAAACTCAACGAACTGAAAGAGACCTACAAGAATCAGATTCACATCCATTTCGGTATTGAGATCGGTTTGCAGCTTCATCTTAAACAATATTTTCACAATCTTTTAAAAGAATATCCTTTCGATTTCGTGATTGGTTCTTCTCACGTAGTCCACGGTGCCGACCCCTACTACCCGGAATTTTTCCAGGGCAGGAACGAGGAACAGGCCTACCTTGAATATTTCGAATCCATTCTGGAGAATCTGGATGCATTTCATGAAATGGACACTTATGGACATCTGGATTATATTGTCCGCTACGGTCCAAACAAGAACCAGTTTTATTCTTATAAAAAATATCGGAACATTCTGGATGCGATTCTGAAAAAACTGGCAGACACAAATGTAGGACTGGAGGTCAACACCGGCGGTTATCACTACAGGCTTGGAGAGCCAAACCCATGTACGGATATCATCCGACGTTATAAAGAACTAGGGGGTGAAATCATCACCATTGGTGCTGACGCGCATACACCGGATAAAATCGGCTATGCCTTTGACAAAGCATCAAAGGTACTGAAAGAATGCGGATTTGAATATTATACAGTATTTGAAAACCGGAAACCAACCTTTGTAAAGCTATAAGGAAACCCTATTTTGCCATGCACTGCAGAAGCGATCAGCTTCTCACATCAGCCCGGCTTTTAGAACGTGTTAAAAAAATGCCTCATCGCCAGAATAAGCGATGAAGCATTTTTTGCGTTTCTTTTCAAATTCAGCTTGAGGTATTATTTTTGATTGCCACTCAAGACCAGGTCAGTCATTATTTCTGCACTTTCTCCAAAAACAGAGAAATAATTCCTTTCTTTTCCTTCTCATGTGCCTTGTTATACAAAGATCTGCACCATTCTGTGATAACTTCGATTACGACCGGAGAGAAGGTCATCAGGATAAATACCAGGATGATCATTCCGAACTCCAGTGAGCCAAGTGCAAGCAGGTTCTGCACACATACGGCTGCAAAGAAGAAAATAAACTGCATACCGTAAATAATGATTTTCCTGTACCTGCTAAGCGGCGCGTATACCGTCTTCAAAGCTGCCATGTAATTCCATCCTGTTACCAGGAAACAGGCTGTACTCAGCATTACATTGCTATGGTAAACGTTCTGGCAGACCAGCATAATGGTAAATACACATCCCGTGATGGTGACTGCTGCTGGGAATGCATTCATAAATACATAACGCAGAAAACCACTCTCAATCTTGTTGAAGTTGTTTTCCTGGGCGAGCAGGAAGGTTGGGATACCCACTGCACAGGCACTGATCAGGGACATCTGAATTGGCTCAAACGGATAGCTATCGCCCCAGAAAATAGTAATCAGACACAGCAGCGCAGAGAAAATAGTTTTGATCAGGAACATGGAAGCTGCGGTGCGGATGTTGTTCACCACACGGCGTCCCTGGTTCACAATCTCCGGCATAGCAGCGAAATTAGAATCCATAAGGACTACATTTGCAATGTTCTTGGCAGCGTCACTTCCCTCTGCCATAACTACGCTGCAGTCTGCCTCTTTCAGTGCCAGAACATCGTTCACACCGTCACCGGTCATGGCAACTGTATGCTTCTGTTTCTGAAGGGCAAGCACCATCTCTTTCTTCTGCTGCGGGGTTACACGGCCGAATACGGAACACTCTGCAACGGCACGCTCCATATCCTCCGGTGTAGTGATAGTGGTGGCATCAATATATTTATCTGCATTCTCCAGGCCTGCTTTTTTTGCAATGGCAGAAACAGTCACAGGATCATCACCGGAGATCACTTTCAGATCTACGCCCTGGTCTTTGAAAAATGCCAAGGTTTCAGGGGCATTATCCCTGATAATGTCAGTGAGCATAAATAACGCAACCGGCTTTAACCCTTCCGGAAGCTCATTCTCCCGATTCAGGTTTGGGCTATGCGCCAACACCAGAACACGTAAGCCTTCTTTTCCATAAGCAGCACACTGCTTGATCAAGTCTTCATTTCCATCCGGAAAAAGGAACTGAGCAGCACCCATCAGATAAGTTCCTTCTGTTTTAAAGGCTACACCGCTGTATTTGCGGTCTGAGGAAAACGGAATGCAATGATCTACCGGCATGTCCGTTCTTCTGGAGAAGCGTTTGTGGAGTGCATCTGCGGTGGCATTCTTATCCTTTAAAACGGACATCATGTTTGCCATGACACGCTCGATCTCGCCCATGGTCAGTTCTGGCTGGGCGCCGCTGATGGCCAAATCAGTATTGACATTGCCCTGTGAATCTTGTGCTGACAGCTGTTCAGTAGTTCCCATAACAGCTCCTATCTGCAATTGTGCCGCAACCACGGATACTTCAGACTGCGCCTCTGCAGCTGCCATTTCTGGAACTTTCTGAGCTTGATTCGCTGTTCCATTTATTGTACTTTCGCTTATATTCTCATTTTCTGCTTCCGGAGTCCTGATCTCCATACCCTCCACATAGGGCTGTACCTGCTCCACACACATGGTACCGGCTGTGATGGTTCCGGTTTTATCCAGACAGAGGGTATCCACTCTCGCCAGAGTCTCAATACAATACAATTCCTGCACCAAAGTATTCTTACGGGTCAGCGTCAGCGCACCAAGAGTCAGCGCCACACTGGTAAGGAGCACCAGTCCCTCAGGGATCATTCCAAGGACAGCAGCCACCATATTCACTACTGCATCCCGGATTCCGTTTCCCGCAATGTAATATTGCTTATAAAACAACAGCATTCCCATAGGAACTATGATCACACTTATAGTCTTCAGAATCGCATTCAGGGAATTACGAAGTTCTGAGTTATGACGTTTAAATTCCTTAGCCTCGCTGGTAATCTGAGATGCGTAATTATCCTTGCCAACGTGGATAACCTGACAGCAGGCCTCTCCGGATGTGACAAAGCTTCCTGAAAAAAGCTCGTCTCCTTCATTTTTCTGAAGGTTATCCGATTCACCGGTCAGTAGGGATTCATTGACCTCAATACTGCCCTCAAGCACCTTGGCATCTGCAGGCACCTGATCTCCTGTTTTCAGAAAAAGGATATCGTCCAGAACCAGCTTCTCCGTGGAGATAGACCATTTTTTGCCTTCACGCAAGACCACTGCCTTGCTCTCCGTAAGGATAGCCAGCTTATCCAGCGTCTTTTTCGCACGCACTTCCTGGATGATTCCGATCACCGTATTGATCACAATAATCCCCATGAACATGGAGTTCTTATAGGAGCCAACCAGCAATACCATAATCATCAGAGCCAGGTTCAGAAAGTTGAAAAATGTAAGCACATTCTCCCTTATGATCTGCTTATAGCTTCTTGTGTTAGGGTTCTCATTGGCATTGATTTTCCCCTCTTCAATTCTTTGTTGTACCTGTTCGTTTGTCAGTCCTGTCATCGTTACTTCCTTCATTCTTATGTTTTCTTTAAGGATGTTTCGTTTTTACTCTTTTTCTTTCCTGGAGCATGTTAAAAAAATCAGATTACTGCTCACAGAAGTATACTTCGCGTAACTTTATTATAAGCAGCAACAAATTCAGGGCAGATGATAACATCCGCCCTGATGAATTCTCTTTACGGTCTGCCTCATCTTTACCACCTATTTATCTGTAACGAAATAAATCTGCTTAAGGATTCGGTTTCCTGTAAAAAATATTATTCTTTTGTATCGATGACGACACCTCACAATTACTGCAGTTCGCAGTAACTATTAATACTCTTCTTCCTCTGCCTCTTCACCCTCATGGATGTCAGACTTCGGTTTCTTCAGACCTTCGATCTCAATGTGATGCTTCTGTGCGTAATCCCACAGTGCAGCATGTACAGCCTCCTCTGCAAGAAGAGAACAGTGTACTTTCACTGGCGGAAGTCCATCAAGAGCCTCCATAACAGCCTTGTTGGTAAGCTTCATAGCTTCCTCGATGGTCTTACCTTTTACCATCTCAGTAGCCATACTGCTGGTTGCAACTGCAGCACCGCAGCCAAAGGTTTTGAATTTGCAGTCTCTGATAATATGTGTCTCATCATCGATATCCAGGAAAATTCTCATAATATCGCCGCATTTGGCATTTCCTACTGTACCGACACCGCTTGCATTCTCTATTTCTCCAACATTACGTGGATGCTGGAAATGATCCATTACTTTCTCACTATACATCTTTTTTTCCTCCTGGCAAGTGTTTTAATCAAATTTTTTATTTTTTTAACTATTCAGCAGGCACTATTCCGCGAGGTGTTTTTTGTGAACGTAGTTCACAGAAAGCCCGAGAATGTCGGCGCGAAATCATGCAAAGCATGATTTCTGTGCATCGCGAAGCGTGTAACTGTGAAGGTACTGAACAGTTACTGTTTTTTTATAAAATCTTCATATAATGGAGACATTGATCTCAGGTAAGCTACGATTTCTTTCAGCTTATCTACTACAAAATCAGCATCTTCCATGGTAGTCTCCTCGCTTAAGGTCATACGCAGGGAACCATGTGCAATCTCATGCGGGAGTCCGATTGCCAGAAGTACATGGGACGGATCCAGAGAGCCTGATGTACAGGCGGAACCGCTGGATGCACAGATGCCATAATTGTCAAGCATGAGCAGCATGGACTCTCCTTCGATGAACTGGAAGCTTACATTTACGTTATTTGGAAGACGTTTGGTACGGTCACCATTTAATTTCACATACGGAATCTCTTTCAGGATTCTTTCAATGAAATGATCTCTTACCTGAATCTCTTTGTCTGTACGTTCTTTCATAGTGCGGACTGCACGATCTGCAGCAACACCGTAACCTACGATTCCAGGAACATTCTCTGTACCTGCGCGGCGCTTTCTCTCCTGCGCTCCACCGTGTACAAAGGAACGGATCTTAACACCCTTACGGATGTAAAGGAAGCCGATTCCCTTCGGTCCATTCAGCTTGTGTCCACTGGAGCTGAGCATATCGATTCCTAATTCATCTACATTGATCGGCACCTGTCCAAAAGCCTGTACTGCATCTGTGTGGAAAAGGATGCCGTGCTCTTTGGCAATTGCACCGATCTCTTTGATTGGCTGAATAGATCCAATCTCGTTGTTTGCAAACATAACGGAGATTAGGATGGTCTCTGGTGTGATTGCTTTCTCAAGCTCGTCAAGCTTCACAATACCATTCTCATCTACATCAAGATATGTGATCTTCGCTCCGCGCTCTTTCTCAAGATATTCGCAGGTGTGAAGGATTGCATGATGCTCGATCTTGGTTGTGATGATGTGGTTTCCTTTGGATTTATATGCTTCAAAGGTGGCTTTCAGTGCCCAGTTATCAGACTCTGAACCGCCAGCTGTGAAATAGATTTCTTCTTTCTTGGCACCAAGTGCATCTGCGATCTGGCCTCTTGCCTTGCTGACGCCTTCTTTGCTCTTGGATGCGAAGTCGTAAATGCTGGATGGATTTCCATACATTTCGGTAAAATAAGGAAGCATTGCTTCTACTACTTCCGGAGCGGTCTTGGTAGTAGCCGCATTATCCAGATATATCATTTTTCCCATTTTTCTTCCTCCTGGTTTATTGGTATCAATTCGATATGAAAGACTCCCGGGAAAGGGTTATTTCATCTATCTCCTTAGGTACTTTTCTATTTCCTAGTATTTCTCTTGGATTTCTATCCCACTTTACCAGATAATAGCAGTTCTGTCAAGGCACATTTACAGCATAAACTAACTAAAAGGATGAAGAGGATAGGCGGATTCTTATGTCTGACAAACTTTTTATCAAAGGAACCCTGATTCTTACTCTTACCGGCCTTGTCAGCCGCCTGATGGGTTTCTTCTATAGAATATTCTTATCTCATACTATTGGTGCACAGGGAGTGGGAATTTACCAGCTTACGCTTCCGGTTCACGCAATCGTACTGGCAGCCTGCTGTATGGGCATTCAGGCTGCTATTTCCAGGCTGTGTGCCTCTTTCACTGCCCTTGGAAAAGAAAAAGAGTCCAGAGATGCGCTGCTTCTTGGAACATTTCTTTCGATGGCACTTTGCGGACTTTTATCTTTTCTGGTCTATTGGAATGCAGATTTTGTGGCTTCTGCTTTGTTAAAAGAGCCGCGTACTACGGTTCTGCTTCGTATTCTTGCCTTTAGTTTTCCTTTTGCAGCCTTGCATTCATGCGTAAACAGCTTTTATTATGCCAGAAAAACGACTGGAATTCCAGCTTTTATCCTGCTTCTTGAGCAGACTTCCCGGATTGGCAGCACTTACGTGATCTACCTGATTCTGATTTCCCAGAAAAAAGAGATTACCCCTGTAATAGCGGCCGGAGGTGCACTTTTCAGTGAGCTTACAGCCACTGCAGCATGTATGTTGGCGCTTGGGCTGGATTTTTCCAGGGAAAATTACAAACCAGCCGCCAGACTGCTTCGACGTATTTTACGAGTATTTTCTCGTATAAACAAAGGCACTCACAGAAATTCACCTTCTGCTGTAAAATATATTTCACATATACAACCAGCTTCTGCCAAAAACAATACTGCCACTTCCATAAATGCTCTTATAAAAGAGATCGCCCAGATTGCAGTTCCCCATTCTGTCAACCGGCTGCTGCTTACCTTACTCTCTGGCATCGAAATGGTTCTTATTCCCCAAAGACTGCTTCTGGCTGGAATAAATCGGACTGATTCCCTGTCTGTGTACGGAATTTTTACCGGAATGGCGCTGCCGCTGATTCTTTTCCCGGCAACACTGACAAATTCTGCCTCTGTTATGCTGATGCCTTCTGTGGCTAGTTTACAGGCCCTCGGTCATGAAAAAAAAATCCGTCATGTGATCCGCCGCACCTGTGAAAACTGCTTTTTCTTCGGAGCCTTCTGTACATTCTTTTTCTTTATTTTCGGAAAATCACTGGGAAATTTTCTTTTTCACAGTGAAACTGCGGGGATTTACATAAGGACGTTAGCTTTTATCTGCCCTTTTCTTTATACAAATACTGCACTGGAAAGTATTCTGAACGGCCTCGGGCGCCCGGATACCTGCCTTTTTCACAATATTGCAGGAGTGTGTATCCGAATTGGATTTGTTTTCTTTTCCATTCCTGTGCTTGGAATCCGTGGATATTTTTACGGAATGCTCCTTTCCCAACTAATTCTTACCTTGCTTCATTTCATTTATCTAAACAGACTGGAGCGTGTTTGAAAAATCATTCCTGCAATTTGCCTATCGACATTTTTTCCATCATAGTCTATAATATTGAATCGAAAACAAATTTTGCCGATAAAAGGAGAAAATACCATGGGATTTGAATTCATCAAAAAGCTTCCAACCCCCGACGAGATCCGCAACCAATATCCCATTGATGCAAAGATCAAGGCACTGAAAGAGAAACGTGATCAGGAAATCCGTGACGTATTCACCGGAAAATCCGATAAATTTCTTGCAATCATTGGTCCCTGTTCTGCAGATAATGAAGATGCTGTATGCGACTATCTGCTGAGACTTCGCAAAGTTCAGGACAAGATCGCGGATAAAGTTTTAATCATTCCTCGTGTTTATACAAATAAACCCCGTACTACCGGAGAGGGTTATAAAGGAATGGTACACCAGCCAGATCCGGAGAAAAAACCTAATATGCTTGCCGGTCTTGTTGCCATCCGTAAAATGCACATCCGCGCTATTGAGGAGAGCGGATTTACCTGTGCGGACGAGATGCTTTACCCAGAGAACTGGCGTTACCTTTCCGATCTTCTTTCCTATGTTGCTGTAGGAGCACGTTCTGTTGAGGATCAGCAGCACCGTCTCACTGTCAGCGGTATGGATGTTCCGGCGGGAATGAAGAATCCTACAAGTGGTGACTTCAGTGTTATGCTGAACTCTGTTGTTGCAGCTCAGGGAAGCCATACATTTATCTACAGGGGATGGGAAGTTGAAACTACTGGAAATGAGTTGACACATACCATTCTTCGTGGTGCTGTAAACAAACACGGAGAAGCTATTCCCAACTACCATTACGAAGATCTTCGTCTTCTTTTCGAGAAATATTCCGCTAAGAACCTGAAGAACATGGCTACCATCGTGGATACCAACCATTCCAACTCCAACAAGCAGTATGAGCAGCAGATCCGTATTGCCAAAGAAGTTCTTCACAGCCGTCAGGTTGATTCTGATGTTCGTGGGCTGGTAAAGGGTCTTATGATCGAAAGCTACATTGAGCCAGGCAATCAGAAGATCGGACCAAACCATGTATATGGTAAATCCATTACAGATGCTTGTCTTGGATGGGAAGAATCTGAGAAGCTGCTTTATACAATCGCTGAGATGTGCTAGCGCCTGTTTGAAAAATCATTTCCGCAATCTACACGCCCCACTTTGCGGTATATTTTCAAAAATAAAATTTATTTATCTCCTGTATTCTGATTTCGGAATGCGGGAGATTTTTCAGACACGCTCTAATATCTTTCGATAGAATTTTCGGTCAAACATTTTTATAATACAAGAAAGAATCTTACTTTGCAGAATTTTCATTACATAAAAAAGAATCCTGCTTGCAGGCTTCTCCGCCTGCGGCGGGTCGCCTCGAGCGACAACTACCTTTCCGCCGCAGTGCGATCCTGCCCGGTAGGGCTTTTTATGTAATAGGAAATTCCAACGGAATTTCCTATTACATAAAAAACTGCCCACAGGTCTCTCCCATGGACAGTTATCATCTTATTCGATCTTCTCAATGTCTTGGATGTGCTTTCATATACACATCTCGCATCCGGTTAATATTCATGCTTAAATATACCTGAGTCGTAGAAATATCGGAATGTCCCAGCATTTCCTGGACGCTTCGGATGTCTGCTCCATTCTGCAGCATATGTACTGCAAAAGAATGTCTCAATGTATGTGGCGTAATATCTCTGTGAATTCCAGCCTCCTGGGCATAGCCTTTCAGCATTTTCCAGAATCCCTGACGGCTCATGGCCTTACCGGAGCAATTTGTGAACAGCGCATGCTCTGAATCATCTTTCACAAATACCTTACGTCCCTCTTCAAGATAAAGATTCAACGCTTCCTTGCTTACATTTCCAATCGGAATGATACGCTCTTTATTCTCCTGGCAAACCACATAGCCAAGCTGAAGGTTTACATCTGTGGTCTCCAGATGGATCAGTTCGCTGACACGCATACCAGTGGCATATAAAAGCTCTAACATAGCCTTATCCCGAATTCCCTTAGGCGTAGTCAGATCTGGCTGCTTCAAAAGATCGTCAACTTCCTGAATACTGAGAATCTCCGGAAGCTTCTTCTCTACCTTTGGAGATTTCAGATTATCTGTGGGGTTCTCTTCCATCTTCCTAAGTGCAAACATGTGTTGAAAAAAAGCACGCATGGAAGCAACACTTCTTGAAATAGTGGATGACGCGAAGTTCTCTTTCTCCATATAATCCATGTATCCCATAAGATCAAATTCACGGACATCTTCCGCTTTCATAATCCCCTTCATTTCCAGGTATGCAGCCATCTTGTTCAGATCCCGCTGATAGGAAACCTCTGTATTCTGGGATGTTTTTTTCGTATTATGTAAGTATTCAATAAACTCGCGTATTTCCTGTTCCATATTGTTTACTTCCTGTCTCTTTTGTTATAAATTCATTTCATATAGTCCATGATCATACTGCTTTAGACCATGTTTGAAAAAGATTCTGGAGCGTGTTTGAAAAAGGCTTTCTGTAAGATGTGCGTCACAATTTGTGGGAGATTTCGCCCGGAATTCCTATTGTCCATTGCATTTGCTCTTTCACGCTTTATTGCAGGAACGGGCTACCTCCCCACAATAACTGATCTTAAAATGTATTTGTATTATACTTTGTAATTGACATAAAATCAAACCTTTTTTTCGGCCAAAAATCGTATAAAAACAAGCTTTTTTTGCCCATTTTACAAAATAGCGTCGCTTTTATGGTAACCAATACTATATCTTGTATTTTTCATATTATTCTCATTCAAAAAATTTCGAAAAATCCAGAATTTTGTTTAAAATCCATGGATTTACACGCCATTCCAAAAGAATTCCCACACCGTATAAAGCTGTATATAAGAGCACTTTCAGGAGATAAGCGCTTACTTTCTGTGGAAAAATTCCATGATTGCGCCAGATTCCCATAGATTCCCTGTAGACCATCTGATACACCGAATCCCATAATGGCAGATAGATCAGATAATGCGGAAAAAGAAGTGCTACGGCAACTGCGCCTCCGGTAAGTCCGAACTGCAGAATAGACATGGAAAATACGATTCCCAGTCCAATTCCGGTAAAAAGCATCGCCATAATTGCCATAGGGACTCCAAATACAGTAAAACCACAGATTAGAGAAAGGAAAAAAATCCCACCGCGCATCCAGAGAATCTGCAAAAGATAATCGATTCCTCCTGCTTCTGTTTTCCCATAGGTTTCCAAAAGGTACACTGCGGAAAATGCCTGCTGCTTCCAGGAAAAACGGTATATAAAGTTCGGGATCAGCATTCCTGCAAGAAATCCTGCAAGCAGCAAAGTCAGTCCTGGAAAAAAACTTTTCTTTTTGATACTGAGTAAATTTTCCATATATTCACCCTGTACCATTGTACGCAAGCGATGATTTGATTATGAATTACATAAAAAAATTCTTTTTGATTTTCCATGAATCAGCCCATGCAAGCATAGCTCGTTCATGGCTGCCGTCCGGGACTTTCATAATAAAAACCGCCTCCGCATCCTTCATATAGTATGAAAAATGCGGAAGCGGTTTCTTAATATTTCTTAATGTAAATTAACTCCGATTATTTGGCATAATCAACAGCTCTGCTCTCGCGGATCACATTGACTTTGATCTGACCCGGATACTCAAGCTCAGCCTCAATCTGCTTCGCTATGTCTCTTGCGAGAAGTACCATCTCAGAATCATTCACATGCTCAGGAACTACCATAACACGGATTTCTCTACCAGCCTGGATTGCAAAGGATTTCTCAACCCCCTTGAACTGATTGGTAATATCCTCAAGCTGCTTCAGTCTGTTGGTATAAGTCTCCAGTGTCTCTCTTCTGGCACCTGGACGCGCCGCGGAAATCGCATCTGCTGCCTGCACGATACAGGCAATAAGGCTCTCTGGCTCCACATCACCGTGGTGTGCTGCTACCGCATTGATCACAATAGGTGATTCCTTATATTTCTTACAAAGGTTTACACCAATCTCAATATGGGATCCCTCAACTTCATGGTCAATAGATTTACCGATATCATGAAGCAGACCGGCACGTTTCGCCATGCGCACGTCTACACCAATTTCACCGGCAAGCAGACCGGAAAGCTGTGCTACTTCAATAGAATGCTTCAGCGCATTCTGTCCATAACTTGAACGGAATTTCATACGTCCAAGAAGTTTCAGAAGCTCTGGATGAATACCATGAACTCCAACATCCATAGCTGCATTCTCGCCATCCTCGCGGATCTGAGTTTCAACTTCTTTCTGTGCCTTCTCAACCATTTCCTCGATTCTGGCCGGATGGATACGTCCATCTACGATCAGTTTCTCAAGTGCTACTCTTGCCACTTCACGTCTGATAGGATCAAATGATGAGAGAACTACTGCCTCAGGAGTATCATCAATGATAAGGTCTACACCTGTCAGGGTCTCCATAGTACGGATATTACGTCCCTCACGTCCGATAATACGTCCCTTCATCTCATCGCTTGGAAGCTGCACTACGGAAATAGTAGTCTCGGCAACATGGTCTACCGCACATTTCTGAATGGCATTTACCACATATTCCTTGGCTTTCTTTCCTGCCTCTTCCTTCGCCTGGCTCTCAAGTTCCTTGTAAAGTCTGGCAACATCAACTTTAACATCGTCTTCCACAGATCTGAGCAATTCTTCTTTTGCCTGTTCGGAGGTCAGACCGGAAACACGTTCCAGTTCCTGTACTCCTTTCAGCTCGAGTTCATCTACTCTCTTTTCTTTCTTCTGCAATTCAGCAAATCTCGCTGTGCACTCTGCCTCGCGCTTCTCAACTGCTTCAGCTTTCTTATCAACGGTTTCTTCCTTCGATAAGACACGCTTCTCATATTTCTGCAGTTCGTTTCTACGTTCCTTGGTTTCCTTCTCCAGTTCGTTCTTTGTACGGAGAGATTCTTCCTTTACTTCCAATAAAGTTTCACGTTTCTTTGTTTCGGCCGCTTTTAAGGCTTCATCAATGATGCCTCTGGCCTTTTCTTCAGCTGACCCAATCGTTTCTGCGTCTTTCTTAACTTTGTTATCCACAGAAACTTTACTAGTAATAGGAACTGCAATCAGTAGAGTGGCTACTACAGCGACAACTGCAACAATAATTGTTGTCACAGGAGCACCTCCTCAATATTTAGTTTTCATTGTGCAATCACAACAATACAAGTTTATCTTTTTTTTAGAATTATGTCAAGTTTTTCTACACAAAAATGAAATTTATATTTCGTCAAGGGTTCCTGTGAAAGTACTGAACAGCTGAATTTTGTTAAAAATTCCTCTCACAGGTAATATTCATCTCTTCAAGTACATGGGATATGTCCCCATAGGAAAAACCTCTTCTCTGAAGAAATCCCTGGAGTCTGCGCATTCCTTTTTCATCCAGAACAGTATCTGGCTGGCACTTCTTCTCTACTGCAACGCGGAGAATGGCCAGTTCATCTGGCTCTTCAATCTCTGCTGCCTCTTCCCAGGCTGCAAGGGCAGTCTCGCGGTCAATTCCTTTCCCGGAAAGCTCCTGGAGAATCTTCTGACGGCTCTTGGTTCCCATGCGGAAGGAAATATAATTCATGGCATAGCGGTAATCGTTCAGATACCCATAGGAACGCACATAGTTCATGGCATCCTCTGTGGCTTCTGCTGAAAAGCCTGCCTGACGCAGCCGGTCAGACAGGCCTTTCTCTGTACGGTCCATATGCTCCAGAAGAAGCATTGCCTTTCTTCTGGCATTCTTTTGCTCTTCAGGTGTAACCGCCATATTTTATTCCTCTTCTGCTGCCGGAGCGTCAGATTCTGGTGTAGTTTCTTCTTGCTTCACATCCTGCTGCTCTTCTTCCTCACCTGGAAGAAGGTGATAATGGATACGAACCTTGCGTTCAATCTCATCGCAGATGTCCGGATGCTCTTTCAGGAACAGCTTAGCATTCTCACGTCCCTGGCCGATCTTATTTCCTTCGTATGCATACCATGCACCGCTCTTATTCACAATGGAATTCTCAGCAGCAAGATCAAGGATATCCCCTTCCTTGGAGATGCCGGTACCAAACATAATATCAAACTCAGCCTGCTTAAATGGCGGAGCAACCTTATTCTTAACAACCTTGATCCTGGTGTGGTTTCCAACCATCTCGCCGCCCTGCTTCAATGTCTCTACACGGCGTACATCAAGACGTATGGATGAATAGAACTTAAGGGCACGTCCACCAGTAGTTGTCTCCGGGTTACCAAACATAACACCAACCTTCTCACGGAGCTGGTTGATAAAGATCACAACGCAGTTAGACTTACTGATAATAGCGGTCAGCTTACGAAGTGCCTGTGACATCAGACGTGCCTGCAAACCTACATGACTGTCTCCCATGTCACCATCAATCTCTGCCTTGGGAACCAGAGCTGCAACGGAATCCACGATGATAATGTCAACTGCACCGGAACGAACCATGGTCTCTGTAATCTCCAGAGCCTGCTCACCATTATCCGGCTGGGAAATGTAAAGATTATCAATATCTACGCCGATGTTCTTCGCATATACAGGGTCAAGAGCATGCTCGGCATCGATAAAACCGGCAATTCCGCCTCTTTTCTGAACCTCGGCTACCATATGTAATGCAACAGTGGTCTTACCACTGGACTCTGGTCCGTAGATTTCTATAATACGTCCCTTCGGCACACCGCCTACCCCAAGTGCAATGTCAAGGCTCAGGGAACCGGTAGGAACAGTCTCCACCTGCATATTGGCACTGGACTCACCCAGTTTCATTACAGAGCCCTTGCCATATTGCTTCTCAATATGTCCAAGAGCCGCTTCCAGCGCTTTCTTCTTCTCTTCATTTATCATTATTCCGATCTCCTATTCTTAATAATCAGACAAGTCCGTAGTAATTTCTGTAATCATTAACCGGACTGTATAACCTGTTACCATTCACAAAAGGCACCTGGCAGAACCTTATCCGTGAACAGCAGCCAGGATCTGTTACTGTTCACTCCGTTCACAGTAACGCGCTTCGCGATGCACAGAAATCATGCAAAGCATGATTTCGCGCCGCAATTCTCGGGTTTTCTGTGAACTTTGTTCACAAAAACACCTCGCGGAACGTTACCAGTGAACAGCAGCCAGGATCTTCTTGCTTGCGCAAATACGAACCTATGTTCGCTTCTCTGTAGTACATACTATCTTAAATCAGTTCACTTGTCAAGCCCCTACTCGCCATATAAAAATTTTATTTTTCATGTTAAGCCAAACGAACTGTAAAGTTATTTTCACCGGTGGAATCATCCCGGAATACGGGTGTGAAATTCTTGTATACCCGGAGACAGACAAAACTCCGGTAAATTTTGAAATGAATCGTATACGACTTTTTTATTGTCGTTTTCCTGTCAGTAATTCTACTATATAGCAAAACATCCGGAATTACAAGAATTATTTCCTGCAACCCGGATGTTATTGACTATCCCGGTTACTGTTCACTCCGTGACCAGTAACACTATCCCTTCTTATCCCTGGCTAAGCACGCTTCTGACATGATCCACTTCTTCCCTTGTTGCCTGAGCTGCCGGCACATAATAGCCTCTTGCACGGGCAATCTGGTAAATCTCCTCCTGGGACATCTCGCACTGATTTCTCATCTGTTTTAAGGTTTGTTTCAGCTGAGGATTCTCTGTCTGAGGGATCATCTCCCCATAACGGGTCAGTTCACCGTTAATTCCGGCAAGGGTATCTGCTACCATCACTTTTTCATTCATCTGCGGCACCTCCTACTGTAAATACTGCATAAGCTGATTTTTGCAGTCCACTGCCGACTGGGCAGACTTCTGGAAAAACTGTTTTACCTGGGCATCTGTAGCCTTACTTGCATACTCCTCCATTTTACAATGGGTGGTGTCAAATCCGCCAATCAGGTGACGTAAATTCTGTAGATCCAGTTCTGAAATTTGGTTCATATAACCTGCCTCCTGTTAAAATATGTTACTGTTCACTCCGTTCACAGCAACGCGCTTCGCGATGCACAGAAATCATGCATTTGCATGATTTCGCGCCGCACTTCTCGGGTTTTCTGTGAACTACGTTCACAAAAAACACCTCGCGGAATGTTACCAGTGAACAGTAACTAAAATATTTCTGTAGCGAAAACCAACAGTATGGAACCTTTGTTTTCGACAGCCTTCAAATGTCCATATATACAAAATACAGGAGAAAATTAATCTCTCCTGTATCCTGAGGCGGACACTTTACAGAAAGTAGTATGTCCGAATTTCATCTTATTATGTACCGTATATATTATGTACCATATATATCTATATCCGTACTTTAAATGGCATATTTCTTACAGAATCATTATTCCCCGATCAGCCAGTTGTACATCTCTTCATACTGACGTGCGGAATTACTCCATGAGAAATCCTTTGCCATAGCCCGGTCTACCATCTTATTCCATTCGCGCTTCTTGTCATAGTAAATGTGCTCTGCATAGCGGATCGTGGAAAGCATCTCATGTGCATTGTAATTGCTGAATGAAAATCCGGTTCCGGTTCCTTCGAATTCATTGTAAGGCTCTACCGTATCCTTCAGACCACCTGTCTCTCTGACGATTGGAAGAGTACCATAACGAAGGCTCATCAGCTGGCTCAGACCGCATGGCTCAAACAATGACGGCATCAGAAATGCATCAGAAGCTGCATAGATTCTGTGAGACATGCTCTCATCGTAATAAATCTGTGCAGAAACCTTGCCATGATATTTCCAGTCAAAGTGACGGAACATATTCTCATAGCGCTCATCTCCTGTGCCAAGAGCTACAATCTGTACACTATCCTGACAAAGCTCGTCCATGATATAAGCGATCAGGTCAAATCCCTTCTGATCTGTCAGACGGGAAACAATACCAATCATCATAGCCTTCGGATCCTGCTCAAGTCCTAAATCTTTCTGTAGCTGGATCTTATTCTTAACCTTCTCCTTACGGAAGGTGGTAGCATTATAACGAGCTGACAGATTAATATCTGTCTCCGGATTAAAATCATTATAATCAATACCATTTACAATACCACGCAGACTGTTGGAGCGTGCACGGAGCAGTCCGTCCAGACCTTCGCCATAGAACGGTGTCTTGATCTCATCTGCATATGTATTACTTACTGTAGTAACAGCATCTGCAAATACAATACCACCCTTCAGGAAGTTGCCATCCTTGTATGCTTCCAGCTTATCCGGTGTAAAATAGTAATCGGAAAGTCCTGTAAGCTCCTTGATTGTCTTCACATCATATACACCCTGGAATTTCAGGTTATGTATGGTCATGATGGTCTTAATTCCCCAGAAAAACTGATTCTGCTGGAAGCTGTCGTGCAGATAAACCGGAACAAGACCTGTCTGCCAGTCATGGCAGTGAATAATGTCCGGGCGGAAATCGATTACCGGAAGTACGGAAAGCACTGCCTTGGAGAAGAATGCAAATTTCTCCAGATCCCACGGAGCACTGTCATATGGCTTCGGTCCACTGAAATAATACTCATTATCTATAAAGTAGAACTTAATGCCATCATACTCCATCTGAAGAATACCTACATAACAGTTCTTGTATCCAAGATCCATGTAGAAGTGTGTGACATATTCCATTTTATCTTTCCATTCCTGCTTCATGCAGGCATATTTCGGTAAGATCACGCGAATATCAAAATAACGTTTATCAAAGCATTTCGGCAGTGAGCCGGCTACATCAGCCAATCCTCCGGTCTTAATAAAAGGCACTGCCTCTGATGTTGCAAAAAGAATTCTTTTCATTCAAAAAACCCTCCTTAGTAATAGCAAATAGCGTTACTGCCACTTAATGCCAGTAACCTGCTTCTGTCTTTTATTATACCCCAAATTCGGCTCATTGGAAAGAACGATTTTTATATTCCAGTCTGATTTTGTCAGCAATCAGTGCAATAAACTCGGAATTGGTAGGTTTTCCTTTCCCATTGCTCACTGTATAGCCAAACAGCTGGTCAATGGTATCCATTTTTCCACGGCTCCATGCAACTTCAATGGCATGTCGGATAGCCCGCTCCACGCGGCTTGGCGTTGTCTGATGGCGTTTGGCTATGGTTGGGTATAAAATTTTTGTAATAGAATTCAGCATTTCCATGTCATTTACGGATAAAATAATAGCATCCCGCAGATACTGATAACCTTTAATATGTGCAGGTACTCCGATTTCATGTATGATATCTGTCACATCCGTTTCCAGATTTCCTGAATTGTAAGTATTTTCCTCTTCCTTTTGTCTTGGACGGTTCATTTCCCTGACGCGTCTCTCTCCCGCCCGGCGGATGTGTTTGATTCGGTTCAGCAGCATTTTGTTGTCAAAAGGCTTCAGCATAAAATAATCTGCTCCAAGATCAAAAGCGTCCTCTGTGATCCGCTCCTGTCCCACTGCCGAAACCACAATAAATGACGGCACTTTTTTCAAATTTTCATCGTGACTGAAGCGCTCCATCACTGAAAGTCCGTCTACTTTTGGCATGATAATATCCAGTACAACCACGTCAGGCTGTTTTTCCTTTATGATGTTACAGATTTCTTCTCCATTATGTGCTTTTCCAACCAGTTTCAGTTCTTCGTCCTGATCAATGATCTTACTCAGTACCTCCACCATTTTCTCATTATCGTCCGCAATTGCCACATTCAATTTTTCCATGAGGCCATTCTCCTTCTACTATTTTGAAAATTCTCCGGCAATCCACAGCCGGAAAGTTGCTATATTTCTGATATCAGGAAGCAAACGCGTTTTTCTTCCCAATATCTTCCTATCACCTGTACAAAACAGCAGGGCCCTGTTTGCTCTTGCACATTTTTCAGAAAAATTTTCCTTTGCTGTAACAACGTCTATTATAGTGGAACTGCCATGGGGAAATCAAGCCGAAACTGCCGTTTTTACTGCATTTTCGTTCGATTAGTTTCGAGCTTTTTTGCGTCTTTTAACGACAATAATTTCATTTTTTCTGAGGGGATTTTTATATTAAGACAGCGTTTTACACCGCCTCTCAATTTAACACAGTTTATTTTTTTCGCGTTTTATGATTGAAAGATATGGAACAGGTTCATAAAAATACAAGAGTGAAATCATGATTTTTCTCCATACTAGTACAGTGAAAATTAAGTTTCTGCTATATTGACACAGTATATGAAAAATCAGACAAGTCACTATAGCGGTTACTTAATATTTGCTGTACCAGCACAGTGAAAAACAAAAGAAAAGGATGTGAAAACATGTACCAGAAACGAAAATACAAACATTTTATCCTGCTCTGTCTTGTCCTTGACCTTCTGACAATGGTATTTCTGGGATATCGTTATCTGGACCGGAAAATTCCGGATGAAATACACATTGACAAAAATTCAGGACTTGACCTTTCCCAGATTTCCAATCTTCCTTTTGTATCTTTCGGAGATACAATCACTACTTCCGGGGAAGGCAGCTACCAACTGCCTTGCAGACTTTTTGGAAAAATAGCTTTCAAGAATATTAAAGTGAAACCAACAGAGGCAGACACCATTCTGGTCAGTGGCAGCACAGTGGGGATTTACATGGAAACAGACGGAGTTCTTGTGATCGACACCGGAGAAATCCTTTCTAAAAATGGGCAGATGCAGGATCCGGCAAAAAATATTTTAAAGCCTGGCGATTATATTGTTGCACTAAATGAGCAGAAAATATCCTGCAAGCAGGATTTAATTAACGATCTGGAAACTATTGATGGAAAGCCTGTTACGGTAAGCGTGCGAAGAAATAACAGTACCATTCCGGTCTCTCTCTCCCCGGCACAGGATGCTTCCGGAAAGTACAAGCTTGGAATCTGGGTCCGGGATGACACCCAGGGAATCGGAACCCTTACCTATGTAACAAAAGACGGAAATTTCGGTGCTCTTGGCCATGGAATCAGCGATATCGACACAGGAAATCTTTTGTCAATAAAGGGAGGAAATCTTTACTGTGCCCAGATTCTCGGAGTGCAAAAAGGGGAAAAAGGAAGTCCCGGAGAACTTTCCGGGCTGATCCGTTACAGAAATGACAATGTGATCGGACAGATTCGTGTAAATAGTTCAAATGGAATTTACGGCAGTTTCACCAACAGTTCTGGCAATAATATTACAGAGCTCCAGGCCGCAGCTTCTGCTTCAGATGATACGGTCAATGCTTCTGAAAGCTTTAACCAGTCCAAAACTTCTTTCTGGGATTTTGCAGACAGTTTTTCCGGAAATGATTCTCTGCCAATTTCCCTCCGCCAGATGAAAATCGGCTACAAACAGGAAGTACAGACCGGTCCGGCTTCCATTCTGTGTGATGTAGGTAATGGAGTAAAAGAATACGATGCAGAAATCACCAGAATCGACATGAACCACGAGGACACTAACAAAAGTTTCATCATCCATATCACCGATCAGCGGCTTCTTAACACCACCGGCGGCATTGTCCAGGGCATGTCAGGCAGTCCCATCCTGCAAAATGGAAAAGTAATCGGTGCGGTAACCCACGTTTTTGTCCAGGATGCGGCAAGTGGGTATGGAATTTTTATTGAAAACATGCTGGAGCGTGTCTGAAAAAGGCTTTCTGCAAGATGTGCGTCACAATTTGTGGGAGATTTTGCCCGGATGAGGGCGCCGTAGCGGACTACGGCAACTGAATTCGGGCAAAATATACCGCAAAGTGGGGCGTGCAGATTGCGGGAATGATTTTTCAGACTCGCTCCGGAGCCTGCCTGAAAAAGCTTCTGATATATTCAGAAATCCCCTGTCAGACAGGAGCCTGTCTCACAGAGGATTTCAACTTACATGTTTGAAAACTCATTTTCTCAATCTACAAAAAGGAATTATGCCTTGCACTCCCTGGCCAGTTTTTTCATCTCCCTTGCATTTTCCAGCACAGCGCCAGTGATCTGGGCACCCCCAAGAAGACGGGCCAGTTCGCGGATGGAGGCTTCTTCATCAAGGGGATGAATCTGAGTGGTGGTCTTGGTGCCTTCAACCTGCTTCTCGATCTCAAAATGGGAATCTGCCATGGCTGCGATCTGGGGAAGATGGGTAATGCAGAGCACCTGATGATGATGCCCGATCACTGCCATTTTCTCAGAAACCTTCTGAGCAGTGCGTCCGCTGATTCCCGTATCTATTTCATCGAAAATCAGTGTTTCGATCTGGTCACGATCTGCCAGGATTGCCTTCAGGGCAAGCATAATTCTGGAAAGCTCACCGCCGGATACGATTTTACCAAGGGGCTTCAGACTTTCTCCCGGATTTGTGGAAATTTCATACTGAATTTCATCATAACCATTCTCTGTAAAACTGCTTCTTCTGGAAAACGTGATGGCAAACTGTACATCCAGAAAATTTAAGTCTTTTAATCCCTGAATTACCTTTTCCTCCAGCTGATGGCTGTATTCTTTACGAATTTCCGAAAGACGGCTGCAGGCTGTTTCCAGCTGTTTCTCTGCCTTTTTCAGTTCTTCCCTGGCAGCCTCGAAAATTTCTTCATACTTCTGAAGTTTGTTCAGCTTTTCCTGCTGTTTTTTCTGGTATTCCTGGATTTCTTCGATACGCTGACCGTATTTGGCTTTCAGACCATTGAGCAGATCCAGGCGGTGCTCTGTCTCATAAAATACGGACTCATCAAAAGTCATGTCATCCATATAGGAGGACAGCTCCCTGTTAAAATCATTGAGAAGTCCGTCCACTTCGCTTAAGGTCTGGGAAAGGGATTCCAGCTGTTCATCGTACTCTGTCACTCTGGAAAGCTCCCGAAGAGCCTCTCCCACTGCTTCCCCGGCTCCCTGTCCGTCATATCCGGTAAGGGCATGGGCACTTTGCAGGGAATCGATAATTCTGCGTCCATTGGAGAGCTTTCGATACTGCTTTTCCAATTCTTCGTCTTCTCCTGGAACCAGAGATGCTTTCTCAATCTCATTGATCTCAAATTCCAGAAAAGCCATTTCCCGATTCTTCTGTTCTTCGTCCATATCAAGGGATTTCAGTTCTGCCTGACATTTCTTATATTCCTGATAGGCTGCTTTCACCTTCTCTTTTTCCGGAAAGATTTTCTCACGGCCATAAGCGTCCAGGATTTCCAGCTGTTTCTCCTCATAGAGAAGGGACTGGTGCTCATGCTGCCCGTGAATGTCAAGAAGACAGGCTGCAGCGGCCTTCATCTGGCTGACAGTGCTTGTCTCCCCATTTATTTTATTAATGCTCCTGCCGTCCATGATCTTTCTTGACATGAGGATCTGTCCGTCCTCCGGATAAATATCAAGTGCGGCAAGTGCTTCTTTTGCTTTCGTATTTTCAACCTGAAATAAAAGCTCTACCAGTGCATAGGGCGCATTTTCCCTGATCATGCTTCTGGATGTCTTTCCTCCCAGGATCAGCTGCATGGAACCGAGAAGAATGGACTTACCGGCACCAGTCTCACCGGTGAGGATATTCAGCCCTGGTCCGAATTCCACTTCAATTTCATCTATGAGTGCAAGGTTTTTTACGTGTAAATGTACTAACAAGGTTGACCTCCTTACGTTACTGTATATTCAAATGGACAGTAACTCCTTACTCTTTTCTCATACCCTTATAAACAGGTCTAAATGCCATATGTAATGTCAGGCAACGCTATGCTTCAAAGCCACACATGCCCTTCAGATAGCAACAATCGAGCAGGAACTCCCTGCCCGATCCACTTTATGTTCTCAGTCAGCTCTGAAACCCGATTGAAACTTCCGGTCATGCAAACTGTTTCCATTTTTATCTTCTGTTCAAAATACTACCCAGCTTCTCCATGACACCCTCCGCCAGCTCAGAGCTTTTGCAGGCACACATAATCGTGTCATCTCCTGCAATACAGCCCAGGATTTCCGGCCATTTCAAGGCATCCAGGGCGGTGGCAACTCCCATTGCCATTCCGGTAACTGTCTTGATCACTACCAGATTCTGTCCAACCTCAATGGACACAACCGCATCATTTAACACTCTTGTATACTGGTCCCCAAGCCCTGGCTGTGTATCCTGCAGGATGGCATAGCGGGATTTCCCGTCTTTTCCTGCAACCTTGGTCATTTTCAGTGCACGGATATCTCGTGAAACCGTAGCCTGTGTCACCTTAAAACCGGCTTCATTCAATCTGGCTGCAAGCTCTTCCTGTGTATCTATGTCATATTCTTTTATCAGTTCGATAATTTTCTCATGTCTTGCTAATTTCACTTCTTAACCTCCCCTGCAAAGATTTTCTGCCCTGAAGTCTGTTAAAAAAGGCTGTCACTTACAATACCCCTTTTTCAAACAAGCTCTGAATGAACCTTTGCAACGCATTCTGAAAATGATATTATCAATAAAATTCCCATACTATGATCAATACTTATAATAATATTTGTATTCTGATACATTAATAAAAATCAGCTATCCCTCATTTTTTGTCTCAACACTTCAACAAAACTAAGATGATTCAGCTTCAAAATCCTGGTTTTCACCTCTGCCTTCCGGATCACAATCTTATCTCCTGTGATCATCGGAATCTCAGAATCCCCATCAAAAGAAGCCAGTCCTTTTTCACAATCCTGGTGACGTCCCTCTCCCATTTCCACCGTGATCACATCCTCCGCCGGGAAAACAATGCTTCGGCTGTTCAGAGTGTGTGGCGCGATCGGTGTCATAATCGTCATCTCTCCACTTGGTGAAACAATAGGACCGCCAACAGAAAGGCTGTATCCTGTCGAACCTGTAGGTGTGGAAATAATAATTCCATCAGCGTTATAAGAGTTCAGATATTCGTCATTGACAAAATTTTTAAATCTTACAACACGAAGGGGACCTTCCCTTGCAATTACAATGTCGTTTAAGGCAATATCCTTGCCAATGACCCTGTCTCCCCGGTAAACAGTCCCGGAGAGCATCATTCTCTCTTCCACCTCGTAGACATCCTCCGTAAGCTTGTCAAGAGCCTGGTATACAGACTGCCTGTCCACCTCAGCCAGAAAGCCCAGATTTCCAAGATTGACTCCCAGAAGGGGAATCTGACTGCGCTTCTTATCGTGAGCCGCCTGAATGTCTCTGGCAGCCTGAAGAAGGGTTCCATCACCGCCAAGTACGATAATGCACTGTGTTTCTTCCGGAATCTTTCTTGGATCCGTATAGTGGAACGGACCTGCAGTCTGTCTTCCTGCAAGCTGAACTTCACAGTGTCCGCCTCTTTTTCCAAGATAATCCACTACCCGGTCTGTAAATTCCAGATTTTTATCTTTTTCATTGTTGGTTATAATATAAAACTTATTCATACCAAAGTCCTGTATCTGTTTACTGCCCCTGTAAGCAACAGCATTCAACTGCATACTATTTTTCTGCCGGTTTATCCAATGCTCCGTGTGCCTGTGCAACCACATCTTCCACTTTCACAGTAAGACTGTCCGGAACCTCCGTTCCCTCCGGTTTTTTCTTCAGATGCAGAAGATATTCAATATTTCCCTCTGGTCCTTTGATCGGAGAAAAAGAAAGATGGCATGGCTCGAGGGAAATACTCATGGCGAAATCCCTCACCTTCTCTATCACTTCCTCGTGTACAGCAGGATCACGGACAACCCCTTTCTTTCCCACCTTTTCCCTGCCAGCCTCAAACTGGGGTTTTATCAGGCAGACGATTTCGCCATCCTCTGTAAGAAGATTTCGCACAGGTCCCAGTACCTTGGTCAGGGAAATAAAGGAAACATCAATAGAGGAAAATGCAGGTTTCTCCTGGATATCCTCCGGTACCACATAGCGAATGTTGGTTTTCTCCATGCACACAACTCTTGGGTCGTTGCGAAGCTTCCAGTCCAGCTGGCCATATCCCACATCAATAGAATATACCTTCACACCGCCATTCTGAAGCATACAGTCTGTAAAACCGCCTGTAGAGGCGCCTACATCCATGCACACCTTCCCCTCAAGACTTACATCAAATTCATTCATTGCTTTTTCAAGCTTCAGGCCGCCGCGGCTTACATATGGAAGGGTGTTTCCTCTGACTTCCACTTTCACCGTTTCAGTAAACATGGAGCCTGCTTTATCTTCCTTCTGACCATCTACATAAACCTGTCCGGCCATGATATATGCTTTTGCTTTTTCTCTGGAAGGTGCAAGAGCGCGCTCCACCAGCATCATATCCAATCGTTTCTTCATTCTCTTATTCCTTCTGAATAGTTACCTGAAATTTTCTTTATCTTCTCTGCAATGGCATTGGCGCTAAGCCCCAGCTGTACCCTAAGACTGTCCACACCTCCATGAGGCACAAAACGATCCGGAATAGCCACTGGCAGCACCTGGATACCAGGATGATGTTCTTCCATATAACCGCATACCTGCTGTCCAAAGCCACCATTTTGCACATTTTCTTCTACTGTTACCACCAGGCTGTGATTCCGCGCCAGCTGATCCAGCAAAGCTGTATCTAATGGCTTTACAAATCTGACATTTACAAAGGTAGAATCAATTCCTTCCTTCTGTAATTCACTGCAGACCTCTGCACAGATCTCCACCATGTTTCCAAGTGCCAGAACTGCTACCTTACAACCGCTGTGAAGGACTTCACTTTTCCCCATCTCCACAGCTGTCTGATATTCCTGCAGCCCCTGATATGCATTACCTCTTGGGTAACGGATTGCTACCGGGCCATCCGCTTTCACAGCAAAGCGAAGCATTTCCTTTAGCTCCCAGTCATTCTTCGGTGCCATCACTGTCATTCCAGGCATCATGCTGAGATAGGAAATGTCAAAATTGCCCTGATGTGTCTCACCATCTGCTCCAACAAGACCTGCCCTGTCCACTGCAAAGATCACATGAAGCTTCTGCATGCACACATCGTGAAGCATCTGATCCACAGCTCTTTGCAAAAAGGAGGAATAAATGGCAACCACCGGGACTACTCCGCCAAGTGCCAGTCCGGCTGCAAAGGAAACTGCATGCTCTTCTGCAATTCCCACATCAAAGAACCGGTCTGGAAATCTCTGGGAAAACTTTTTCAGCCCGGTACCATCAGGCATGGCAGCTGTAATGGCAACCAGCTTCTCTTCTTCTGCTGCCACCTGGCACAAAGCATCTGCAAACACATCCGTATAGCCCGGACAGACCTTCTTCTGGGTTGGCTTTCCAGTCTTGATGTCAAACGGTCCGATTCCATGAAACATATCCGGATTCTGTCTTGCAGGTTCATAGCCACGTCCCTTTTCTGTAAGAACATGAACCACAACCGGTCCCTTCACACGCTTTGCCTCATTAAAAAGACGCATCATCTGGCGCATATTATGCCCGTCCACCGGTCCAAGATAGGTCAGGCCCATATTTTCAAAGAGCATTCCCGGAATAAAAAGCTGCTTAATGCTGCTTTTCGTCCTTCTCACAGCATCCACCATAGCGGTTCCCACACGGGGAATCTTTTTTACCGCCTTATTCAAGCTCATTTTCATTCCGGTGTATGCTTCTGCAGTACGGATCGCACTGAGATAATTTGACATTCCTCCTACATTTGGAGAGATTGACATATTATTGTCATTTAAAACAATTATAAAATTGGTCTCCAATTCAGCTGCATTATTCAACGCCTCATAAGCCATACCGCCTGTAAGCGCACCATCGCCGATCACAGAAACCACATGATAATTCTCACCAAGAAGATCCCTTGCATACACATAACCAAGGCCTGCTGAAATAGAATCTGAGCTGTGTCCCGCGTCAAAAGAGTCGCAATTGCTCTCCCCTCTTTTTGGAAAACCACTAAGTCCGCCTTCCTTGCGCAGGGTCTCAAATTCACCTTTTCGTCCGGTGAGGATCTTGTGAGTGTATGCCTGATGGCCTACATCCCAAATCAGCTTGTCATCTGGAAAATCCAGTACATTATGCAGTGCCAGTGTAAGTTCTACCACTCCAAGATTGGATGCCAGATGTCCTCCTGTCCTGCTGACGGATTCAATCAAAAAGCTTCGTATTTCTTCTGCCAGCTGCGGAAATTCAGCCAGAGGAATTTTGTGAATATCGTTGGGCTTTTTTATTTTATCCAGAATCATTTGTATCCTTCTTTCACTTCCTGCGTCCCACCAGCTCGTTCACCAGAGTAAACAGGAATTCATTTTTCTTATTCAGTCCTTCAAACAAAGTAACTGCCTCATCTGACAGCTTCTTCACCTGCTGTGATGCTTTCTCAATTCCCATAAGTGTCACATAAGTAGTCTTATGGTTCTTCTCATCACTGTGAATTGGCTTACCCAGCTCTTCCTCGGTGCTGGTCACATCCAGGATATCATCCTGGATTTGGAACGCAAGGCCGATATTTTTTGCTGCTTTTTCTACTATAGCAGTCTCTTCTTCCGTGGCACCTCCAAGAATTGCGCCTGTCATCACAGAGGCTTCAATAAGTGCAGAAGTCTTATTCTCATAAATATAATCAATCATCTCACGGCTCATAGGCTTGCCGTCATTTTCCACATCCACACTCTGTCCGCCAAGCATTCCGTAAAGTCCGGTCTTATGGGACATTACCTTCAGTGCCTGAATCATATGTGCCTGACAATCTGGTGTATCTGCCGTGTCAAAAGCTGTAAGCATCACTTCATAAGCATAATTGAGAAGTGCCACACCGCTAAGAACCCCCATAGCTTCCCCATAAACTTTATGAGTAGTAAGACGTCCTCTCCGGTAATCGTCATTATCAAGAGCCGGAAGATCATCATGGACCAGTGAATGGGTATGAATCATCTCCATTGCTGCCATAAAAGGATATGCCAGCTTCTCTTCTCCTCCAAACAGCCTTAAGGTTTCCAGGATCAGCATAGGGCGAAGGCGCTTTCCTCCTGCCAGAATACTGTAATTCATTGCCTGTGCCATAGTCTTCGCAAAACCTTCCTCTTCCGGAAGATAAGACTGGATCACTTTATTAATTTCTTCTGTTCTTTTTTTTAATTCATCTTGAAAATTCACCAAGGCTACCATCCTCATTCATCAGCAGCATTTTTTTCTCAACAGTATCAAGCTTATCATTACAATATTTCAGAAGCTCCATTCCCTGTTTATAAAGGCGAAATGAATCTTCCAGGGAGGTCTCACGGTCTTCCAGCCTTCCAGCCAGAACATCCAGCTCTGAAAAAGCCTCCTCCAGAGTTTTCTCTTCTTTTTTCTCATCAGCCATCCTTCCGCACCTCCGTCTTTATTGCTGCACACATTGTGCACAGAAGTCTTTTACTAGCTATGCACGATCTGCATGCTGACTTTATTTTTCACTGTCTGTATCTGCTCCGTAACTGCTGGCTTTTGTATTCTGTACAGACGCCTCTATTGTACCATCTGTAACATAAATCAGCAGACCATCCCCTTGTTTTACCTGTGAAACGCTTGTCAATATCTTTCCTTCCTTATCAGAAACGTAGGAGTAACCCTGATTCAGCTTCCGAAGAGGAGAAAGACCGTGAAACCTTTCCAGATAGAGGGACAGTCTGTGTCTTTTATCTTTTATCTTTTGTTCCATGGCAGACTGGATTCGTTCCTGCACATCTGCCGCATACTGCTGACGGTCACGCAGACGGCTCTCTGGATTCAGATACTGAAGACGTGTTCCATATCTTTCCAGTTTTGCCCTGTTTACGTCAATTTTATTCCACACTGCCCGTTCCAGCCGTTCCTGATACCCTTGCATGGAATTCAAAAGAGTCCGGCAGTCAAAATAGGCGAGTTCTGCCGCTGCTGAAGGTGTAGGGGCACGAAGATCCGCCACAAAATCCGCGATGGTAAAGTCAGTCTCATGTCCCACTGCAGAAATTACAGGTGTATGGCACTCAAAAATCGCCCTTGCCACCTCTTCTTCGTTAAAAGCCCATAGTTCCTCGATAGAACCACCGCCCCGGCCTACAATGATCACATCCACGCCTGCCTCGTCCAGCATGCGGATACCACGTACAATACTGGCCGCTGCTCCCTCTCCCTGCACAAGTGCCGGGTAAAGAATACTCTGGATAAAAGGATTTCTTCGGGTGGAAACGTTGATAATATCCCGAATCGCAGCACCTGTAGGAGATGTGACAATCCCCACTCTGTGGGCAAATTCCGGTATGGGCTGCTTGTACTCCTGTGCAAACATTCCCATATCCTCCAGCTCCTGCTTCAACGCCAGGTATCTTTCATAAAGCGCACCAGCTCCCTCTAAAGTAATCTCCTTCGCATAGAACTGATATGCGCCATCTCTTTCATAAACATCTACTCTGCCCCCGGCTATCACCTTGTCTCCGTCTTTCATGCGGAAAGCAAGACCTTTTCTGGAACCTGCGAACATAACGCATTTCAGTGTGCCGCCTTCGTCCTTCAAGGTAAAATAGATGTGTCCTGTGGAGTGGTATTTACAGTTGGATACCTCTCCCTTTACATAAATATTCTGTAAAAAATAGTCCTGGGTAAACATGTTCTTCACATAGCGGTTTACCTGACCAACAGAATAGACATTATTCATTTTTATTTTCCGGTGCCCTGGAGCTTACATTGCGGTTGACAACTACCACCTTTTTGGAAGGATCCTTTACCTTGAAACCGGATTTCGGTCTTGCAGAGGTCTGTTCTTCTTTCTTAGAAGATGCCTTTCTTGCAGCAACCTTCTTATCCGGGTTGGCAATCTTTCCAAGGATTCCGTTTACGAATGCACCGGACTCTTCAGAACCGAAGCATTTCGCCAGTTCTACAGCCTCATTGATGGCAACTCCTACCGGCACTTCCTCTTTCTCATATTCAAGCTCATACACAGCCAGACGAAGAACTGTCAGATCAACACGGTTCATACGGCTTGTCTTCCATCCCATACTGATGCTGTTCAGCTTCTCATCAAGCTCATCTGTGTGGTTCATAATGTTCATATATTTGCGGCTGATATAGTCCCGGTCGCTCTCTTCCAGATTCTCAATATCAGCTAAATATAAAGCCAGCTGCTCTTCCATTTCTTTCTGTGTATTAAACTCGCTGATAAAAAGCAGCTTAAAAATATGTTCTCTCTGTTCCCTTCTTCTCATGTTTCCTCCTACTATCTGTAACTCCCGAAAATCCCTGCAAAGAAATGCCAGCTCACGCAGACATTCATAGAAAAAAAAGGAAAGGTTTACTTTCCTTTTTTCGTTTACTTGCTTTTTTCATTCTCCATATCTACGCTTGCAATATGAATATTGACATCTGCAACCTCAAGTCCTGTCATGTTCTCAATGGCTGCTTTTACTTTCTCCTGAACCTTCTTGCTGGTCTCAAGGATATTCATGCCATATTCAATATTCAGGGTAAGGTCAACGCTTACCACACTGTCAACAATTTCAACCTTAACTCCCTTGGAGAGATTCTTCATTCCAAGCTTGCTTACCAGCTCATTGGTAATATTACCTGCCATGGAGGCAACTCCGTCTACTTCTGTAGCGGCAAGTCCGGCGATAATAGTAACGACCTCATCTGCGATCTGAACCTCACCGATTCCCTCAATATCCTGTATTTTATATGTTGTTCTCTTCTCTGCCATGCTTACAAACCTCCTAGGTTTAATCTGCCGGCTGCCGGAAAATTCGCATCTTTCCACGAGGCCAGCGTCAAATCTGCCTTACGGCGTATTTACACGAAACGGATCATCCCACGCATCTGCGCAGTTCTATTTCTATCCGAGACTTTCTTTAATTATAGCAAAATGCGTCAAAAATGAAAAGAGTTATTTACTGAATTCTGTTAATATTAAATCCGGATTTCTGTCTTCTGTCATGCCCACACTCCATGCATTGATAAACAGAAGCAACGGATTGCCTTTCAGATCTGTAACCTTCTTCATGTCAGAAGTTCCGACGATCTTGTCCACCTGAATCTCATCCTTGTTCGCAATCCATCTGATGTGCTCATATGGCAGATTTTCCAGACGAATTTCCACATTATACTCGTTCTCCAGACGATATTTCAAAACATCAAACTGGAGCACACCAACAACGCCCACAATGATCTCTTCCATATTTCCGTAAAGCTCCTGGAAAATCTGGATGGCACCTTCCTGTGCGATCTGGTTAATTCCCTTTACAAACTGCTTTCTCTTCATGGTATCCAGAAGTCTTACCCTTGCAAAGTGCTCCGGTGCAAATGTAGGAATGCCCTCAAATGCAAATTTTTTTCCAGGCGTACAGATCGTATCTCCAATAGAGAAAATACCGGGATCAAATACACCGATAATATCTCCTGCATAAGCCTCCTCAACTACATGGCGTGACTCAGCCATCATCTGCTGGGGCTGAAGAAGTCTCATCTTCTTATCCCCCTGTACATGATAAACCTCCTGGGAGGCATCGAATTTGCCGGAGCAGATACGCATAAATGCAATTCTGTCACGGTGAGCCTTATTCATATTTGCCTGAATCTTAAATACAAAAGCAGAAAAATCATCGCTCATAGGATCAACAAGACCTGAGTCTGCCATTCTTGGAAGAGGTGACGTAGTCATCTTCAGGAAATGCTCCAGGAAAGTCTCAACACCAAAATTGGTAAGAGCGGATCCAAAGAACACAGGAGTCAGTTCTCCCTTACTTACCATCTCCTGATCGAACTCGGCACTTGCGCCATCCAGAAGCTCGATTTCCTCCAGAAGCTGTTCTTTCTGCTCCGGATCCATAACCTCAAGTGCATGAGGAGAATCCAGATCGATTTCCTCAATAGTTCCCTCCTTGGTACCTTTCTGGGTATCTGTGAAAGTAAGGATCTTATTCGTGTTGCGGTCGTAAACACCGCGGAATTTCTTACCGGAACCGATTGGCCAGTTAATAGGGCAGGTTGCGATTCCAAGCTCTTTTTCGATCTCGTCAAGAAGATCAAAGGTATCGTTGGCATCACGGTCCATTTTATTGATAAACGTAAAAATAGGAATGTGTCTCATAACGCAGACCTTGAACAGCTTTCTGGTCTGTGCCTCAACACCCTTGGACCCATCGATTACCATAACTGCAGAATCTGCAGCCATCAGGGTACGATAAGTATCCTCTGAGAAATCCTGATGTCCAGGAGTATCCAGAATGTTGATGCAGTAACCGTCATAATGGAACTGCAATACGGAAGAAGTAACGGAAATACCTCTCTCCTTTTCAATTTCCATCCAGTCTGATACTGCATGGCGGGCCGTTGCCTTTCCTTTAACACTACCGGCCAGATTAATGGCTCCGCCATACAGCAGGAATTTCTCAGTCAGAGTAGTCTTACCTGCATCCGGGTGGGAAATGATGGCAAAGGTTCTTCTTTTTTCTATTTCTTTCGTATACTTCGACACGTTTAGCCTCCTATTTGAATTCTCTATTTCAGACACGCTCTAGAGCGTGTATTCTTATATTTTTGCAGCATTCCTATTCTAGTATAAGGACTGCTGCACTGTCAAGGGGGTATATCATGGATTTACTGTAGTATTATCACGGATTTACTGTAGTATCATCATCAATATCCACGGAAGTCTCCAGTGATTCATCTTTATTTACCAGTTCTTCCTCGCTTTCATTTAACGGCGTGATCACAATATTTTCCGGCGCAATTCCCGTTTTTCTTTTCACAATGTCTTCAATCTGAGCCCGTTTTGCATCTGTCAGATCTGCTTCCGGAACCACCACATCTGCCGTTTCTCCGGTAAGGTTTACGATCACATTTTCGAAGCCTTTGGCTTCCAGAAGAAGTTCTGCTGCCGACTCTTTTTCCGTCAGATCCGCCATGGAAACCATTGTGCTCACAGCCTCCTGCTTCTGGTCATCTCCCAGATCCTGATTGTTAATAATAGCCTGCAGGTCTGCTTTATTCTGGGAACGGATCTGTTCTCTGGAAAGTTTGGCCTGGGCCGCAAAATCAGAAGCCGCAGTAAGTACAGCTTCCCCCGGCGTGCTGGTGGTCTGATCCTGCACATCCGTAAGGCTGCTATCCGCCCCGTTCTCATCCAGAAGGGCTGTTTCATCGGTCAGATCATAGTCTACATCCTCCAGAATACTGCTGCTGTCCGCGCTTGCCTCCTTATTTTTCAGGCCAAGATCTACATCTGCAAAATTCAGGTATCCTGCAACTGCGATCAGAACCGCCAGTGAAGTAATGATTACCTGGTTCTTTTTCAGAATCTTTTTCACTTTACCTCTCCTCATTTCATTTTCATTACTTTAATTTTATGGGCATCCAGCTGAAATAATGCCATAACTCCTTCTACAATATTCCTGGAAACCACAGAATTATCTGCTCCTTCCGCCGCGATCAGCACTCCGGTCACCGCCTGATTTCCGGAATCGTAGAAACTGCTGCTGTCTTTTTCTTCCCCCGTCATAAGGAGCACCCGCACTTTTCCCACTCCTTCTGTCTGGGATAAAAGATCTTCCAGTTTTTTCTCCAGAACTGTCCGTTCTGCATCTGTATTTTCCTCAGAAGAAGCTGAAAAAAAGGAACTGCTTTTTACTTCCGGGGAGCTATCCTTTTTATTGGATACCGGAAGTGCGATTACTGTAAGCAGAAGTCCCAGAAGGAGAAGAATCACCCATTGTCTGCTTCCCATTTTCCCAAGCAAGGACTTCACAGTTTTCTTCCCTGATTCCCCAGTTTGCTGCAAGTTCATCTTTTATCCCCCTCTCAAGCTCTCCATCTGGCACCTCCTTCGTCCACAGGCAGACTTTTAACAGCTCCCCTTCTATATGTACTTTGCATGCCGTCACTTCTATGCCTTTCTTTTTCAAAGATTCCGGAATATTTTTCTCAAGCTGCTCCTCCACACCTTTTTCCAGAAGGCTTTTCTGAAGATTTTCCAGATCAAGAGTGAGCCGCTTTTTTTCTTCCTGCTGGTAAAGGCTGGAAAAGCTTTCCGGCAGTGTCTTAGCTTTTTCCAGAATGGAAAGCATGGGAGTGATCAGCATAACCATCAGCAAAAGTCCCATAAAAAAACGCACATAACGCTGATATTTCCCGGTAGGCACCAGATGGATGAGCATAGTCAACAGAATATAAAATATGGCAAGGCATTTGATCCAGCTGTAGATGGCTTCTTTCATAATATATCACTTCCCGCATCCCATTTTGGTCCCATACAGTCATATGCTCAGGTTATTATGGTTCATTTCCGCTTACTGTTACTTTTATCCGCCTACAGACGCCATGAGAACTATAAAGGTAAGCACACACAGTATTTCCGCAGTCAGCATGATCCGCAGAAGCAGGGCACAGCCTTCTCCCATTGTGCCAAGGCAGCCTACGATTCGTTTGTCTGATACAGGCTGTGCCACTGCACCAAGGAAGCGAAAGCTAAGGGATAGGAGACCATAATGAATCACAGGTCCGGCTCCTGCAAGAAGCAGAACCACCACCGCCATTGCTCCAAGACAGTTTTTCACAAGCAGTGCCCCTGCCAGAATCAATTCTGTTACCGCATTTACGGCATTTCCCACAGCCGGAATCGCTCCGGCAGTTCTGCCCAGGGCAGTTCGTTTGATGGCATCCATGGCAGGCGCAACCAGCCCTCGTACCGCCTGAAGCCCAAGGACAGCCCCAAGCATGGTTTTCAGGCTCCAGTTGATCATAGTTTCCAGAAGTTCTGCCATCTTGCTTAACATATCCTCTTTGGAAAGATGGTTCACCATACAAAGAAGAACATACAGATTAGCCCCTGGCAGAATCAAAGTGAGAAGAAGCCATTCCACCAGCCACACCAGAAGAAGAACCCCCTGATAAAATACAGAAGCCGTGACAGCTCCTGATGCTGCTGAAACTGCCACGAAATAAGCAGGTGCCAGGCCTTTCATAAACTGAGTCATCCATTCCAGCTGTTTTCCAAGAGAAACTCCAAGCTGCTGATAGCTGTTCATCAGAATGGTAAATAATAAAAGATATACCATGTAAAAACTTACCTCTCCAATCTGGCTGTTTTCAAATACCTCTGCAAAATTTGAAAAAACAGCAGCTGCCAGCACCAGGAGAAGAATGCGAAAAAAATTAGCCCGTTCTTTTTCCAGCCGTTCAAAAAAGAGGCTGCGCAGAAATTGCTGCACCGCCTCTTTTGAAAATACTGTTTCGCCGTTTATCATGTTTTTTAATGCTGTTCCTATGGAGAAGCTGTCCTCTCCCAGCATTTCATCCATTAAAGTTTGTACCTGTTCGAAAGACATGTCAGAAACCAGCTGCTCCGTAATGCCCTCAGAATCAGCGGAAGCTGCACGATAGCCAATACCTGCTGTTACCGTTTTCTCCGTTGTCTCTTCCTCTGTTTCGACTGCTGTTTCACCTGTAAAACTCTCTGCTTCCATGTTCTCTGCGTTTACATTTATTTTTCTGGTTCCCATCAGAATCCATACTGCAAACAACAATGCAGCAATTGCCTGCCATTTTTGTTTTTTTCTCCAGACCCTCATACCATGAACTCCTGAATCGTCTTCAGAAGTGCCATAAGCACCGGCATGCTCAGAACCATCACCGACAATTTACAGAACAGCTCAATCTGCGCCGCTGTTGTGCTGTAGCCTGCATCTTTACAGATTCCGGAGGCAAACTGACCGATGTAGGTAATTCCGATCATTTTTACCAGTGTGGAAATATATTCCGTGTCCACTGGAAGTGTCTCCTGGATTTTCCCCAGAGATTCAAACAGGTAATAAATTTTCCCCACAGCAAGTCCCATGATCACAAGACCAATTCCAACTGTAATAAAACAGGCGTATTCCGGTTTGGTTCCTTTCATAAGAAATCCAAGAATAACACCGCATACGCCTAGTAACGAAATCTTTATAATGTCCATTTTCCACCTCCTGAACACAGGTGACAGGATATTGGTGAATCAGATCACAATTCAAATAATTTTTTTATGCTGTCAAACAACTCATAAATATATGGTACGATCCAGAAGAGTACCACAAGGAGACCTGCCAGGCTGACTAAAAAAGCCTGTTCCTCTCTGCCGCTGTGTTTCAGAACCTGAGAAAGCACGGAGACCAGAATCCCCACAGCAGCTATTTTAAAAATAATACTGACTTCCAAGGGGGCCTCCTTTCTTACCGTTATCTGCCTTACATAACCGTTTTCCAGGCAATTTTTCCAGATATTATATGAAATTACCACAACAAGACTGCCAGCAGAATTCCGCCCAGAATTCCCATGCTCTGATATGTTTTCTGCTGCTTTGGCATAGCACTTTTCAGAGTCTTTATCCTGTAGCCTAGCTCCTCCTCCAGAAGTGTCAGCTGTGCCACCTGCATTTCCCTGTCCAGATATCCCAGTTTTTCGCCCAGAGAAAGAAAGCTTTCCCTCTCTTCCTCTGAAAGTCTGTAAAGGGGAAGCAGTCTTACCGCGCATTCCCTGAAAATCTCATCAAAGGTAATTCCAGGCCGCTGCTGAAGCCATCCTGCAGTTTCTTTGAGAAAAAGCCTGTACTCTCCTGGCATTTTTGCTGCAGCATCAAGAAAGGCATCTTCCAACGTCGCCCCTGTGCAGCGGATTTCCCCTTTCAGTAACAGAAGAAGCTGAGCCAGTTTTTCCAGAATTTTCAGTCTGGCTGTCAATTCCATGCTTTTACACAATCCAAGACCTGTTCCGGAAAAAAGGATCAGAATGATTCCTGCTGTTTTCAACAAGGCCTCCCGTTTCTGTCATAAATTCCAAGTATGGTTCCCGCATGTTCTCCCTTGTCCAGGAAAATATACCGTTCAAACACTCTTCTTCTCACCAGCCTTTCAAAATAAGGCTGATGGATCACGTCCTCAATGGAATTTCCATGAGCGGTGGCGATTACTTTACATCCACTGTGAATCACAGATTCCACAGCTTTAAAGTCTTCTTTCCGTCCCAGTTCATCTACGGCCACAACTGCCGGAGACATAGAACGGATCAGCATTTCCATCCCTTCTGCCTTTGGACAGCCGTCCAGCACATCCGTACGCATACCAAGGTCATTCTGGGGAACTCCCTGATAGGAACCGGCAAGCTCACTTCTCTCATCTACAACGCCAACCGTTACCCCCGGCATTTTTTTCTTTTCCTCACCATTGCTCAGCTGACGGATAATATCCCGAAGCAGGGTTGTTTTCCCCCCTCTTGGCGGAGAAACGATCAAAGTATGCGCTACCCAGTCTTTTTTGCGGATATAGGGCATCACCTGGTCTGCGCAGCCTACCACTTCGTGAGCCAGACGTACATTGATACAGGAAATATATTTCATTCCCTGGATCTCATTGCCGTCAAGAATCACCTTTCCGGTAACACCTACCCGATGACCTCCCTGAACAGTAAGAAACCCCTGGCGCATTTCATCTTCATAGGAATAAAGGGAATAACCACTTATATATTCCATGGTTTCCTTCAGATCTTCCCTTGTCACCACGTATTTGCCATCATGGTCGGTAAGGAAACCCTCACCTCCGTCATAGGTGTAGAACAGCGGTCGTCCTACTCTTAACCGTATCTCATATATTTTGTCATAATCAAGGTTTGCATTCATCAACAGTCTGCGGATATTGCCCGCAAACAGGTTCTGAATCTGCTCTGCTTCTATGTTGTATCACCTCTCAATTTTAATATATGTGGACAATCCCGGATTCATTCTTAAATAAATCCACCAGATTTACAGGCTCTAGAGCGTGTTTGAAAAATCCTTCTAATACTGGCTCACATTACTCTGTATGCTCTGCTGGTATTCTTCCATTCTGGGAAGGCTCAGTTTTAAAACCCTGTCCACAATATTCACAGACGCTGAACTATATGCATAAGCAGCGGATTCAAACAGCACGTACAAGTCATCCCCATCCACAAAAATCTGTTCGATTCGTTCCGGAAACCGATAGCTGACAGCAGAATTTTCATCTACATAAAGCCTTTTATCGGATTTCTCATAAAATACCACTCTGGAAGGCAGAATTCCAAAGGAATGAGACAAAAGAAGCTTGTCGTTATAAAAAGCCATTCCCTGTGCCTGTTCGGAAATGGTGGAATAATCAAGGGGAACTGCCATCCCAAAGTTCATTCCCAGACCTTCATCCATAGTATTTATCAGGTTTCCCTGATCATCTACTGCATATCTTGCAATTGCACTGTCTGTATATTTTGTAAAGCAGCCAACGTATAGACACCCATCATAAAAGGTCATAAAGGAATCACGGACGATTCCGTAAAGGCTGGCTATTTGGTTGGTCGCGATAGGATGCCTACCCGCATCATAGTCATAATTTTCAATGGATTCCATGGTAAGACTCACTGCCTGGGCAAGCTCCTGCGTATTTGAAGAATACCACAGAATCTGATGTTCACTGTCATACGCCAGACCGCCAACATGTGGCTGTCCGGGCAAAATAATTTCTTTTATAAAACGGTGCGATTCTTTATTAATCATATAGATCACAGAGTTATGCTTTTTCGCATGACAATAGGCACTTACAAAAACATAATCCTCTGTTACTGCCAGACCCTGCGGTGTCATAGTGGTACACATGGCCGGCATATCACCTTCACTGGTAAGAAGGGTTCGTGTTGCTTTCAGACCAGGAATAATATAGGTTCCGTATTCCCGCTCTTTTTTCCTGTCTTCAAAGGCAAATGCCATCAGCTCTTCTTTCTGGGAAAGCATCTGGATCTGTCCACGAAGCGTATAGTAAGCCGCTTCCTGATTGGTGGTTTTCCTCTTGGTGGGCGGCTCATTTCTGCCTCTGTATATAAAGGCATATGCCAGATAAGATCCCACAATGACCAGAACCATGATCAGGATCCTGAGCCAGAAAATGCGGTTTCTCCATTTCATCTTTTTCTTCATTTATCTGCACTGCTTCCGCAATAGTACTCTTTTGGTAACTGTTCCGTACCTTCACAATTACATGCTTTACAATTGCATGCTTCGCGATACACAAAAAATCATGCTTTCCATGATTTCACGCCGCAATTCCCGGGCTTTCTGTGAACTGTGTTCACAAAAACAACCTCGCGGAATACTGTCTCCTGAATAGTTACCTCTTTTTTTGTTATAATTTCACAACAGACATCATTATACTTTATCAGGTTTACGTTTACAAGAGGAAATTAGAACAGCCCGGTTTCTTCCAGAAACCGTGAAGGGTCACGCTCTTTATCGTACTGACGGCGCACATAACAGAGCATAAGTTCTTTCTTCGCCCGGGTCATGCCTACATAAAAAAGCCGGCGTTCTTCTTCCAAGGACTCTGCCAGAACCGCTTTTTTATAGGGAATGCTCCCTTCGTTTACATTCATAATATAAACTTTATCGTATTCCAGCCCTTTTACCGCATGAAGGGTGGAAATTACAATCCCTTCCCTTTTCGTCTCCTGTTTTTTCGCCTGTTCGGCCAGTTTCTTTGTGTAATCCTCTATGTAGTTTTCCCACTCTTCCAGGGTTTTCATGCCTTTGGCACTTTCCTGTATGCGGTCAAGGACCTCAAGGAGCTCCTCTGGACGAATTTTACGATACTGGGCATATTCAATCAGATACTGCTCGTAGCCCATTCCTTTTCGGATAAAATTCACTGCAGCATAGGGTGCTAAAGTGGAAAGAATCCGAAGATGTGTTTCCAGTGTGGTAATCCTGTCGCACATCCAGTCTTTATCTTTATAGAAATCTCTCAGTGCAGAAAATGAGATTGTGGTCTGAGTCAGGGCATCCCTTGCTATATACCGGTTGGGGCGGTTCATGATTTCCAGGAAAAGCTTTCGCGTCCTGTCTCCTGCTGCCATTTTCAGATATGCCATCAGGTTTCTGCTGATCCAATGCCGGAACAGATTGGGCAGCTGTTCTTTCATGGTAAAAGGAATCTGGTACTCCATCAAGGCTCCAACAAGCCCCTCTGCCTCCTGATTGGTACGAAAAAGCACTGCAGTATCCTCCAGATTCTCTCCTGCCTCCAGCCGCTTC
Organism: Blautia faecis; assembly: GCF_020554845.1. Lineage (GTDB taxonomy): Bacteria > Bacillota > Clostridia > Lachnospirales > Lachnospiraceae > Blautia_A > Blautia_A faecis. The sequence continues at coordinate 92,015 of NZ_JAJCIA010000002.1, read as the reverse complement.
TTCAAAAAGGCGGCAATCTTCACATACTCTTCTCTTGGATTGTCAAATTCCATCACCTTCACAGGTTTTCCCTGCTCATTTGGCGTAGACAGCCTCTTCTTAAAGCGGATCTGGTTGCAGCCCACCACATTCATGGCTGCCTGAAGTACATTTTTCGTACAGCGATAATTAATGTCCAAAAGAACCGTTTCTGCCTTAGGATAATCTTTGGTAAAGTTCAGCATGATCTCTGGCTTGGCGCCACGGAAATGATAAATAGACTGATCATCGTCTCCCACTATGAACAGGTTATCCCTGGGCTTTGCCAGCATCCTTACAATATCATACTGGAGATGGTTGATATCCTGAAATTCATCTACCATAATGTATTGGAATTTGTTTTGCCATGCCGCCAGGATATCTTTTCTCTTGACAAAAAGTTCATAGCAGCAAAGAAGCATGTCATCGAAATCCAGTTTTCTTCTCTGACGCAAAGCCTTCTGATACCCATTATAAATCTGGCGGAATATCTCATCCGGGCAGCAGGAAGAATAATAGTGATCCAAGGAAATCCTCCCCCCTTTTACCACGCTGATTTCCTTTGCCACATCCTCCTGGAAATCTCCCTCCTGCGCTAGTTCCTGACCAAATTCCAGAGTCATTTCTTTTAAAATGGCATATTTTTCTTCTTCTGACAAAATATTGCCGGCACCAAGTCCATAAGCCTGCTTCAGAATTCCATAAAAAACACCGTGAAAGGTTCCGAAGGTAACAGCCGTGGAGGTCTGTCCGGTAAACTTCAAAAAACGCTCTCTCATCTCTTTTGCTGCAGCCCGGGAAAAGGTTACAACAAGAACAGAGGACGCCGGTATTTCCCCCTCACCAGTCATATATGCAGTTCTTTCAACGATCACTGAAGTTTTCCCCGAACCGGGGCCTGCCAGAACCATCATAGGTCCTGACAGGTGGGCGATTGCCCTTAATTGAGATGGATTTTTCTTCATAATTGAGACAGATTCTTCATTACAGATTCTCAAGCTTCTCAATTGCAGCTTTCACACGGCGGATTGTCTCATCCTTGCCAATGATCTCCATGATCTCGGTAGCGCCTGCCGGTGTCATCTGCTTACCTGAAACAGCTGTACGAAGAGGCCACATTACATAGCCGTTCTTGTAACCTTTCTCCTTGACAAATTCACTTAAGGAAGCGAACAGCGGATCATTGGTGTAATCCTCCTGAGCTTCCAGAAGCGGAAGAACTTCTTTCAAAACTGTAAGAGAAGTCTCTTCGTTTGTTTTCATTTTCTTATGGCAATACATAGATGCATCATACTCCGGAACTTCCTGGAAGAAATCAATCAATGCCGGAATGTCAGGGAAAGTTTCGATTCTGGTCTGAACCATTCCTGCAATTTTCTTAAAGTTAAAGTCTCCCTTCAGAACTTCCTTCATGTATGGAAGTGCTCTTTCATAAAATACTTCCGGATCCATTTTCTTAATATACTCGCCATTCATCCAGCGAAGCTTGTTAATATCAAATACAGCCGGAGATTTATTAATGTGATGATAATCAAATTTTTCAATCAGTTCCTTGAGACTGAAGATCTCGTTATTATCTGCCGGACTCCATCCCAGAAGTGCAACATAGTTTACAATTGCCTCGGAAACAAATCCCTGATCCAGAAGATCCTCATAGGAGGAATGTCCGGAACGTTTGGACAATTTGGCGTGAGTTTCATCCGTGATCAGCGGACAATGTACATAAACCGGAATATCCCAGCCAAATGCCTCATAGATACGGTTATATTTCGGGGAAGAGGAAAGATATTCATTGCCTCGTACTACATGTGTGATTCCCATAAGATGATCGTCTACAACGTTAGCAAAATTATAAGTCGGATATCCGTCAGATTTGATCAGGATCAGATCCTCAAGCTCCTCATTGTTTACTGTAATATCTCCGTAAATTACATCATGGAAAGTGGTAGTTCCCTCTGTAGGCATGTTAAAACGAATTACATGTGGCTCTCCGGCATCCAGACGGCGCTGAACTTCTTCCTTGGAAAGCTTCAGGCAGCGTTTGTCATAAATGGAAATCTCCTTGCCTGCTACCACGCGCTTCATGCTCTCTAATTCTTCCTTCTGGCAGAAACAGTAGTATGCGTCGCCCTGGTCTACAAGCTGTCTGGCATATTTCATGTAAATCCCCTGTGCCTGGCGCTCACTCTGTACATATGGGCCATATCCACCGTCCTTATCCGGACCTTCGTCATGAATAAGACCAGTCTTCTCCATAGTACGATAAATAATATCTACAGCGCCCTCTACATAGCGCTCCTGGTCTGTATCCTCAATACGGAGAATAAAATCTCCGCCTTCATGCTTTGTAATAAGATATGCGTATAACGCAGTACGTAAATTTCCAACATGCATTCTGCCAGTAGGGCTTGGTGCAAATCTGGTTCTGATCTTAGTCATGTCTTCTCTATTCTCCCTGTTTATTCTTTCTTATCTTCTGCTGCCATTCCGTGATGGCAATTGCCTTTTCACATTATATACCTAATCCATTCAAAATGTCCATAGAAAAAATCCCCCTGAAGCCCAGCCTCAGGGAGATCGTTACGTTCACTCCGTTCACCGTAACGCGCTTCGCGATGCACAGAAAGACGAACCTTCTTGTGACAAGCACAAGAAGTAGCGTTTGCTGCGCAAACTTAATTCTCGGGTTTTCTGTGAACTTTGTTCACAGAAACACCTCGCGGAATGTTACCAGTGAACAGTAGCGGGAGATCATCATCTGCGAAAAAAATTAAGCATCGATTCCTTTATCTCTCAGATAGTCGATCACATCACCAACTGTGTTCAGCTCTGTAAGCTCCTCTGCCGGAATCTCGATGTTGTACTCGTCTTCCAGAGCCATAACAAGCTCGAAGAGGTCAAGGGAATCTGCTCCCAGGTCATCCTTGAAAGAAGTATCTGCTGTAATTGTCTCTGCGTCGCAGTTAAGCTGCTCTGCGATCATTTCACTCATCTTTTCTAACATTGCTCATTCTCCTTTAATAAATATCTCGAAAACCGGCTTCCATCAGCCGTATGTCATACACTGCGGAAAGTATATAATCTGCTGGCTCATTTGTCAAGAGAATTATAGGATAAATTCCGGCTCCTGGAATTTAATCTGTCTGGCCACACTTAAGGCCAGTCCCATCTCCGCCATCAGGAACAAAATGGAGGTACCTCCATAGCTGATAAATGGCAATGTGACACCTGTGTTTGGCATGATGTTCAGCACAACAGCCACGTTCATAATAACCTGCAAAGCGATATGTACAAAAACGCCGCTCACAAGCAGGGAGCCAAACATATCCGGTGCATTCTGTGCAACAAAAAACAATCTGTACAACAGATAACCAAACAACGCCAAAACCATGATCGCGCCAAAAATCCCCAGTTCTTCACAAATAATGGAAAATATCATGTCATTCTGTGCCTCAGGCACACTTCCAAGCTTCTGAATACTGTTTCCAAGACCTCTGCCAAAGAAACCTCCTGAACCAATTGCATACAAAGCCTGCAGAGTCTGATAGCCATCTCCGCTTGCATAATCCTCCGGATGAAGCCATACCTGAATACGACGTAAACGGAAGTTAGAGCTCTGATCCATATGGGAAAGACTGTATACCAGGATTGCCACCAGAATAACCGCAACAACAGCAAGGATAACAAATGGTTTTGTTTTTGGATGTGCAATAAACACCAGACCTACGGTAATCCCCAAAATAATCATAGCAGTACTCAGGTTATCCGTAAACACATATGCAAACAGGGCCTGAATGCCGCCCATTCCCAGAAGTACCATAGTAGCTTTCAGGGTTTCCGCTCTCTTTCCAATTTTGACGATCAGATAGGACAATGTGATGATCACTGCAATCTTTGCAATCTCTGCCGGCTGAAACTGTACCCCAAGCTTCAGCCATCTTCTCGCTCCATGAGAGGTGACTCCCAGGGGAGTCTTTACCAGCACCATGAGAACAGCGGCTACTACATAGATCAAAAACGGAAATTTCGCCAGAATATGATAATCAAAATAGGACACTATAATTGCCAGCACAAGACAGCCGATACTGTACATTGCCTGTTTTTTGAAATAGAACATATCGTCCCCTTCATTAATCTGAGCCATGTAAGAGCTTGTACTGTAAAGCATGATCAGACCAAAGCACATGATCAATATGATTACTGCGACCAGATTAAAATCATAGTAATCTGATTTCGCCTTTTTCATTTTGATCTTGGACTTATAGCCAGGACCTGCCTTTTTCTTTCCTGACCGGATACTTGCTTTTTTCTTTTTCGCAATATCCACTTTATCACCTTTTTCTGTTCATTTTTATATAAACTCTTTTATTTCCTTAATTGTTTTTCATTATAGCAGACTCTTTTTGCAGGTGCAACCAAAAGGTGCTGTTACTCCGTGAACGATAACGGCTGCAGGGCTTATCCCGTAATAGAAAAGAGCAGGATACTCTCCTGCCCTTCTCTGTTTCCTTATAGAAATTTATATCTGACCTGCTTAAGATCAGTCTTCACTGCCATCATCGAAGCCTTCTGTTTCAATAATGAACTTCACGTTGCCACTCATGGAAGCATCTTTTCCTGTGAAGGATGTATAAGCAGCATCATCAGACTGGAGTGCTTCCAGGCGATCCAGAACACTCTGGAAATCATCTTCCATAGTATCTTTCAGTTTCTTGATACCCTCATCGTAGAACTCTTTCTCACCATCCTTCAGATCTTTTGCTCCATCCTTCAGATCCTTAGCTCCGTCTTTCAGATCTTTTGCCCCATCCTTCAGGTCTTTTGCTCCATCATCCAGGGTCTTAGCTCCGTCTTTCAGACTGCTTGTTCCGTCTTTCAGAGTCTTAGCTCCGTCATTCAGCTCCTTAGCTCCATCTTTCAAAGTCTTGGTTCCGTCTTTCAGATCTTTTGTTCCGCTTACTAAAGAAGATGTACCACTCTTCAATTCACGAGTTCCATTATTAACACTGTTTGCACCGCTTCTTAACTGGGAAGCTCCGCTTCTCAGATCTGCAGCACCGTTCTTTAGCTGTGCAATACCGGATTTTACCTGTCCACTGGCTGCTGCTAATGTACCTGCTCCGCTTACAAGGCTCTTGGTTCCTGCTGTCAGCTGGGATGCTCCACTGTTCAGGGTATCACTGCTTGCTGTCAGCTGAGAAGCTCCGCTTCTTAGTGCCACACTGTTTGCTGCAATCTGACCAACACCAGTTACCAGCTTGCCGGTTGCTTTGCTGATTGAACTGATACCTGCATCAAGGCTCTCCTTTGCACTCTTTAATGTACTTGCGCCACTGAGAAGTGCTGTTGCATTGGCATTATCCTTGCCCTGAAGGGTATTGATTCCATCTGTAATAGTCTTCTCACTGTTAAGGATCTGATCTGCTCCGCTTGTAAGTGTCTCAGCAGCCTTGGTATCCTGTAACTGTTTATAGCCAGCCTGAAGCTTCTCATTTCCTTCTGAAATCTGTTTAGCACCTTCCGCTAACTGATTCACAGAATCTGTCATGGAAGAAAGATCTCCAAGTCCTGCAATCAGACTGCTTACTGCTGTCAGACTCTCTCTTACCTGCGTTCCGGCTGCTTTCAGATTTGATGCTCCTGTAGATAACTGACCTTCACCTGCTTCCTTCAGCTGTGCCATTCCACTGTTCAGAGAATCAGCACCTGTGCTCAGCTGTGCGGCTCCTGCATTTGCGGTCTGGGCTCCTGATTCAACAGCAGCTGCACCTGCAATCAGTTTATCTGCTTCACCAGCTAAAGTTGAGGAGCTCGCTGATGCTGCTTCTGAAATACTGCCCGCTGCACCTTCCAGGGTGGACGCAATGGCATTTAAGGATTCCTGAACACTGCTTCCGTTTGTCTCAGCCTGGACAGCTACCTGTGACTGTGCCTGAATGTTACCTAGCTCACCCTGGGCGGCAGAAGCATTTCCAAGACCTGCATTTAACTGCTCGATTGCAGAATTAATAGCTGCTGCAGTTCCTTCGTCAAGTCCCTCTGTTCCAAGTGCTCCCTGTAAAGTTGCGATTGCACTGCTCATAGAGCTCTGGGTTGCACTGATTGCACCAGCGGCAGCATCTGTAGATACCCCTGCGGACTGTGCAGTAACCGTAGTCTCAATCTGGGCAGCTGCCTCATGGATACTTGCTGCTGAATCCTTCATTGTCTTAGAGGCACTGTCGCCGATCTGACTGATTGAATAGCTTGTTCCTTCTTTTAATTTTCCAATTCCGTCTTTTACCTGAGTTGCACCGGAAACAAGAGCCGCTGTACCATCAGTCAGGCTCTTTGCACCCTCTGCAACACTTGCTGCTCCAGAAGCAGCCTCACCTACTTTTCCAACGTATTCCGTTACACCGTCAGCCAGGGAATCAGCTCCATCTGCATACTGATTCAGGCTCTTCACCATTGTTTCCGGCTTTGCAGCTGCTACATTCTTGGCAATTTCTGTAAGTTTTGCAGAAGCAGCGCTGATTCCTTCTGAAGCCTGCTGGATTCCAGGTGCCAGCTGTCCTACCCCTTCAACCAGTGCAGATGTTCCACTTACATAGTCCTTGGTTCCCTGTGCCAGGGCACTTGCACCGCTTACATAAGTGCTTACTCCGTCAGTCAGCTGAGTTGCACCATTTACATAAGCGGTTACACCGTCTGCCAGCTGATTTCCACCAGCCACATATTTGTTCACACCATCTGTCAGGGATTTCATTCCTTTATTATACTCTGCCATGTTGCTGTTTACAGTGTCAACACCTTCTGTGTAGCTGTTCACACCAGAAGCCAGTGAATCCACCCCTGCAGTATACTGGGAAATACCGCTCTGCAGTGTTTTTGCACCGCTGTTTAACTGGTAAGCACCAGTCTTGGCACTTGCCACACCAGCATCAAATTCATTGTAGCTGGAAGCCAGTGTATTGGCTCCGCCATAAAGCGTTCTGGTTCCATCGTACAGAGTCTTTGTTCCACTGTATAAGGAAGTAGTTCCATCATAAAGCTGACCGGCTCCTGTATTAAGAGTCTTGGCTCCGTCGTAAAGCTGACTGGCTCCGTCATCCAGATCTTTACTTCCATCATAAAGCTGGCTGGTTCCATCTTTCAGAGTCTTGGCTCCGTCATCAAGGTCCTTGGCTCCATCATAAAGCTGGCTGGTTCCGTCTTTCAGATTTTCGGTTCCATCATAAAGATCTTTCGTTCCATCATAAAGCTTCTTAGTTCCATCAAAAAGATCCTTAGATCCATCTACCAGCTTCACTGCTGCATCATCCAGTTCATCCAGAGAATCCTGAAGTTCATCCAAATCATCGGAATCCTCAAGATTCAGACTGCTGAGCAAGTCTGTAACCGCCATAGTGAAAGTATTTCCCATAGTACAGTCTGTAACATCAGCCTCCATTGTGAATCCTTCCGGAATATCAATCTTATCGGAAAGGTCACCGCTTAAATCCAGGCTGTCCTTTAAACCTGGAACTGCAACTCCTACAACCATTTCCTTGTCGCCATCGGAAATCACCTTTCCATTATCAATGGTAACATTGGAAAAATTATCGGAAGAAAGGATCATTCCGGTTACCATAACAAACGGAGAATAAACTTCTACGTCTTTTTTATCAACTTTTACTGTCTTTTTGGATTTGTTTGTATAAGAAACTTCCATACGAAGATGTCCACTCTTGCCAGCAAGCTCCTCTGGAGTAATTTCCTGGTCATCCAGATAATATTTGATCTTCATATCTACCGGAAGTTCCTTGTTGGAAGTTCCCTGATAGTAAATATCACTGCTGTCTGTATTCCAGGTAACCTTGTCGCCATCCTGGGTAAAGGTTTCATCACCTTTTACATTCTTGATTCCTTCCAGGTCAGATACATCGGATATATCTCCCTCTGCTGATCCGGAATTCTTCAGCCAGTCAGATACGGTGATGTCTTTTATTTCACCTTCTGCAGTAGCGTTTACATATACGGTTTCTTCCTTGGATACTCCATTGTCTGCTTCCTGTGCTGCAGCAATTACCGGTGTAGTTCCAAGGACGGCAGCCATTCCGGCAGCCATTGTAACATTCAGAATCTTTTTATTTCGGTTCATGTTAGCCAACTCCTTAATTCTTACTTAAATATCTGACGTCTGCAAACTCCTCTCGCTGTCCTGCAGCGTATCTGTTTTCCCGACATCAGTTAGTCATCTCTTAGCCTATGAAAGTTATACAACAAAACTGACCAGTAGTCAATATCTGCTTTTTACCCAAATCTTTTCCTGTTTTGATATTGACTTTTGGTCATTTTTGTTTAAAATAGAAATAAACCACCATAATTATCAAGAAAAGTTCAGATAGTGAAGCTATAATTGTAACAACCGACTTTTATTGCTGCTGGAAGAGACAGTAAACTTTTATTTATAGAATGTCTGACAGACATAAGCTTAGGAGGAACTGGCATGGGAAAACTGGAGTTAAATAAAAAAAGGAAGAAAAGTGCTCTGTACAACACTGCCTTTGAACTCTTTACCACTAAGGGGCTTGCCAAGACAACCATTTCCGATATTGTGGAAAATGCAGGTGTTGCAAAAGGAACTTTTTACCTCTATTTTAAAGATAAATATGATATTCGAAATAAGCTGATCTCTCACAAAGCCGGCGAACTTTTTTCCGAGGCGCATGACGCTCTGGAAGCCTCCCACATTACCGGTTTCACTGCACAGCTTCATTTTATTGTAGATAATATTCTGGACAGGCTGGAAACTGAGAGTAGTCTGCTTGGCTTTATTTCCAAGAATCTGTCCTGGGGAGTTTTTAAGGATGCGTTTCAGGAACAGGCAGATGACGATGATTTTCCATTTTTCCAGGAATATCTCAATCTTCTGGATCAATCTGATGTACAGTATGATTCCCCAGAGCTGCTTCTTTTTACCATTATTGAACTGGTAAGTTCCACAAGTTACAGCTGTATTCTTCACTCCCAGCCAGTCTGTCTTGCTGAATACCGTCCTTATCTTCATCGGACGATAGACTGTATTTTGCAGGCATTTATCCATGGAGCAGATGTTGAAAAATTATAGACTTATACATTAAAATCCTGAAGGAGACCTTACAGATGAAAGAAAAATTATATACCATTCCCCTGATGGATGCTTTTAAAGCAGAGGACGAATGCCCTTTCTGTTTTGTGGAGCGCCAGCTGGAACAGCATGCCATGGATTTCGTTTTAGGTGCCGGCGCATCTTATATGGAAGACGATGTACGGGCAGAAACTGATAAAATGGGCTTTTGCCGTACCCACTATAAGAAAATGTATGACTACGGAAACCGTCTGGGTACAGGGCTGATTCTGAAAACCCATTTTCAGTACAAAACAAAAGAACTTCATGAACAGATCAGGATTTTCGCCCCTTCCAGGACTTCCGTTTTTTCCAGATTTAAGAAGAGGAACACAGATACAGAGGCACCGAAGACTTCTCTTGGCACATGGGTAAAAGAACAGGAAGATACCTGCTATATCTGCAATTTTTATAAAGATACCTATGCAAGATATCTGGATACTTTTTTTGAACTGTTTAAAAAAAATCAGGAATTTCTCCCGCTTTTTGAAACCTGTAAGGGATTTTGCATTCCCCATTTCGGAGATCTTGTTGAAACAGCTGAAAGTGCTTTATCTGATAAAGAGAAAAAAGCCTTTTACGCTATCCTTTTCCCAATGATGGAGCAGAATATGCAAAGGCTTTCTGATGATCTGGACTGGTTCTGCGATAAGTTTGATTACCGCAATAAAGATGCGGACTGGCGTACTTCCAAGGATGCACTGCCGCGTGGAATGCAGAAAGCGGCAGGAGGATATCCGGCAGATGAGCCTTATACTATGGACAAGTAAAACCAAACAAGCTCCTGTTCGTTGCTTACGCAAATAAAGACTCCTCAAATTAACATTCTTTAGAGCGTGTTAATTTGAGGAGTTTTATATTTGTCAGTTTTCAGAACTTTCTCCAGGTATCTCTCTTAAACAAAAGTAACAGCGGGAATACTTCAAGCCTTCCTGCCAGCATATCAAAGATCATAACAGCCTTGGAAATATAAGAATACGTATCAAAGTTCCCGGTAGGTCCCACAGCTCCAAGACCAGGTCCTATATTATTCAAAGTGGCTGCGATCGCAGTGAAATTGGAAACCATATCCAGATTGTCCAGACTTATGATCAACAGTGAAATAACAAAAATCATAATATACACAAACAGGAACATATTTGTAGCTCTCACCACCTCATGGGGAATCGCCTTATCATCCATCTTGATCTTCTTCACTGCATTTGGGTGCAGATACAGCTGCAGTTCCTTGCGTGCAGATTTACACAGGATCAGAAGACGGGATACCTTGATACCGCCGCCTGTACTTCCTGCACAGGCTCCCACAAACATAAGGATAACCAGAATGGTCTTGGAAAATACCGGCCACACATTGAAGTCTGTGGTAGCATATCCAGTAGTCGTAATGATGGACCCCACCTGGAAAGCAGCCTGCTGGAAAGCACTTCCAAAGCTTGTAAACATTTCTCTTGTATTAATGGCGATAGCTACAATGGCCAGGCCAATAATCCCCAGATAGTAACGTACCTCTTCATTCTTCGCTGCCTGCATTACTTTCTTTGTCAGAAGCAGATAATAGGCATTAAAGTTGATTCCAAAAAGAATCATAAAGACCGTGATCACCACCTGATTATACGTACTGTAGCTTGCAATGCTGTCATTTTTGACACCAAAACCACCGGTACCTGCGGTACCAAAACTAAGGCACAATGTATCAAACAGAGGCATTTTTCCAATGAGAAGGAAAATGATCTCCACAATAGTCAGAATAATGTATATGGTATACAAAATCTTGGCTGTGGACTGTACCTTCGGCACCAATTTGCTGACAGACGGTCCCGGGCTCTCTGCTTTCATCAGATTCATGTGATATCCACCGGTAAGAGGCAGCAGGCAGAGAATAAATACCAGTACTCCCATTCCGCCAATCCAGTGGGTAAAGCTTCTCCAGATCAGCATACAGTGAGAAAGTGCCTCCACATTGTTCAAAATACTGGCTCCAGTCGTGGTAAAACCGGAAACAGTCTCAAATATTGCATCTATAGGATGTGGAATACTTCCTGAAATAATAAAGGGAAGGGCTCCTGCAATACTGAGTACCAGCCAGCTGAGAGCAACTGTAACAGCACCCTCTTTGGCATGGAATACTTTGCTTTTTCTTTTCCTCCTGGTAAGTGGAATTCCAATTGTGAGACAGATCAACATCGTGATCAGAAATGCCAGACCATTTTTTTCCCGGTAAATGATTGCTGTAATTCCTGGCAAAATCATAAATGCCGCTTCAAAATTGAAGATCCAGCCAAGAATATAAGATATCATGGAATAATTCATGTCCGGACTCCTTTACTTTGCAAGTATATCGTTGATATCACGAAGGCCTCTGTTCGTGGTAACAATTACAACTCTGTCTCCAATCTCCAGGGCATCATGTCCACGAGGAATGCGCACACTGCCATCCCGGTAAAGACATCCAACCAGAAGATTCTTCTTCAGATTCAGTTCGGACAATGTCCTTCCTACAATAGGTGAATTATCACAGATCTTAAATTCCAGAGCTTCTGCCTTTCCATCCAGAATGTGATACAAGGTCTCCACATTACTTCCAATGGAATTCTGAGTTGCTCTTACATACTGCAAAATATAATCTGCAGTAATGTATTTCGGGTAAATAACACTTCCGATGTCCAGACTGTCAATAATATCGTCATAGGCAAGTCTGTTTACCTTGGCAACCAGCTTGGCATTTGAAATAGTCTTTGCGAAAAGGGAAAGGAAAATATTCTCCTCGTCCATATTGGTCAAAGTTACAAAGGACTCAGCACTTTCCAGCCCCTCTTCCAGAAGAAGGGAACGGTCTGTGCCGTCACCGTTAATAATCGTAGCATCTGTAAGTTCTTCGCTTAGGAACTCACAGCGGTTCTTATCTTTCTCAATTACCTTGACTTTGATCTTCATGGCAAGCAGGGCCTTGGCAAGATAATAAGAAATAGTTCCACCTCCTACGATCACGGTGTTCTTTACCTGATGGGTCTTCAAGCCAATCTTTTTAAAGAAAACTGCTGCATTTTGCGGGGTAGCAAGAATAGAAATCACATCTCCATTCCGGATCACATTGGTACCGCCTGGAATGGTAGTATAATCTTTTCCCTCAATAGCGCAGAAAAGAATATCGCAGCGAAAGTGCTCCGTAATCTGCTGAATGCTCTTTCCATCCAGTTCAAATTCAGGCATTACTTTAAATTTCAGAAGTTCTACCTTGCCTCTGGCAAAAGTATCGATCTTTATGGCGGATGGAAAACGCAGAAGTTTTGAAATCTCCTGGGCTGCTGCCAGTTCCGGGTTGATGATCATGGTTACACCCAGACGCTCCTTGATAAAACCAATCTCCTTACTGTAAATCGGATTACGCACACGGGCAATTGTGTGGCAGTGACCAGTCTTCTGGGCGATCAGACAGCATAGAAGGTTCATCTCATCTGATACAGTAACTGCGATAAGAATGTCTGCAGTCTCAATTCTCGCTTCCATAAGAGTATTGATACTTGCTCCATTTCCAACAACGCCCATAGCATCTACTTCATCTGTAATCTCATTAATCCTGTCCGGATTGATATCGATCAGAGTTATATCAGTATCCTCTTCCTGAAGCTGCTCTGCAAGTGTACGTCCAACTTTTCCACACCCGACAATTATAATTTGCATAACTCCTCCAAATATATAAATAATAGGAAAATGTCAGGTCACAGACAAAAAATGAGTCTGTTCCTAACATTCTAAACACTGCTATTATAGCACTACTGTTTGCTTTTGGAAATAGTCATTTTCTTACAGTAAATCTTAGAGTATGTTTGAAGTTAACTGTGAACTTTGTTCACACAAAACCCGGGAAGTGCGGCGCGAAATCATGCGAATGCGTGATTTTTGTGCATCGCGAAGCGCGTTACTGTGAACGGAGTGAACAGCAACGTGTTGTTCGAACAGGTGTTTACTTTTTATTTCATATGTAGTACAATGACTTTATCTCTATAAATATACTTTATTTCATTTTCCCGAATTTGGCTTTCGCCGTTAACTTTATAAACAGGATATTTTCCCCAGAAATGGAAGGAGGCCGGTGCTTTCGCACCGGCGCGTATGAAAAAGAAAAATATTAAATTAAGAAAGACTTGGTGCTTTCTACAGTTAATAATATACGAAACAAATGTGATAAAAGTGTGAAAGACTTTTGAAAAAATCATGAAACGATTTCTGCTGTTTTTGTATAAAAAAACGAAACAATAACTCAAAATAAGGGATTTTACCAGATGAATGGACACAAATTTGAATATAAATGCGCCCGGATGCTGCGCCGAAAGGGATTTCACCATGTAGAAGTTACCAAAAAAAGTGGTGACCAGGGTGTTGACATCATTGCCTACAAACATTTTTCAAAATATGCAGTTCAATGCAAATATTATTCTTATCCAGTTGGGAATAAAGCAGTGCAAGAGGTCTATGCCGGGGGCAAATACTATGACTGCGACCGCTGCATCGTTATGACAAATGGCACTTTCACCAAGGCAGCTATCAGCGCAGCCAATAAATTAGATGTAAAGCTATGGGACAACTGCTCTATGTTAAAGAGTACAAGTCTGATTTTTGAAATAATGAGAGCAATGAATATTCTTGGAATCCTATTTGGATGTTATCTTCTAAGAAATGTTTTTCCATTTTCTTCGGATACTTATTTGCAGTATTATCGGGAATTTTCCCTGATTCTGGCTGGGCTTCTTGGCTGGCTGGGCTGGGAGAACTGGATGTTAAGTACTTTAGCTGGAGCACTGTACCTTTTCCTTGAATTTACATTTCAAGGAGCAGGCAACGTTCCTGAATTCCTGGCAGGCGGTGTAAATCTTGTATTTCTGATTCCCGCACTGATTTATTTTGTGCATGTGTATCTCTTAAAACCAAAGCCATAATAAAAAATACCATCCGTTCTTTTCACTGCACCACCAACAGTATACGTAACTATTACATTCTCTTATATAAACACATTTATATATTTTTACATAGAATAAAGGGAAAGACCTTACGGAATAAGGAAAGGATCTGTTTATGGAAAATTATCAGATGAACCGTTCGGGCTGCCGCCCTTATAATAGAACCTGCGGGATGATGAATTTCTCTCCCGCTCCACTGTCGCAAATGCGGCGAGAGACTTCTTGCAGCGAAATGAATTGTGAGTCCTCAGACTGTACCAGACCATATAAAAATTCCGGTGATTTCATACCTGTGAAGTCTTCATACAATCCGCCAATTTCCCAAACACCAAACTGCCCCTGCACTAAACCAGTTTCATCAAAAACAGATAATATGTATGAGCACCTGAAACACCTGACACCAGCAATGGCCTATGTACCATATCAGAATTTCACTTCAGCCTATGCTCTTGACTATGCCTTGTCTGTGGGCACTATTTTCCCACAGCTTTGTAAACCATTCTGTGGAAAGAGAGGTATTCGAAGATGATGAGAAAGCAGCCTTCCCCAAGATGCTCTTTTTTACAGCAGATCAATGAGGTTAGTTTCGCTGTCAATGACATGCTTCTTTATCTGGATACTCACCCTGAGGATCAAAAAGCATTGCGCTATTTTTCCGATATTTCTGACCGTCGCAACCAGCTGATGGCCGAATATGCTGAGAAATACGGTCCTCTGACCATCGACAGTGCAGCTGTAAGCAGTGAAAATGCATGGAAATGGTCTCAGCAGCCATTTCCATGGGAAAAGGAAGGAGCGTGACAGTTTATGTGGAATTATGAAAAAAGATTACAGTATCCAATCAATATCAAAACGCCAAATGCGAAGCTGGCTCAGTTCATTATGAGCCAGTATGGTGGCCCGGATGGAGAAATCGGTGCTTCTATGCGCTATCTCTCCCAGCGCTTTACCATGCCGAACCGAACCTCTGCAGCTGTGCTTAATGATATCGGTACTGAAGAACTGGCACATCTGGAGATGGTTTCCACCATGGTTCACCAGCTTACCCGTGACCTCACTATGGAAGAAATTGAGAATTCCGGGCTGGGACCATATTATATTGACCACACAGTTGGCGTGTGGCCACAGGCAGCAGGGGGTGTTCCATTTAATGCCTGCGAATTCCAGAGTAAAGGTGATCCAATCACGGATCTATTTGAAGACCTTGCAGCAGAACAGAAAGCACGCTCCACTTATGACAATATTCTCCGTGTAGTACGAAATATCCCGGAAGTTGCTGATCCTATCCGTTTCCTGCGTGCAAGGGAAGTGGTACATTTCCAGCGATTTGGTGAAGCACTTCGCTCCATCCAGGAACAGTTGGATGCTAAAAACTTCTACGCTTTCAATCCAGGCTTTGACAATCCCTGCTCTGCAAGCTGTGCACCTGAAGCAAAATAGCATATGCTGCTGGTCATAAAGATAACCGTAACAGCAATACACATCTCACAGAAAACCTTTTTTAAACACGCTCTAATACTGCCCGGCAATTGCTGGGCAGCTTCAAAACAGTAGTCAGCAGGCTTTTTCTCCCCATACCAATTGTTCGTTTACTCAACTTCAAAGTCACCACAAATATCCTCTGGAACTATATCATCGGATTCGTGCATAATACTTTTTCTTTCATACCCCTTCATAATCAAACGCCGGTATAAAACTTTCCTCCGCAGTCTCCCCTTCCTGAAAATAGCCATTTTCGATTCCAAGCTCAATGGCAGCGTCCAACACCTTTTCATACTCTCGTCTGGTCACTTTCCGATTCAGTTCCGGAAATTTCTCATTCTTCCAGACAGGCGTATATTGGTTCATTACGCTGATAAAAATATCCTCCCCATAAGTCCGGTACAGATATTTCAATACTGCAATAGAATTTTTGGTATGCCCTGGCAAAATCAGATGACGAACAATTGTCCCGCGTTTTATATATCCATCCTCCGCAAACTGACAGGGACCGGTCTGACGCATCATTTCGGCAATTGCACTCTGCGCCGCCTGCGGATAATCCCTTGCGTTGGAAAAAGCAGCAGCCAATTCAGGCTCCATATATTTCATATCTGGCAGATATACATCCACATAACCATCCAGTCTCCGGATAGTTTCCACGCTCTCATACCCACTGGAATTGTACACGACTGGAAGATTCATTTCCTTTCCTCTGGCCAGCTCCAACGCCGAAATAATATGCGGCACATAATGCGCCCCAGTGACCAGATTCAGATTTGCCGCCCCTTTTTCCTGCAATTCCAGAAAAATTTCAGCAAGCCGCTCCACTGAAATTTCTTTTCCGGAATCCCCAATGGCAATATCCCGGTTCTGGCAGAAACAGCACCGCAAGCCGCAGCCAGAGAAAAAAACAGCCCCTGATCCTTTTTTTCCTGAAATACAAGGTTCCTCCCACATATGAAGAGCGGCACGGGCAGCCCTTATAGTACTGTCCATGCCACAATATCCTCTTTTGCCCTCCAGACGATTCACATTACACTTCCGGGGGCATAAGGTACAATTCTTAAATAATTCTTCTCGCATAAATTACGAATTCTCCTCTCTGATCTTCTCGGTCAGTTCCCTTCCCCCCTGGTTATACCACTCTTCCACAAAGGTATCAAAGTAATCCATGGGCTGCTCTCCCATGATCATCTGAATAAAGGCATTTTTCTCCAGGGAAGCAAGCATGTTGGGAATCTCTCCATCCGAATCAACCAGATATGTTCTGCGCACCGAACTATAATGGCCGTCAACCAGCACGCCCACTGCTGAAATTCTGGACTTGTACGCAGCCCAGTCCTCTACAGTTACATTTTTCCCGCTCAAATACTTCATACAGGCATCATAGTAAGACTTCTCCAGTGCGCTTAAATTACTTGCCTTCTGCTTGCCGGACATTACTCTCCTGATATCCTTCGTAACATTATAAATTGCCTCATTATAATCCACATTAATAACCAGCGGTCTGGCTGTAGGATCCACATTCAAAGCAAAATAGCTGTTGATCTCATCCGCATTTTCCTCATCTTCAAACCGGCTGTAATCAAACAGAACACTGATAATTTTCATTACAATTTCCGGATGTTCGTAACCCTTTCTCACAACCACATATTTGTTGTCCCGAAAAGAAGCATAAACGTTATCTTTTTCCTGATATTCAGCAGTAAGGTAATAAGGCTCCCAGTCTGCTTCCGGATCATTCTCAGCCACATCCATAAGCGGATTATTCGGTGCCCACCAAAGTCCAAAAAACGCACCGCATTTACCTTCCACTACCAGATCACGGAGATTATTCTGAGCACGCAGGGCAAAGTTCTGATCCAGTATTCCTCTCTCATATAGCTCGTGCAAATAAGCAACGGCAGATCTGGTCTCCTCTGTCAAAGAACCATAGACAATTTCCCCGTCTTTGTCCTTGATCCATCTTCTTGGATAAGAATAAAATTTTTCAAAAACAGGTTCCACCGAATAATTCTGACTGGTAGTAGACACAAAATTGGTATCACACACAAGTCCCACAGGATCTTCCCCTTCCTCTGCTCCCATCCTGTTTTCCTGAAAAACCTGGATAATATCCATAGCCTCTTCCAGAGTCTTTGGCTCTGCAAGGCCTAGCTGGTCCATCCAGTCCTTTCTCATCCACAAAAGGCAGGGACCGTGGTCGATTACTGCTTCCGGAAGCGCCATCAGCTTACCATCAAAGGTTCCTGCACCGAGAAGCTGTGGACCATAGCTGTTATACATGGCCTTGATTCTCGGGGAGGTACAGTTTGCATAAACCTCAGTCA
Organism: Blautia faecis; assembly: GCF_020554845.1. Lineage (GTDB taxonomy): Bacteria > Bacillota > Clostridia > Lachnospirales > Lachnospiraceae > Blautia_A > Blautia_A faecis. The sequence continues at coordinate 74,097 of NZ_JAJCIA010000002.1, read as the reverse complement.
GATCCTCCACCATGTCATTTTCCACAAGAACATTTAAAGTCTCCCTGTCTGAAACCACCAGTACATCCGGCAAAGTGTGATCATTTACCAGCACATTCACATACTCGTCGTAGCGATCCTCCCGCTCCATATAGGCATTTTCATTCTGCACGTTCAGAATCTCTTTCAGATATCTGGTATAAGCGCTGTCTTCGTAGGTATTTCCTGCTGGAAGATTGGAATTATTGGCACCGCTCATCTGTCCTAAAGTATAAGTCACAAGCTCCGGGTACTTTCCATACGGAGTTGTGGAAGCTTTTTTCCACAATCCGCTATCTGTAGAATTATCTGTCTGGGATTCTTCTGTTTCTGTACTTTTCTCTGCATCCGTTCTGTTTTCTGCTGTCTTTTCCGTCTCGTTGTCTACAGTGCCTGGGTCAGCTGCATCAATTCCGGAATCACTGCATGATTCCTCAGAAAGCTCATAATCTGCTTCTTCGTATTCCACACCCGTTGTCTCTTTTCCCATATTTCCAGCTGCGCTATCACAGCCTGTCAATGAACCAGACGAAATCACCATGGAAAAAGTCAGTCCCAATACCAGAATTCTATTTTTTTTCTTCACTTTTTCCACCTTTCTTTCCTGTTGTGTCCTCTGTGTCTTCTTCCGGTTCCTGCAAAAACTTTTTCGTAGAAAACTCTCCGGCTGCCACAGCCTCCTCATCCGCTTTTTCTCTTGGAATTCTCATTTCTACCCTGGTACCTTGATCAATCTGGCTAAACACCTTGATTCCGTACTCCATCCCATAAAGAAGCTGCATTCTGTCATTGACATTTTTAAGACCATATCCGGAAGCCTTGTAAGTTACCAGCTTATCTGCCTCTTCCTGTTCCATTCCTGGTCCATTATCCTCCACAGCAAGAAGCACATCCTCACCGTCCTTTACAAAAAACAGTTTCAGAATCTTCTCTCCTTCTTCTTTCATGTCCAGCCCATGCTCCAATGCATTCTCCACAACAGGCTGCAGCAACAATTTAGGCACAATATCTCCTTTCACCTCCGGGTCAATGTCCCAGATCACTTGAAAATCATTGTCATGCATCACCAGCTGGATATCCAGATACGCCTTAATATTCTGAATACAGTTATCCACAGTTACCATATCCTGCCCCTTACTCAAAGCAGTCCGGTAGAACATAGATAAGGACAAAGTAACCTTACTAATTTCCCTCTGATTGCTTCGAATAGCCATCCAGTTGATAACAGACAGGGAGTTATACAAAAAATGAGGGTTGATCTGGGCAGTCAGTGCCTTCAGTTCAAACTCTTTCAACGCAATCTTATTCTCATAAACCTCATGGATCAGACGATTGATCTCGTCCATCATGCTTCGGAAGCTGCGCACCAGAAGGCCAATTTCATCTCCAGCATTGCTGTCCACCGTAACCTCACGGCTCCCCTGGTTTACCCGGTTCATGTTATCGGTAAGCTCCTCGATCTTTCTGGTAAAAAGTCTGGAAAAAGAAAGTCCCAACACCAGAATTATGGCTACACAGGCCGCAATCAGGGGAATCTCGCTGACCAGGATTCCTGACACAGAGCTGTCCACTGCTGATTGCAGCTTATACAAATAAAAAATCCATCCGCAAGCCGCGTTCTTCCGGTTTACAAAAGCATAATCTCCCTGCCCGGACTCCAGAAACTCCCTGGAGACAGCCTCTCCCGAATCCTTTTCTTCCTTTTCACCCAGCATTTCCTTCTGAAACAGAACATTTCCCCCTTTATCCAGGATCATGCCCCCGGATTCTGCAGAAATAATCTTTTCAAAGGGCTGAAAAATCTTATTATAATCCAGTGTAACGCAAAGAACTGCAGTCTGCTCTCTGCCAGTATAAATCCGCCTTACAGCTGCAATCTCCGGTATCCGGCTGTCCACCACCCACTGCACAGACACATCCTCTGCCAGTTTGTCATACCACCACTCCTTATCCACCTCTGACAAAGGCACAAGTGTATACTCATGGCGCACTTTAATACTTTCTGCAAACAACTGGATCTGTATAATAGCATCATGATAAGACTTTGGTACAGACAAAAGAGGATCTGCTACTTCTGTATATTTTCTATACGCTTGATAATTATCCATATTTTTCTCAGTGATCAGATCCTCAATATCCGGGGAATAAGTGAGATAATTCAGAAGACTGGAAAAAACTTCTATCTGGCTGTCGATTCCCTCTCCGGTCTGTTCCAGAATGGAAGACATATCCTCCATTTCTTTTTCCCGGAGCAGACTGCTCATGCGGTCATGACTATACAATACAAGCAGGATCATGGGAACCAGGCTGGCTGTCACAAGAAGAATAGTCAGCTTATGACGATATTTCATATTCTCAAATTTATTCTTTATGACTGCCGGTATTTTCATCCTCTTCACCGGTTCCTTTCCGATAGGACTCCGGGCTGCTTCCATAATATTCCCTGAAACTTCTGCAGAAATAAGAAACATTGGGGATTCCTACCTGTTCACTGACCTGTGCCACCTTCATATTGGAATTACACAAAAGCTCCTTCGCCTTTTCCATCCGAACCACACGTATAAAGCGGTTCAGGTTCATACCAGTCTCTTTTTTAAAAATAAAGCTGAGATAGCCAGAAGACAAATACACCTTCTCCGCCAATGTCTCAAGACTTAAATCCTCCGCATAGTGCTGGTAAATATAATTCTTCACAGAAGCAACTTCATCTCTGGAATCACTCATGGAACGCTCCAGAAACTCCTCGTACTCCTTAATATTCTCCTGGGTGATTGCAAGGATCTGCTTCAGATTGGTACAACTGTACAGCCGCTCTACCTCATGATCCAGCTTCCGCTCCTCAGAGAATTGATTTTCCTGAAAAAGCTCCTGGATCACATTGGAAAAAACAAATTTCACATACATGGCAGAGAAACGGGTATCATTCTCATATTTCTTCACCAGACACTCAAAATGCTTCTTCAGCTGCTCCACATCTTTGCGGGAAATGTCTTCGGAAATCTTCTCCATCAGACGGGAATCCTGTGTCTCCGCATTCACCGGCTGGCTGTCAGAGGCCTCATTATTAAACACATGCACATCTGGATGATAAAATTTCTCCTCCATGGTCTGCTCCAGCTGGGACATAATTTCAGGCAGCGCCTCATGCCCTTCAAACCGGCTGCTCACTGCAAGGTGAAAACTTGCAGAGTAATTCTGCTTCAAAATGTCATATAAATGCTTGGCAACCAGCTGATAATCGCAGTACACATCAGAAAAAAACAGCACAGACTGTCTGGTATTCAGATTCAGGTAAAAGAAATTCCGGTGCAATCCCTGCATCAGTTCCTCATCAATATTATCTGGAACATTATCAAAAAATGCCTTATCTGATTCGATAAGAATCGCACAGTGCCACTGCTCCCAGTTAGATTCATCTAAAATCTCCCCAGCTTTTTTCAACACTTCTTCATTTCCGGAATACAGGTAAGTCTGAAGAAAATACTGAAGAAGAAAATTCTTCCCTTTCTCTTCCTTCTGCTTCTTGGACCGGATACTTTGAAGCTCTGCTTTTACTTTCCCGATAGTTGTATGAAATGTATCCGGATCAACCGGCTTCAGCACGTAATCCTTCACTCCGTAACGCATAGCTTCCTGGGCAAAAGCGAAATCACTGTATCCACTAAAAATTACAATTGGAAGATTGGGATACTCTTCTCTGACCTTGCTAGCCAGCTCCAGACCGTCCATATGAGGCATTTTTATGTCTGTTAAAAGAAAATCAATCTCTTCACTTCGCAATACATTCAGTGCCTGCCTGCCATTGGCAGCCTCATGGATCTCGTATTCTCCCTCTTCCTGTGCCAGAAGGAATTTTATTCCCTCCCGCTCAATTTTCTCATCGTCTGTTATCAAAACTCTGTACATATTGGTACTCCGATCTTTTATTATATTTAACACCGGGACAACTCTTCCAACTGTCATTTATGTCCGTCTGTCAGAAAAGCCAGAAATTTCATATCGCCTGTTGCTTCGCCCCATTTTTTCTGTCTGGCGCACATGAAATCTTATATAAAGATAAAGATAGCCCCTCGCATCTCTGCAAAGAACTATCTTTATTTTAACATTCTGGTATCATATTGAAAAGGGAATAATCTCCAAATTTCTCAGGTAAAAACCGTTCTTTTACCCAAAGAAATCAACCCTTAACTGCACCTGCAACAACTCCCTCGATAATATATTTCTGGCAAACCAGATATACAACAATAATCGGGATAATGTCGATCATAATACTTGCCATCATCGGTCCCATCTGCACATGACCATAGCTTCCACGGAAATACTGGATTGCCATTGGAATTGTTTTATACTTCTTAATATCCAGAACCAGTGTTGGAAGAAGGTAATCGTTCCATACCCACATCAGCTCCAGAATTGCAGTAGAGATAATGGTTGGTTTCAAAATCGGAATCAAGATCTTAAAGAAAACCTGCAGAGGACTGCATCCATCAATCATGGCAGCTTCCTCAATTTCCAGCGGGCTTCCTTTTACAAAACCGGTAAACATAAATACTGCAAGTCCGGCACCAAATCCAAGGTAAACAATGCAAATGGTGTATGGATTATTCAGTTTCAAAGTATCTGCTGTTTTTGCCAGGGTAAACATAACCATCTGGAAAGGAACAACCATACTGAATACGCAAAGGTAATACAGAACCTTGGAAAGCAAGCCGTTTACACGTACAATGTACCATGCGCACATAGAGCAACAAAGCAGAATCAAAACAACAGACATAACTGAGATCACAAGGCTGTACCAGAAGGATTTCAGGAAATCCATCTGTGTGACGCTGGCTATAAAGTTCTGGATTCCGTTCCAGGTCTCAGATGTAGGAAACTGGAAAACACCAGATGTAGTAATTGCGGACTCCACTTTTAAGGAGTTAAACAGGATCATAACAATCGGGTAGATCCAGATAATTGAAATTACGGAAAGAATTATAGTTGGGATAATACTTTTTTTCTTATCTGCCATTATGCCTGCACCTCCTTAGATGATGTTGCACGAAGCTGGATCAACGCGATTGCAACAACCAGTACAAAGAATACAACTGCTTTTGCCTGGCCGATACCCTTCCATGCAGGGCCGCTTCGTCCGTAGAATGTATCGTAAATGTTCAGTGCCAGTAACTGTGACTGTTTTCCAGGATCTCCGCCTGTAAGGGAAAGGTTCTGGTCGAACATCTTGAATCCGTTTGTAAGAGTAAGGAATGTACAAATTGTAACAGATGGCATGATCATCGGAATCTTGATTTTAAACAGGATCTGTGATGCGGTTGCGCCATCAATCTGTGCAGCCTCAATCAGATCCGGAGATACGTTATTAAGACCAGCCACATAAATGATCATCATATATCCAATCTGCTGCCATAACAACAGGATGATCATTCCAATAAAACCATTTGTTGCAGACAACTTCAGAAGAGGCTGTCCCCACATGGAAAGCAGACCGTTTAACAGTGTCTGCCAGATATAACCAAGTACAATACCACCGATCAGGTTCGGCATGAAGAATACAGTACGGAACACGTTTGTTCCTTTGAAGCCTTTTGTCAAAGCCAATGCAATGGAAAATGCCAACACATTAATCAGAATACTGGAAACAAATGCGAATACAACGGTCAGCCAGAATGCATGACTGAAGTCACCGCCGATAAAAATTTTCTGATAGTTGGAAAGTCCAACCCAGACTACATCTTTTACAGTTGAAAATTTACAAAATGAAAGATAAATACCCCAGATAAACGGCCATAAGAAACCTATAATAAATGCAGCCAATGTTGGCAGAACAAATACCGGCCACCATTTTTTCAGAGATTTTCCTACCATTTTTCACTCCTCCTTTTCCTGTTATGACACCTTTGTGGAAGATTATCCACCACCCCAAAACATTACATCATTTTCCCATTAAAATGGGGAGGCTGTATTTCGCCTCCCCACCCTGTTCACCATTCTATAATATGTCCTGAATTTCTTCTGGACATATTATATGCTGTTGGAAAGAAATTTATTACCTGTTACGATTATTCGGAAAGAGCTTTCTCAGTTGCCCAATTGTCAACGAATGCGGAAACTACATCATCCCAGGAACCGCTTCCTGCTGCATATAATGTAAGCGCTGTACCAAGACCGTTCTTCCACTCTTCAGATGGCATTGTTGTGAAGTTCCATGATACAGGTGTAAGGCCAGCTGCTGTATACTCTGCATCCTGTTTTACAAATACGTTTGTGGGCTCCTGTGCTGTTTTGAAAGGAATTGTAAAGCCCAAGTCTTCTGACATAGCCTTTGTTCCATCCTCAGAAGTTACGCACCAGTTCATGAAATCAAGTGTTGCCTGGATATCTTCCTCAGAAGCTTCTTTGTTTACACACCAGAAGTTCTCTGTACCGGTTGCAAGGCCTTCGTTCTCATCATCAACACCGAAGTAAATCGGAATCATAGCCAGCTCGTCATCGCTGTATGTTTTGGACAATTCGCCATATTCCCAGGAACCATTCTGATAGAATACTGCATCTCCGTTGATGAACTCGTTACGGGAGTCATCTGCTGTCTTAGCGGAAAGCTCAGCTCCATCGCAGGTAGAATCTGTGATGTAAAGATCAAATACGTTCTTATAGTTATCAAGGTATGTTCCCTTGATTGCATCTGTATCATCGATGCCATCTGCCTGATACTCATAGTAGATTGGAAGGTTTGCAAGGTGTGTTTTGAATCTCCAGTCAGAGGATCCGTCCATACCAGCGCTTGTGAAAGCACCTTTCACTCCAAGCTCATCTTTTCTTGCCTGGATGTCATCAGCAACCTTCTTCAGATCATCAAAGCTCTTGATGTCATCTACTGTGTAGCCTGCTTTTTCCAGTAAGGTTTTGTTTACGATCAGTCCATAGGACTCGATTACGTATGCAATACCATCAACTGCATCACCGTCTTTTACAGTGTAAGCATCAGATGTAAGCTGTGAGTAGATATCAGATCCGGACAGATCATAGCAATAATCCTTCCAGTTCTTAAGTCCTACAGGTCCGTTTACCTGGAAAAGTGTAGGAGCATCACTCTTAGCCATCTCAGACTGAAGTGTGGTCTCATACTGTCCGGAAGCTGCTGTAACAACTGTTACCGGAACACCTGTTTCTTCTATATATTTTGCTGCCAGATTCTGCCATGCTTCATCCTGCTCTGGTTTGAAGTTTAAGTAGTAAACCTTTCCAGATGCATCATCAGCCATAACCGGTAATGCTGGTACCATAGAAGCTGCCATAACTGCGCTAAGTCCCATTGCTGCGATTTTTCTCATCTTCATAATTTTACTCTCCTTTTCTTTGAGAACCGTTTCTTAAGATGTTTATATAATACTGATTTTTCTGTTAAAAAACCATGATAAAAAATCAAGAAACATGTTCATTTTTTTAGAGAGTGATATTTGAATATGGACATTTTGTCGCAACTTGTACAAAACATTACAATTTTTATCAGATCCAGACTTTGAATAATAATTCGGGTCACAAGCCAGAACCTATTGGAAAAAGCAGTCTGTGAAACATCTCATATATGCAAAAGAGGACTGCTTGCGCAGTCCCCTTTCTCTTTCCGCATGTGCGGAGAAAAATCATATTCAAGCTTTTCCAACGGATCCGAAGATTTCCATTTTCTCTTTAACAGTAGCCTTGATTGCATCGAAGCCAGGTGCAAGAAGCTTACGTGGGTCATATCCTTTACCCTGCTGATCTTTGCCTTCCTCGATGTATTTACGTGTAGCTTCTGCAAAAGAAAGCTGGCACTCTGTGTTAACATTGATCTTGGAAACTCCAAGGTCGATAGCTTTCTTGATCATGTCTGTAGGAATACCTGTACCACCGTGAAGTACTAACGGCATATCACCTGTAAGCTGCTGGATTGCATCCAGAGTCTCAAAGCTTAAGCCCTTCCAGTTAGCTGGATATTTACCATGAATGTTACCAATACCTGCTGCCAGGAAATCGATACCAAGATCAGCGATCATCTTGCATTCCTTAGGATCTGCGCACTCGCCCATACCGATAACGCCATCTTCCTCACCACCGATGGAGCCAACCTCTGCCTCTAAGGACATTCCATGCTCTCTTGTGATCTTAACCAGTTCTTTAGTCTTAGCAACGTTCTCTTCGATCGGGTAATGAGAACCGTCGAACATGATGGATGAGAATCCAGCCTCAACACATTTCAGGCATCCTTCATATGAACCGTGATCCAGGTGAAGTGCAACCGGAACAGTGATCTTCTGCTCTTCCATCATACCTTTAACCATTCCAACAACAGTCTTATAACCAGCCATGTACTTACCAGCGCCTTCGGAAACGCCCAGAATAACCGGGGAGTTCAGTTCCTGTGCTGTAAGCAGGATAGCCTTTGTCCACTCAAGGTTGTTGATATTGAACTGACCTACTGCATAATGTCCAGCTTTTGCTTTTTTCAGCATTTCTGTTGCATTAACTAACTCATACATGATAAAATTCCTCCTATCTTTGGAAACACCTTAACTATTTCCATTGTCTGTAGTTTAGCAGATTTTTCCCCATTCGTCTACCTCTTTGCAAAAAAAATGAGTTATTGATTCTTTTTTCATTCCCCTCGCGTGTACAATATCAAAAAAACTGAAAAAATATCTTGCAAAAACTTTCTTCTTTGTATATAATAAATTCGTTCACGGATGGATTCCCGAGTGGCCAAAGGGGACAGACTGTAAATCTGCTGGCGATGCCTTCGAAGGTTCGAATCCTTCTCCATCCACTACTACTCCAGAGCATATTCGCTCTGGAGTTTTTCTGTCATACGCCAAAGCGGTTCGAATCCTTCTCCATCCACTACTACTCCAGAGCATATTCGCTCTGGAATTTTTCTGTCATACGCCAAAGCGGTTCGAATCCTTCTCCATCCACTATATTCTAAACTCCCAGATATTTTTACCTGGGAGTTTTTTATCTCTCTTCTCTGTATCAGCAGCGCAGCGCCCTGATACCAAACGTTCTTTTTTCGCCTTGAATACTCAGCCGCGAGGAGGGGCCTATGGACTGGCGGCCATTGCGAGGATTCCAGGGATTTTCCATATACGCGCAGGAGGTGGAGCACTGTCTGAGGCCACCATGTGGCCGAGTTTGCTCCACCTCCTGCAAATAAGCGTATATGGAAAATCCCGGAACCACAGCTCTGGCCGTCAGCCCATAGGTTCCTCCTCGCGGCGTCCCTTAATCTTCCACAAATATAGTCGGATTCTCACACTTATGATACAACACCATCGCCCCAAACGCTGGCATCGGCACCCTGATCACACCTGCCTTGGCTGTATATTCATATTCCTCCGTAGTATATCCATCACGGTAAGACAGCATGATCCGCTTCAACACAGAATCCTTCAGTCTGCTGATTCCCGTCTTCCAGACCTCAATCTCAACCTCCCGATCCTCATTCCGGTTATTCAGAATCACAATCATTCTTTCATCATGGGAAAATCTTCCGAAGCAAAGTCCCTGATAATCATTCCAGAGGAACACAAGGGAACCATTACTTAAGAAATCATATTCCTTATGGATCTTAATCATATCTCTGTGGAACGCAATCATCATCTGATCCTCATGTCCCCATGGATAAGTTCTTCTGTTATCCGGATCCGTAAAGCCACAGACACCTGCCTCATCACCATAATAAACAGTTGGTGCTCCCGGCCAGGTCATCTGCACCACAACACCTTCACGCATCACTGCAGGATTGATGTTCTGGGAAGCAGCTTCCGCACCGGCATAGGAAATCCTTCCCACACGGCGGTTTGTTCTGGTGAGAAATCTGGAATGATCATGATTGGACAGCTCATTCATGGACGTATAAAGTGCAGACATATGAAGTGCCCTCATATGAGTCTTCATAGCCCCAATAAAGGCATCACTGTTTCCATAAAGGTCATCCCTGCACTCATCACTGTGCTTCTCCATGCCCGTCAGGAACCAGGTCAGAGGTTCCATAAAGGCATCGTAGTTCATAACCGTATCCCACTCATCCCCCTGCAGCCAGCTCTCCGGATTTCCGTAATGCTCTGCCAGAATGATCGCATTGGGATTTGCCTCCTTTACAGCTTTCCTGAAATCCTTCCAGAATTGATGGTTAAATTCGTTGCTGTGCCCAAGATCTGCCGCCACATCCAATCTCCATCCATCTACATTATAAGGCGCAGAAACCCACTTCTTACCAATCTCCAGAATCTTATCATACAGATCCCTGGAGGCTTCATAATTCAGCTTCGGCAAAGTATCATGAGTCCACCATCCATCATAGGTAGGATTGTACGGCCAGCGGTTCTCGTCATAGAAATTAAAGTAATACCTATATGGACTGTCTGCAGAAATATACGCTCCCTTTGGATATCCCTCCTGGTTCTCATAGATCCGCTCTCTGTCCATCCATTTGTTAAAAGATCCACAATGGTTAAACACACCATCCAGGATTACTTTCATGCCTCTCTTATGGATTTCCTCCACAAGCTTTGCAAACAGTTCATTACTTGCCTCCAGATTCCGCTTATCGGTCACACGCTTAATAAATTTCCGGGCATGGGCATTCTCGCGGTCCCCCTCATTCAGAAGGCCATCATCCATATCCTCCACGATCTTGCCGTAATGGGGATCCACATACTCATAATCCTGAATATCGTACTTGTGATTACTTGGAGAAACAAAAATCGGGTTCAGATAAATAACATCCACTCCCAGATCCTGCAGATAATCCAGTTTATCCATAATTCCCTGCAGGTCACCGCCATAAAACTCCCGCACCCCCATTACTGCCGGAACTTTTCCCCAGTCTCTTACCCTGGAAGTCATATCGCCAATATAAAAATATTCACGATCCTCCACATCATTCGTCGGATCCCCATTGCAGAAGCGATCCACAAAAATCTGGTACATAACAGCACCCTTCGCCCACTGGGGTGTATCATAATCGGGATAAATCTCAAACTCCAGACGCTCCTCCGGGTTCATGGAAACGCCCTGATAATTATAATAACAGGTCACCCATCCGTATGTGATCTCAAAATGGTAACGGACAATCTCCTCTCCCATAATAATAGAAGTCTCATAATAATCAAATCCATTGGATTTGGCCACACGCTCCATCTGTTGACGCTTGCCATCGTATACTAAATAAACCATATCTACGTTGTTCCGCTTGGTGCGGAAGCGGATACGGACCTTGTCTCCTGCTTTGGGATTTGACGGACAACGGTAATAATCAGAACCATCGCTGAACAATGCCTCTGTATTCAAAACCGGTCTCATATTCAATATATATTGCATTTTTTTCATTACATCTGCATTATTACGATCCATAACATCCCTCTTTCAAAAAAATTACACCCTATATTTTAACTGAAAACATTTCTTCCCACAACTGTTAAAATTCGGCTTATTCTCCAAATTTCCGCCCAGCTTACCGACGTTTTCACCAAAGAACTCCCACCACATTTCAAACACGATCTAAAATACCTTATTCATTTAACGTAAAAAAGACAGCCGGTAAAAGCTGTCTTTTTTGGAGAAGGTATTTCTTCTTATGGGGTGTAGCAAAAACTATATAATGTATTGGGGGGTTTTTACGATGTATATAGTACCATGTGTCCACCAAAAAGTGTGCACAAACTTCACAAAAATCACTATTATTTTTTGTGCATGTTATATACTTTCATTTGATTCACCCGATTTTTCCATTGTAAAAAGTGCTTCAAATTCATCCCGATGAACTTTTTCCTTCTCGAGAAGGAGCTTGGCACAGCCATGAAGAACCTCCATATGCTCAGAAATAATCTTCTTCGCATTGTCATGACACTCCTCAATGATACTGTGAATCTCACTGTCAATTGCCTTGGCAACATCCTCGCTGTAACCGCGGGTGTGCGCCAGATCTCGTCCAATAAATACCTCATCGTCATCATCTCCATAGGAGATCAGTCCAATCTTATCGGACATACCATACTTGGTCACCATAGCTCTTGCTTCGCTGGTAGCCCGCTTGATATCGTTGGATGCACCAGTTGTAATATCGCCGAAAATCAGCTCCTCTGCCACACGTCCTCCAAGAAGTGTGGTAATATCCTGGAGCATTTTACCCTTAGTATTAAATATTTCGTCATTCTCTGGAAGAGGCATGGTATAGCCGGCTGCTCCCATTCCGGTAGGGATAATGGAAATGGTGTAAACAGGCTCCATATCCGGCAGCACATGGAACAAGATTGCATGGCCTGCCTCATGATAAGCGGTGATCCTTTTCTCCTTCTCGGAGATCACCTTGCTCTTTTTCTCTGCACCGATGCCAACCTTGATAAAGGCATTCTTAATATCTTTCTGGCAAATAAATACATGACCTTTTCTGGCTGCAGCAATAGCCGCCTCATTCATCAGGTTCTCAAGATCTGCACCTGTAAATCCAGCTGTAGTCTGAGCGATCTGTTTCAGGTCTACATCCTCGCCAAGAGGTTTATCCTTGGCATGAACATGGAGGATTTCTTCCCTTCCTTTAATATCCGGACGACCTACGCCAACCTTGCGGTCAAAACGTCCCGGACGAAGAATTGCAGGATCCAGAATATCCACACGGTTGGTAGCGGCCATTACGATAATGCCTTCATTTACCCCGAATCCATCCATCTCTACAAGAAGCTGGTTCAGAGTCTGTTCCCTTTCATCATGACCGCCTCCCATGCCGGTTCCACGCTGTCTTGCAACAGCATCGATCTCATCAATAAAGATGATACAAGGTGCGTGACGCTTGCCCTCTTCGAAAAGATCTCTTACACGGGAAGCACCTACACCAACAAACATTTCCACAAAATCAGAACCGGAAATGGAGAAAAACGGAACGCCCGCTTCCCCGGCAACAGCCTTGGCCAGAAGCGTCTTACCAGTTCCTGGAGGTCCTACAAGGATAACTCCTTTCGGGATTCTGGCCCCCACCTTGGTATACTTCTGGGGATCCTTCAGGAAATCTACAACCTCCTTCAGTTCTTCTTTCTCTTCCTCCAGGCCCGCTACGTTCTGGAAAGTCACTTTCTTATCATCCGGCATGGACATTCTCGCCCTGCTTTTGCCGAAATTCATCATCTTGGCATTGGTGCCACCACCCCCACCTGACATCTGGCGGTTCATCATCAGCATGAGGAAGATGATAAGACCACAGGTAAGAAGTACCGGGAAAACAGAGTTCATAAATACACTCTGCTTCGGCACATCCTCAACAGCAGGATCAAGCCCGCTCTCTCGAAGAAGCTGCTCTGCCTCATTTACATCTGCCACATAAATACGCTTCTGTCCCTCGCCGCTTATATTCACGATCACAGAACCTGTTGGAACCTCACTGTTCTGATGGATCGTGGCACTGGTCACCTTTCCGTCTGTCACTGCCTGCTCCAGCTGTCCATAAGTATAATCACTCTGGACAGCTGCCTGATTGTTCAGATACAGGTAACCTGCGATCAAAGCTACGATCAGGACAAGATACAAGCCAATTCTGCCTGACTGCTTATTCACTTGTATAATTCTCCTTTCATTCGAACTCTACCACTCCGATGTATGGCAGATTTCTGTATTTCTGGGCATAGTCAAGACCATAGCCCACAACAAACTCATCTGGAATATTGAAGCAGCAATAATCCACATCAACCCCTTTTACCACTCTGCGGTCCGGTTTGTCCAACAAGGTGCAAAGTCTCACGCTGTTTGGATTACGTCTCTTCAGAACGTCCAGCAGATAGCTTAAGGTTCTTCCGGAATCAATAATATCCTCCACAACAAGAACTTCTTTATCTTCAAGAGGCTGATCCAGATCCTTGACGATCTTTACAACTCCGCTTGATTTGGTGTCATCTCCATAACTGGAAACAGACATGAAGTCAAGAGTTACCGGCACTGTGATTCTCTTGGCAAGCTCACACATGAAAAATACTCCGCCCTTAAGAACGCAGATCATGTGGATTTCTTTTCCCTTGTACTCTTCGCTGATCTGGGCTGCTACTTCGCAGATACGCTTCTCCACAGTCTCCTCATCCAGTAAAACTCTGATTTTTTCACTCATGATTATCTTTTCCTCCTTGGTATTGTATTTCCAATATTCTCCTGGTTCTGGGAGCTATTTTATAATTCTCATTTATTCTGCCTCCCACCACCCACAAAACCTCAGAGCCGGTACATAGAAGCAAGATGCTGTCTCTTTCCTCTGATGGGATCTTCTCATCTATAAAATAACGGTTCAGCTTCTTGCTGCTCCCTTTGTCATCTACAATGAGAAAATCTCCCGGCTGTCTGGTCCGGATGGACAATTCCTGTTTTATTTTATCATAATCCAGCCATTTCGTATACTTTTTTTCTTCAATCTTCTGGCCTTCATTAGAAAATATTTTCAGATAAAAAACATTATCTGTAAAAAGTACCTGTTCACAAGCAGTTTCCAGCTCCTTTTTACTCAACTGGACACTTTTTTGCAGTGCATTCCTCTCCTGATTTTTTTCAGCTTTCACTGGATCGTACTCTTTTGAACTTAGATTTCTATCTGACATTCCCAGTAATTGTCTTTCTCCCAGTAAAATTCCTCCATAAGTTCGAAGCGCCGCCAGATCATAAGGCAGATTGATCCGTCGTCCCACCTGAAGCTTCAGAAGGCTCTCCACACTTTTTACATGAGCAGCTGTAAAATCCTTACGTTTCCCAGCCAGGTCTTCAAAAACCTGAAGCACTCCGTAAGAAGCTATGGCAGGCTCATCTCGCCAGAATGCTTCTGACAGGAAAATTCCCCGCTCCCTGTTTTCCCCATACTTTTTCACAAGGCGTTCTCCCTGACGGGACAAATACTCCTCTGCCTGACTAACAAGACTGGCCGTCTCCGCCATATGGCGGACAGCAGAAGCATTCACCTGTTCTTCCAGAATAGGCAATATCTGATGTCTGATCTTATTTCTTGTATAATCATCTGTAAGATTGGTACTGTCTGTTACATAGGGAATCTGTTCTTTTATTAAATAATTGACAATTTCCTGTTTATTTAAACACAAAATGGGCCGAATAATTTCATCCCGCACCGGCAAAATAGAAGCCAGACCTTTCAGCCCCGTTCCTCTGCAAAGATTGTGGAGCAAAGTTTCCGCCACATCATTTTCATTGTGGGCCAGAGCAATACGGATCCGTAATTTTCCTTCTCTGGCGGCAAAGACTCTTCCCCCACCCTGGAGGTCAGCCGTTTCTGATTTTCCAAAATAATCAGCTTCTGCCCTGGAAAACGCATCCTGTCTGACTTTTCTTCCTGTCTCTTCCAGTCCCATTTTCCATTTCTTTGCAAGCTCCGGTACCGGGTAATGATAGGATAAAAAAGGAATCGTCCATTTTTCGCAGGTCTCTCTTACTACTCTTTCATCCCGGTCAGCTTCCTCGCCGCGGATTCCATGATGCACATGTACCGCACACAGCGAAAAAGTTGCTTCAGCCTGATATCTTTTTAACATTTCCAGCATAGCCATGGAGTCTCCTCCTCCGGAAACTCCGGCAAGGACCACATCCCCATCCACTACCATGCCATGTTCTTTCATATATGCTTTCACTTTCTGATACATACTAGCTCTGCCTCTGATACGTTACTGATTCTTTCGTGAACCGTAACAATATTACTTCTTTCAAACATATTCATATGCTCATATGATTCCATATCTGTTTTTTACTCAAAAATAATCATTCTATTTCTTCCACATTCCAGCTACAAGAACCGTCATATCATCCCTGGCGCAGTAATCGCTGTATCCCAGCACCCGCTCCAGAATCCCCCGGCTCATCTCCTTGGGAGTCTCTTCATGGATATCCATAATGATTTCTTTCATGGTCTCCTCCTCCCGCATGGCAGGCAGCGCATCCAAGACGCCATCTGTCATCATGATCAGATAATCCCCGTGATACAGCTTCCTTGAAGATGTTTCAAAATCCACCTGCTGTATCAGCCCTGCCGCCAGACTCTCTGAAGAAATGGCCTCCACCCAGTGATCCCTTTTGATAAAAGTGGCGGAAGCCCCCGCTTTCAGGAAGTTACAGATTCCCGTATATAAATCCACTGCGCAGATGTCCACTGTTGAAAAAATCCCTTCCTGTCCCTTCATCACAAGAGCAGAGTTCACCATTTTCGCCGCCGTCTCCTGGGTAAAACCGGATTCCAGAAATTGTTCCAGAAGTTCTACCACTTCCTCGCTTTCCCGGCATGCCTCCACCCCGGAGCCCATTCCATCAGAAAGACACATTACAAAACGGCCTGCCTCTTCCTGTCTGCAAATATAATTGTCTCCGGAAACCTTCTCCATTTCCTTGGTCAGCTTTGCCACTCCGTAAAGTACCTGATAGCTTACATCCTCCACAAAATGAACCGTATGGTATTCTCCATTTACAATTCTTCTTCCTCCTGCTGCCGCCATGGGAGTTCCGAATTCCTGAGACAAAAGCTGTGCCACCTCATTAACAGAAATGCACTGCCCGCTTCTGGCACGCATGGTAAGAAAAATCTCACGTCTTCCTTCCACCTTATCCATCACCCAGACCTGCTTCACCACAATATGACGCTTCCTGAGAATCTTCTGCAATTCCGTCATAAGCTGAGGATCCGCAATGGAAATGTCGTACAGGTCTTCTGCCACCATATCCATGATTCTGGACATCTCCTGGAGTTGCTGTGCCACGGCAAGGCGGCTTTCGATCATCCGGTTGTCCCATATCAGCTTCTGCCGCTCCCTCATATAAGAGTTACCAAGTGTCTCATAATACTGGGAAAAACGACTGCATACACTCATCCAGTCGCTTTTTGTCTCCTGTATTTTCTCCTGATTTCCCTCCTCCATGGAACGAATCATCCGCTCGCTTCCTCTGTACATTTCCTGCGACTGGGTGCCCCAGCAGATTTCCCGCTGATAACAGTGGCTGCATATCTCATCACAGGTCTCCCTTATGATTCCATCCACCTGGCCGTTGCTTAAATAGTCTTTTCGGTAGGGTAATCCATAAAAGCTGTCTGCAAGCTTCCGAAAAGAAGCAGCATACCGCTCCACCTTCTCCTTCTGGGGATTTTTCTCTTCGGCCGGCTGCTCTGCCTTAAGGAAACTTCTTCCCCTGAAAAAAACTTTTGCCATGTCCCGCAGCACCAGCAGCACACTGATCACGAGCATGGCAATTATCCATTCCTGCATATTCTCCCCTCCCCTTTACAGCCTTACAGTGCCAGAGCCTGTTTGAAAAAGCATTCCCGCAAGCTGCACGCCCCACTGTTCATGTAGTCTTTAACTGCTGCCCTTGTTTTTGCAAAGGAATGCTGCATTTACATCACCTTCGGCAGCACCTTATGCCTATTATAGGGGACAGGTATGAAAATATATGTCAAACAAAGACGACCATATTGAAAAATATATCGTCAGAAACTTCCAAACTTCGTTTTTCCCAGAACCTTATTTCTCCTCCTGAAAAATAATCTCATTCTCCTTCACAAGACCCAGCTTCTCTCTGGCGGCCTGCTCTGCGTACTCATCCGTGAGCATATACTGCTTCAGATCTTCAATCTCCTGAGTGCGCGCCTGCTCTTCCTCAATCTGCTGGCTTAATGCCTCTGCCCTGGTCTCATAGCCGGCAAGAGATTCCTTAAGGTCCCGGCTCTGTGCCATAAGCGTCAGAATCAGAATCAGAACGATCAGAGAAATACCGAACATCCCGAGATGATTATACCCTATTGTCTTTTTTCTTCGTTTTTTCCCTGATTTTCCCAAACTTCCTGCCTCTTCTCATCTGCAAACGATTTCTGGTACTATTTTTGTACTGATTTGCAGATTGCTTAACTAAAATTTTACAACGTTTACAAAAAAATAGCAACCAATTTATATATTTTTTTGAAGTTTTTTTTACGAATCTGACAGGAACCTCCAGGATTATATAACAAATTTTTTCAAATAAAGGTTTTATTGTCAGATATGTAAGAAATGCCCCTGATATAATTCCCAAAAACAGAAAACTACGCAGGATTCCCTGGTTGATCCGGTAAATTCCTGCAAATACCAGAAGTCCTGCGCACACCCAATAAAGAAGGTCCAAAATCCCTCCTGCTGCCGGACTGCAGAAAATGAGCCTTCTTATTTCCTGAAGCAGGCTGTAGCAAAGGATCAGCACCGCACCCCCTGCAAAAGCCCGGACGAAAAGCCAGATCTCATTGTAGATATATATGCTCATAGCTTAACGGAACAGCCTTGTAAATAATGGTTCTTCTTTTCGTGGGGAATCTTTAGACAAATAGACAAGAGAATCCACATGTCCGGCAAGAGCAGCTTCTCCTTTTTCCAGGTTTAGTCCTTTTACATGAAGCCCGCTGCCGCGAATCTGCAGCTTCCCGTCAGCAGTCTGAAGAAGGATTTCCTTTTCATCAAAAGAAATCACATCCTTCACACCTGTGACAGATGCTTCTTTCCTGTTATCCAGTATCAGCTTATGGGAAATGTTCACAACCTTTTCTTCCAAATCCCTCTCTCCCAAATATGTGGGTTCACAGATAATCTATGAATTTTTCTTTAAAATTAGAACCTGCTTAAGTAATACTGTTTCCTTCGTTCACAGAACTCTTAAACATACCTGTACAGATTCTCAACTTCTTCCTTCTTCACAGTCTCTTTCACATCCAGCACTTCCACCTTCACATTGCGGCTTCCAAACTGAATCTCAATAGTATCTCCTGTCTTCACCTGAACAGAAGCCTTGGCCGGCTTATCATTTACAAGCACTCTTCCTGCATCACATGCCTCATTTGCCACAGTTCTTCTCTTAATAAGGCGGGATACTTTCAAAAATTTATCTAATCTCATAATACTCTCCTATATCAGAGCGTGTTTAAAAAAGGAGGAACTATAAAGTTCCTCCTGTAAAAGCTTACGCGATTATGCGTTTACCATATCTTTTAAAGCTTTACCAGCTTTAAATTTCGGAGCCTTGGAAGCTTCGATCTTCATGGTCTCACCAGTCTGAGGATTTCTTCCCTCTCTGGCAGCTCTCTCGCTGACTTCAAATGTACCAAAGCCAACTAACTGAACTTTCTCACCTTTTTTCAGTTCTTCTGATACAACGTCGATGAATGATTTTAAAACAGCTTCAACGTCCTTCTTGGACAGATTGGTTTCTTTCGCCATAGCTGCTACTAATTCAGTCTTATTCATGGTGTTTCCTCCTCTAAAGATTCTTCTATCTATATATATACCTTTTGCCCTGTATTGTCAAGGTTTTTGCGCTAGAACGTGTTTGAAAAATCATTCCCGCAAGCTGCACGCCCCACTTTGCGGGAGATTTTGCCCGAATTCGGTTGCCGTAGCCCGCTACGGCGCCCTCATCCGGACAAAATCTCCCACAAATTGTGACACCCATCTTGCAGAAAGCCTTTTTCAAACACGCTCTAGAAAGGGGATTTTCCAAAGCATTTTTCAGGGAAATCCCCCCATATTTTCTTCTGGGCAATTACCTTTTCCAGCTTTTCTGTATTCTTGCCGGAAATCCATGCTTTGTTGTGAGAAAAGTAGTAATTTGCCAGTTTCCAGTATTTTTCCGGATATGTGAAACGGATTTGCAGGTTTTCCCATTCTTCCGAAGAAATAGGACGTATTTTGTCATATTGCTCCAGCATCCGTCTGGCCAGAAATACATCCCAGTTATATTTTTCCAGGATTTTTCGCATAAAACAATACAAGTCGCTGATCTGCACATCAAAGCTGAAGTGACCAAAATTTGTCACAGCAGCCTGATTTTTACAAAGAAGAACATTGTGCTGGTTATATTCGCCATGACATAGAAGCCCCTCTTCGCCCGCCTTGTCCCTTAGTTTTTCATAGTCCGACTTTACAAGCATTTCCAGTGCTTTTTCCCCTTTTTCCAGAAACCACTGTACACTGCCCAGAAATTCCTTTTCAAATCTGGCACTGGCACCTTTCTGGCGGATAAATTTACGGATCTTGCGGATTTCCTGATTATGCCTTGCATATTCATCTGCAAGGGAACGCGCCATATAGGCTTTCTCCACAGGCATATTCATAAATTTATGTACCCTTGCCAGAATCTGCACACTTCTTATAATATCTTCCCTGGACTTGGTGTCACACTCTCTGCCTTCATACCAGTTCTGAAGGGTATAGGGAATATTATCCTTATCTCTGGTAACCAAAGAGCCTTCCTGATTTTCAATAAAAGTATCAACCAGACAGCCTTCCTGGGAAAGTTTTTTTAACACTTCCTGCTGAAAAAGCAGTTTTTTTTCGGAGCCGTGAAACTCTCTGAGGAGCAGAATTCCCTGTTCTGTACGACATACCAATGCTCCCCGGGTCCTGGACGAAGATTTCACTTCAATTCCATACTGGGTCAGGGTGCTAAGACCATAATCATACAATAAAAATCCCCCCGTCACTCACATATGCCAAATGTCTTCAGATACCTTCTATCTTATGAGTGGGAGGGATATGTTATTCTAAAGAAGTTTTTTATCGGCTGCAAAAGCAAGGGAAAGAAGTGATTCTTTCTTGTTCAGTTCCGGATTCTCCAGAACAGCATCCAAAAGCTCATGGAGCACACTTCCCATTTCTTTTCCAGGCTTCATTCCGGCTGCGATCAGGTCACTGCCAGTAATTGCAAGACCTTTCATGGAAACACATTCGCCTTTTTCCATAATTTCTTCCCAGGTCATTCGAACTCCGGCCTGACGAGCAGCTTTTTCTTCCCCACGGTAATCACTTTTCGCTTTGTTATCCGCATACTGGACTTCCATCCACATGGGAAAAAGGTCTTCCCCAACTACATTGATGACTTTCCGCACCTCAGCCGATGCTGGAGTCGGGCGCAGATCATGCCAGCGGATCAGACGGCTCACTCTGGAAATAGTGTCATTGTCAAACTTCAGGCGGCGCAGAATTTCCTTGGACATTTTTTCTCCCACAGAAGCATGTGTTTTGAAATGATCCCTGCCGTTTTCGTCTGTTTTTCGTACAACAGGTTTGGCAATGTCGTGAAGGAGCATGGTCAGCCTTAACACCTTATCCGCCCTCACATACAAAAGGCTGTGGAGAATGTGTTCTCCCACATTATAGCAGTGGTGTGGAGTGTTCTGAGGTGTCTCCATACAGCGGTCAAATTCCGGCAGAAATTCCCTGGTAACTCCCGCTTCATAGGCAATCCGCAGATAATCCGGATGAGGGGACACCAGAAGTTTTACAAGTTCCACCTGGATCCGCTCTGCGCTTACATGTTTTAAATTTGGTGCAAGCACAGAAAGAGCTTTTCGGGTCTCTTCTTCCAGGGAAAAGCCAAGCTGCGCAGAAAAACGTACAGCACGCATAATGCGAAGAGCGTCTTCTGTAAAACGTTCCAGAGGATCACCAACACAGCGGATCACCTTGTTTTCCAGGTCTCTCTGCCCTTCAAAAAGGTCCACCAGCCCTTTCCTTGGATTGTAGGCCATGGCGTTGATGGTAAAGTCCCGACGCTTCAAATCTTCCTCCAGGCAGGCCGTAAAGGTTACTTCTTTCGGGTGACGGCCATCTTCATACTCGCCATCCACCCGGTAGGTGGTAACCTCGAATCCCTCTTTTTCAAGCAGCACTGTTACGGTTCCGTGAGCGATTCCTGTATCTACGGTTCTGTGAAACAGGGCTTTGACCTGCTCCGGCTTGGCTGAGGTTGTGATATCCCAGTCATTTGGAGTTCTTCCCAGAAGGGCATCGCGGACACAGCCGCCTACTGCATAGGCCTCATAACCAGCTTTTTCCAGAATATTTATAATTATTTCAACTTTTTGTGGAATTTCAAATACCATCTTTATCACCTGCCTCTGATTTAAAACAAAACTTCTCCTCATACACTTCTCTGCCTTGAAAAACAAAGCGGGGCAAAATAATTTTGCCCCTTTTTGACTACTGATTGCAAAATAAACAGCAATCCCTTTTGTTATTAATAAGCACGTCCCCAGTATACCATTTTCTTGGCAGGTTTTCCACAGCATACACAGACATCGCTTAAATGTTCCTGCTCAAACGGCATACATCTGGATGTTGCCTGAACGTCTTCTTTGATCTTATCTTCGCACTCACGGTTGCCGCACCACATAGCTTTTACAAAACCAGGTTTTGTGTTGATGGTCTCCTTGAATTCTTCATAATTTGTTGCTACATAGGTGTGAGCATCTCTGTGGGCTCTTGCACGCTCCAGCATTTCCTTCTGCATGGTGTCCAGAACTTCCTGAACCTTAGCAGCAAGTTCTTCGAACTTCACAATATATTTCTCTCTGGTATCTCTTCGGCAGATAACAGCCTGTCCGCTCTCGATATCCTTCGGACCGCACTCAATTCTTACCGGAATACCACGCATTTCCTGCTCTGCGAATTTGAATCCCGGGCTCTTGTCTGTAACGTCTGCTTTTACACGGATTCCAGCTGCTTTCAGAATCTGTGTCAGCTCCTCTGTTTTCTCCAGAACGCCCTCTTTTCTCTGCTGGATCGGGATTACAACAGCCTGGACCGGAGCAATTCTTGGTGGAAGAACAAGTCCGCTGTTGTCTCCATGAACCATGATCAGAGCACCGATCATACGAGTTGTCATTCCCCAGGATGTCTGGTGTACATACTGAAGCTGGTTGTTTTTATCTGTGTACTGGATGCCGAATGCTCTTGCAAATCCATCACCAAAGTTATGGCTGGTTCCAGACTGAAGTGCTTTTCCATCATGCATCAGAGACTCGATTGTGTAAGTAGCCTCTGCACCCGCAAATTTCTCTTTCTCTGTCTTCTGACCTTTAATAACCGGGATTGCAAGTACTTCCTCGCAGAAGTCTGCATACAGGTTCAGCATCTGGATGGTACGTTCTTTTGCTTCCTCAGCTGTAGCGTGGGCAGTATGTCCTTCCTGCCATAAGAACTCACGGGAACGAAGGAACGGACGGGTTGTTTTCTCCCAGCGAACTACTGAGCACCACTGATTATATACTTTCGGAAGATCTCTGTGGGACTGAATCTCTTTCTGATAGAAATCACAGAACAGAGTCTCGGATGTAGGACGTACGCAAAGGCGCTCCTGAAGAGGATCAAGTCCGCCGTGTGTTACCCATGCAACTTCCGGTGCAAATCCCTCTACGTGATCCTTCTCTTTGTCCAGAAGGGATTCCGGAATGAACATTGGCATGTATACATTCTCTACGCCTGTCTCTTTGAATCTGCGGTCAAGCTCTTTCTGGATATTCTCCCAGATTGCATATCCTGCCGGTTTGATTGCCATACATCCCTTTACACTTGTATAGCCGCAAAGTTCCGCTTTTTTTACAACATCGGTATACCACTGTGCAAAATCCACATCCATGGATGTGATAGCTTCTACCATTTTCTTTTCTTTTGCCATGATTTTTCTCCTTTTTGATTTTCTAATATTTAAACGCCAGGGAAATCTGGTAAATTCCATGTATTATTTGAAAAACACATAAAAAAAGACCTTCCATCCCTGCAAAAGGGACCGAAAGGCTTCGGCGGTACCACCCTGATTAACACTGGAAATGACTGCTCCACTGCTCACTCAATTATCCTGATAACGTAGGACAGACGCCGCACTTCAATTGTGCGGAGCTCTGAGGCCGGTTCCATGACTTGCGCACAAAATCCTCACACCATTGCCTGTCGGCCTGGATTTCTCTCTGAGATTGCTCCTCATGTACTATTCTCTTCATTGCCACTTCATTTATTTAATTTGCTCGTTAAGTCTTGTTTATTTTATGCGAAATTTTCCCATATGTCAAGTGGCGAAACAGAAAATACCCAGACAAAAAACAGCCAGAGGTTACTGTTCACTCCGTTCACAGTAACAGCCAGAGTTACCATCCACCGCATCTGTTTTGTCCGGGTACTTTTTTATTACTTCAATGTAAACAAGCTCTCTATTACATCTTTTTTCTCAAACTGGTTGTTATATTCCAGGATATTGTAATCGCTCAAAAACTGTCTGTAATTGTCCGGAAGATCCTCAGAAGCATACCAGTTCCCCTCCTGATCACACACTGCACCAACACCAATGACCGGCAGCTGTTTCTTCAGTTTCATAAGGAACTGATTATAAAACGGAAGGGAAATCCCTGCCTTAAACAGCACATAACTTCCCAGATAATTGGCACTGATATCCTCTTCTGCAGTCTCGGAAGAATAATTTGTCCAGATTACATATGGAGTTGTATACGTCACCTGGCTTTCAAAAAGGTCCAGCTTCTCCCTGTCTTTTCCGAGAACTTCTGCTAAAAAGCCTTCTTCCAGCTTAGGCCAGTGATCTCCAAACATGACGATCATGGTCGGCTCGTCTACCTTTTCAAAATATTCTACAAGATTCTGAAACGCTTTATCCGACTCTCTGGCAAGTGACAGATACGTCTGTGCCTCCGGATATTCTGTTTCATAATTCAGTTTTACATCTGGTTCGTATCCCTTCAGAGTGCTCTGGGAATATCCGCCATGGTTCTGCATGGTTACGCAGAAAGTAAACAACTTTTGATTTGTTTCTTTTTCTTTATACAGGCTGATGATCTTGTCAAAAACAGACTGGTCACTTACAAAGCCTCTCAGTTTATCCTGATATTCTCCGCCCCAGTTATCCTGATTCAAAAACTCATCAAAGCCCATCTGCGGATATACCTGGTCGCGGTTCCAGTTATGTCCGTTATTGGGATGCATGGCAATTGTATAATATCCATGAGATTTCAGAATATCTGCCATTCCATACTCCGGAGTCCGGACATACAGTTCATAAGGAACACAGCCAGAAGGAAGAAACGTAATACTGTTTCCGGTAAGTACCTCATACTCAGATCTTGCTGTTCCGCCACCGTAAGTGGGCATATGCAGACTTCCATGTGTTACATTTTTATCAATACTGTGAATATACGGCAATATTTCCACATCTGATCTGACACTCCCAATGCTCTCGAAATCCGCAAGACTTTCATTCATGATCATAATAATATTCTCAGGGATTACATCTGGCTCCTGCTGCCTTTCAGCCGGATCACCTTCAGTTTTTTCTGCAATTTTCTTTACCGCATCCACGGAATATCCCTCCGGTTCTTCTACAAAAACAAACCGGAATTCTCTTGCAAAAGTATATACCAGTCCTTTATTCTGATATTCCTTGTTTACATTCCACAATGAAACATTTTCCTGCTTCATGATCAAAGGCCGAAATCCCACTGCCATTGCCACAACAAACACAGCTAAAAAGGCTAACCGCACAATCAAATTTTTTCTGCTTTTTTTTCCTAACTCCAGTCTCTGAAATTTCAGGATAAACTGGGCAAATACCATAGAATACGTTAACGGAATGCCAAGCATAAGAGGTATTTTAAACTCATATTCTCCTGCAACATCTGCAGCAGTTCCAATTCCTGTGATATCCAACAGAAAAAAAGCTTCTCCTCTGAATTCCATTACAAAGAAATTGATCAATGCCAGCAAAATCAGAAGCCAGCAAAATACAGCTGAAGCTGTCTTTATTTTTCGAAAAAGCAGGATCAATATACCAAGAATAACATAACAGACGATCAGATTCCCTATAAGATTCATAAAAGATAGGGAAGTAACCTTTTTCAGAAGACTTCCCAGATAATTCACTGATTTATTTCTTTTTCCGGAAAGCCAGGTGATCATCTGCACTGCCCCTATCATAACAGGAGCGGACAGAATCAGTAAAATTCCATCCGCTGCTGTTGATATTCTGCAGGTATGCCAGGCATCACTTAGTCTTTCTCCCCACAAAACCAATAAAATCCATATCAGATCACCAATGGCAATCAGCAATATTTTCTTGGTATCTCCCTGAAAAGGATGGGCTGTTCCAAGCTCTGTATAGATCAGCAACCCATCAATTACTGCCATTAACAAAAGGTTGTAAAACATTTGTGACAGTTTTTTCATAAACGCACCTCTTAATTGCCAATAGTAAACAAGCTCTCTATTACATCCTTTTTCTCAAACTGGTTGTTATATTCCAGAATATTGTAATCCGTCATCAGTTTTTTGTAATCATCCGGAAGTGCATCATTTGCATACCAGTTTCCATCTTTGTCGCAAACAGCACCAACTCCGATGATTGGAAGCTGCTCTTTCAGATTCATAAGGAACTGGTTGTAGCCTGGCATTTCAAGACCAGCCAGCTGAAGCATATAGCTTCCCAGATAATTAGCACTGAAATCTTCCTCTACTGTCTCAGATGGATAATTTGTCCAGATCACATAGGGAGTTGTATAGGACTGCTGGCTTTCAACAAGTCCCAGGCTCTGCCTGTTGCCGCCTAAAAGTTTCGCCATAAATTCTTCTTCAATCTTAGGCCAGTGATCCCCAAACATAACAATCATGGTAGGCTCATCTACTTTTTCAAAGTACTCCAGCAATTCCTTAAATGCTGAATCAGACTCTCTTGCCAACGATAAATACGTTTCAGCCAGAGGATACTCTGTATCATATCCAAGCTTTACAGTAGGTTCAAATCCAGCTCTGTCTTCTACTGTATAACCGCCATGATTCTGCATGGTTACACAGAATGTAAATAATTTTTCATCCGCATCCTTCTCTTCATAAAGGCTGATGATCTTTTCAAATGTTGCTTTGTCACTTACATAATTTCGAAGAAGCTCTCTGTGTTCCTCTCCCCAGTTCTCCAGGCTGATAAATTCATCAAATCCCATGCATGGATAAACAGAGGCCCGGTTCCAGTTATGAGCCTTGTTGGGATGCATGGCAATTGTGTAATATCCCTGGGATTTCAGGATATCTGCCAGACCATACTCCGGATCCCGCACATAAAGCTGATAAGGAACACTTCCGGATGGCAAAAAGCTCATACTGTTTCCTGTAAGAGCCTCATATTCAGAGCGTGCAGTTCCGGCTCCGAATGTAGGTACATGAAGCTGTCCATGTTTTACATTTTTGTTAAGGCTTCTTATGTATGGCAAAATTTCTACATTTGACTTTATTTCACCTACATTTTCAAAATCTGTAAGACTTTCATTCATAATCAGGATAATATTTTTCGGTGTTACTGTTTCAGAAGTATCTGCAGCTGTATTATCAACACTTTCTTCAGACTCACTCTTGTCTGTCTCTGAAACAATATTTTCCCCATCTTCAATTTCCTGTGCCAGTTCTACGGTTTTTCCAACAGAATAGCCTTCTGGCTGCTCGATATAAAAATACCTGATTTCCTTAACAAGAGAGGAAATGTAGCCCTGTTCTTTATAAATACGGTTAATCTGCCATAAAGTAACAGCGTCAAGCTTCTGGAGGATAGGTCTTATGGTAAAACATAATGTAATCACGATCACAGCCAGTACACCAAACCGGGCAGCTGTATTCTTTCTGCTCTTTTTTCCAAGCTCCAGTTTCTGGAATTTCAGTACAAACTCACCAAATACCAGGGCATAGATCAGTGGAATTCCAAGCATCAGTTTGATTTTGAAGCTATATTCTCCAACAACTTCTGCTGCCGTTCCCATTCCTACAATGTCAAGAAGCTGGAATGGTTCTCCACGAAATTCCATTACATAATAGTTTACCATTGCAAGGATTATAAAAAGGTAACACAACGTAGAAGAAGCAATATTGATTTTCCTGAATAAAATAATAAGTATTATAAAAAATATTGCATAAATAATAAGATTCAGTGTCAAATAAGGCTGCTCCATCAGTAATGACATCTTAACCAGGCCTTTAAATGTTGACACTGCCTTATTCTTATATCCCGACACCCAGGTGACCATCTGGACAAGCATAAATACAATTCCAGGAGTTGCAAGCAGCAATATGACATCTGCTATTTTCAAAAAAGTGGTATTTTTTATTGCACTGCAGATTTTCTCCCCCCAGAACAGAAGAACAAGAAACAAAATATTTCCTGTAACAATTAGTAATATTTTAATGATTGTTCCTTTATATATACGATTTCCTTCGTTAATAAAAGTATATACCAACAATCCATCTATAAGCAGAAGCAAAGCAATGTTCAAAATGATTCCCAGTATCTTTTTCCATCTGTCATTCTTCGCTCTGCCCATATTCAAATCTGTATTTTCTTTCGTATTTTCCACAACAAACCTCTTTAACTTACACCGTCAGCGAAATCTCGCGTCCGGTTCTCTTATATTGATAATAGCGTACACCGGCGGAGTCCAGCATTCTCTTGGAAGCAAGGACTGACGGAGTGCTTGCATATTTGTCACAATCATAGACCAGAGTCTTGATTCCTGCCTGGATGATTGCCTTGGCACACTCATTGCATGGAAAAAGAGTTACATACATTTTCGCTCCCTCAAGGCTTCCTCCACGGTAGTTTAAAATTGCATTGAGCTCGCTATGGGTCACATACAGATATTTGGTATCCAGAGGCTCTCCCTCTCTTGCCCAGGGAAATTCATCATCGGAACAGCCTTTTGGGAAACCATTATATCCCATGGAAAGAATTTTATTATCATCGCTGACAATACACGCTCCTACCTGTGAATTGGGATCCTTGGAGCGCATGCCGGAAAGCATGGCAACTCCCATGAAATATTCGTCCCAGGTAAGGTAACCTTCTCTTTTGTGGTTCAGATCTGATGCAGCACTTACAGGCGCGATCTGTATATTCCCGGTGTTTTTCTGATTTGTGTTCTCCATAGAAGAGCTCTCCTTCCTATTCTGTCTCGATCTGAGCAATTCGGCGGATATGTCTCTCATCTCCTGAAAATGGTGTATTCAGGAAAGTATCCACAATCTTAACTGCAAGTCCAGGTCCAACTACACGACCTCCAAGCGCAAGGATATTTGCGTCATTGTGAAGTCTGGTTGCTTCAGCAGTAAAACAGTCTGTACATACTGCTGCACGAATTCCCTTAATTTTGTTTGCAGTGATAGAAATACCAATACCAGTTCCGCATACAAGGATTCCTAGCTCACACTCTCCTTCCAGAATCCCATGTGCAACTTTCTTTGCATAGATCGGATAGTCTGTGGATTCTGTGCTGTAGCAGCCGTAATCCTTATACTCAATATTCTTTTCTTCCAGATATTTGATAATCTCCTGTTTCAGTTCAAATCCGCCATGATCACTACCTAATGCTACTCTCATTGTTCTTCTCTCCTTATATTGATTATTTTGTGACCGGCTGCTTTTAGAAGCCGGTTCATAATTGCCTGTCCCATTTTTGGGGTATAAAAAGCTTCGGAATAAATTTTGCTTACCTGGCACTGATCGAATTCACGCAGCACCTCATAAAGGTTATGAGCAATGGTTTCCTCTGCCTCTCTGCTTCCAATACACTTCACAGTTCCACAGGGATATCTGGAAATAGTCTCCTCTGTGGCAATAATCCCCGCCTGAAGTCCATTTGCCTGATCTTCCTTTACAAACTGATTAATGGCATTTATTACTTCTTCTGTGGGGCCCTCCACAATTGCAAGATCTGCTTTCGGTGCATAATGCCGATATTTCATTCCCGGCGCCTTGGGATGAACTTTACTATCAGGCTTTATAAGACCTTTGTCCATTCTCACATCACCAAGAACCTCCTGGAGCATTTCCAGTGAAATATAACCGGGTCTTAAAACCACCGGCACGTCCTCGGTAAAATCTACAATCGTTGACTCCAGGCCAATTCCCACAGGACCTCCATCAATGATCATCTCAATGGCATCCCCTAAGTCCTCCTCAACATGCTGTGCTGTAGTCGGGCTTGGCCGTCCGGAAGTATTTGCACTTGGCGCTGCCACGTATCCCCCTGCCTGCAAAATAAGCTCCGCTGCAATGGGATCACTTGGAAAACGCACAGCTACACTGTTGAGACCACCAGTTGTCTCCAATGGAACCAGGTCTGATTTCTCAAAAATCATAGTCAGGGGACCAGGCCAGAATTTCTCTGCCAGTATCTTCGCCTTCTCCGGTACTTCCTTTACAATTGGAACCAGCGCATTTAAATCTGCAATATGAACGATCAACGGGTTATCCGAAGGACGTCCCTTGGCTGCATATATCTTCTTCGAAGCCATAGGATCCAGTGCATTTCCTCCAAGACCGTAAACAGTTTCTGTAGGGAATGCCACCAGTCCTCCCTGTTTCAATATCTCTCCGCCTCTGGCAAGTGCCGCATGGTCGATAGCATCTGCCGTCATAGCTACAATTTCTGCTTTCATTTTAGTCCAGCTTTCTATTAATTTTTCAGTATTCTTTAATATAACACCAGTTTAAAAACCTTGTCAATCCACCTTAACAATATAAGTGCCGGAATCTTCATCCATAAATACAATTTCTCCAAGTGACTGAAGAAGTGCATTATTCAGGCTGTCCTCATATTTCTCTCTTTCTTTAGAGCCCACAAAGATATAGGAAACACCATATTCCGTAAGAAGAGCTCTTACCTGGGTCTCATCCTGTGAAGTATAAATACTCATAATATCTGCCTGTTTCCGGTTCAGATCATCTGTATCATTCCTCCAGAGCCATTCGTGTACATACCAGCCAAGAATTGTTGGAAGACCTGTAGCTGCAGAAACACGCTCATAACCGCTGTAGCTGTCACCGTTTGCCTCCAGCACTACCGGAGCCCCTTTAATATTCTCCTTTAGCCATTGGATTGCAGACACATCCTCTGAAAAATCCGTATCCAGATAGCCCAGAGCATAAAGCCCCTGATAGCCTGACGGATTCAAAACCTTTCCAAACCAGGAATCCACACTTTTTCCAAAATATCCTACCGTCCAGATCAGGAAAAACAGACAGATTCCGGAAATGATCTTAAATACTTTCTGTCTGCTAACAGCCAGAAGTCTGTAAATTCCATATCCCATAGTCAGTGCAAACATAATATATGCCTGATAAGTAAGCTTGAACATAGTGTTTGCCCTGGCATTTCCATTTTCATAAATATCACGCACGTAAACAAATTCCGGGATTACCACCAGACCAATAGCGCAAAGTCCCATAATAATGGCAAAAAGATCTGCCGTGCGGATAGCTTTCATAAGACGGTACAGGCTCTTGTGCTCCATCCCCCGCAGCTTTTCCCAGAGAATAGAAATTACAAATGTAATGGTAAGAACTGCCGGAAGTCCCCAGAGAACCAGCAGCTGGTAGAAATAGGAATGGTACTTGGCAATTCCTATTCCATCCACCATAGTGTCAAACTGTAAGGTAAATGGCAGGATCACAAGATAGGCAAGCAGATAGATTTCTGCCATTTGTGCAAAAGTTACAACCATGATTTTCTTTATTTTTCCCTGGAAACGGATAATATTGGCAAAAAGCACCGTTCCAAGAGTTACTACATAATAAATCACAAAATCCCAGAAATTTGTCCACT
Organism: Blautia faecis; assembly: GCF_020554845.1. GTDB lineage: Bacteria > Bacillota > Clostridia > Lachnospirales > Lachnospiraceae > Blautia_A > Blautia_A faecis. The sequence continues at coordinate 42,638 of NZ_JAJCIA010000002.1, read as the reverse complement.
GAAACATTCCGAGAAGCACACTGATTACCAGAAGATGAGGCATAAGAAGCTGCTCTTTCCAGAATTTTCCATCTTTCATGGAAGTCTCAACCGGTACTGTTTTCTTGCGCACACCCCTTAGCCATACATAAAGAAGTGCTATTACAAGAAGTACAAACATAATATTTACCACATGAGCATGAAGATCTCCCAGTACAAAAGAATAGCAGGGAAATTCATGTATCGTCCGGTCTTCCTCACGATATGGATTATATCCTATATAGCGGGTAGCATCCGGAAACCAGTAGCTGCTCACTTCCTTACCTGTCAGCTTCTCAATCAGGGGAATGATCTGCGCATAAATTACGTAATGCATATTTCCTGCAATGGAAACAGCTGTACCAGCTGTAAATCCAGCTGCAAAAGGAAGTCCTTTTATTACTTTTTCGCTTTTTTGCAGTCCCTTCATACGGTCTGACATCATCTGGTAAACAAGGGAAAATGGCATTGCAAAAGCCAGTCCGGCTACAAAGGTACGCATAAGATTGTAAGTCAGTTCCACCTTTGTATGGGAAAGCTTGGTAAGAAAAACAGCAAAATACTGACCGCCATAATAATAATTAATATGTCCTTCTGAATACCACAGATCTCTTGCCGGAAGTGTGGTGCTTCTCATCATAGCTTCCATAAAACCATAATCCATGAACTTCTCGGTTCCATATGCAGCAGGGCGGAATCCTGCCAGATATGTCCACATAAGAAATGCAAGGAAAAACAATAATTCTTCCCAGTAAATCAGAGAAATCCTGTCAACTGGAAAACATTCTGTCTTTTCTTTTGATTCCTTTCGAAGAAGGAAAAAACAGATAACTGCGCATAGGATTGTTACAGCAGCACAAGTCAGGGCATTAAAAGGGATTAGTCTGATAGCTGTCAAAAACCAGGTAAGAAAACCTGTTGCAGCAATCGCCAGTACCTTAGAAAAAATCCATCCTTTGTCCTCAAAACGCCAGAACAGTCTTCCTGTAACAGGCATTGCAGCAAATCCCATCACTCCCGCCAGAAGCCACCAAGTCCAGAAAGTCCACACATCACCTTTCAGTAAAAATGCAGATAGGCCAAGCAGCACCACCGCCAGCAGAAGTTTAATTATTGTTTGTGTACTGATTTTTTTCTTATTCTTTTGTTCCATAAATTCTTATTCTCCCGTCATCTGACTGATACACCAGAGGATATGTATCCGCAATCACATCTTCGCGGCATTCTTTCTCCTCAAATTTCATACCTTCCTCAAAAAGGATATATGTAATTTGTTCTTCCTCAACTGTTTTCTTTAGTACCTGTGCGCTGGCTGTTGTATAGATTTCTACTGCCCTGGCAGCCCTGTAATAAGTGTCATAGCCTGCGGACCATGCATAATAAGGCCATCCCAGATACATCATAACCCCTGACATAGTGACTTCATTTATACTGTATTCCGGTGTCAAAATCAGATCGTCTTTTTTCAGATTTTCTGCAAGCCAGCTGGTCAGTCCACTGTTCAGGTTCACAGAAACCCGATGTCCTGAATCATTATCTTTTAGGATTACTGCAAAATCATAAATTCCTGTTATGGTCAGACTAAGTGCCAGAATCAAACTCAAAATTTTCCCAACAGCACCTTTCCAATGGAACAATCTGCTTACAGCTCCACCCCAGAAAACAGCAAGGAATGCATAAGATATTATAATATATTTATGATTCACGTTTATATCTGGTGTAAGAGACGCCACAAATGCAAAGATTGTTGGGAAAAGTATACTCACTGCAACTGCTCTTTCCATTTTTTTCAGAAAAAACAGCAGTACTAAAACGCCAAGGAAAACAATGCCGCTTATTTCAAATAAATATACAGCTATGCCTGGAAGTGATTTCTTTTCTGCCAGAAATCCAAAATATACAGAAGGTGATACAACACTTCCCCATACAAACATTTTAGATTGAATTTCCGAGAACACAACTGTCACGATTGCCAGAATCAGATAGTCAAGTTTTCCATCAGAAAAAAAGGCAAATCCCATAAGAATCAGAAGACATGCAATTACAGCAGCTCCATTCCAAAATGAACACAGACCCAATAGCATTCCGGCAAAAAGAGCTGTATCAGGTTTCTTAAACATCCATGCTTTTTTTGTAAGAAATCTGTTCTTCAGCCACAATATTCCCTTATCTTTCTCTGCACAGCTTTCTTCCACCCAGTCCAGGAAAATCCATAATACCAGCGCAGCCATCAAAAGACCAAATCCCAAGTGCCGCTGATTCAAATATACATTAAAATTCCAAAGTCCCCAGTTCTCATTGGGGGTATATCCAATAAAAGCAGTATTCCCGGCCAGAGTCTCCCACAAATCACCAGCCTGTAAATGTTCATATGCAAATCTGAAAAAAGCAGTTCCACTTCGAAATACAACAAACAAAACAGAAAGCACTCCGGCACTCATACTGCCAAAGAACCTTTTCGCCATAGAATACAGCATGATAAAGAAGCACCAGAGTGACAGACTGCTTACGGCATTGTACGCTATATCAATTCTCATTCCAAGATATTCCAGGTTTCCTGTCAGAAACTGAAACATAAAATGGTATTTTACATCTTCACCACCAAAATGAGGATACTGCGTGGGGAAATTATTTCCCAGCGAAAATGATCTCATCATCGCTGTATGAGGGGCATAATCTCCAAATACAGTAAATCCGGAATACAAATATCCGTCACTAACATGAAATACAAATACCATGATCCAGGTAATTCCCGCCAGTAAAATCAATAAGAACACGATTTCTTTCGCTGGAGGAACCTCGCCGGAAAGTCTTTTAATAAATTTCCCAAAAGAACCTTTTCTTCTATAACAGCACAAGAGCAAAAATATCCCCACAGCTGCCATCACCATCAGATTTGCTCCAAAGAGGGGGTTCTCCGCTTCAGAGTACACGCTTAGCAGCCATGCTGCTATATAGACAGCCCAGGTCATAAGCAGCACACCACTTCCAAATGACGCTGCAAAAGTCACCCACAAGGGCGTGATTCCTTTTTCTCTCATTCTTTGTTCCGGCAAAAAATTATGGGTAACTTCCCTACCCAATAATGCTGCCAGAATCAGATAAACACATCCTAACATGGTATTTTCCCTCGCTTATTTTTTCCAGTCCAGTATAGCAGAATCCACAGCTTCTGAAAAGTGTATAGTTTTTGATAAACTGAAATGTTTTTTCATTAACAGAGGATTCTCATTGTTCATTATTTTTTATGTATTCTTCCACACCGTCAGCCACTGCTGCCGCTACTTTTTCCTGATAATCATCCTGTAACAGTTTTCCGGCTTCTTCCGGGTTCGTAAGGAATCCACACTCCACAATATTCAATATCCCCGGGCTTCGTTTCAAAAGATAATAAGTAGTATTTCCTTTCGCCTGCCTTGGCCGCTCCACCTCAAGATAATCATTCAGTTTCTCCTGAATTATTTCCGCCAGTTCTTCTCCCTTAACAGAGTCCCGATAATAGAAAACCTGAGGCCCCTTCACCCCAGAATCTTCGTAACTGTTCTGATGGATACTTACTGCAAGTACAGGCTTTACTTCCTGAATAAGAAAAATCCTTTTTTGCATATCCTGTACTTTCTTATTATTAGAGTCTTCATCGTATAATCCCACGTCTGTTTCCCTGGTCATAACCACCTGAAAATCTTTCTTTTCCAATGCACTTTTCACTTTCAGGCCAATGGCAAGATTTACATCCTTCTCCTTCAGACCGTCTATCCCGATCATACCTGGATCCATTCCTCCATGACCACAATCCACCACAATTACCTGCTTCTGATTCATCTCTACCGATACTGCTGCCGCCTCGCGGGAAAGATAATAAAAGCATATCAGCAAAAGACATCCCATAATCAGCTCCACTATATGCTTTTTCAATATAAAACACCCCCTGGCATATAATATATAATGTTATCGTTAAACTTTCGTCTTTTGTCGCTGTTCACGACCTTCACATTATTTATATGTCTCAGAGAGTGTTTTTATCATTCGTGTATTAGAGCATGTTTGAAAAAGGCGTAACTGTTCAGTACCCTCACAGCAATATGCTTCGCAAAATAGTACCTGTTTTAATTAGACGCAGACAGATTATCTGTGATCACCTGCCAGATACTGCTATTCTCAAATCCCAATTTCCATGCTGCCACACCGGCAAGATTATATTTCTGTACCAGCTGTACCTTCGCTGCAATAGACTGAGAATCCTCAATCCAGATCTGGTAAGTGCATCCATCCTTCTCAAAGCTTCCATAATTCTGACTTACATCGCTGTCCCAGTATACCTGGGCATTATTTGTATTTACTACTTCCTGGGCAGTATCCATGCCAATTGCCTCACTGGATAAGCTGCCAGCTTCTGTTTTCCATAATCTTGTGTAAAATGGAACTGCATTGATCACACGCTGCGCCGGAACTTCAGCGATAGTATCCTGAATTCCCTTCTCTACCCATGGAAGAGACGCTACTGAGCCCGCTTCCTCGGATCCAACGTAGTGCTCGTCATATCCCATAATAATGACATAATCTACTACCTTGCCCTGTTCAGCCCTGTCATAATGACTGGTGAAATCCTCTGGAACCGGATTGTCTACGGAAAGAACAAGATTGTTCTTATGGCATTCTATAGAAAGCTCCCGGAGGAACTCCAGGAAATGAACGCCCACGTCCTCACTAAGCTGCTCGAAATCCACATTAATTCCATCAATTCCAGCTCCAACAGCTGCATTCACCAACTGTGAAACCAGATTCTGTCTGGAACTTGTTCTGGACAATACCTCATAAGTACTGATGTCCTGCGTAAAATTGTCCACAAGTCCCCATACCTTCAGCCCTTTTTCATGGGCAAGAGATACATAATCAGCTGTAGCATTGTTGATAATATTACCATTGTTGTCAGTTACATAGAACCAGGTTGGTGAAATTACATTCACTCCGGTCATATTCTGAATAGCCTCCGAAAGTCCTGCATTGGCATCTGTGGACATTACCTGATGCCATACCAGATTCACTGGCTGGTCCATGGTAAGATAAGTATAAGATTCCCCAACTGCTTCTCTGTCCATATTCAGATTCTGAATATCACTTACACTGCTCTTCTCTATATATCCGATATAACCATCCCATGTGGCTACCTGATCCCAGTTCTCCAGTTCTTCCATAAGGATCAGATTATCTCCTTTGTTTACCCTGGACAGTACTTCTGATTTGATTCCTCCACGGTAGCGCACATATGTATCCTTAGTTGCTGTGACAACTGATACGCCTGAAAAATCCTTCTGAATCGCTATACGGTTTGGCTGCTGGTACACATAAGTATCCAGATCTGTATATCTCTTTATAAAATCAAGGCTCAGATAAGCGGTTCCGTCCTTCAGCCATACATCACCGCCCGCCTCAGCGGAAGCAGGTGTATAAATCAGCTCCGACGGAGTAGCGTACAGAATCTGCTGACCTTCTTCATCCCAGTAATATCTCTGGTTCAGATAACTATCCACCACGTCTACAGGAAGATATGGCTGTTCGCCAGACATAACTGCCTTCTGCTCCAGAATCTGGGTACCTACTATAATTACGGCTTCTGAATCGTCTGTCTGTCCATAATATTCAGTCAAATCCATCTGTTTCCTGGTAGGAATGCGGCGCATGATCAGGGTTGTAACAATTCCGATCAGGGTAACTGCTGCGATCAGCATGCATACCACTACTACAGGATTAATTCTTCTCTTCATAAAATATTTATCCTCTCAGTGAACGTCTAATTGATATCTGCTGCGGACTTTTCCACAGTCAATTATCATTATAACATATTTTTTTTCAGGATTGTATTACATAATTCGACTTTTTACAATTTGTTTACATTATTGAATGTTGGTATCTAGTACATCGAAAATTAAGTATCTGCTATATTGACGTAGGATGATTTTCTCATATGCAAGGCGGAGGAAGGAGGCGTAGCGGTGGCTACGGCGACTGACGACAACGCAGCAGATGAAAAATCAGACAAGTCAATATGGCAATTACTTAATATTCGATGTACTAGAATCATTCCTGCAATCAGCAACACCGGAAATTTCTTCCTGCCAAAGCATGAGTAGGGGGAAACTGCTGGTCTTGAAGAAATTCCGGTATGTACTGAATATTCATGGTTTACAACTGCTGATCATCGATTACAAAATCGAAATCCACACGGGCTATATGCCCATTCTCGTCCTCTGTATAATCCCGCATATATCCTCCGCCATCTGCAATCTGACAGGCTTTTGCAATGGCTCTGGCATCACTGGGCAGCCCTTCCAGATAAAGAGCAATTCCCAATTCTTCATACTGATTCAGCTCACCCTCCAGCGATCTGCAGGATTCTTCCTTTCCTGATCGTGATATACGCTTCGTGTCCTAACCTCCTTTCCTCCTTTATGGATTCAGAAAACACCTGAATCATTTTGCAGAAAAAAGAGACGGAATGTGAGCTCATTTCATCTTCAGGGAATGCAAACACCGCCCCAGCTGATACGCTGCATGATAAATCGACGCTGTTTTTAGAAAAAATAGATGTTAATGTTAATATTTAATACGAATCTGTGTTATCTCTGTTCTCAATTGCTTGTGAGTCACAGATCCATTTCTTTTTTCTTGTTCCCCATTATACGGATTCATTTTCCATTATGCAATAGATTTTGACCAGTTTATTCTTTTTTTCCATTCTGTTTCGAAAAATTTAATAAGTTGCAACTGAAATTTACAAACTGAAATTACCTGTTTTTTTTCCTATTGCACTTTTGAAACATATATTATACAATGAGGAATCAAGATAGCTGATTGTTACTGTTCACTGGTAGTGTTCCGCGAGGTGTTTTTGTGAATATAGTTCACAGAAAACCTGGGAAACCCGGCGCGAAATCATGCGAATGCATGATTTCTGTGCATCGCGAAGTGTGTTGTTATTCGCGAAGTGAGCATTAACAACTGATTATGGTAATCTTTTAATAATAAACACTATTTCCAAGAACAGGATGTGATCATATGAAAATAGAAAAAATCAGTGACAATCAAATCCGCTGTACTCTTACAAAGGAAGATCTGGACAGCCACCAGATCCGTATCAGCGAGCTTGCCTACGGCACAGATAAAGCCAAGAAGCTTTTCCGTGAAATGATGCAGCAGGCTCAGATTGAATTTGGCTTTGAAGCTGATAATATCCCGCTGATGATCGAGGCAATTCCCGTAAACGGTGAAAGTGTCATTCTGATTGTCACCAAGGTAGAGGATCCCGAAGAACTTGACACTCGTTTCTCCAAATTTTCACCATATAAGAAAACCAAGCAGGATACCCTTCATTTCGATGGTGCTGATAATATCATCGATATCTTCCAGAAATTATATGAGGAGACACAGAAAGCAGCCTCTCAGGGAGCTTCTTCCAGTAACAAGGAGGTCAAAGAATCTGGAGCTTCCAGGACTTCCAGAAGTACGGAAGCTTCTGAATCTGTTTCCAATACCCGGAAAGTTTCGGTAAACCTGATACGGCTCTATACTTTCCATACTCTGGATGATGTCATTGCTGCCGCACATGGACTGGATGGATTCTATAAAGGCGTCAATACTCTTTACAAGGATGAAAATTCCCTTTACCAGCTGATTGTACATCAATCCTCCTGCACAGCAGAAGAATTCAATAAAGTATGCAATATTCTTTCTGAATACGGCAGCGGACGCGCTTTTAATGCTGCCGGAGAAGCTCATTTAAAGGAACATGGTGAGCTTATTTCTCGCAAAGCCTTGCAGCAGCTTGCAAAAATCTGAAATAAAAAGAATCCTGCCTGCAGGATTCTCCGCCTGACAATTCCAAAATGCCTGCACGCTGCGCAGACATTTTGAACAGGCTAGAGCGTGTTTGAAAAATCATTCCCGCAAATTGTGACGCACATCTTGCAGAAAGCCTTTTTCAAACACGCTCTAAAACCTTATTAAAAAGGACTGGCAAATCGCCAGTCCTTTTTATTATAAGTTCGTATATACTCTGTCGGGGTTACCTTCTCAACCGGAACAGCCCGTCAAGAAACTATATACTAACGGCCTGCAAGATAATCGTTCAGCTGCTGGATTAAAACATCAGCATCAATTCCGTGTACCATAGCAGCCTCCTCCAGAGATTCCATCTGTGCGGATGGGCATCCTACACATCCCATACCGGATGCCATAAGAATACCAGCCATATTAGGATCTAACTGAAGAAGCTGACCAATCAGCATATCTTTTGTCACCTGTGCCATGATCTGTTTCCTCCTTTTTTATATCGAGTTACTGTTCATACCTGACCAGCAACTGCTTCTCTCGTAAAAAATTCCCTGCCATTACATCAAAACCGGCAGTAACTCTCCACGTTCCACTATTATAATACCAAATACACATTTGCGCAACCGTCACAATTCTAAAATTTTGTTTATAATTTTGTACTTGATATCCTTTGACATATATATTAGAATAGACTCATATCCCAGAAAGGGTTTCTGTTCACTCTGTGAACAGTAATCATAAGGGAACTAAAGAGATTAAAGGAGGATATAACAATGGCATATGTAATTTCTGACGAGTGCGTAAGCTGTGGAACATGCGAGAGCGAGTGCCCAGCAGGTGCTATTTCTCAGGGAGATGATCATTACGTAATCGATGCAGATTCCTGCATGGACTGCGGAACTTGTGCTGATGCCTGTCCTACAGGCGCTATCAGCGAGGGTTGATTTTCCCACATAAGTGATGATAGCATGAAGGGGAGCTTCCTATGGAGCTCCCCTTTTTCAAACACATTCTACACTCCGTTTTTCTTTTTTCCCTTCTTCTCCGAAGATGCAGCTGCTTCTCTTCTTGCCATCTGCTGTCTCCTGATGGCTGCATCCAGAGTGCGCCACCTGTCTTCTCCTTCTTTTTTGGCATGAAGCTCCTGAGTAATCAGACGTTCTAATATCTCCTGAAACTCCAGAATCTTTTTATCTGGCTCCGCTTTAAAATTCTGAACATTCTCCAGCAGTTCTTCCCGAAGTGTATCTCTTGTTTCATTCTCTTCTTTTTCTATACTCTCAGATTCCAGTAAATGTATTTTATCCTTTTCTTCCGGCACGATTACTTCCATTCCTTCTTTTTTTGTAAGTTTTGGAAGAAGATCATGTATCGCCCGAAGCTGCAAGCCTCTGTTCTTTAGTTCTTTAATGTTCAAAAACAGTTGAATATCATCCTGGGTGTAGCAGCGATGCCCCAGCTCATTTCTGCGAATAGGAAGGGAAAGTTCATCCTCCCAGTAACGAAGGACATAAGATTTCACCCCTGTCAGCTTCACAGTCTCAGCCACGGTATAGCATTTTTCCATACTACCCCTCCTCATGAAATTGTTGCTGTCCACAAAACAAATCGGTCTGGCTGCCAGACAGCATCCGTATGGACAATAGCATAATTCACTGTTTTTATTATAACAAAAGGTCTTTCAAATGCAAGAAAAAAAGGTCGACATAACATGCCGGCCTTTTCGAAGAAATACCATAATCAATCAGCATTTCCTTATTTTTTCATATTTACAAACTGTGTATACTGAGGCAGCCATACCAGCTCAACGGTACCAATAGGACCGTTTCTCTGTTTCGCTATAATGATCTCAGCAATTCCCTTTTTCTCCGTATCCTTATGATAATAATCATCACGGTAGATAAACATTACCATATCAGCATCCTGCTCAATAGCTCCCGACTCTCGCAGGTCAGAAAGCATAGGTCTGTGATCCGGGCGCTGCTCTACAGCTCGACTGAGCTGTGAAAGTGCAATGACCGGAACGCTGATCTCACGGGCAAGTGCTTTCAGGGAACGTGAAATATCGGAAATTTCCTGCTGTCTGGAATCAGAATGTCCGCTTCCACTCATCAGCTGAAGATAATCAATCATAATAATTCCAAGATTGTGCTCTAATTTGTATTTTCGGCACTTGGAACGCAGCTCGGAAATGGAAATACCGGGGGTATCATCAATAATAAGATTAGAGCGTCCGATAATATCTGCACCCTCCACCAGCTTGGTCCAATCCTCGTCTTTCAGATTACCAGTTCTCATATTCTGGGAATCCACATGAGATTCCATGGCAAGGAGACGGTTTACAAGCTGCTCCTTGGACATCTCCAGACTGAATATCGCTACCGTAACGTCCTTACGAAATGCCATATACTGGGCAATATTAAGAACGAAAGCAGTTTTTCCCATAGACGGACGGGCTGCGATCAGCACCAGGTCTGAAGCATGCATTCCGGAGGTCTTGTAATCCAGATCCACGAAACCGGTAGGAATACCAGTTACCGTTCCCTTCATCTTGGAAGCTTTCTCAATATTGTTCACCGCATTCAAAACCACCTGCTGGATAGGCACAAACTCATCACTGGAGCGTCTCTGAAGAACATTAAACAATTTCTTCTCCGCTTCCTCCAGGATCATTTGTGTGCCTTCTTTCTCCATATAGCAGGCATTTTCCACTTCCTCATTCACTTTGATCAGTCTTCGAAGGACAGCCTTTTCGCTGACAATATTGGCATAATACTTTACGTTGGCAGAAGTGGGAACTGCAGAAATCAGATCTCTTACATATTCCATACTGCTGATATCTGGTGGAAGTTCCTTCTCTTTCAGACGGTTCTGAAGAGTGATCAGATCCACCGGCTTTCCTTCATTACATAACTCCACCATGGCATCAAAAATAATACCATACTGGCTCTGGTAAAAGTCATCACTTGTAAGAATCTCTGATGCTACCAGAATGGCATCACGGTCCAGGATCATGGAACCAATAACGGACTGTTCCGCTTCAATGCTGTGAGGAAGTATCCTCTTGATCAATGCTTCTTCCATTTCGTAAAAAACATCCTCTCCTGCAGCTTTATGCATTACTGTTTACACTTCTTCACAGTAGCCCTTATGCCTCTTCCTTTACCCATACTTTCAGGCTTCCGGTTACCTTAGGATGAAGCTTAACCGGTACATTTGTTACGCCAAGATTGCGGATCGGGTTTGGAAGTACCAGTTTCTTTTTCTCTATATCGAGATTCAGCTGTTTCTTGGCAGCTTCTGAAATTTCTTTTGTGGAAACAGAGCCAAATGTTCTTCCGCCCTCTCCCACTTTAAGAGTAAGAATAACCTCTTTATCTTCAAGATTCTTGGCAAAAGCTCTGGCAGCTTCTAAATTCTCCTGGGCAACTTTCTCTTCATTTGCCTTCTGAAGCTTCAGATCATTTAAGTTCTTTGGAGTTGCCTCAAGTCCAAGCTTCTTCGGCAGGATCATGTTTCTTGCATATCCGTCACTGACGTTTACAATCTCTCCCTTTTTTCCAAGGGCTTTTACATCTTCCAGTAAAATTACTTTCATTCTTTGAATTCTCCTTCCTGGTATAACTGATCTATAATATCTTTGATCATTTTCTCTGTCTCATCTTCTGTAGCCTTCACCTGGGCTCCGGCAATGTTCAGATGACCTCCGCCGCCCATTCTCTCCATCATAACCTGCACATTGACCTCATCAATGGCACGGGCACTTACATACACCTCATTATTATATGGAGTAAGAACAAAAGAAGCCTTCACACCTGCAATATTCAGAAGCTCATTTGCGGCCTGGGCTCCTACTACTGTAGGACTTTCCAACCCCTCGCTGGGGCATCTTCCTATTGCAAAACAATTTCTGTAAATCTGGGCAGTGCGGACAACTTCCGCTCTTGCCTTATATGCATCAATGTTATCCCGAAGCATTTTGCGGACTCTTGTAATATCTGCGCCATTTCTCCGAAGATAAGCAGCTGCTTCGAAAGTACGCACGCCGGAGCGTGTAGTAAAATTATTGGTATCAATTACCATACCTGCATACAGACAATCCGCCTCCAGGCTGCGAAGACGCAGATCCTCGTCAAAATACTGAAGGATCTCGGCAACCATCTCACATGTGGAGGATGCATATGGCTCCACATAGGAAAGTACTGCGTTCTGTATCACTTCACTGCCTCTTCTGTGATGATCCAGCACCACGATCGTCCTGGTCAGATAAAGAAGATCCTGACACTCTGTATAACTTGGTTTGTTTGTGTCCACCACAACCACAACTGTATTATTATCCACAAGATCCTTTGCCTGGGCACAATCTACAAACATGGAAGGCTCATAATCCGGATTATTGATATACCCCGCCATCAACGGACGGATGGATGTGGTCGGATCATTTACTACAATATGGACCGGCTTGCCAAGGGTCTTTCCTGCGCGATAAATACCGATTGCAGCCCCAAGGGCATCTACGTCTGTGATCTTATGTCCCATAACCACAACACGATCCTTGGTGCTCATAAACTCTTTCAGCGCCTGTGCCTTCACTCGGGCCTTTACGCGGGTATTTTTCTCCACCTGCTGGGATTTTCCGCCAAAATAGGCGATGGAATCTCCATTCTTAATTACTACCTGGTCACCGCCGCGTCCAAGAGCCATCTCAATGGCAATACGGCAATATTCATAATTCTGCAGATAGTTTGCGCCGTTCAGACCAATACCGATACTTAGGGTGACTGCCATTTCATTACCAATATTGACCGTCTTAACTTCATCCAGAATATGAAAACGCTGTTCTTTCAATGCTTCCAGGGAACTCTGACGCATGATCAGGAAGTATTTATCCCGCTCCAGCTTGCGTACAAGTCCGTCAAAATTGGAAAAATACTTGGTGATTTTCCTGTCGATCAGTGCGATCAGAAGGGATCTTCTGACTTCTTCCACACCTTCCAGAGCTTCTTCATAATTGTCCAGATATGCCAGAGCAACTACCAGCTTATCATCCTCATTCTTCTGAATATATTCCTGAAGCTCTGTCTCATCATAGAAAAACATTGCCACAAGATTAATGTCTGCATCCACATTTTCCAGAATACGGGCTTCATTTACCACATCTTTCATAGTAACCAGCTGCATGGAAACACGATAGATCCTGTCACCAAAGTTGGTGCTCATCTCTGTGATCTCCTGTTTCTCAGGTACAGGAAGTTTATCCGGTGTGATCTCCGGAAAAATAGTGGTAATGTGCTTGTTATACAGCTGTTCTTTCCCGGTAAGCTCTGCAAATACCTTGTTGGACCAGATCATTCTTCCATTGGTGTCCATAATGGCATAAGGAAGAGCCAGATCATCCAGAAGACGCTTCTCAAGAGATTCATACTGATTGGCAAACGCGATCAGATCATTGAGAATCAGCGGCCTGTGAAAGCGGGTAAGCAGAAGTGCTGCCACAATATATACCACAATTCCAAGTGTAGCAAGAATTCCTGCTTTCACACTTACCATAAAAATAAGAATATCCAGCCATATAAGAAGAATGGTCAGATACAGTGGCCACCTCATGAACTGCTTCATGGATCCCTTGAATTTCAGTTTTTTATTCATAAGTTTATCCTCACTTACAAATCCTCAGGTACCTTTTACATAGTGACAGGCAAAATACGCCTTTGCCAGATAGTATAACAGATTTCTGAGTATTTTTCCATAGAAGATTAGAGCGTGTTTGAAAAAGGCTTTCTGCAAGATGTGCGTTACAATTTGTGGGAGATTTTGCCCGGATGAGGGCGCCGTAGTGGGCTACGGCAACCGAATTCGGGTGAAATATACCGCAAAGTGGGGCGTGCAGATTGCGGAAATGGTTTTTCAAACACGCTCTAGATAGAAAAACCGCCATCCTTCCGGATGGCGGTAAACACTTCCAAATTAGTCCTGGATGTATGGCATCATAGCAAGATGACGTGCTCTCTTAACAGCAACAGTCAGAGCTCTCTGATGTTTCGCGCAGTTTCCTGTGATTCTTCTAGGAAGGATTTTTCCTCTCTCGGAAACATATTTTCTTAATTTTGCTACATCCTTGTAATCGATCTCGTTATTCTCTTTACCACAGAATACGCAAACTTTTTTTCTTCTGCGGCCGCCTCTTCTCTTCATTGGAGAATCTGGTCTTTCGCTTCTATTATTGTAAGCCATGTTGGTTTTCCTCCTGTTTTATTCAGTTCTAAGAGCTAAGCTCTAGTTAAATGGCAATTCCTCGTCAATGCCATCCGGAATGTTCATAAAGCCCTCTGCAGCGGTTCCCGGGTTCGGCATAGATGCCTCCGGTGCACTTGTGCGCGGATGGGAAGCAGCATAACTGTCGCTGGAAGCCTTGCTCTCAGCAAACTCCTGATCTTCCACAACAACCTCTGTAGTGTAAACCTTCTGTCCATCACGGTTGGTATAGCTTCCGGTCTGAATACGACCTGTAACGGCAATCTTCAGTCCCTGACGGAAATACTTCTCAGCAAACTCTGCCGTACGTCCAAAAGAAACACACTGAATGAAATCAGCACTTGCTTCTCCATCGCGACGGAATCTTCTGTCTACCGCTAATGTGTATCTGGCAATTGCCAGTGCATTCTCTCCTGCGGAATATCTTACCTCAGGATCTCTTGTTAAGCGTCCCATTAAAATTACTTTGTTCATTCTTCTTACCTCTCTTAATATACTAAGTGAACGGGCTCTTAATGGTGCTTTCTAAATCCGATTATGCAAAAAGATTATGCGTCTTTTCTGACAACTAAGTATCTTAATACGTTGTCCATGATACGTACATGTCTTTCTACTTCTGCCGGACACTGTGCGTCTGCCTCAAACTGAATAAAGTAGTAGAAGCCTTCATGCATTTTCTGAATCTCGTAAGCTAATTTCTTCTTACCCCATTCTTCAACGTCTGTGATAACGCCATTGTAACGAGTGATGTATCCTTTAGCTTTCTCAACTACTGCATCACGTACTTCGTCTTCAACTTTTGCGCTAACAACTAATGCTAACTCGTACTTGTTCATGCTTGTCTTACCTCCTTATGGTCTGTTGGCCCTTTGCCTGTCAAAGAGCAAGGATATTTTATATATCACGATTTTTGATTTTAACATACTTTTTTCAGGCTGTAAAGCATTATTTTTCCTTTTTTTGAAGATTTTTTGTGTTTTTCTCCACCATCTTCCGCGGTACCATGATCTGGTGTCCACAGCCCATACATTTCAGGCGAAAATCTGCACCTACTCTTAAGATTTCCCATTCTTTGCTGCCGCATGGATGACCCTTCTTCAATGTAACAATATCTCCAACTTCATAAACAACTGCTGCCATATATAAACTCCTTATTTACCTGCTTCATTTCTGCTTTAGAACCTTTTTCAGCACACTATTTTTTTACTTTTATCTGGGAAAACACCTGTCCGATAGGCTCCTTGATCAAAAGATCTGCATACCGATCTCTTGGTGTCGGGGACTTGTTGATCACTACCAGATGTTCTCCGGAAAAGTAATCGATCAATCCTGCCGCAGGATAAACAGCCAGGGACGTCCCTCCTATAATAAGAACCTGCGCCTGGGAAATGGCACGCACAGACTCATTGATAGTGCAGTCATTCAGTCCTTCTTCATAAAGAACCACATCCGGCTTGATAATTCCACCGCAGGAGCACCTTGGAACCCCTTCCGCTGCTTTCATATATTTAAAGTCATAGGATTTTCCGCATCTCATACAGTAATTCCGGTATACACTTCCGTGAAGCTCCAGTACATGTTTACTGCCTGCCATCTGATGCAGATTATCAATATTCTGGGTGATAACTGCTTTCAGCTTTCCGGCTTCTTCCAGCTCTGCCAGCTTCAGATGAGCTGCATTCGGCTTCGCTGTATCGCATAGCATCTTGTCCTGATAAAAACGATAAAATTCCTCAGGATGACCCATGAAAAAGGTATGACTTAAAATAGTTTCCGGCGGATAATCATACTTCTGATTATAAAGTCCGTCCTGGCTTCGAAAATCCGGGATCCCGCTCTCCGTAGAAACTCCTGCTCCTCCGAAAAATACAATATTATCGTACTGGTCGATCAGCTCCTGAAGCCTTTCCACTTCCTTACTCATGTCCATTCCTCCAATCATTATACGGTACACATTTTTCAGTAATATGCTTTCCGATATCTCTCTCAAAATCCCTCTGCAGCCCTGCAGAAATTTCCCGGCCGTTTACAGGTCTGCATGCTTTTTTCAAGAAGATCCGATTCTAATTATCACCTGTCTGCTTCGTGCTGTCTGATTTCTGCACAACATCCAAAGTATCCACTCTTTTTCCCTGAACCACATAACGGGTAGACTCATTACCGGTACATGTGGAAAGGGTAACGATCTTGTCGTCTACGCCCAACTCACCTGGTGTAGTCTTAACATCAGAATAGGAGACTATTTTATTCATATAATCCACAAACTCCTGTCCAGGTCCCTTAAACAGTGTATATGTATCACTGTTTACCGCTGTGGTATACGCAGAAATAATCTCATACCGGTAAGTCTTCTCCGGGGTAAAGATCCAGAAATATTTGCTCTTATTGTAAGCAGAATCATCCTTACTGAAATTCTTCAGCTGTCCAAACATAGTCCCATTCTTCATATTGTGACCATATACCAGCGTATTGCAGTCACTGAAATCTGCCTTATTCTCATAATCAATGAAAATAGTTCCGGCAAAATTATAATTCTTCTCATATGTCAGATGAAGATACTGGTCATTGTCAGTTCCCTTTACCACCGGATAGCTGACACCATCAAGTGCCTCCACATAGATCCAGCCGATCACATCTGTATTAATGCTTCGAAGAGAATCAAAATCAATATCTAGCGGGGCCTTCAGAGACGGTCCGTCTGGTCCTGCTGCTTCCTCACTTTCACTGGTACTGTCCTGATCCGGATCACGCTCTGTCACCGCCATCTGGGCAATCGCATTATACTCATCTGAGCCTTTCTTATACTCTGTATAAATGTGATAAAGATTGTATGCCGCGTAGCAAAATATACAGATTGCAGCAATCAGTACAATTGTGAGAAATATATCTCCTGCTTTTTTCTTCTTTTGGGGTTTCTTATCTTCGCTCATGGCAACCTCCTTCTACCAATATCATTCACATAATCTGAAGTTTCGCATATATAAAACTTTTAAAGTCTCTCTATATTATATAGGCTATAAAATTTTCCTGCAACCTCTGTCTCAGGATATATTACCAGTGAACAGCAACAGTTCCTGTTCACCGGTAACATTCCGTGAGGTGTTTTTTGTGAACAAAGTTCACAGAAAACCCGAGAATTGCGGCGCGAGATCATGCAAAGCATGATTTCGTGCTCAGAGTATTATACACGTCATACCTTCAGCATCAGTAATTCCTACATTCTTCACTTATTCTTCCAGCAAATCCCTGCACTCTTTCCTCAGCTCATTTTCTTTTTTGCTGTAAAGCAAAAGTTCACAATGTTTAAAATAAGAAGGACAGCCATACTGAGAGATGAAAATACTGCATCTGTCATCTCCTGTCAGTCCGGTTTCAAACAACAGCAATTCCTGCCCTTCCCCAAAGCACTCTTCCAGAAAAGAAAAGGCTTGTTCCAGCATCTTCTTCGTTTCCTCAAGTTTCTCGTTTCGTAATCTGCAAACATTGCCAAACCTTTCGCCGATTTGTTCTATTCCTTCTGCCACGTCAGAAATATGCAGCTCTTTCAACTGGAAAAAATACTCTTCCAGAATTCTGATCTGTTCCTCTTCCCTGGCAGCTTCTTCTGCTGTCAGAAGCTCTGAACAGATTTTCGCATCTAGTGCTTTTCTTCTGGAAGCAACAAACTGTTCCATAGCTTCTACACTGTTCTTTTCCTGCAAAAAAATCTTCAGCAATTTAAGATTTTCGTATAGTTTTTCTGTCTTTTCATCTATTTTCTGAAAAACTGAAATTCTTTCTGTCACAGCTTCAAGAAGCATTTCAGTTACAGTAAAGCGTTCTTCAAAAGATGCTTTTTTTCCCATATCGCAACAAGTCTTCAATTGCCCGGAAATTACATTTCCATCAAGAATTTCCTGTATCTGATAATCAGATTTATACTTCTCATACAGTCTGTAATAACCGGCAAAATCTCTTGCAATTTCCTCTTTTTGAAGGAATTCTCCAATCAGTTCCTCTCCGATTTCCACTTGTAGTTCCTCATAACTTTTCAGGATTTCGGAAAGATCCTCCCAACCTCTGGCAGTCACAAAAAACTTGCCATCCACTGTATTTTCCACTATATAAAAATTCTCTTTTTTAAGGGAAAGATAGGACAAAATTGCGCCATGTATGCCCTTTTCCCCCGCATATTCCAGCCATACATCTGTATCTGCCTGTATGGAAATCTTTCTTACACGATCCAGCGTAACAATGTCAAATTCCCGGACAGATTTGTTGTATGCAGGCGGATTGCCAGCAGCTACAATAATCCATCCCTGCGGTACCTTATGGGTTCCAAAGGTCTTGTTCTGCAAAAACTGCAGCATAGCCGGGGCCAACGTCTCTGACACGCAATTGATCTCATCTATGAAGAGGATTCCCTCCTTTTTTCCCGTTTGTTCTATGTACTCATACACAGAAGCAATAATTTCGCTCATGGTGTATTCTGTTATATTTGTTTCCATACCACCGTAATTCCTGGTCACAATTTTGGGAAGTCCCACTGCACTCTGACGAGTATGATGCGTGATGGTGTAAGCCACCAAGCCCACCTTGCATTCGGCTGCAACCTGCTCCATAACAGCAGTTTTCCCGATTCCCGGCGGACCGATCAGAAGGATCGGGCGCTGCCGTACCAAAGGATAGGTATAAACTCCATTCCCGTCCTTTTTCAGATAAGCAGCAAGGGTATGGATAATCTCATTTTTTGCGTCTTTGATATTCATATTTTTATCCTTTCGCCGATAACCAGTTTATAAGCCCAGTCCGGCACAAGTTTCATATTTTCCGTCTTTTTCACAAATACAAAGGCCGTTTCATAATCCGGTTTCTGTCTCGGATAAATCCCATCTCCGTCAGTAAAATAGATCAAAGCCTTCAGATTCCGCAATCCCCGCTTCTCCTGTTCCTTTCTGATCAGTTCAAAAACAGGCCTGAAATCGGTTCCTCCCCGTCCCTGTATGGTTATCTTCTGCATATATTCTTTCCACTCTTCCTCTGAATGGATCACCCGGTACCACTGAATACAACAGTCACATTGGACAATATATACTTTCATTTTCTTAAAAAAATTCTCCCTGGTACTGAGGATCTGGTAAGTCTCTCCAAGAAATCTCCGAACCAGCTCCTTGGAACAGGAACCAGAGGTATCAATGGCGATCACCAATTCCTCCAGACGATTCACTTCTTTGTATTCCAACGGCTCGATCAGCGGCAGATTTCCATATTGCTCCATTCCAAAATTATAAAAAATATAATCAAAGCTATCCTCATCCAATTGGATTTCTTCCCTGGGAAAAGCAAATTTTCGGAGAAATTTCCGATAATCATATCGGCTTTTGTACAGTTCTTCCAATTCCTCTTCTTTACTTCCAGGACTTGCTCCGATCCGATGCTTCTGCCGCTCCCTTCCAAGGGTGGTATATGTAAGAATCTTTTCCCACCTGCTCCGTTTTTGTTCCCTTTTCCATGGATTTACACTCCACAGGGAATGATCATCAAAGGAAAAAAGAGATTCCAGCTCTTCAATATTAAAAGGGAGTTTTTCCTGTTTCAGAAGCTGATAAAGTACCTGTGCAGAGCAATTTCTGCCCTCTATAAATTCAAAAATCTGTCTTCTTTTTTGCAGTTCTTCTGACGGATACTGCCATAAATTTTCCGGAATATTCTGCCAGATCAGAAGCTCCACAGCCAGATCACAAGCCACATTCCACAATCTTTCTTCCATCTTTTTGTCAGAAAAAGGATGCTGGTAAAGGCAGTGAAACAACATGTGCAGACAGCCTCTTTTCAGCCTTTCTGGATTCTCTGCCCACGTATAGATCAGAAATACAGGGTCTGCTATTATCCTCTCACCGTCAGTTCCAATTCCATGGTTCCAGGACTGCAAATAGCTCTCATTTCCCATGCTGCGCGGAAACATGTTTGTCTCCACGACCGCCGAAAGGGCTGCTGATGCATAAGAAAAAAATGGAAATCTTGCACAGATTTCACTCCTGCAGATATGCAGGATTTTCATTCCCATTTCCTGGTATTGCCTTTTTTTCTTTATGAAACTGCCTGTATTTTCAGACATTTTTCTTTCTTTATTATCCTGCATAGTTCCGCTTTCTTTCCTGCTAAAGGTCAAATTTTTTCTCTTTATATCCGTATTTCTGATCCTTTAACCTCATCAGCCACACCAGGCTCTCCAGCTTTCGCTCTCTTCTGGCAGTACAGATAAAATTCTCCAGTTCTTCTGCTCCAAACCAGCCAAAACTCTTCAAGAGCTCCATTTTCCCCACATTCTCTTCCCGGATCAAAGCTTCCATAGCAGGGCGGATTCTTCGCTTCAGATACTGGCCATAGGCAGTTTTTTTCTCTTCTTCGCACTTATTTGCTAAAAAAAATCCTTCCAATGCGCAGGCAAGCCGAATCCGCTCCTGTCCTGTTGTCTGGAATTTTTCATACCGCATATCACGCTCTTTTTCCATATATAATCCCAGCTTTCTTGCAGTTTCCCTGCTTCTTATTATAATCCATCCTGCCTTTTCCCACAATCGTATTTTTCTCATTTGCCACATACGCTCTCTCCTGTTATAATAAAAATACCAAAGCGTGTTTTTGAAAAATCATTCCAGCAAGATGCGCGTCACAATTTGCGGTATATTTTGCAGAAAACCTTTTTCAAACAGGCGCTAAGAACAACAGGAGGTTTCATTAAAATGGAAAAAAAGAACTTGATCGTCGGACAATCCGGCGGACCTACTGCAGTTATCAACAGCAGCCTTTATGGTGTAGTTTCTGAGGGCATAAAACAAGAAGAAATCGGACATGTTTATGGCATGATAAACGGTATTGAAGGATTTCTGAAGGGCACCATCCTTGACTTTGAAGAAGCACTTCCCGGAGAAAAGCTGGAATATCTTACCTACACCCCAGGCGCTTACCTGGGTTCCTGCCGCTATAAGCTTCCGGAATCTCTGGAAGATCCGGTATATCCGGAGCTTTTCCGCAAATTTGAGGAGATGAATATCGGCTGGTTTTTCTACATCGGCGGCAACGATTCCATGGATACTGTGAGCAAGCTTTCCCGCTACGCAGCCATGATTGGCAGTGACATCCGCATTATCGGAGAGCCGAAGACCATTGACAATGATCTTGTGCATACTGACCACACTCCTGGATTTGGCAGTGCTGCCAGATATGTGGCTTCCACAGTCCGTGAAATCACCCTGGATGCCAATGTTTATGAGAAAAAATCCGTGACCATCGTAGAGATCATGGGACGTCATGCCGGGTGGCTCACAGCGGCCAGCGCTCTCGCCCGCAAATATATCGGCGATAACCCGCTTCTTATTTATCTTCCGGAAACAGCCTTTGATACAGAAGAATTTTTGAAAAAAACAGAAGCCTGCTTCGAAAAAAACTGTAATGTTGTTGTCTGCGTTTCTGAAGGCATTCATGATAATAAAGGAACTTTTATCTGCGAATATGACAATTCTGTAGGCACCGATACTTTTGGTCATAAAATGCTGGCAGGTTGCGGCAAATATCTGGAAAACCTGGTGCGAAGCCGACTTGGCGTGAAAGCCCGCTCCATTGAACTGAATGTAAGCCAGCGCTGCAGTACCTCCATGCTCTCTGACACGGACCGCCAGGAGGCCATTACAGCCGGTATTTTCGGCGTTCAGGCTGCACTGAAAGGCGAAACTGGAAAAATGGTATCTTTCATCCGTCAGGAGACCTCTGAGGGCGTTTACCAGATGAGATGTGGACTTGAGGATGTCAATGAAATCTGTAATGAGGAAAAAACCGTTCCCCTTTCCTGGATCAACCAGGACGGTTCTGATGTGACAGAGGATTTCATTCATTATGCACGTCCGCTGATTCAGGGAAATGTAGAGCTGCCTATGGGCGAAGACGGACTTCCGGTCTGCGTATACAGAAAATAACGTTACCAGTGAACAGTAACAAAATAACCACGCCGTTCTGAGTTCAGAGCCGGCAGAAAATCCCCTATACTGTATCATGATTTAAACAGGGCGAAACATATTCTACATGTTTTTCTTGTGGCTCACGAAAAAGAAAAGAACTCCTTTCTCTATAAGATCAGTTAGAGCGTGTTTAAAAAAGGCTCTAACTGATCTTACAGAACAAAGGAGTTCTTACTTTTTCTTTATTTTTCACACAATCAGCAAAAATCCATGATTCCTTCTGCCTTATTCCTGACCATTTCCAAACATCTTATGATCTTCTTCCAGTTTCTCCTGAACCTGGCTGTCATGAATTTTCTCTTCTTTCTCCTCATCCCTAGCCTTGGGCAGGATCAGGTTCAGACAGACTGCTATGATCGTCGCCAGCACAACCGGAGATTTTCCGAAAATGGTAGTCACCCATGCAGGAAGTGTGGCAAGTGCTGCATTTGCCTGGGAAACACCCACACCAAGTGCTGCAGCCAGACCTACAATGGAGGAATTACGGTAATCCATTTCTGCAGAAGCCACCAGCTTCATACCTGTCATAGCAATAGATGCAAATACGGAAACTGTAGCACCACCCAATACGCACTGGGGAATCGTGGTCAAAAGTGCTGAAAATTTCGGAACAAATCCGGCAATTCCAAGAAAAGCAGCTGCCAGCCCCAGAACCCAGCGGTTGATAACCTTGGTCGTGGTGACAATACCAACGTTCTGGCTGTAGGTTGCAGTTGGAAGTCCTCCAAACAGGGCTCCAAGAATATTGGTAATACCATAAGCTACAATACCACCCTGAAGCTCTGAATCCTTTGGCGTCCGGTTCATAGCACCGATGGTAGTTGCAGAGTAGTCACCAATTGCCTGAATCGAATTAATTGCAAAAAGCAGTCCGATGGCTACACATGCAGAAATCTCAAAATGCACTCCGAAATGCAACGGCTGTGGTACCTGGAACACACTTGCCTTGCCCACGCTTGAAAGATCCACCATCCCAAATGGAATGGATACCACATATCCGGCCAGCATACCGATCAGAATAGAAGAAAGCTTCCAGATTCCTTTTCCAAAGTGGTTCAGGGCTGTTACCACAGCAAGGGTAAAGAAAGCCACCAGCCAGTTCTGCCAGGAGCCATAATCCGGATTAGAGGTTCCACCAGCCATGTAGTTGATCGCAGTGGGATACAGGGAAAGTCCGATGGTAAATACCACTGTTCCTGTGATCAATGGAGGAAAAAATACTCTGATCTTTTTTACCATAATGCCCATGATAACGGCAACAACACCGCCTACAATCTGGGCTCCCAAAATGGTGTCGATTCCGTACCCGTCCGCAATGGCCTGCATACTTGGTACATATGCGAAGCTGACACCCATAATGATGGGAAGTCCTGAACCAATCCTGTACTTCTTCCCAATGGGAAAAAGCTGGAGCAAGGTAGACAGCGCAGCAACTACCAGAGCTGCCTGAATAAGAATGACCTGGTCCTTATTCTCAAGCCCTGCTGCGCCTGCCACAATAATGGCAGGGGTGACACATCCCACGATCATTGCAACAACATGCTGCAACGCAAGAGGAAGGGCTTCCTGTATCCGCGGGATACCATCCGTTTCAAAAATACTGCCTCTCTTCATAATATTTTCCTGCTTTCTTTTGTTTTATACAGTATACCAAATAAGGCGTACAAAAACAATTAGGTTGGCTCAAAATATTTGGATGTAATATTCACAAAAAAGCCAGCCTTTTTTTGTAAACATTTATCTGTTTCGTTTTTTTATCTTATGCCAGTTCTTTTTTCATGGTTAAAATATTCTGTCCGTCAACGTATTCATAAGAAAGCTCATCCATGGTTTTCTTCACCAGGAAAATTCCAAGTCCGCCAATTTCTCTGTCTTCAATGTCCAGTGTAATGTCCGGATCTTTGTTTTCCAGTGGATTATAAGGGGTTCCCTGGTCTATGAAAATCAATGTGATTTTCGGCGGATTATCTTCCATTTCAATTTGTATTGTGGCATTTCCGCTGCCCTTCCCATAAGCATAATAAGCAATATTTCCAAATATCTCATCTATGGCAACATCCAGCTGCATCTGAACCTTCAACGGACAATCCTTTTCTTCCAGCACTTCATTTACAAATTCCGTGACTTTATCCACATTCTCTATCTTTGCTTCCACTGTAATACTTTTCAAATTTCACAGCTCCTTTCACATACGCTACCAAGGCTTCTGTTTCCATCCCGTCTGGCGACCATACCTTTTTTTCCTGAACTATGTAAAAAAGAATCCTGCACTAAACACAGAATTCCTTTATTTACATGCGCGCTGAACCGGTTCCTCACATGGTAAGTTCTCTGCCCCCTAAAACCAGCCAGACCTGCAACGCGTGTTACTCTATTGTTAAAATATCCGTAAACCCTGTAATCTCAAAGACTTCCTTTACAACTTCTCCCACATGGATCAGTTTCATACTTCCTTTTTTATTCATAACCTTCTGCAATTTCAAAAGCACACGCAGACCAGCAGATGAAATGTACTCCAGATCTGCAAAGTCAAGCACCAGTTCCTGTGTATCTGCCAGTTCCTTCTCTGCAAAAACATCCAATTCAGGAGCTGTGGTTGTGTCCAGTCTTCCTGACAGCATTACAGTATCTTTTGTTCCTTCATTTTTCTTTTCAATCTTCAGGCTCATATTCTTCTCCTTTTAAATCAGATTATTTTCACAGCTTTTCTCTTATGTCCGTCCTAGAGCGTGTTTGAAAAAGGCTTTCTGCAAGATGTGCGTCACAATTTGTGGGAGATTTCGCTCGGATGAGGGCGCCGTAGCGGGCTACGGCAACCGAATTCGGGTGAAATATACCGCAAAGTGGGGCGTGCAGATTGCGGGAATGATTTTTCAAACACGCTCTAATCACTCTGATAAAACATTCTTCGTATATATTTCTCCGTATTTTATGGGTTTATTATACAAAGAATCAATATTTTGTGTCAAGTTTTATCAAATTTTTTATCACGCCAATAACTCAAATGTATGATAAAGATCCATTCTCCCAAATCCCCAGTCCCGATTGGGATACTGCATCCGTTCTTCACGCTCCGCCCCTCGTGTAATATAATTTTTCACACTCGAGCCGGTAAAATAGGGTTGATTCCCACGTATCACCGCCCATTCGAACAGAAGTGCAGCCGCACCGGCAGTCTGAGCGGCAGAAAGGCTGGTGCCGGAGGCATTTCCGTAAAGACCGTTTAACAGGGGTATCCGGATCTGGACACCTGGGGCTGCTACCTGTGGAACTACATTTCCATCCGGCATAAAGCCTCTGCTTGCCTGGACATACAGGCTGTTGTCACGATACTGGTAAGCAGTCACGGTAATACTCTCCAGTGAATCTCCAGGTGCCGTCACTGTATTATAAGGCGATGGTTCCAGAAAATAGGTTTCCTCCGAAATCAGCCCCTGAACCGGCAGCCACATATGAAATCCTACATTCTGCCCATCTCTTCCTCTAACAAAAATACGCCAGATTCCAGGTACCGGCTGGATAAATTGAAAATATACCAGCGTATATCCGGTCTGCCTCTCAATAGAAACATAATTTACCTTCACCCTTGTTTCCACAAAGACAAAAGATAATTCCTGCGTCACCGCCCCCAGTGAAGCGCTGATATCCAGAATTTCCCCTGTAGGAGACTGCAAAGAAAGATTATAAATTTCTGGCGGCTCGCCCCAGAATTCCATGGTAAATCCTGGCTCCTTGTTTCCAACGCGAAGCTCCGCCAATGCCTGGTTTTCTCTCTCTGTAAGGCGGCCTGCGTAATGATGTCTTGCCGCTCCCTCATTTCCAGCTGCAACAGAAACTGAAATCAGCGAATACTGGGAAATATAATCCACATAAAGACTCAGTGGATTTTTCCCGATATGTGCTCCCTGGCTGCTGCCAATTCCAAGGCACAGAGAAAGAGGCATTCTTCTGTCATTCGCAATTCGCACTGCAAAATCCATTCCCATCATAATGTCATTTTCCTGGAAAAGCTCCGCTTCTGCAGGGAAAAGATAGAACTCCCGGAGATATTTTTTCGCAGGCTTCACTTTCACAATGATCAGTATGGCTTCTGGTGCGGCTCCAGAAAAATTCTCCTCAGGAAAATAATTTCCAGCCGCAATAGCAGCCATTCTGGTTCCATGGCCATCCGTATCCACAGAGGGCACAATTTCCAGAGGATTTCCGGAAGCCAGTGCCTGATCAATATCCTTTTTCCAGAAGACACGACCATAAGGCACTTCTTTCCCATCTCCCTCTAAGGTCTGGTCCCAGATGCAAAGGATTCTGCTGCCCATTTCGTTCTGAAAAACCGGATTCCGATAGTCAATTCCGGAATCCACAACCGCAACAGCTGTTCCGCTTCCTTTCAGCTGAAGGTAGGGCTGTTCCTGAAGCCGGGTAATTCCGGAAGCACTAAGGCCTCCAAGATCCATATGCGTATAACATTTTGGAATAGAACTGTAGGAATACGTATTGATATTCCACCTTCCAATTTCTGTCAAGGGTGCATAAACTACCCCGTAAATTCCGTTTATTTTCTGAAAACTAAAACCTGGGACATCGCCCAGGTCTTCCTGAAAATCGTCCATATATTTTACAATAAAATCCGCATACATCTCGTTCTGTGCCGGTGAAACTGACTCCTGCATACTCAAATTGCCCGCGTCTTTATTTCCCATAACTGCCCCTTAAAGCTTTTTCATTTAAGAGTATGCTTTATTTTTCATTTCAATGACTTAGAACCTGTTTGAAAAATCATTCCTGCAATCTGCACGCCCCACTTTGCGGTATATTTCACCCGAATTCGGTTGTCGTAGCCCGCTACGACGCCCTCATCCGGGCAAAATCTCCCACAAATTGTGACGCACATCTTGCAGAAAGCCTTTTTCAAACACGCTCTAGAGCGTGTTTCCTCTGTATCAGAAGCACAATTCCTGCCAAAAATGTAAAGACCGAAATAAACTGCGACGTAGAAAGTACTCCCACACTTCCTCTTGCCAGATCTCCGCGGAAAAACTCCAGCACAAATCTTCCTGCACTATAAAAAATCAGATACGCCGCCGCTGTCTCTCCATCTTTTTTCTGGCTTCTCAAAATCAAGAGCAGCAAACCATAATGAAGAAAGTCAAGAATACTGGAATAAATCTGCGTAGGAACCAGCGCCACCCCATTTGGTGCAAAAGCAGACGTATGAAACGTAATGGAAAAAGCACCGGACGTTTCTTTTCCGTAACAGCATCCTGCCAGCAGGCACCCAATTCTTCCAAATCCCTGTGCAAGCGCTACAGAAGGCATTAACGTATCAAAAAACTTCAGAAAATCCAGTTTTTTCACCCTGCAATATACATACGCCGTGAAAATTCCACCAACAATTCCACCAAATACCACAAAGCCATCGGTCAGAGTAGCACTCAGGAACCCCGGATTTTCCAGGATACTTTTCCATTCTGTAATCCAATACAGGATCTTGGCGCCCAGAAATCCTCCCACTACGCACCATACCACCAGATAAAAAACGTGTTCATATGGCAGTTTCCGCTTTTTTGCCCTGTATTCTCCGGTAAAATAAGCTGACAGAATTCCAATGGCGATCATCAGTCCGTACCCATAGATCGTAAATGGACCAATCCGCAGAAGTTCATTTTTCATAAATTATTCTCTCCACTCAAAACCATTTTTTCCAGAACCTTAAAAGTTCCTTGTTTGCATGATCATTTTTAGGACTTTCCATACTCTTATCCGGATCACATTCCCCGCAGATATCCACCTGCAGGATTTTTCCATTCTCTTTTTCAAAATGAGAGCACAATGCCAGAAGTACTTTCAGCATCTCTTCTAAAGTCATATCCCCCTGGCTCCAGGTAGTGGCTGCTTCCTCCGGGCAGAGCACATCCTTATCAATTGAGACATACAGCGGTATATTTGCAGGAATTTCCAAGCTTCTGATCAATTCTTCCTCAGAACCTTTTTTCTCAGCCATATGCGACCTTGCCTCAGCCAGCCTCTCCCTGGACAAAAAATGCACTCTGTCCTTAAAGGGTTTTTCCACCTGCCCATACGCTTCCTCATCCGGCCCGATC
The DNA here is from genome assembly GCF_020554845.1 of Blautia faecis. Lineage (GTDB taxonomy): Bacteria > Bacillota > Clostridia > Lachnospirales > Lachnospiraceae > Blautia_A > Blautia_A faecis. The sequence continues at coordinate 14,437 of NZ_JAJCIA010000002.1, read as the reverse complement.
AGCCAGACCTCCTGAAGCTTTTCCACCTCTTCCAGTGCACTTGCAATCCAGCCCCCGCAGGACAAAAGCCCTCCGAAAGCAGGAAGCTGCATGTCTGTATGATTGTCAAATACCAGCAGGTTGAAGGGCTCTTTCACCCGCCCGATCCCGATTCTGCTCATATAATGATAATTTCCGGAATCAATAAAATAAATTCCGGAAACCGGATATTTTTCCATTCGTTCCAAAATCTGCGCCTGGGCATCTCCATCGCAGTAGCAGTTGGTTCCTGAAATATCACTCAGGTCTATCCAGGAAACCTGTTCTCCCTCATAGAACTGCTCTTCCTGGTAAATTCCAGAAAAATCCATGATCACAATGTTCCGCTTCAATCCTTCCATTCCTCCAGAATTTCCTCTTCTTCCGGCTTCTGATCCGCCTGCTTTTCCAAATCGGTTTGCTCTTCCTGATCAGTCTGTTCTTCCTGATTTGCCTGTTCTTCCTGATCCGCCTGATCTGCCTGCTCTTCCTGAGCACCTGTATTTTCAGCACCAGCTTCGACTGTCTCAGTGTCCACCTTCTTCGCAGGTTCAAAACCTGAGTCCAATGTTTCAGCTTCTTTCACAGCTACATCAGCATCTGTCACTTTATCCTCATTCTTTCCATCACCTGCTGATCCATCCTGAATCTCTTTTTTCAGCCCGTGTTTCAGAATCAGATAAAAAATAATATCCAGCACTCCGTTCGCCACAAAAATACATCCTGAAATCTGCACGGTCATCCTGATTTCAGAAAATGGATTTACAAGGATCAGCACTCCAAGTCCTATAAAAATCAGACTTTCAACCAGAAATGCCTTCCAAACGCCCTGCCCGCGCTTCTTCAGTTTCATACTGCCACGCATCATCCAGATGCTGTCCACCAGAATAAAAGCTCCCAGCATAAGAGTCAGCAGTTTCACAACCACAGTTGGATTCATAAACAAAAAGATACCGATCACCAACACGATCACACCGGAAAAAAGATCCAATATGGTAGAATTATCCTTTTCCAGAACAAAGATCAGAATGTGATAAACACCGGCTCCGATCAAAAACAGCCCAAATACCACCTTGCACAGAACGTTCACCGTTTCTACAGGCATCAATGCCAGACACAGTCCAAAAAGAATATAAAATACAGATGTTGGAATCTGTCCTCTTAAAATTTTGCTTTTCTTCTCTTCCATCATTTAACCTCCTGTTATCCTCCGGTTCTTTTTGGACAGTATAAACTATTTCGTGAAATTCGTCCACAAAAAGCCGGAAAAAGAGTATAATTTCCTATATAAAAAATCCATTTTTATACTTGAAGTTTTTCCCTGTGGTATTATAATGAATGTCGAAGGAAAATGAATTATGTCGTAACTGTTCAAACAGGGAACAGTTCCATTATATCTAATTTTTTATCGGAGAATTAAATTTTGAAAAATATTAAAAACAACAAAACCATTCTTGCCGTTATCCCAGCTGTCGTGGTGCTGGCTGCAGGGGTAGCTTTTTTTTGCTCTCGTTCAGGCAATACTGACAAACAATGTCAGGAAACAGTTGAACGTCTTCAGAAGCTTGAAACAGCCGATATCTCCAGTATAGAGGATGAGATCCGTGCACTTTCCGAGAAAGAAAAGCCCACCGGATCGGACTCAGAGGAGGGTGTTCTTGGCGATATTCTCACAGATGTACAAATTAAACAGGCATTTCAGGGAACTGTTATTGTAGGGGACTCTATTACAGAATCCATTGCAGAATATGGTTTTCTTGACACCAGTATTGTAGTTGCCAAGCTGGGACTTCGTATTGACGATGCAGATGACCAGATCAATACCGCCATCAGTCTGAATCCAAGCGTATTTTTCCTGTCCTTTGGAGCAAATGACCTGGAAATTTACAATGGTGATTCCTCTGCTTTTATTGACGCCTACCGTGTGAAAGTGAAACAGATCCAGAACGCTCTTCCGGATACTGCCATTTACATCAACAGCATTCTTCCCATCCAGCAAAGCGCCATCGACCAAAGTCCTGCTCTTGCTTATTATGACAGCTTTAATCAGGCACTCAGGGACTTTTGTGACGAAATGGGATGCACTTTTATAGACGATACATTCCTTGTAGACGAAAGCATGTATGAGCCGGATGGTGAGCATATGGTTTACAATTACTACCCCAAATGGCTTACTTATATGGCAGAAAGGGCAGGTCTCGTATGAAGCTGAATACCAAACGAAATATCCTCTCAGATTTTTCCGGCAAACTGAGTGGCAATCTGAAGAAAAATAAAAAGCAGGGAACCAGCATCCTTTCTGATTTCAAGCTTACCGGTTCCCTTATCATAAAATCCGTCATGGTGATTTTCCTGGTTGTCTATCTGGGACGTCTCTATGTGTCCGACTACGCAGCAGACGTGTCCATGGACAAAATATCTGCTGCCCTTGAACAGGTTTCCGGTGTTACGGACCTTAGTGAGCCAGGGGTTTCCGGTCTTCGCCGTTTTTATCAGATTGATGAGAATGACATAGACAGCTACTTTTTCCGTAAAGCAGCCTCCCCCATGTCTGTAGACGAAGTTCTGGTAGTTAAGGCTAATTCTTCTTCTGAGGCAAGCGCCTATTTAGAAGCAGCTCAGGCTCATCTTGAAAGTCAGAAGAACATTTTCGAAGGCTATGGAACTGATCAGATGGCACTTCTCGGAGAAGCTTCTGTAGAAAAGCGCGGTGCCTATGTCTGGTATTTCTGCGGTGAAAACGCCCAGGAACTTCGCCAGGCTTTATTATCCATGATATAGGAGAATTGACGTTATGGTATTTAACAGTGTAATTTTTATATTTTGTTTTCTTCCCATATTTCTGCTGATCTACTATTTCGTGCCGGCCAGGGCTCGTAATCCGGTACTTTTCGCAGGAAGCCTTTTCTTTTATGCATGGGGAGATCCTACCTATCTGGTTCTTATGCTGTTTTCCAGCTTTTTCAATTATTACATGGGCAAAGAGCTTGGGAAAATAACCGATGAAGATCCGTCCCGCAAGCGAAACCTTATTTTCGTAGTAGTGATCAACCTTCTGATCCTGGGATTTTTCAAATACTGGGGATTTCTTCTTGATACCATCAGCGGTGTCACAGGACTGAAGCTTACCTATCCGCAGCTTGCATTGCCCATCGGACTTTCTTTCTATACCTTTAAGAATCTGTCCTACATCCTGGATATCTATATGGGAAAAACAGAACCCTGCAAGGGATTTTTCCCATATGCCGTATACAGCACCATGTTTCCGCACATGACTGCCGGACCCATTGTCCGCTACACTGACATTTCGGAATCCATCAGCCGCCGCAGTATAAACACTACGCGCCTGGGTGCAGGTGCAGAGCTCTTTATCAAGGGGCTTTCCAAGAAGGTTCTCCTTGCAGACAATCTTTCCGCTCTGTACACCACCCTTCAGGCTTCCGGTACCACCTCCTTTGTGGGAACCTGGCTTGCCATTGGCGCATATACACTGGAGCTGTACTTCGATTTCAGCGGATATTCCGATATGGCCATCGGTCTTGGACAAATGCTGGGATTCAATTTCAACAAGAACTTTGATTATCCTTACATTTCCACCAGCGTCTCTGAATTCTGGCGCCGCTGGCATATTTCTCTTGGAAGCTGGTTCCGCGATTACATCTACATCCCACTGGGAGGCAACCGTGTTTCCACAGGCCGGCACATCCGCAACATCCTTGTGGTATGGGCACTCACCGGTCTCTGGCATGGCGCCAGCTGGAACTTTGTGTTCTGGGGCGTTTACTACGGTCTCCTTCTTCTGGCAGAGAAATTCCTTCTTGGACGTTTTCTTGAGAAAGCACCTGTCTGGCTTCGCAATTTATATACCATGTTTGCCGTAATCATCGGCTGGGTATTTTTCAGCCAGACCACACCTGCAGCCATAGGAAAAATGCTGGGATCCATGTTTGGATTTGGAGCTTCCTGCTTCGCAGACCGTGCCTCCCTGTATGCACTGAAATCCGGACTGATCCTGATGATCATTTCCGTGATCAGCTGCCGTCCGGGGCTTTATCAGTATTTCAAGCGCCTTGCAAGACGCAATACTTACCTTGCCGCAGTGATAAACGCAATCCTGTTTTTCCTCTGTATTGCGTATATGATCTACAGTTCCTACACACCATTTATGTATCAGCAGTTCTAGAGTAAATTTGAAAAAGCCCTGAACTGGTACCATATTAATTGGAGGACCCATGAAAAAGAAACCAAACGGATACCGCTATTTTTGTCACCTGACCGGATGCCTTTTCGGAATCTTCATCCTGGCAGTACTGATAATCAATTTTTTAGTTCCGGACCGGGGCTTTTCCCAGAAGGAAAACCGTGTGCTGGCCTCCCGTCCGGCTATCAGCGTTTCACAGCTCACATCCGGCAAATTTGCGGATGGTTATGAAACCTATGTAAATGACCAGTTTTTCCTTCGTGACTGGTGGATCACACTGCGCGCCACAGCCCAGCGTATCCTTGGAAATACGGAAGAAAACGGTGTTTTTCTTGGCAAAAACGGTTACCTGATGGAGGATTTTACAGCGCCCTCCCAGGAGCGTCTGAACCGTACTGTAAACGCTATGACAGATTTTGCAGCAAGGCATTCTGATCTTCCCCAGTATGCGCTGATCGCGCCAAATGCCGTGAATATCCTTTCAGATAAGCTCCCTGCCCTGGCTGCTGCCACTGACCAGAATCCTTATCTGGACGCAACTGCCGCTGCTCTTGAAAAGGCAGGTGTCACTTTCGTGGATGTGCGTGACACCCTTTCCCAGCACAAGGATGATGGAATTTATTACCACACAGACCATCACTGGACTACTCAGGGAGCTTACTTTGCTTATATGCAGCTTGCAAAGGTACTTGGAATCGATTCTTCTTCCATCTCCTACGACAAGCTCCCGGTTTCCATGAGCTTCCAGGGAACCCTTTCTGCCAAAAGCGGTTTCCGTGCTTCTGAGAAAGAAGAAATGGATGTCTTTCTTCCAAGAGATGACTCGGTTCCTTCCTCTGTTGTAAATTATGTAGACGAACAGAAAAAAACAGCCAGCTTTTACGATACCAGCAAGCTGGAAACCAGAGACAAATACGCCATGTTCTTTAATGGAAACCATGGCAAGGTTGTGATCACCACTCCTACAGAGGAAAACCGTACCTTACTTGTGATCAAAGACTCCTACGCAAACAGCCTGATCCCTTTCCTGGCGCCTTACTACCGCAAGATCGTTATGGTAGACCCTCGTTATTTCTATGACGATCTGGAAGAACTGATGCAGGTAGAGGAAATTCAGGAAGTACTTTATCTGTATAATGCAAATACATTCTATTCAGATACTTCCCTGGAGCTTGCACTTATGCCTCAGAGCAGTACAGATTCCACACCTGACAGCATTGAAACGGATAACACAGATACTGCTTCTGCTTCTTCTGACAACGCTTCTGCTGACAATCCAGAAGCTTAAAGCGTATCTGAAAAAGGCTTTCTGCAAGATATGCGTCACAATTTGTGGGAATGATTTTTCAGACATACTTTAGTCTTATTTCCTTCTGCCAGACAGGCAGGAGGATTTTTTTTCCAAATTTCATTGTACAACTCATGCAAATTCGCTATAATTACTTTATTAAGCAGCTATTTTCTGCAAAGTGTTTTTTGGAACGCAGTTCGCAGAAATCCCAATAAAACAGAATCCTGCAAGCAGGATTCTCCGCCTGCGGCTGGTCGCCTCCAGCGACATCCAGCGCATGTTTGAAAAAGGCTTTCCGCTGCAGTGCGAAGCGGGTAACTGTGAAGGTACTGGACAGTTACCTTTATTAAACATTTAGGAGCGAAATTATGAAAATAGTATTAGAGCATCTCACAAAGCAGTTTCCGCCCCGTGGAAGAAAGGCTCAGGAGCCGGTCACAGCTGTAAGCGATTTCAATTTCGAAGTTCCTGACGGTCAGCTGATCGGACTTCTCGGCCCCTCCGGCTGCGGGAAAAGTACTACCCTGAATATGATCTGCGGCCTGGAGAAACCAACCAGCGGCAGAATTCTTTTCGGCGATGATGATGTGACTTCATTTCCCCCAGAGCGGCGCGGCGTTGGTATGGTATTTCAGAATTATGCACTTTACCCCCACCTCACAGTGAAGCAGAACATCCTCTTTCCTCTTCAGAATCTGAAAGGAAAGGACAAGCTTTCCAGATCCCAGATGGATGAGCGGGCTCAGAATGCAGCCCGTCTGGTGCAGATTACAGAGCTTATGGACCGACGTCCTTCCGAGCTCTCCGGCGGTCAGCAGCAGCGCGTAGCCATTGCCCGTGCACTTGTAAAAATGCCACGCGTACTGCTTCTCGACGAACCGCTCTCCAACCTGGATGCCAGACTCCGCCTCCAGACCCGGGAAGAGATCCGCAAGATCCAGCGGGCTACAAAGATCACAACTGTCTTTGTCACCCATGACCAGGAGGAGGCCATGAGCATTTCCGACATGATCGTAGTCATGAAGGATGGTGTGGTACAACAGATCGGGAAGCCCCAGAACGTTTACGACAGCCCTGTAAATCTGTTTGTTGCCAAATTCCTTGGTACCCCTCCCATCAATGTATTTGAGGGGCAGATCCGTGGCGGAAGCCTTTACATCGGTGAAAATGCGGTTCTTCTCACACCTGGGATCTCCGACCAGCCGGTTTCTGTGGGAATCCGTCCGGAGGGATTTATCCCCGATGAGAAGGGAGCGCTCTGCTGCCAGCTTGGAGGCATGGAAGTAATGGGACGTGACATCTCTGTTGTCTCCACCCATGCATCCTCCGTAAATCCTGTGATCCGCTCCATCATCAGCTCTGACACCCAGATCCGGCTTGATGCAAAAACCGTCCGTTTTTCCATCAAGCCAAACAAGATCTTCCTGTTCCGGCATGATACTGGTGAACGGATCGACCTTTAAAGGGAGGCTCCTATGAACAAACGAAACTTCAAAGGCTGGCTGTACCTTCTGCCGGCTATGCTTTTTCTGGGTATTTTCATGGTCTACCCTCTTATCGATGTTTTTATCTATTCCTTTGAAGAGGGCTATAATTCCGCTTCCCAGACTTACTATGGGACAGGTATGTACAACTATTCCTACGTCCTTCATGACCCATATTTTCTCCAGGCGATCCGGAATACCTTTATCCTGGTTGTGATCACAGTGCCCCTTTCCACTTTGCTGGCACTTCTGATTTCCGTTGCCTTAAGTTCTGTGAAGGCTCTGAAAAAACTTTTCCAGACCATTTACTTTCTGCCATATGTAACCAACACACTGGCCGTTGGACTGGTATTCATGATTCTTTTCAAAAAAACCGCTTATTCCGACGGACTGATAAACCTGGTGCTGAAGCTGTTTGGACAGGGACCTGTAGATTTTATTGACGGACCATACTGGGCGAAGATGCTGGTATTATGTATTTATACCATCTGGATCGTTATGCCTTTTAAGGTACTGATCCTTACCAGTGCCCTGGCTTCTGTAAACCAGAATTATTACAATGCAGCCCGGGTAGACGGTACCTCCAGATTCCGTATTTTTATCCGGATCACCCTACCGATGATCTCTCCCACTGTTTTCTATCTGATCATCACTGGTTTTATCGGTGCATTCAAGGCTTACAGCGATTCAGTTGCCCTTTTTGGCACAGACTTAAACGCAGCTGGCATGAACACCATCGTAGGCTATGTTTACGACATGCTTTACGGAAATGGCGGCGGCTACCCGTCCTATGCCTCAGCAGCAGCGATCCTGCTGTTTGTTATTGTTTTGACAATCACCTGCATAAACCTGCTTGTAAGCAAAAAACATGTATACTACTCGTAACGGTGAAGGTTCACCCTCTTTATCTGAAAGGTATTTTCGGGCAAAATCTCTCACAAATTGTGACGTACATTTTACAGAAAGCCTTTTTCAAACACGCTCTAGTACATCGTTTCGTAAATAACTACACCAATCGCGTAGGATGTGGATTCGAGTGTGTAGGCATAAAAACGCAGGCGTAGCGGGCTACGCCGAGACTTTTATGCCTGTGCAATCGGATTCACAGACAAGTGAGTGGTATAGTTATTTCGAAAACGATGTACTAGTCTTCATAAAGGAGAAAACATGGAAAAAGATACCACTCAGTTTACAAAATCGGAGCATACTGCCGCCAGACGGCATTCCCTGGGAAACATCCTTGTCTACCTGCTGCTTACCATCTGGGCTCTGGTCGTACTGTTTCCTTTTTACTGGATGCTTCTTACCTCTGTAAAAAGCTACAGTTCCTACAACGCAGAGCACATTCCCACCTTCTTTACACTGACGCCCACCCTGCAGAATTATGCAGATGCCTTTACAGCAGTGCCCCTGGGAAAATATCTGCTGAACACACTGATTTTCACAGTTGCCACCACTGCTATTATGATGGTTGTGATCACACTGTCCGCCTTTGCTTTCGCAAGGCTTGAATTCAGAGGGAAAAATCTGGCTTTCACTTTATTCCTTTCCCTGATGATGATTCCAAACGAACTTGTGATCATTACCAATTTTGTGACCATCACCAACCTGGATATGCGGAACACCTTCCTTGGGCTGATCCTGCCATCTGTCACCTCTGTATTTTATATTTATCTTCTGAAAGAGAATTTCGAACAGGTACCGGATGAGCTTTACCGTGCAGCCAAAGTGGACGGAACCTCAGATCTGAAATACCTTTGCAAGGTGATGATTCCCATCTGTAAGCCTACCATGGTCACCATTGCTATCCTGAAGGTGATCGAATGCTGGAATTCCTACATTTGGCCAAGACTGATCACCGATGACCAGAACTACTATCTGGTTTCCAACGGAATCCAGGAGATTCGCGAAAACGGTTTCGGTCGTGAAAATGTCCCTGCTATGATGGCGGCGGTAGTTGTGATTTCCCTGCCCCTGATCATTTTGTTCCTGCTTTTCAGAAACAAGATTATGTCAGGAGTTTCAAGAGGAGGTACAAAAGGATGAGACTATTCAGACAAAAACATCCTGGAGCGTTCCACAAAAAGCCCTTCCTGCTTTTTTCCCTGGCTGCCCTTTCTTCTGTGACTCTGCTTACAGGCTGTCATGGCGCGAAGGACCAAAGTGCCTTTACCATTCCCGGGGAATTTGACACCTCCAGAGATTACGAGATCACTTTCTGGGCCAAAAACGACACAAACAAAACCCAGACCGAAATCTATAAAAAGGCAATATCCGATTTTGAAGCCCTGTACCCCAATATCACCGTAGATCTTCGGCTTTACACGGACTACGGCAAAATCTACAACGATGTAATCACCAACATCGCCACAGGCACCACTCCGAACGTATGTATCACCTACCCGGACCATATTGCCACCTACCTTACAGGAAACGATACCGTTGTCCCTCTGGACGATCTGATGGCAGATTCCAGCTACGGACTTGGCGGTGATAAGCTTGAATTCGCCTCAGTGAAAAAAGATGAGATCATTCCCCGTTTTTTACAGGAGTGTTCTTTTTCCGGTCACTATTATGCACTGCCTTTCATGCGCTCCACAGAAGCCTGCTATGTAAATAAAACCTATGTGGAAAAGCTTGGATACACCCTTCCAGAAACCCTCACATGGGATTTTGTGTGGGAAGTAAGTGAAGCCGCCATGGCGCAAAATGCAGATGGAACCTACAAGGTCAACGATCAGAATGTGCTGATTCCATTTATAGACAAATCCACAGACAATATGATGATTGAAATGCTAAAGCAGAAAAATGCAGGATATTCCACTGACAGCGGAGAGATCCAGCTTTTTAACAACACCACGGCAAGTCTGCTGGATACCATCGCGGAGCATGTAAAAACCGGTGCTTTTTCCACTTTTAAAATTTCCAGTTATCCGGCTAACTTCCTGAATGCAGGGCAGTGTATCTTTGCCATAGATTCCACAGCAGGCTCCACCTGGATGGGTACAAACGCCCCTCTTGTGGACATCAGTTCTGATGCTCTGGTGGATTTTGAAACAGAGGTTATGACCATTCCACAGTTTGACCCGGATAATCCGCAGATGATTTCACAGGGACCTTCTGTATGTATCTTCAATAAGAAAGACCCTCAGGAAGTGCTGGCCTCCTGGCTCTTTACACAGTATCTGCTCACAAATGACGTACAGACCGCTTATTCTGAAACGGAAGGTTATGTGCCGGTTACCAGCAAAGCCCAGGAATCCGACCAGTATCAGGATTATCTTTCCAGGGAAGGGGAAGACAATTCCACTTACTACGATGTAAAAATAAAAGCTTCCAGGCTGCTCCTTGACAATGTAGAGCACACTTTTGTTACCCCTGTATTTAACGGCTCCGCTTCTTTACGTGATGCTGCAGGACAGCTGATTGAAAGCGTGACCAAATCTGTCCGAAGAAAACAGGAGATTGATGATGCCTATATTGATAAACTTTACAGCGATGTTACCTCCCTGTATCACCTGGATCAGATTTCTTCTGAGCAGTCCTCCGGGAAAAAAGAGCTTGGACCTCTTCCCGCAGAATCCAGAATTCTTCTTGGAAGTCTGGCAGTAGTCTGGGGTCTGATTCTTCTTTATCTTTTACTTGAACGATTAAAGAAGAAAAAAGGTTACTGTTCACTTCGTTCACAGTAACGCGCTTCGCGATGCACAGAAATCATGCATTCGCATGATTTCGCGCCGCAATTCTCGGGTTTTCTGTGAACTTTGTTCACAAAAAACGCCTCGCGGAACGTTACCAGTGAACAGTAACGAAAAAAGCGTAATATTTAAGCTTGATTTCCCCATAATTTTGTTTATAATAAAAGTGATTGTGTACAATCGTTTTTGACAGATGACTTTACACTCACCTTGTCAGACATCTGAATTTACGTACCCAGAAAGGAGATACTATGAAAAAAAGACTTGTATTACTGATGGCGCTCTCTCTTACATTTGCATTCCCGGCAGCTGTTATGGCTGAGGATACCACTGCTGCAGAGGAAACTGCTGATGACACAGAAGCAGCTGACAGCACTGCAGAAGATGCAGATGTGAAATCCGAAGGTGTTATGACCCATGACGAATACCTTGCAGCAGCTGTTGATGACGAAGTTACCATCGAGACCTATGTACAGGCAAAGCAGTCCTGGTGGGAAGATAAAGCTACCTTCTATACCCAGGACAAAGATGGTGCATACTTCATTTATAATATGCCATGCTCCGAAGAAGACTATGAGAAGCTGGTTCCGGGAACCAAGATCAAAGTAACCGGATATAAGGCAGAATGGTCTGGCGAGATTGAGGTTGCAGATGTTTCCTCTTTCGAGATTGAGGATGGCGAATACATCGCAGAGCCGCTTGATGTAACAGATCTTCTTGGTAAGGACGAGCTGATCGATCATCAGAACGAGCTGGTATCTTTCAAGGGAATGACCGTAGAAGCTGCCGGACAGGATGCTGACGGAAACGATGTAGCTTACCTTTACAATTACGATGGATCCGGTTCTGAGGGAGATGACCTTTACTTCAACGTTTCCCTTAACGGCGAAACCTATACTTTCACAGTAGAGTCTTATCTCTGTGACAAAGACAGCGATGTTTACAAAGCCGTAGAAGCTCTGAACATTGGCGATAAGATCGATATGGAAGGCTTCCTGTACTGGTATGAGGGCGTAAACCCGCACATTACATCTGTTACAGCAGCTGAATAATTTCACATAATTCCAGACAAAAAACACCCGGGCACAGCTTCCTTTATGAAGCACGTATGCCCGGGATTTTTTATCCGATTTTTGTGTTCCTGTATACATGTACCCAATATATAATTTCCACCACTGCCGTAATTCCCCATGAGAAAATGTACAGCAGATATAAAGACGGAATCGTCTTAAAGTGGGCAAACACCGTATTTACCCATACCATTCGGAAAATACAGGATCCTATAATTACAATAACCGTAGGAATAACACTCTTTCCAAGAGCACGGGAAGCTGCAATGGCACTGTCCATAAATGCAGAAAATCCATAACTGAAACCCATAATCGTAAGTCGTTTCATTCCGGCATCCACAACCGCAGGATCATTGGTAAAAAGTCCCAGGAACTGTCTGCCGAATATAACCAGTGCAATACCACCTATGGTTCCAATTCCAAAGGAATAAGCCAGGCTGACCAGATAACTGTTTCGCACTCTTTTTCTTTTCCCTGCACCGTAATTCTGCCCCATAAAGCTTCCGCAGGCTGTATAAAAAGCAGCCATGGAGTCATACAAAAGAGCATCCGCATTTGCCGCAGCGGAATTACCTGCCACCATCGTAGCATCAAAGGTATTGACGCCTGCCTGGATAAACAGATTTGCCACCTGAAAAATACCGTTTTGCAATCCTGCCGGAAGACCGATCTGGATGAGGTATCCTGCCATTCTCTTGTCAAACCTCAGTTTGGAAAGACGAAGTGCATAATCCCCGCCCACTTTTACCAGAGCCCGGAGGATTAGAAACGCAGATAAATACTGGGAAATAATACTTGCAGCTGCAACACCTGCCACATCCATTTTACAGACAATTACAAAAAACAGATTCAATACTATATTTACAATACCAGCTACACCCAGATAATACAAAGGCTTCTTCGTATCTCCAAAAGCACTGCACACCGCATTACCAAAATTATAAAGAGCCATTGCCGGCATTCCCAGAAAATAGATCCTTATATACAGTACTGCACCATCCAGAAGTTCTTCCTTGGTATTCAACAGCTCCAGAATTCCCTTTGAAAAGAGCAGTCCAAAGATCAGTACGATCATCCCCGCAGCCATACTTACCAAAAGAGCCGTATGTATCGTCTTGATCGTACTTTCTTTATCCTTCGCTCCGAAAAATCTTGCCACCAGAACATTGGTACCGCCGCCCATACCGATCAGAAAGCCCGTAAAAAGAGTTACAAGCGTAGTAGTGGATCCCACTGCCCCCAATGATAAAGAGCCCGCAAACTGACCAATAACCGCGATATCAGCCATATTAAACAACACCTGCAAAAAGTTGGTCAGCACCAGAGGGATACTAAAAAGCAGCATTTTCCCCCAGATAGAGCCTGTGGTCAGGTCCTGTCTGTCCTCTTTCATTTCAATTCTTCTCCTTCGTCAAATCCAAAATTTCTTCCGGCACTGCACCTCGAAACTGTTCAGAACTTTCAATGCAGCTCGCACCCCTTCAGATCAAGCCAAACCTATTTTGCACCGGAATTTTGTGCGCAAATAAAGCTCTTGAATAAATCAAGAGCTTTAAGAGGTGCCACCCAGATTTGAACTGGGGATAGAGGTGTTGCAGACCTTTGCCTTACCACTTGGCTATGGCACCATATTATTTAGTTCTTCGCCGAAGCGAATGACTCCAAGGGGATTTGAACCCCTGTTACCGCCGTGAAAGGGCGGTGTCTTAACCGCTTGACCATGGAGCCTTATCAAATCGGGCTTCATGCTCCGATTAAACTCCCCCTGTTGGACTCGAACCAACGACACTTCGGTTAACAGCCGAATGCTCTACCGACTGAGCTAAGGAGGAATATAAAGGTTTGCACCTTCAAAACTACATACATGTTACATCCTTGTGGAATATTTGTCAAGAATCTTTTTCAAAACCTTGCGATTGTTGGTCAAGCCCTCACCCTATTAGTAACAGTCAGCTCCGTGTGTTACCACACTTCCACCCCTGCCCTATCTACCTCGTCGTCTTCAAGGGGGTTTACTTCTTTCGAATGGGACATCTCATCTTGAGGGGGGCTTCACGCTTAGATGCCTTCAGCGTTTATCCCTTCCGGACTTGGCTACCCGGCCGTAGACTTGGCAGTCTAACCGGTACACCAGCGGTCCGTCCATCCCGGTCCTCTCGTACTAAGGACAGCTCCTCTCAGATATCCTACGCCCACGCCGGATAGGGACCGAACTGTCTCACGACGTTCTGAACCCAGCTCGCGTACCGCTTTAATGGGCGAACAGCCCAACCCTTGGGACCTACTACAGCCCCAGGATGCGATGAGCCGACATCGAGGTGCCAAACCACTCCGTCGATGTGAACTCTTGGGAGTGATAAGCCTGTTATCCCCAGGGTAGCTTTTATCCGTTGAGCGATGGCATTCCCACTTAATACCACCGGATCACTAAGCCCTACTTTCGTACCTGCTCCACCCGTCGGTGTCGCAGTCAAGCTCCCTTCTGCCTTTGCACTCTTCGAATGGTTTCCGTCCATTCTGAGGGAACCTTTGGGCGCCTCCGATACCCTTTCGGAGGCGACCGCCCCAGTCAAACTCCCCGTCTGGCATTGTCCCACCGCCGGTTCACGGCGGCTGGTTAGAAGCCCAGTACTGCAAGGGTGGTATCCCAACAGCGGCTCCGCAGCAACTGGCGT